>NZ_BDAW01000011.1 GCF_001625085.1 Nocardia acidivorans NBRC 108247
GACCGCGGCCTGGGTCTCGCCCACCTCGACCGAAACACCCTGTCCCACACTGGCCGAGGCCCCGGGAATGCGGTCGCGGATGGCCCCGAACGCGCGCGCCGCGCCGCCGCCCAGATCGTGGACCCCGCGCACATTGCGCGCGGCCAGGCCTGCGACCTTCTGCACCACGACATCGGCGATGCTGGTGGTGCCCTGCTCACTCTGCAATTCGCTCTTCGCCGCGGGCTTGCCGTTATCGGCGGGCGAATCGCTCTTGCTCTTATCGGTTGCGGTAGCGGTCATCTCTGCCTCCTGATACTCAATCGGTTTCGAATGCGGACGCGGCGAGCCGGGTGACCACCATGCGCAGGGTCGCACCGGCCCACGGCGTATCCGCCAGCAGTGGTTCGACGGCTTCGGTCAGCCGCCCGAGGAGCGTTTTCAGTGGTAAAGCCGTTGCGACAACCCGGATTTCGACAATCCCGGTGCCGAGTTCGATGGCGGTGGAGCGGCCGGGCCAGCGCACGCCCTCGGCGACCGAGGACTCCAATTCGAGGCCCGGTACGGCCGAGACCGCTCCGGCGATCTTGTCGATCAGCTCGCCCGGCGCCTTCATCGCGCCTCCGGTTCGATATCGACAATGGTCACCGACACCTCGTCGACGCGCACGCCGGTCTGTTCGCGGACCTTACGCACGACCGCGTGCTGCACCGCGGTCCCGATGGTTCCCGCATGACGTTCGGCGCCGATGGCGATCTCCAATTCGATTGCGAGGGAACCGCTGTCGCGTTGCATGCGCACGCCCTTGGTGGAGGCGATCTCGTAGCCGGCCCACAGTTGCCTGCCCGCCCGGGTGAGCGCGGTGACCAGTCCGCGCAGGCCGTGTTCCACCCGCACCACCCCGGGCACGGACCCCGCGGCATGCGCGGCGACACCGGCCACTACCTGATCGGCGACGATCAGTTCGGCGCGGGCGCTCATCGACCGCCCTCCTGGTAGACGTCCACGATCGCGATATCGAGCCGACCGACCACCAGTCCCGTGCGCGCGGACGCGGCGGCGGTCACGGCCTCGCGGACCTTGGGCACCAGCCCGTGCACGCCATCGCCATTGACCTCGACCGCGATGGTCATCGAGATGTGCACGACGGTCTCACCATCGGGCCCGGTGCCGACCGCCTGCATCCGGCAGCGTCGCGCCCGCACCCCGGGCACACTGTCCGCCGCGTAGCGCAGCACCACCGCCACGGCCTGTTCGCTCACCGCGACCGTGCCCGCGTGCGGGGTCGGCAGACCCAATGCCTGACCGCGCCGCAACTCCGAGCGAACCGCGGACATGATGCGCTCCACCAAATCCGAGGGTGGCGGATCGGGTTGGTCGATCAACTCCCGGGTCGCGGTGCGCAGCCCCAGCAGGCTCTCGCGTGCGGTCCGGCAGTGGATGCAGCTCGCCTCGTGCGCATCGCCGCCACCGTTCCGCACGGTATCCAGGCGATCCCACACGCTGTCCAGGCCACGACCGCAGGGCAGCACGTATTCCTGCTCGGTGTCGGTATCGATTACCGCCATGGCTTCATCACCTCCGCCAATTGGGCGCGGGCCCGCGCGATCCGCCCGCGTACCGCGGTGGCGTTCGCGCCGACGATCTCGCCGATCTCCTCATAGCTGCGCCCGTGCACCTCGCGCAGCAGCCAGCACGCCCGCTGTTCGGGGGTGAGTTCGCGCAGTGCCACGGTCAACGCCGCCAATTGGCCGTTGATCTGCACCGCGTGTTCGGGCCGGGTTTCGGTGCGCGGCGATTCGGTGGCATCGGGATCGATATCGGCCGGGCGTTGCCGCGAGCGCAGCAGATTCAGGCAGCGATTGGTGGTCATGCGGTAGAGCCAGCCGGCGAAGGCGGCGTCATCCTGCAATTGGCCGATGCGACGCCACGCGGTCAGGAACACCTCCTGCACGATGTCCTGCGCCTCGGCCCGGTCGTCCAGCATGCGCGCGGCCAGCCGGAACATCTGCCCCTCGTAGCGCAGCACCAGCTGTTCGAAGGCGCGAATATCGCCGTCACGCACTCGCGCGGCCAGGGTGGCGTCGTCGGGCGTGATCGTGACTGCCGCCTCGGGCATGGGCACAGCACCTCCTCATCGCTTCGAAGAGATGGACACCGGCGGTCGGAGATCCTCACGAAGCAGTATGAGTGATGGTTGTCTCAAAGGTTGCCGCGTGACGAATCGCCGAGCCGGAGTGTCCTTCCGTATGCGGGAGGTGTGCCCGGTGTCAGCCGAGTGCGTACACGTATCGACTAGTCGGTACCAGATCGAGATCCAAGTGCGCGCCGAAGCGGACGACGCTCTCCATCATGAGGGTGACCCGGCGTTGCAGTTCGGCATCGTCATCGCCCGCGCCGTAAAAGGCATGTGCGCTGGTCATGGCCGCCATGGGGAAGAGCTCCTCGACGAGCGCGTCGACGCGGCGACCCTCGGTGATCGCCTCCAGCACGGTGTTCTGCACGTAACCGAAGGTGTCCTGGGTGTCGATGGCGATCGGGGTGTGCAGATCGTGCCAGCGGTGCAACCACTCCTCGCGGGTCAGATCGGCCGGAATGCGCAGTAGCGCGAAATTCGCCAGCGCATCGGTGCGGACGCCGTTCCGCACCTTGGGCGGAACGATCGGGGTGCGCTCGTCGACAATCCAGCCGTTCACCTCATCGGCCACCGAACCCAGGGCCGCGGTGACCGATTCATGGCCGCCGCCGGTGCGCACGCTGACGATGGCGTCGATGGGCTGTTCATAGGTGGTGTGCCGGACCTGTGCGGGTGCCACCTCGGCATCGCGCACGTTCACCTGGAACTCGGTCGCCCCGACATCGGCCAGCCGATGCCGTAGTTCGGCGGCGTGCAGCCGCTCGTCCAGTTCCGCGCCCCAGAGGGCGTACATCAGCTTCATGCCGGGAGTCCTTCACCTATCGCCGTTGACCGGCTCACCGTAGCCAACGGGCGCCGTAACGGCCGGGCGTTTCGGCACACCCGTCCCATCCAGCGGACCGGAATGGCTTCCGAGCCGATTCCCGGGATGTGATGCCGTTCACATCCGGCCGGTCGAACACCTATTTATATTCTTCGGCGCAATTCGTGAAACACATCCGGGTTGGCAACGGATTAACCGAGTATCCGCACTCCGCGGAAAGATCGAAAGGAAAGAAATCATGTTGCTCGCACTCATCGGCGCATTCGGCGTCAGCGCTGCTCTTGCTGTAGCCGGATTCCTCGCTGGACTGGGCGTAATCATCTGATCCAGCACGCGCACCGGGTGCGGAGAAACATTCTCTCCCGCCCCACAGAGCTCGAACGCCACCCCCGGTAACGACAGTTATCCGAGGTGGCGTTCGGCGTTTGTGCGAATTGTCAGCGAATGGAACGGACTTCCGGATCGGCATCGCCGTCCGCGGCCGCAATCGCCTCGCTGAGCAGCTGATCCAGGTGGTAGGGGTACACCGTCTCCCCCGCCCGGTCGAGGGCCGCGATATCGGCCGGGGTACACCATTTATTGCCGGTGATGGACCGCCGCTCGATGAAATCGAGTTTGGCAGGATTGGGTTCGAAGTTCTTTGCACGCAGCGCGAAGAACAATTCCTCCGAGCGAATCAGCTCACCATTGAACGGGAACACCGCCACCCGCCGCCACAGCGGACCGCGCAGTGCGGAAGAGTCTGCGGGATAGCCGGTTTCTTCATAGAGTTCACGGATCGCGGCTTCGCGCAATGATTCCCCGGGATCGACCCCGCCACCAATGGTGAACCAGAATTCGACGTCCGGTACTTTCGGATCACGACCGCGCAGCAGCAGTACGCGATTCTCCTCATCGAGCAACACAATTCGCGCCGAGGTGCGCACGGTATCGACTTCGAGTCCGGTGGAGGCCGCGGCCGTCACCCGTTCGGCGATCTCGAAGTAGGTGGGCAGCGGTGCGGTGCCGCCCAGGTGCAGAATGCGGACCGGGCGACGGGTGCGCAGGGCCAGGGTGTCACGCACCGCGTCATTGTGGAAGCGGCGGGCAATGAGCACGCGCGCCTCGGCATCGGCCAGTTCGGCCACCAACTGCGGTGGCAGCCGATCGATAGCGATGGCGGAAAGCGCGGCGGCCAGCCGGTTTTCGATTGTTTCGCGATCCTGCCAGTCGGCCCGTTCGGCTCGGTCGGCCAGGACCGCCAGTCGGCGCGCCTGGTCGATCTGTTCGGTGCCGATATCGACCCCGAGCACGGTGGCGATGGATCGCGCGACCACCGCGCGCCGTGCCAGCGCGGCGTCGAGTGCTTGCCGGGCCTGATCGCTGCGCACGTGCAGGCGGTCCAGGCGATTGGCGGTGGTGTACGCCCAGACGCCAATGGTGATGACAATGGCCGCGATTAAGGTCAGGACCAGAATCGTGGTGGCGGAGAAAGTGATCATCCAGCGGTCCGCACGCGCATATCGCCGACGGTGACGGTTTCGTAGACGCGCAGGATCTGCTCCGCCACGACCGGCCAATCATATTCGCCGACAACCTGATTCGCGGTACGGATGAGCTCGTCACGGCGGCCGGAATCGGTCAGCACGGTATCGAGCGCCTGCGCCAGCAGATCCGCGTCGCCGACCGGGACCAGCATGCCCGCGGTGCCGTCGCGCAGCACGCGGCGGAAGGCGTCGAGATCGCTGGCGACCACGGCGGTTCCGGCGGCCATGGCCTCGACCAGCACGATGCCGAAGCTCTCGCCGCCGAGGTTGGGGGCGCAGTAGACATCGGCGCTGCGCATGGCCGACGCCTTCTCCTGATCCGAGACCTGTCCGAGAAAGCGCAGGTGCGAGGCATTCTCACCGGCTTCGCGGCGCAGTCGCTCCTCATCGCCGCGCCCGACGATCAGCACCTGGACATCCGGATGGCGGCGCACCAGTTCGGGCAACGCGCCGAGCAGTACCTCCATCCCCTTGCGCGGTTCGTCATAGCGGCCCAGGAACAGCACGGTGCCGCCCACGCGCGGATAGCCCTCCAGCAGTGGGGCGTGCGCGAAGGCGGGAACATCGACGCCATTGGGGATTTCGACCGCGTCCCCGCCCAGCGCCTCGACCTGCCAGCGCCGAGCCAGCTCCGAGACCGCGATCCGGCCGCTGATCTTCTCGTGGTACGGCCGCAGTACGCCCTGAAAAGTACTGAGCACCAATGATTTCGTAGTCGAGGTGTGGAAGGTCGCCACGATCGGGCCCTCGGCGATCTTCAGCGCCAGCATGGACAGGCTGGGCGCATTCGGCTCATGAATATGCAGCACATCGAAGTCGTTCTCGGCGATCCAGCGGCGAATCCGCGTATAGGCGGTGGGGCCGAAGGACAGTCGCGCCACCGAACCGTTGTACGGAATCGCGACCGCGCGACCGGCCGAGACCACATAGTCGGGCAGCGGGGTGTCATCGGCGGCGGGGGCGAGCACGCTCACCTTGTGCCCGCGCTCGATGAGCACCTGTGCGAGTTCGACGACATGCGCCTGCACCCCGCCCGGAACGTCGAACGAATACGGGCAGACCATGCCGATTCTCATAGCGCGCCGTCTCCCCTGTGCCCATTGGCTCTGGTCTCCGCGCCGGGCTGCTGCTGATTCCCCATGCTGTGCTGTACCGCGGCGATGCGATCGAGTCGCGACTGCGACAAATCACTCTCCCACAGCGGCTGCAGCATGTGCCAGTCGGCCGGATGTTCGGCGATATTGGCCGCGAATCGGTCCGCCAGCAATTGGGTTGCCGCGGCCGCACCACCCGAAACGTCGAGGGGGGCTTCGGTCTTGAAGCCCCAGCCCTCGCGGCCCTGTGCGTCGACGGTGTTCCAGCAGTGCACGGGGATGAGCGCGGCACCGGTCTCGATCGCCAATTTCGCCGCACCGGCGGGCATCCAGGTGCGCTCGCCGAAGAAGTCCACGGGCACACCCTTGCCAGTGAGGTCGCGCTCACCCATCAGACAGACCACGCGGTTCTGCCGCAGTCGCTCGGCGAGCTGCGGGAATGGCGGCTGTTCACCGCCGGTGAGCGGGAAGACCTCGAAGCCCAGGCTCTGGCGATACGCCATGAAGCGTTCGAACAGCGATTCCGGTTGCAGCCGTTCGGCGACGGTGGCGAAAGTGCCGTGATTCTGCACCAGCCACACCCCGGCCATATCCCAGTTGCCCGAATGCGGCAGAACCGCGACGGCACCCCGGCCGGCGGCCAGCGCGGCCTCGAGATGTTCGACCTCGTTGACGAACAGACGGCCCGAGCGCACCATCTCCGCGTGGTCCATACCGGGCAGCCGGAACGCCTCGCGCCAATAGCGCGCGTAGGAGCGCAAACTCGCCCGCACCAGATCGTCGGGCACCCGGTCCGGCGTGGTGCCGATCACCCGGGCGAGGTTGCGCCGCAATTGATTCGGCTTCCCGGCCCGCGCCTGCTTGTTCATCTTGCGGGCGGCGGCATCGGCTCCGGCGTCGAATGCCCTGCGCGCCATGCCTTCCGGGAGTCCGCGCACCAATGCCCAACCGGCCGCGTACGCCTTATCGGTCATCGCGGACGTGAAATCGGTGCTCACCGCTGAGGTTCCTCCGGTGTTTTCGCCACGGGGGCGATGATGTCGCGTGCGCCAGGCGAATTGCGCACGGCCAGCACACGCTGGAAAACGGTGACAATGCTCAGCACTGCCAGCACGTAGATGGCCACGTACACCGCGTAGCTGAGCCAGGTGATCTCGAAATATCCACCGATACCGGTGAATCCGGCCCCGACCAGGCCGATGACCAGCCGATCTGGGCGTTCGATAATGCCGCCGTCGGCCGAGAGCCCGCTGGCTTCGGCGCGCGCCTTGGCATAGGAGATGACCTGCGAGGTCACCAGTACCACCAGGGTCGCGGCGAACAGGATCTTGGAGTGCTCGTGGTAGACCGCCCACCACGCCAGACCGCCGAAGATCGCGCCGTCGGCCACCCGATCACAGGTGGCGTCGAGCACCGCGCCGTATTTGGTGCCGCCGCCGCGGGCGCGCGCCATCGCCCCGTCCAGCATGTCGAACATGACGAACAGCCAGATCACCATGGTTCCCCAGAACAGGTGCCCCGACGGGAACAGCGTCACCGCGGCCGCGATCGAGGCGGTGGTGCCGATGAGCGTCATCGCGTCCGGTGTGAGCCCGGTGCTCACCAGTGCTTTGCCCAGGGGCGCAGTCGCTTTGGCGAACGTCTCGCGACCGAAGAAGCTCAGCACGCTATTGGGATTCCTTCCGTGCCCTGCGGGACACCCGCACCCGGGCCCTGCGGGACACCCGCACCCGGTCGGCTTCGACGAGCCGCTGCGCGATCGTCGCTCATCTACGCCTCCTTCCAGGCCTGCGCCAGTAGCGCCCGGGTTTCCCGGAGCAGCTGCGGCATGACCTTCACTCCGCCGACGACGGTAATGAAGTTCGCGTCGCCACTCCAGCGGGGCACGATATGTTGATGCAGGTGATCGGCGAGTGAACCCCCGGCAACGCCACCGAGATTCAGGCCGACATTGAAGCCCTCCGGCCGCGAGACGCGCTTCATCACGCGAATCGCCTGCTGGGTGAAGGCCATCAGCTCGGTGCTCTCCTCGAGGGTGAGGTCCTCGAGATTCGCCACGCGGCGATACGGCACGACCATCATGTGGCCGGGGTTGTACGGGTACAGGTTCAGCACCGCGTACACCCATTCACCGCGCGCGATGACCAGACCGTCCTCATCGGCCATCTCGGGGATGTCGGTGAAGGGGTGCCCGGTCTTCTTGGGTGCGTCGGCCGCGCGCTCCTCGCGGTCGGCCGCCGCACCGGTGATGTAGGACATGCGATACGGCGTCCAGAGCCGCTGCAACCGGTCCGGTTCCCCGGGGCCGCGATCCACGATCGTCTGCGGCCCCGAATCCCCCAGCCCCGCAGCGTCTTCGGTAAGACCTCCGGGTGCGGTACGTTCACTCATGGCCTGTCTCCTCTGGGCGCGAGTGGAGGCCCTGCGTGGTTACGCGAGCAAGCGCGGGGAGGCGGCGCGGCGCCTCCGGGCCTTGACCACTCACGCCGCCCCGTTCGTCTTCTCGATACGGCTCGCGGTCGGAGAGTCGTTCTCGCGGTGCGCGATCCATTCGATGATGGTGGAGACCGCCTCGGCGACCGGAACGCCGTTCACCTGGGTGCCGTCGCGGAAGCGGAAGCTGACCGCGCCCGCCTCCACATCCTTGGCGCCCGCCAGCAGCATGAAGGGGACCTTCTGCGCGGTGTGGTTGAAGATCTTCTTCTGCATGCGGTCGTCGCTGCGGTCCACCTCGGCGCGCACGCCCTGGGCGCGCAGCGATTCGATGACACCGTCCAGATGTTCGGCGAAGGTGTCCGCGACCGGGATGCCGACCACCTGCACGGGCGAGAGCCAGGCCGGGAACGCGCCCGCGTAATGCTCGGTGAGCACGCCGAAGAAGCGTTCGATGGAGCCGAAGAGCGCGCGGTGGATCATGACCGGGCGATGCTTCTGACCGTCCGCGCCGGTGTACTCGAGTTCGAAGCGTTCGGGCAGGTTGAAGTCCAGCTGGATGGTGGACATCTGCCAGGTGCGGCCGAGCGCGTCCTTGGCCTGCACGGAGATCTTCGGGCCGTAGAAGGCCGCGCCACCCGGATCCGGGACCAGGTCCAGACCGGAGTCGGTGGCCACCTTGCGCAGTGTTTCGGTGGCCTCTTCCCACAGCTCGTCCGAGCCGACGAACTTCTTCGGATCCTTGGTGGAGAGTTCGAGGTAGAAGTCGTCGAGGCCGTAGTCGCGCAGCAGCGAGAGCACGAATTGCAGCGTGGAGGTGAGCTCCGCGTGCATCTGCTCCTTGGTGCAGTAGATGTGCGCGTCGTCCTGGGTCATACCGCGCACGCGGGTCAGGCCGTGTACGACGCCGGACTTCTCGTAGCGGTAGACCGAGCCGAATTCGAAGAGCCGCAACGGAAGTTCACGGTAGGACCGGCCGCGCGAACGGAAGATCAGATTGTGCATCGGGCAGTTCATCGGCTTGACGTAGTAGTCCTGGCCGGGCTTGCGCACGGTGCCGTCCTCATTGAGTTCGGCGTCCAGGTGCATGGCCGGGAACATGCCCTCGCGGTACCAGTCCAGGTGGCCGGAGACCTCGAAGAGGTGGCCCTTGGTGATGTGCGGGGTGTTGACGAACTCGTAGCCCGCGTCGGTGTGCCGGCGGCGCGAGTAGTCCTCGAGCTCCTTGCGGATGATGCCGCCCTTGGGGTGGAACACCGGCAGGCCCGAGCCCAGCTCGTCCGGGAAGGAGAACAGGTCCAGCTCCAGGCCGAGCTTGCGGTGATCGCGCTTCTCGGCCTCTTCGAGCAGACGCAGGTATTCGTCCTGAGCCTCGGTGGATTCCCAGGCGGTGCCGTAGATGCGCTGCAGATCCTCGCGGCTCTGATCACCGCGCCAGTAGGCGGCGGAGCTGCGGGTCAGCTTGAACGCGGGAATGTACTTGGTGGTCGGCAGGTGCGGACCGCGGCACAGGTCTGCCCAGATCTTCTCGCCGGTGCGGGGGTCGAGGTTGTCGTAGATGGTCAGCTCTTTACCGCCGACCTCCATGACCTCCGGATCGTCGATACCCGATTTGTCGGAGATGAGCTCGAGCTTGAACGGCTCGTTCGCCAGTTCGACGCGGGCGGCCTCGACATCGGTGACGCGGCGCGAAAAGCGCTGCGCGCCTTTGATGATCTTCTTCATCCGGGATTCCAGCTTGGCCAGATCCTCCGGGGTGAAGGGGCGCTCGACCTGGAAGTCGTAGTAGAAGCCGTCCTTGATGAACGGGCCGATGCCGAGCTTGGCGCCCGGGAACTCCTGCTGCACGGCCTGGGCCAGCACATGCGCGGCCGAGTGCCGGATGACGCTGCGGCCGTCCTCGGAGTCGGCGGTGACGGCCTCGACCTCGACATCGGTCTCGGGGGTCCAGGACAGATCCTTGAGGTTGCCCTCGTCATCCCTGACGACGATGACCGCGTTCGGCCCCTTGCTCGGCAGGTCGGCCTCGCGCACCGCGGCACCCGCCGTAGTCCCGGCCGACACCCGGACGAGGGCGACTGGGCTCTTCGGGGCTGTGGTGGTCACGGCTGCGCACTCCTTGGCATTGTCGTAGCGCGGGAAATCCCCGCGATGTCTGGCCGGTCCATGCTATCGGCACGTCGATGACCGCGTGCCGATGGACCGGGTGCCGGGGTGTCAGCCCCGCACGGCGTGTGCCGAATTACCGCGCGGCCAGCTCCGCGAGCAGTGCTTCGCGCTGGGCCGCAGGGCGTTTCGGGCAGCTGGTGCACATATCGCAGCCGGGGACCTCTAAGACCAGGCAGCAGGAGATGCGACGCACAAAAGCGCGGCCGCCGATATCACTGAATCGGGGTACCGGCAGGCCGCCCGAAACCTCCCTGGCCAGCTGCGATCCGGTTTCCTGCGCACCCGCGTCGAGGGCGCGGTTGCCGATGGCGTCGGCCACGATCGCCCACAGCGCGGCCACCCCCGCGCCGCAGACCTCGGCGACGACCGGAATGACGGCCGAGAGGGTGTGCCGCAGGGCATGGCCGACGGGTTCGGGCCCAGCGGCGGCATCCGAATGCGCTTCGAGCGCGTCCGCGCCGAGATCGCACCGGGCCAGCACGCGCTCCACGCCCCCGTCCGGGCGGATCTCCAGCCCGATGTTCTCCAGCGCCGGATCCATGGTCGGCAGTCCGGCGGCGTGCGCGCTGACGATCGGATCCACCAGCGAGGACGCGGCCATGCACCACCACAGCGTCCCGGAGACCCGCGAGTCCCCGGTCCCCCAGGAGATGCCCATATCGGATATCCGCTCGGCAAGCCAGTGCTTGTCGAGCAGCCGGATACCCGGCTCCACACTCATCCGAACCGGGGGCTGCGCAACCATTTCCATCGGACTCCGATCCAGCCGCCATCGCGGGGGCTCATAACCAGGATGTCACTGCGAGGTCATCACGTCCGCTCGCGGACCGTCTCACCTTAGGGGGGACTCTACGACCGCCCCCGCAGGCGCGCGGATCACCCCGTTTGTTAATAGGGGTCTCCCCCGAGGCGATACACCCTATGGCACCTTCGATGTCCGCCTACAGGAGGACATCGGGGACGACCTCGGGGCGATGCCACGCAACGGATTCGAGCGCAGAATTCCTGTTGCGGTCCGCAGGAACCTCACAGCCGCAACGGATCCGGCGCACAGCTTCCGGCATGAGGGTAGTTGGTGCGGAGGTCGCCGCGTGAACTCGATCCACCTGGTGAATGGGAGAACACAGTGCCCGCAATGTTTCCGACAACCGTCGCCGCGCAGCAACTGCGCGACTACAGCGATCGTGGCTGGACGGTCACCGAAACATCCACCGGCCCACACTTGGTGACCGATGACCGGATCGCGGCCGTCGAGCTCACCGGTCATCTGGCGGCCACCGTCCGCCGGTATCTGCGCGCGAACAACCTGTCCGGTCCGGTCATCGAGATCCGCGATGCACACCGGCGGGAGATCCACCTGGTGGTGGGGGCGGCGAAGGCCGTGCGCGCCATCGGGATGCTGCGCGGTCTCGGGATGACCGTCCATACCGACGGTGCGACCGTCCCGCTGCCCGATGGGCGATCGATCGGATGGGGTATCGCCCCGGCCGAGGCCCGCTGGATTCCGCCGCTGGTCGCCATCTCCGCGGGCGTCTCCGCGGCCCGCACCACCGCGCGCGCACATCTGCGCACCGTGGCCTGCTGAGCGCCTCCGTTACCTTCCCCGCACGGCACGTCGTAGCGGTGGTGCAGGAGGCCCGGTTGCGGCAGGATCCGGCGGAGATCGGGAATGTGTCGGGCTGGCTGACGACCGTGTTCGGGCGAATCAGCCTGGATCTCTTGCGTTCTCGGCGGGCCCGTCCCGAAACCAGTTATGAGCCGAAAGGCCGGACCACGACAATTCGCATTGTCGTGGATCCGGCCGTAGTGCATCGATCCGACTACCGCGCTGAATCAGCGGAAACAGGTTGGGGCGGCGGGTTTCTCAGAGCGGGAAGACCCGCCCGCCCACACCCCACCCCGCGCTGGACCACCCGGGCCCGATGCACGCCACGGTGCCCGCCTGCCCCACGGGAAAGTCCTGCCGAATCGTGTACTGACCAATAGCCAGCGGGTTGGTGTTGTATCCCACACAATCCACTTCGAGCCGATAACTGCCTTCCCCGTCCGTACATGCGCCATTGAAGGCGAATCCGGCATTCATCGACCCCTGGCAGGTAGGCGCCGCGGCAGCCGTACCAGCGGTGACACCGGCGATAGCGATCGCCGCGACGGGAGTGGCCAGACACAGCGCCACGGTTCGAACCGAGGTTCGCATATAGAGCTCCGATCATTCGCAGGTCGTTGCTTTCATGGGATGTATCCCCGATCCTGCCTCCCCCCGTTACAAATCCGAGGCCACCGCCGCACGCGAGTCGGTCCGCACACCCCCGATAAGCTCCCACGGTGAGCGCAGCGCGGGGTGCCCCCTCGATTCTTGCCCTGGCGGATCTGGCGACGCCGATGAGCATCCGGGTGGCCGCGACCCTCGGTCTCGCGGAATACGCGGGCAGTGCCGGAGCGACCGTCGGCGAACTCGCCGCCCGCACCGGGCAATTCTCACCCGATGCGCACGGGCCGCCGACCCGAACGGCGTTGTCCTGGTGATAGAACCGATCCGGGGGATCGGCACCAGCACCGCCATCGACCTGTTCATGCTGATGTGCTTCGGCGGCCACGAACGAACCATCGCGGAACTGACCACCCTGGCAGCGACCAGCGGCCTCACCCCGCACGCCACGACCCCGGTAGCCGACGGCCGAACCGCATTGGAGTTCCGTGTAGCAGGCGTGGACCAATAACGTTCGGGCGGAGCGGATTTCGGTGATGTCGAGACGTTCGCGGCGAGGAAGAAGACGTCGTTCCCGCGCCACGGGCACGGTGGGGTGGCAAAGCTCCCGTAGTCGTTCACCGCATACCCCTCTGCTGTTCGGTGAACTTCCCGGCGTGGACTTCCCGGAGGACTCAACTAGATTGGCGTGGAGGCGAGGCGGCGTTGTATCACGATTCCACTCCGCCCCGATCCGCCCTGCGAAGCGTAATCACCGGATCCAATCCGTCATCGGGTGACGGATTGGGCGCGGCTTCCTCGGCCTGGGTCTCGACGGTGAGCTGGGCTCGCAGCGATCCCGGATCCCACATTTCCTGGAATGGTCCGACCACCGAGCCGCCGATTCCCCGCCGCCGCGCGCGGTGCACGATCAGCTCGAAGGCGGCGGCAAACAGGACGATGGGAGATATCGCCAGGGCGAGGGCCACCACGCTGTCCATTCCAGCATGCTACGTCCCGTCGGGCACACGCTATTTGGCGTCGGCGTAGCACTCGACGATGGCGGTGGTGAAGGGGAAGTGGACGGGGGTGGGGCCGAAGGTTATTCGGGCCGCGGATTGGGCGGCGGTGGTGATGGCGGCGGCTACGGTTTCGGCGTCTTCGGCGGGGCAGTGGACGATGACTTCGTCGTGTTGGAAGAAGACGAGTTCGGCTCGGGGGGCCGACCGGGTCAGGGCGGAGCGCAGCGCCGCCAGCACCAGGAGGGTCCAGTCGGCGGCGCTGCCCTGGACCACGAAGTTGCGGGTGAACCGGCCGCGGGCTCGGGCTCGGGGGGTGCTGCCGAAGGTCGGGGGCAGGGTTTGGTCTTGGTCCTGGTGGTCGGCGGGCCTATCGGGGGAACTGGTGCGGCCGAGCCAGGTTCGGACCAGGCGGCCCTGTTCGCCCGCGGTGGCGGCCGCGTCGACGTAGGCGATGGCGGCGGGGTAGCGGCGGCGGAGTTCGGCCATATGGGTGAGGGCGTCGCCGGAGGTTTGACCGTAGATCGCGCCCAGGAGGGCGAGTTTGGCTTGGGTCCGATCACCGCCGAAGGCGCGGGCGGCGAGATCGGCGTAGAGGTCTTCCTCGCGTCCGGCCACCTCCATCAGGCCCGGGTCGCGGGAGATGGCGGCCAGCACGCGAGGCTCCATCTGCGCGGCGTCGGCCACCACCAGTCGCCAGCCGGGATCGGCGCGGATGGCCCGGCGCACCACCTTCGGAATCTGTAGTGCGCCACCGCCATTGGTGGTCCAGCGGCCGGTCACCGTGCCGCCGGGGATGTATTCGGGACGGAAGCGGCCCTCGCGCACCCACTGCTCGAGCCAGGTCCAGCCGTGCGCGGTGTACAGCCGATACAGCGACTTGTAGGCCAGCAGCGGTGCGACCGCCGGGTGGTCCACCTCCGCGAGTTCCCATTTCCTGGTGGAGGACAGGGAGATTCCGGCGCGGCCGAAGGCTCGGATGATGTCATTGGGCAGGTCCGGACGCACGCGTGTCCCGAACGCCCGGGACACCTCCTCGGCCAGTTCCACCAGCCGACTCGGCTCCGAGTCGGCGGAAATACGTTCTCCCAGCATGCTTTCCAGCAGTTCCCGATGCACATCGGCACGCCAGGGAATTCCGGCCCGGGACATCTCGGCCGCCACCAGCATGCCCGCCGATTCGGCGGCGAGCAGCAGCCGCATCCGATCCGGATGCTCGGTCCGCGCGGTGCGCGCGACCTGCCCCTCGTACACCTCCAGCAGCGCCGTGAATTCATCGGTGCCCGAGGGCAATGGCACCGGCCCCGATTCGAAGAGCGAGGGCTGGGTCTCGGCGACCCGCGGGGGCGCGTCCGGCGGAACCGGCAACCTGTGCAGCCGCGCCCACGCGGCCGCGAGCGAGCGCGGCTGTCCGGACTGTCCCTGTTCATGCCCGATCAGCAGCGCCTCCGCCGCCTCCACGTCATAGCAGCGCTCGACCCGCACCCCGGCCGCCATCAGATGCCGATAGATCTCCCCGGTCGATCGCCACACCCATCGCTCCACCTCGGGGCGCGACCGCACCGCCTCGGCGAGCGAAGCCTCCCGCAGCACCGGCCCGGCGGCCCGACCGTCCTGATCCACCGGGCACAGCAGAGCCCCGCCCTCCCCCGTTTCCGCCACCGCCCATCGCATACCAGAGAGTCTGTCAGCGGCCACAGACAATTCCGCCCACCCACACCTCGTGGCGGGCCCGAACAGATTTCCGCCCCGCGCCGCGACCCACCGAAAGACATCACAGCCGACCACACCCGATCATGCGATCACCAGGAACCGATGGCGTCGCCTCGCGGCCTAGACCCGCCACCGGTTCCCGGTGATCAGCTGATCATCAGCTCACGCGACGGGTTTCACCTCCCCGTTCACCGCGGTGGGATCGACTTTGAGCGCGGGCAGTAGGGATTCACGCGCCATCGAGGTCAGTGTCCCGGCCTGCTGGATGATCTCCGCCAGTGCGGCCGTCACGCCCTGGGCGCCGTTGAGCACGGTGAACTGCCCGACATGCTCGAACGGTTTCGCCGCCGCGGCAACGATTTCCGGCAGATTCTGCGCGACCTGCTGGGCGATCACCGCCTCCTGATTCTTGCTCATCGCCTCGGCCCGCTGCTGGATACCGGCGGCCTCGGCCGCCATCCGAGCGCGCACCGTCTCGGCCTCGGCCAGACCGCGTGCCTGGATGGCATCGGCCTCGGCCTGCCCGGTGAGCCGGGTCGCCTCGGCCTGCGCGGCCGCGCGCACCCGAATGGACTCCGCTTCGGCTTCGGCCTGCATTCGGGTCTGCGCCGCAGCGGCTTCCGCGCGCAACCGCGTCTGCTGCGCATCGGCCTGCGCCTGACTGATCTGCACATCGCGGGCCGCGGTGGCCAGGGTCGTCTGCCGATACGCCTCGGCGTCGGCGGGCTTGCGGATCGAGGCCTGCAACTCCTGTTCGCGCTGCTGCGCCTCCAATTGCGCGACCTTGGTGGCGACTTCGACCACGGCCTGGCGTGCGGTGGCCTCGGCGAGCGGACCCTGCTGCTGGGATTCCTGGGTCGCCCGATCCACCTCGGCCTGATATCCGGCCTTCTTGATCTGGGTGTCGCGCACCGACAGCGCCACCCGCGCCTGCGCGGACTGCTCCTGTTCGATCGCGGCGCGTTCGGCGTTCGCACGCGCGATACGAGCATGCTGCTCGACCTCGGCATGACGCGGAATCGCAAGGTTGGCAATGTAATTCGACTCGCTGGCAATGGATTGGATCTGGAACGAGTCGATCACCAGCCCGAACGATTCCATCTCGTGCGAGCACCGATCGCGGACCTGTTCGGAGAACTTGTCCTGATCGCTGATCATGTCCTCGACGGTCATGGATCCGGCGATGGCGCGCAGATGTCCGACGAAGACGTTCTGTACCTTGGTCTCGAGTTCATCGGCGGGCCGGTCCAGGAATCGCCGTGCCGCATTGGCGATCGATCCGTAATCGTCGCCCACCTTGTACATCACCACGCCGGTGAGTTGCAGATTGATCTTCTGCCGGCTCACGCACGGCACCGCGATCTGGGATTCGTGCGCCTCCAAGGAGATTCGGCGCACCTTGGTCAGTCCGGGCATGATCAGGCAGCCGCGTCCGGTGACGATGCGGAAGCCCATGCTCTCCCCCGACCCGCCCGGTCCGGTCCCGGCTCGGAAGCCCGAAATGATCAGCGCCTCATCGGGTTCGGCGATACGCCAGGCGGCACGGAACAGGCCGACGGCGACCACCAGGACAATGAGCGCAATCCCGACCGAGACAAGGACCAGGACGTCCACGATGCACCTTCAATTCACGGGAACGACTTCGACAGTGCGACCACCCAGACTGTCGACCACGAGCACCTGGGCATGCTTGGGAATCGTCGATTCACCGTCGGCGGCGCGGGCCAGGAACCGTTCGGTCCCGAAGCGCACCTCGATGACAACCTCGCCGAGGTGGCCGGGTGTGATGGCGGCCGTCACCCGCGCGTATTTGCCGATCACATCCGCTGCCATCAACCCCACCCCCCGGAACCGAAAGCGTCCGACCTTCCCACGCTAATCCCGCCCGCGATCGGTGCGTATTCTCTTTACGAAATACATGCGGGTCCAAGGCCGTTGCTCCACCGCGCCGATCACGGCCCATCCTGTTTACCAGTACCGGACCCGGACCCCGTCGGTATCGGCGATGAACACGACCGCGTCCGCACCGTCAAGGTCGGACGGCCGCAGCGGAATATGACCGGGCACAATCGGTTCGCCCGCCCGGGTCGAGGGATCGAGTGCGGCCCGGAGCGCGGGCGCGGGAAACAGCGCGCGGCGATCGGTCGCCTCCGCCAGCAGATGTTGCAGCGTCCCGGGTTCACTCCTCGGATTGGCATCCGATGCCACGAACACATACCGCTCGCCGAGCGCGAGCCCGACCAGTGCACCCGTATTCGCCCAGTTCACCGCGCCGCCGACGGGCGAATGCGATTGCGCGCGTTGCAAATGCGCATTGTGTGCGAATACCAGGACCGGTCCCCGCTCCCGTTCCCGCTCGACGATGGCGAGCAGATTCTCGGCCATGATCTCGGCGCGCACACTGATCAGCGTCTCCATCCGATCGGCCGCCGCATCGGCCATGGCCACGTGATAGCGCAGCAACCCCTGTGCCGTCCGCGCGTGTGCTGCGGCGCGGAAGTATCCGGACGGATCCGCGGCATGCAGCGCGGGCGCCGCCCGCCGCAGCGCGTCGGCGAGATCATCGGCGATGATCCGCAGTGCCCGAACACGTTCGGAATTCCCGATGGACGCGTTCGCGTCGTACATGGCCGCCGGATTCAGCCATTCGGACTCGTCGCCGAGCAGGGCATCCAGATCTCCCGCCGAGGCGGGCCGCAATGCCGCGGGCAGCCGGTCGAGCACCGCGCCCAGCGCGCGCCGCGGACTCGGCGCTCCGGCGTACTCGGTCGGCGCGTCGAACCCGTAGCAGCGCACCCGATCTCGCGGTGCGCGCCCGGCATTGTGCGCGCGCAGCCACCGCAGAAGTTCGCGATTGCCCGGCACGGCCCCGAAGCCGTGACTGAATCCGGTCTCGAGCACCGTGCCGAGTTCAGCCGGTCCCCCGCCCACATACTCGTCGATCAGCGACGCGGCGAAGAAATCGGTCTCCAATACGACCGCCCGATACCCCTTTTCGACCAGATGCGGCAGAAGTTCGTTGCGCAGCAACGGAAACGCGACGATCCCGTGGGTCGGCTCACCGAGCCCGAATAGGACCGGCGGTTCGGCCCGCCCGGCGAGCAACGCATCGACAGCCGACGCGAGGCCCGCCGCATCATCGAGTGGGCGGGCGAGGGAACGCGGTGTGGTGACGGTGGACATGGGCACCCCTTTTCGAAGGAAACTACCTTCGACAGTATCGTTGAAGGTTCGGGTGAGACTTCTTCACAAACCACCCGGTGAATACCGCGAAAACCCTCAAACGGAGGTGCGAACTGAGGCCCGTCGACCTGGCTCGTGAGCACGGGCTGTCCGCCCAGGCGATCCGCAATTACGACGATGCGGAGATCCTCCCGCCCGCCGAGCGCAGCGACTCCGGTTACCGTCAGTACACGCCCCTGCACGCGCAGGCGCTCCGCGCGTTTGTAGCCCTGCGCGCCGGGCACGGCCATCAGCGGGCCGCGGAGATCATGCGCGCGTTCCACCACGGCGATACCGAAACCGCCTACCGGCTCATCGACGCCACCCATATCGCACTGCGCTCCGAACGCACCACCCGCGCCGAGGTCGCGGCGGCCCTGAGCACCCTGACCACCGCGACCACCACCCCGGTTCCCGGCCCACCACTGACCGTCGGCGAACTCGCCCGCCGCCTCGGCCTGCACCCGGCGACCCTGCGCACCTGGGAAACCCAGGGCATTCTGCGCCCGCCGCGGGAGCGGGCCACGGGCTACCGCAGCTACGATCCGGACCTCGTCCGCGACGCCGAGATCGCCCGCCAGCTCCGCCGCGGCGGCTATCCCCTGCCCCAGGTCGCGCGGTTCCTGGAATCGCTGCGCGAGGCGGGCGGCGCGGACGCCCTGGCCACCTTCCTCACCGACTGGCAACTGCGCCTGACCACCCGCAGTCGCGAACTCCTCACCGGCGCAGCACAACTGGACACCTACCTCGGGATGCTCGAAGGGCGGCCGAATCCCGATCCGGTCTAGCGCGGCAGCACGAAATCCATTGCCGACGACCGGGTGTCACGCCGCCCGAAGGCTTCAGATACCGACGTAGTTGTCCGCGAAAACATGCTGGTGCGAACGCGAGGTTGCCAGGTTGTGCAGTCGTGCCCGCTGGAGCTCACGCCGGTACGCGGTCTCCGGGCCGTAACCGGCGGGCGGATGCAGCAGGTCGATCATCCAGTGCGAGAATTCCTGAGCGCGCCGGATGCGCGGCAGGGCCTGCTCCGAATACCGTTGCAGCGCATCGCCTTTGCCGTAGCGCACGGCGGGGATGAGCGCTTCGGCGAGCAGTTGCGCCCCGACGATCGCCAGATTCGCGCCCTTGGCCGCCGAGGGGCTGATGGAGGTGGCCGCATCCCCGACCAGGAATAGCCGTCCCGCCTGGATGGGATCCAGAATCCGCGATCGCAATCGCACCAGGCCGCGTTCGATGATCGGCCCGGTGGCCGGGGCCGGACGGCCCGGGGCGTCCAGTCGGCGCGCCAGTTCGTCCCAGATCCGCCAGTCACTCCATTCCCGCGGGCGCGCACCGGGATCGCATTGCAGGTAATAGCGCGTCACCTCGGCGGTGCGCGGCATCTGCCCGGCGAACCCGTCGGGGTGCACCCCGTAGATGACGGCCTCGCCGGCGGGCGGGGCCTGCATGAGCAGGGCCAGCCAGGTGATGCCGTGATCGCTGGCCGCGATGGTGGTCGGCACCGCGGTGCGGGATATCCCCCGCGCGCCATCGCATCCGGCCAGATAGTGACCGGTGAAACGGATTTCGGCACCGGCGGCGTCGCGGGCGAGGACCGCGGGCCGATCGGTGTGGATATCCTCGATCCGCTCGACCGTGGTGCCGAAGTGCAGCACACCGCCGCCCGCCAGATACTCCGCGATCAGATCGGTGACCAGATCCTGTTGCGGATACACCGTATGCGGCTGCCCCGCGCCGAGTTCGCCGTAGCGCAGCTCGACAGAGCCTGCCGGACTGCGGAATTCGCAGCGGTCGTGGGTGCGCCCGCGCGCGTCCAGTCCGGCGGCCAGCCCGTGTTCGCGCAGGACCGCGACGCTGTCGGGTGCGAGGAATCCGGCGCGCGCTCGCTGGCGCACCTGCTCGCGCGTCCGGCGCTCCAGCACCACGGTCGGCACATTCGCGGCCCGCAGAATATTTGCGAGCACCAGGCCCGCCGGACCCGCACCGAGTATGAGGACCACCGAATCCTGCTCATCAGCACCCAGGCGCATTCGCCAAAGGTAAGGCACCGCAACGGCAATCACGGACCCTGCCGAAGACGGTGGGCGTGTCCGGCCCGCCCGCGCCGAAACATCTCCGCCACTGCCGAATCGGCGACCGATGCGATACCGGTCGCCGATTCGGGGTGCGGGCTCAGTGCGTGGAGGAGATCGCCAGGGCCGATAGGTCGGGGTCGGTGATCTCCGACAGGCCGTCGGCGGTCACCTGCATGACCCGGGCCGAGCCGATATCGAAGAACAGACCCGAGACCGCGACGCCCCGGCGCAACATGGCATCTCGCACCACCGGATGGGTGCGCAGCGTCTCGAGCTGCACCGCCACATTCACCATGGCGAGCTGATCGGCGGGACCGAAGCCCGCGGCCGCGGCGGCCCGGCCGACCGCATGCCCGCGATGCCAGCGATCGACGCTGATATCGGCATTGCGGAGCCATTCTCCGAGGCCGGGTCCTTCGGGCACCCCGTCGAGCAGTGCCTTCATCGCACCGCAGGACGAATGTCCGCACACCACAACGTGATCCACTTCGAGCTCGTCCAGGGCGAAGGCCAGCGCGGCCTCCACGGAGCTGTCCCGACCGTTGGGCGGCACCAGATTTCCGACATTTCGAATGGTGAAGAGGTCGCCCGGACCGGTATTGGTAATGAGGTTCGGGACGATGCGGGAATCGGCGCAGGTGAGGAAGAGCGAATGCGGATTCTGCCCGTCCCGCAGTTCATCCAGATGCGGCCGCATCACGTGGGCGTTGCGGCGATGGAAGGCCCGCACACCCGTGGTGATCGGATTGCCCTCCCCTGCCTGCCAGGGCCGCAGCACCTCGTCCAGCAGCCCGCGCGAGCGCCCGCGCACCGGCGGACCGGTGAGCGCGTCCGCCATCGGCGCGGAGCCCAGTTCCACGAATTCGACTCGGCCCCCGGTGTTCTCATGCTGGGCGGCCCAATCGTGAATGGCCTCGTAGGCGGCGTGATCGAGGAAGTCCACGCTCATCTCCACCAGGACGGTACTGCCCTCGGGCACCTTGGCCAGCTGCGCCGAGAGCTTGGGCAGCGCCAGGAAGGTGCAGGTGCCCTCGATGCTGACCATCCACCGATCGGTGCCCACCACGGGATCGGCCGAGACCGTCACCCGCACCACCCGCCACAGCAGCAGCGCGAAGGCCAGCGCCAGGCCCAACAGCACGCCCTCGAGCAGGTTCAGGAACACCACCGCGCCCACGGTCACCACGTAGACCAGCAGGTCACCGGTGCGCCGGGCCAGGCGGATATGCGCGAGCTTGACCAGCTGGATGCCGACCACGATCAGCAGACCGGCCAGCGCGGACTTGGGAATCTGCTCCACCACCGCGACCAGCGCGACCGAGAACACCAGAATCCAGATGCCGTGCAGGAAGGCCGAAGCCTTGGAACGCGCCCCGGCCTGCACATTGGTCGCACTGCGCACGATCACGCCGGTGACCGGCAGTCCGCCGAGCAGTCCGGAGGTCATATTGGCCGCGCCCTGCGCGACCAGTTCCCTGTCGAAATTGGTGCGCGGACCGGTGTGCATCTTGTCCACGGCGACCGCGGACAGCAGACTCTCCACACTCGCGATGAGCGCGATCGTCAGAGCCGCCAGCGCGACCGCACCCCAGCCGCCCGAGGGAACCTGCGGCAGCCCGATGGCGTCGAAGAGCGATCCGCTCAAGACGATCCGCTCCACATTGCCGGGCACGATGAGCGACAGTCCGGTGCCGATGGCGATGGCCACGAGCGGTCCGGGCAGCACCCTCAGCTTCCCGGGCACGTACTTCCACGTCAGCATGATGACGATGACGACCGCGCCGATGAAGAAATCGTCACCGTGCAGGGAGAGCAACTCGCCGGGAAGTTCGACCAGGTTCTTCCAGGCACTGCTGTGCGACGCCCCTCCGAGGAGCACATGCAGTTGTTGCAGTGCGATGGTGATGCCGATACCGGCGAGCATGGCGTGCACCACGACGGGCGCGATGGCCAGCGCGGCGCGCGCGATTCGACTCAGGCCGAACAGGATTTGCAGCAGTCCGGCCGCGACGGTGATGAAACAGGCTGTCTTCCAGCCGAATTGATTGATAGTTTCGGCGACCACCACGGTCAGGCCGGCGGCGGGTCCGCTCACCTGCAGGGGTGCTCCGCCGAGCAGTCCGACCACCACGCCGCCGACCACAGCGGCGATGAGACCGGCGGCGATCGGCGCGTCGGAGGCGACGGCGATGCCGAGAGATAGCGGGAGCGCGACCAGGAAGACCACAATGGACGCGGGTAGATCATGGCGCAGCAGGGTGGTGGACCAGCGGTCCGCTCTACCTGGCGGTGAATCGGTGTCGGTGGACATCTCGGCTCCTTCTCCGGACCGAATCGATCCGAAAGCGTCGAACATGTTCTGTGGGCATCGAATTGATGCTGTGGACAGCGTTGGCCACAGACTCACCGGACGAGCTGTTGGCCAGGCTAGAAGTAAAGACTTAGTAAAAGCTGAGAAAACCGATGCCACAACGTAAAGCGGGCGTGAATCCTGATGGATTCACGCCCGGTGCTGCGTAACCTACGCCGGTTACCCGGCGCCGGCGGTGTGCAGCAGATCCCCGGGGCGGATTCGCGCCACACCGTGATCCCCGATCTCCGCGATCCCGTCCACCGTGACCTCCACCACGCGCGCGGTGGCGATATCGAAGAACAGGCCCGAGAGCACCACGCCCCGTTCGATCACCCCGCGGCGGACCACCGGATGCGCGTAGAGCGTCTCCAACTGCACCGCCACATTCACCATGCCGAGCTGATCGACCGGTTCGAATCCGGCGGCGGCCGCGGCCTCGGCCACCGGATGCCCGAGCCGCAAGCGCAGCAGACTGGGCCTGGCATTGGCCAGCCAGCCGTCCAGATCCGATCCGGTCACCGCCTCGGAGTGCAGTGCCTCCATGGCCCCGCATCCGGAGTGCCCGCAGACCACCACCGAGCGCACATCGAGTTTGTCGAGGGCGTAGACGAGCGCGGCCTCCATGGAGGTGTCCCGGCGATCGGCGGGAATCAGATTGCCGATATTGCGGATGGTGAACAGATCGCCCGGACCGCTGTTGGTGATCACATTCGGCACGATCCGCGAATCGGCGCAGGTGACGAAGAGCGAATCCGGTTCCTGCCCATCGCGGAGCACCCCGAGGTGCGGACGCATCACATGCGCGTGACTGCGGTTGTACGCGGCCACCCCCGCGACGATGGGGTCGACCTCTGCCCCGGTGCGCCGCCACGGCCCGAGCACCTCGTCGAGCATATGCCGCGAATGTCCGCGCGCGGGCGGGCCGTCTGTCGCGCCCGCCATGCGCACGGTACCCATCTCGACGAATTCGACCGTGCCGCCATCGGTTCGGTGCTCGGCGACCCACTCCTGCACCGCGTCGTGGGCGGCGTGATCGAGGAAGTCGACGGACATCTCGATGACGACATCGGCCCCGGTCGGCACTTTGGCCAGTTCGGCGGTCAACTTGGGCACCGCCAGGAAGGTGAAGGTGCCGTCCACGGTGACCCGCCAGCGTCCGCTCGCCACCGCCTCGGAGGTCACCGAGACCCGGACCACCCGCCACAGCAGCAGCGCGAAGGCCAGCGCGAGGCCGACGACCATGCCCAGCAACAGGTTCCAGAACACCACCACGACAATGGTGGCCGCGTAGACCACCAGATCACCGGTGCGCTGGGCGCGCCGGATATGCGCGAGCT
Organism: Nocardia acidivorans NBRC 108247; assembly: GCF_001625085.1. Lineage (GTDB taxonomy): Bacteria > Actinomycetota > Actinomycetes > Mycobacteriales > Mycobacteriaceae > Nocardia > Nocardia acidivorans. The sequence goes on from NZ_BDAW01000011.1 coordinate 24,072, forward strand.
TGATGAGCTGGATGCCGACCACGATGAGCAGTCCGGCCAGTGCGGCCTTGGGAATCTGGCGCACCACCCCGACCAAGGCCACCGAGAACAGCAGTACCCAGAGGCCGCACAGCATGGTCGAGGCCTTACCGCGCGCGCCCGCCTTCACATTGGTGATGCTGCGCACGATGACCGCCGCCACGGGCAGTCCGCCGATCATGCCGGACACCATGTTCGCCACGCCCTGGCCGATCAGTTCGCGATCCAAATCGGTACGGCGCGCGGAGTTCTGGCGAATACGGTCCACCGCCACGGCCGAGAGCAGGGTCTCCACGCTGGCGATGAGCGCGATGGTCACTGCCATCAGCGCGATCGCCGCCCAGCTGCCGTGCGGCACCCGGGGCAGTCGAAGTTCGTCCAGCAGTGAGCCATTGAGCATGATGTGCTCGACCCGGGTGGGCAGCACCAGCGCCAGCAGGGTGGCCGCGACCACCGCCACCAGCGGGGCGGGGATGACGCGCACCGGTGCGGGCAGCCGCTTCCACGCCACCAGGATGACGATGACCAGCAGGCCGACGAGCAGATCACCGCCGTGCACCGAGCGCAGCTCCTGGGGCAGGCCCACCAGGCTGTCCCAGGACGAGCTCAGCGAATCACCGCCGAGCAGCACATGCACCTGCTGGAGTGCGATGACCACGCCGATCCCGGCGAGCATGGCGTGCACGACCACGGGCGCGATGGCCAGTGCGCCGCGCGCGATCCGGCTGAGTCCGAAGACTATTTGCAGCAGGCCGGCCGCGACGGTGATGAAACAGGTGGCGGCCCAGCCGAATTGATTGATCGATTCGGCGACCACCACGGTCAGGCTGGCGGTGGGACCGCTGACCTGGAGGGTGGAACCGCCGATGAGTCCGGCTACCACCCCTCCCACGACCGCGGCGATCAGACCGGCGGCGACCGGGGCTCCGGCGGCGACGGCGATACCGATCGAGAGCGGCAGCGAAACCAGGAACACGACCAGCGAGGCTGGAAGGTCGTGGCGTACCAACTCGGCGAGGCCGGGGAGCGACGTCCGGGGAGGCTGTTCGGTGTCGGTGGACATATTTCTCCTTCGCCGGAACGGCGGGGAACCGCCCGGTTCATCGGTCAACATGTACTGGCATCGAGAGCGAGCGACGGGCGAGGCTGTGACAGCACGACGCTAGGCAGAACGGCGTAATCGTAAAGACTCGGCAAAGGATCCGGAAAGGGTTTGCGGAGATTGCGGCGAACCGCGACCAAACTGTGACCCGGGCCACTCCGAGATGTCAGCGGGATTCGACCAGTTTCGCGGTCGCCTCCAGAACCGCGAGATCGGTGGAGCCGGGGACCAGGATGAATTCGTCCAGGCCCGCGGCTTCGGCTCCGTCGATGGCGCGCAGGATCGCGTCGGCGTCGAAGGTGGTCATGGCCGCCGCGGTGGCTTCGGCGTTCTTCGAGCCCAGGAAGGCCAGATATTCGGCGGTGAAATCGCGCAGCACCGGAGCCGCGTCGGGAATGCCGAGGGTGTAGAAGCAGCCACTCACCAAGCGCGGCTTGGTCTCTCGCTCGGCGGTGATCCAGGCCCGGCGCGCATTGTCGGCGGCCCAGGAGATCTCACCGGGTGCCCCGCCGAGGCTGAAGGCGACCACACCGTCGGCCCAACGTGCCGCCCGCGCCAGCGATTTCGGCCCCAGCGCACCCGCGAGAATCGGCGGACCGCCCGCCTGGACACACGGCGGTCCGATCGGATCCGCACCCTCGGTATGCGGGGTCCCGGACCACAGTGCGCGCAGTTCGGCCACCCCGCGTTCCAGAGTCGCATGGCGATGGCCGAATCCCGCTCCGAGACTGCCGTAGTCGTGCGGTCGCGCACCGACCCCGACCCCGAGGGTGAGGCGACCCTGCGACAGCACATCGAGGGTGGCCGCCTGTTTGGCGATCAAGGCCGGTGGATGTGCGGGCAGCACAGCCACATTGGCGAAGATGCGCACCCGCTCGGTGAGCGCCGCCGCCGCGGCCAGGGTCGTCCACATCTCCGGATTGTGGAAGGTCATCCGCTCCCCGCAGGAAATACTCGCGAACGGACCCTGCTCGGCGCGCAAGCACCAGTCGACGGTCGCGCCGCGGTCGTAACCCCGGCACATGGTGGGCAATGCGATACCGATATCCATTCGCACACTCTGCCTCGACCGGCCCCACCCGCGTGCCGGAATTGTCGCCATTCCCCGGTGCGGCCTCGACACGCCTGCGCGCACGTCGGTCACACACACAAAGGGGACATTTCAGATAAATAAGTCCGAATGGTATGTTTCACTTATTCGGCTTACGCATTACTTCTCGGCCGATTCGCAACACCCCGATTTCCAGGTTCACGCATCACGGTCTCCGGTCCGCGCGAGCGGGCGTCATTCCCGCTGTCGTCGATCACCTGGCCCCGATGGCCTCCCGCGCGAGAGGTTCGGCATGTACTCCCTGGGCAAGATTTGCAGCGGCCTCGGATCCGCCGCTGCCACAGTGATTTTCAGCCTGGCCCTGACCCCCTCGGGCGTCGCGGCCGCCGCCGGTCCGGCGGTGCTCGGGCCCGGTTCGGGTATAGCGATCGGCACCGGTGAGCCCGATGAGTTCTCGCTGTGCACCCTCACCGCCATCGGATTCGACGCCGCGAATCGCCTGGTCGGAATTACCGCCGGACACTGCGGTGAGGTGGGCGCGCAAGTACTCGCCGAGAACTCCCTCGGCACGGGTTTTCTGGGCCGGCTCGCGGAGCAGGATTACTTCTGGGATTGGGCGGTCATCGAATTCGATCCGGCCAAGGTGATTCCGGTTCGGCAGATCACCGCCGGCGTGGTGGCCGGCCTGGGCGCACCGCCCGCACCGCTGCAGATGGTCTGCAAGAACGGGCGCACCACCGGATTCACCTGCGGTCCGGTCTGGGAGGAGATGACCGAGGGTTTCAGCAGTCATGTCTGCGCCGATTACGGCGATTCCGGTTCGCCGGTACTGGTCGGTGATCGATTGGTCGGCATGATCGTCTCCGGTCAGCCCATCGATCTGGGCAGCGTGGACCTGCACCTGCCCTCCTGCGCCAATCCCGCCAATCCGGTGCACGAACCCGATTTCGCCACCGGGATCGCCAATGTGCTCGCGAATATCAATCAGCACGGCGGCGCGGGCACGGGCTTCCGATTGTTCTGAGCGACTCGCGTCACCTTGCAATGCGGAGCCGTGTAGCGAATAGTCAGCTACTAGTCTTCGATAGCGTTTTCGGCGAGTCGGGAGGTGCGGTATGCCAGGGATTCGCGGCTGGGCGGGCGCGGTGGTCGCGGCCACCGCCACGGCGAGTATGACGCTCGGACTCGATACCGCGACCGCGGTCGCCGATCCACCCGGAACGCTCATCTCGGCCGAGCCGCGCGACGACGGATTCCACGGCATCCCGGGCGGATCGGTGCTCAGGTACTGGATGGCCGATTCGCACGGCACCCCGAAGCAGGCCAGCGGCGCGCTCTTCGTGCCGGGCGGCCCGCCCCCCGAAAACGGCTGGCCGATAGTCGCATTCGATCACGGCACCACGGGGCTGGGGCCGGGTTGCGGTGGCAAGTCCGATCCGAGCACGGCACCGTACGACGCCTATGTCGCGGACGAGGACAACATCATGCGGTCCCTGGTTTCGCAGGGTTTCGCCGTGGTCGCACCCGACTATCTCGGACTCGGCCTCTACGACAACGGCCCGCATCCCTATCTGGAACGGCAGAGCGAGGCGACCGCCACCATCGATATGGTGCGGGCCGCGCGGGCGGCGAAGCCGGAGCTCTCCACGACCTGGGCGGTCATGGGTCTGTCGCAGGGCGGGCAGGCCGCACTGGGCACCGGCCACCTTCAGGCAACCTACGCGCCGGACCTGGATTTCCGCGGCACCATCGCGGTGGACCCGGAATCGGATGTGGAAAAGGTGCTGCCGATCGCCGGACCCGGCATCCCGGCACTGCCCGACACCTCCGGCACACTCGGCTTCTTCTCGGACATCCTGGCCGGGGTGCGCGCCACCCGCCCCGAGGCCGAGGTGGACAGCTATCTGACCCCGTTCGGCCGCGATCTGCTCGACCGCATCGGCACCCTGTGCGAACCGCAGATCGAGGCGACCGTCAATGGCGTCGGCATCGGCCAGTTGCTGAGCCGCTCGCTCGGCAGCGAACCGATTCGCGCCGCCTACACCGACTATCTGACGGTGCCGACCACCGGCTACAACCGGCCGATTCTATTGCTGGTCAATATCACCGACGCGACCGTGCCCTCACCGCTGCACGCCACGCTGGCCGCGCAGTTCGCCGCCAATGGCGTGGATTTCCGGACCGTGACCGGCACCGGCACGCACGTTCAGCTCAATCCGCCGATGTGGGCCGCCATCAATGACTTTCTGCGCCCAATTCGGCGGTAAGCGCGCCGCGCAAGAGCTTTCGCGCCTGCTCCAGATCGAGTGAACCGCTGAGCAGCGCATGCTGAGTGCTTCGATGAGCCCGGTGAGGCGTTCGGCGGCATCGTCCGCGGTGATCTCGGGGACCACACTGCCGTGCCGCTGCGCGCCGCGGATGAGTTCGGCCGTGTCGTTGGTCCCGCTCAGCGTTGCGGCGCGCGGCTGTTCGCGCAGTTCGGGCCGGAAGACCGCCGAGGCGCGCAATTCACCCCGGGCCGTGCTGTTCTCCTTGACGATCGGAATGTCCTGGAGTTCGCGTAGCAGCGTCTCCTCCAGGTGGATGCGCGGCGGCCCGGGATCGGCGGTCACGTCGGTGTACTGCTCGGCGCGATTGACTCAGTGAGCGGATTCCGCTGCGGCCGAGAGGTATTCGACCACGCCCCGGGGATTCGAGAGTGCGACGAGATGGCCGCCGGGGATGATGTCCGCCTCGACGCCGAGACGATCGCGGGCAACGCGCTGCTGCAGACCGAGCGGGAAGAGGCGGTCGTCCGCGCCGACCAGCACGCGAGTGGGGATATCCGGCCAGCGGGTGAAGTCGCAGACATCGTCGAAGATGCGCTCGGATTCGGGGCGTTCGGGGCCGTCGTCCAGCGCCTCCGGCGGGACATCGTGCAGGAAGTAGACGGCGTCGTCGAATTCACGGGTGTAGCCACCGGCATCGGCCGCGGCCAGGCGGGCCTCGGCGGAGCCGACATTCGCGCCCCACCGGCCCGCGGTCTCGCCGGGTCGCGGGATCATGGCGTTGACGAAGATCAGGGCGGACGGGGTGATGAGCTCGCAGACCAGGGCGGCGGTGAAGCCGCCGAGCGACTGTGCGACAAGGACATCGCCGTCGGCGGCCGACTTCAGCACGATATCGCGATACTCCGCGAGCCCCGCCCGCTCGTCATCGCCCGGCAGGTCGACGGCGACCGCCTCGTGCCCCGCGGCCGTCAGGCCCGCCACCACCGGATGCCAGTACGACGCCATTCCGCCCGCGCCGGGGATCAGAACGAACTTGCTCTTGTTCACGGTCATACCGATCTGGACGGGGCGGGGCCGGTGAATTCATCGGTGCGGTGAAAGGAATTACGGTACAGGGCAATTGCCATTCGAATTCGCCGGTGGCGATGATCTCGGGTCTGTAGAGTTTTCGGCACGTCGCGCATTCAATTCTCGACCCGAGGATGAGCCTTGCCGAATCATCGAGTATCTCCCGGTTCCCTCTCCGTCGCCGATCTGCTCGAGGCGTCCGAGATCCATTGTCCCAGTACCCATCGCGCGGAGACCTTGCCCACCGTCCGGTTCAAAGCGGTCGCGGGCGTCGCCATCGCGGCGGGCGCGCTGCTGACCACCGGTGCGCACCTGTCCCCCGCCATTGCCGAGGCCACCCCGCTCGCACCGGCGGACGAGGATCCGGTGAATACCGCCGAACCCGTTTCCGCCCCAGCGCAAGTCGCGCCCGCGGCGGCGGTGAGCACCCCCTTCGGGCTGGTCGGATTGCCACCGGAGGTGGCGGCCCCGCTGGCCCAGGCCGAGCAGACCATCAAAGACCTGCAACAGCAATGGCTGCCGGCGGTACAGGCGGCGATTCCGGCCCTGCCGCCCGCGCCCGCGCTCCCGGCGGTCCCCGCCATTCCCGCCCCCGCGCCGCTGACCATCGAGCGCACGGTGCTGCCGGTGCAGGGTGGCCAGATCAGCTCCGGATTCGGCGGCCGTTGGGGCGCTTTCCATTACGGCGTCGATATCGCCGATCCGATCGGCACGCCCATCCATTCGGTCCGCAGCGGCACCGTACTGGACGCGGGCCCGGCGCAGGGTTTCGGGCAGTGGGTGCGGGTCAAACAGGATGACGGCACCATCGCCGTCTACGGCCACGTCAACGATATGTACGTGAGCCGGGGCGATCGGGTGGACGTCGGCGAAGTCATCGCCTCGGTGGGCAATCGCGGCGACTCCACCGGCCCGCACCTGCACCTGGAGATTTGGGGCACCGACGGCGTCCGGGTCGACCCCGTGGTCTGGCTCCAGAGCAAAGGTGTTCTGATGCAGCAGCATTGGGGCGCGGACTGAGGAGTCCGCACGCGGCGGCCTCGAACCGACACCGTGCCCGGCCCCGTCATCCCCGACCCGTCCAGGGCACGGGCAGTGGGGGCGAGGGGGTGAAGGCGACCGGGAGGGCGGTCAGGGCGCGGTGGAATGGCCCTGGCCGCCAAGACAATTCGGCGGGCGGCACGGCCAGTCGGATTTCGGGGAGGGCATCCAGGAGTTGGTCGATGGCCTCCTGTGCGATGAGGTATGCCAGCGGGCTGGCGGGGCAGGCGTGCGGTCCCGCGCCCCAGGCGAGGTGGGAGCGATTGCCGGAGATTTGACCGCCGCCGATGGCCGGATCGGTATTGCAGGCCGCCATGCTGATGACCACCGGCTGGTGTGCGGGCAGCCAGGTCTCCTCCACCAGGACGGGCTGGCGCGGATAGCTGATGCAGAAGTTGGCCATCGGCGGATCGTTGAAGAGCACCTCGTCCAGGGCGTCGCGGGTGGCCAGGCTGCCGCCCAGTACGCTGCCGCCGAAGCGGTCGTCGGACAGGATGATGAGCAGGGTGTTGACGATCAGGTTCTGCTGCGGCTCGATACCCGCGCCGTAGAGGGTGGCGAGCTGATGCACCATCTCACCGTCGGTCAGTTCGGTGGGGTGCCGCAGCAGGCGGGTGGTGACATCGTCACCGGGTTCGGCGCGTTTATGCGCGGTCAGGCGGGCGAGCGCCTCGACGAGTAATTTATTGCCGTTCTCCGCGCCGACACCCTCGAAGATTGCCCGAAAGCCCTGCGCCGCCTGCGCGGCGATTCCGGCGGGGCAGCCCAGCAGATGGTTGAGCACATCGAAGGCGAGCGGAAAGGCATAGTCGCGCACCAGATCCGCCGAGCCATCGGCGCAGAAACCATTGATGAGGGTGACCGCGGTCCGTTCCACGGTGCTCTGCAGTCCGAATCGATCGATTCCGCTCAGCCCGGCGGTATTGGCCTGTCGATAACGCGTGTGCGCACCGCCCGCATTGCGCAGCGCATTGGGCCGCCACTGCATCATCGGCAGTACCGGACAATCGGCGGGGACACCCTCCTGCCAGGCGCGCGGGTCTGCCGGAAAGCGGTCCGGATCGTTGAGAATCCTTACCGCCGTGCGGTATTCGAGTACCAGGGTGGCGGGCACGCCCGGGGCGAGTTCCACCGGGGCCAGCGCACCGTATCTGTCCCGCATCTCCCGATAGGCGCGATGCGGGTCGGCGGCGAACTCGGGACTGTACATCGGTATGCGCGATCCGGCGATATCGAATTGCGCGGTGGCGGGAACGGGTGCGGCCGGGGCCGAATCTGGCATCTAATGAACTCCACGCGGTGAACGACACTCCCCCGCCGAACACCGCACACCCCGGACGTGGAACGAATCACCCTACCGGCGAATCCTGAAACCGCACAGTATGTTTAGCCACGCGAATCAAATCCGCTACGCGGTCGCCGAATCCGTTGCCGAACCCGTCCGAACGATGCGAATTATCATGTAAGGGCCCTCGACAGATCGGCCACCCCCGCACCGGAAAATGATAGCTTTTCCCTATGGCCGAAAAGGGCCGGAGTACCGACTGCGCATCGAGGGAGAACCGTGGCAAGGGCTGTGAAGGTGGCCGCCGCACGGGTTTGCGGAGGAATATTCGGGATTGTTGCGTGCCTGGCGGGAATCGCGCCCGCGCACGCCGAGTCCCCGCCCGGTCCGGCCGTCGTGGACGGCACCATGTATTTCGCCCTCGGCGGCTGGAACTGTTCGATCGATCCGAACGGCACGGTCGGCTGCGATCTCACCGTCCCGGCCGCGCTGATGAATGTGCTCTACGCCGGACTTCAGGTGCCGGTGCCCAATGTGCCCGCGATCATCATCGATTCGGCCGCCCTGCCCGCCCGCCCCGATTGGATTTCCAACGGCAGTCACACATTGCCCGGCGGAAATCCGGCGCTGCCGCGACTGACCGCCGCGACCAACCACGATCCGCAATTCTCCGTCACCCATGCCGGAGCCACCTGTCAAATCACCTTCAATGGTGCGGCCACCTGCTCCTCGCTGGGCCACGGATTCAGCCAATGGGGACCGGAGCCGTTCGGCTACTGATCCCCATGGCCCATCGGTTACCGGTACCAGACGCCGGAATCCCAATCACCGTAATCCCAGACATTGAAGTCGTACCGACTGTGCGCGCCTCCGAAGAGGTACCCCCACCAACCAGCGGAGGTGTCGCAGATCTGGTCATCGTGGTTGCAGACGGTCACTACCGGGAAACCGCCGAACCAATCATCGACGCCCGCAAGGGGATAGCCGACGATGCCACTGCCCGGAGTCGACGCCAGGCCCGCCCCGCCGGGTCCCGCGTCCCGCTTGGGATCGGCCAGCAGAATGGCATTGGCATTGTCGACGCCCTGATGAGCGGTGACCCAGGCGTGGACCAGGCCCGCGCCCTCACTGTGCCCGATGATCCGGATATGGTCGCCCGGGCATTGGTTGCGATGCTGCCAGAACAGCCGATCGATTTCATTCAACCCCGACATCGGGTCGGCGGAGTTGTAGCCCACGGGCTGATTGACGAACGGGGCGAAAATCGACGAGGAGTTGTCGCCGAGACCGCCGATGCCTATGGCCCAGTCGCCAAGGCAGTCATCGGCTTTCGCCGCGGGACTCGTCACGAAGGAAATGGAAAACAGGATTGCCAACATGAATGCGGCGAAGAGCGCCGTTGCTCTACGCATGATAGTACTTCTTAACTGATCGTGCCCCCGGGTCCGGCCCGGCTCGCGGAGTATGTACCCAGAAATTGCTGGCGTTCTTGATTTCTGGCGAAACAGTTATGTCGGACCTGTTTTTGTAGGCCGTAATGCAATGTCACGGCCGGGGATTCGCGCGCCCGCCGCGGTTTGCCCGCCGTATCCCTCCGGCTTCGGTGAGTACCGCGACCCGACACCGGCTCCGGGTCAACGGAATCCGCAGGGGTCCGGGCTTGACCTGGACCCAGGTCGAGGTTGCACGGTAGAGGTATGACCCGAACCGAAATCTGGAATGCCGCCTACGACAATGACACCGCGCCCTGGGTGATCGGCGAACCCCAGCCCGCGATCGTCGCGCTGGAGCGAACCGGCGCGATCACCGGTCGGGTTCTCGAACCCGGTTGCGGCGCAGGCGAACACACCATCCTGCTGACCCGCCTCGGATACGACATCCTCGGTACCGACCTGTCCCCCAGCGCCATCGATCGCGCCCGCGCCAACGCCGTAGCGCACGGCGTCCCCCACGTCGCGTTCGAAGTGGCCGACGCCCTCACCTTCGCCACCCGCCCCGACTTCGCCGGACCCCCACCCGCCTTCGACACCATCGTCGACAGCGCCCTGTTCCACGTCTTCGGCACCGAACCCGAACTGCGCGCCGCCTACGTCCACAACCTGCACGCCGTCTGCAAACCCGGCGGAGTCCTGCATCTGCTGGCCCTGTCCGATACCGAACCCGGCTTCGGCCCCCGCATCAGCGACACCCTGATCCGCGAATCCTTCAGCACCGGTTGGCAATTGGAATCCTTGCATCCCACCCGCTACCGCGGCCGGGTCATCCCCTCGATCACCGAAGCCCCGCCCGGCCTGGAAGTCTCCCCCGAAGGCATAGTCGACGTAGCGGCGTGGATCGCCCGCATCCGCCGCCTCTGAGCCACCCGCATGTACTGGCGCAGAACACCTCTCGGCATATGCCTGCGCCAGTACATGCACATCGGGGCGGTCAGTCGTCGGGCAGGGCGCGGCGGTTGCGTTTGGTGATACCGCGCCGCTTCTTGGCGGCGATGCGGCGTTCCTTCGCTCCGCGGGAGGGTGCGGTGGCGCGGCGATCGGGGGCCGGGGCGGCGGCGGCCGCGCGCAGTAGGGCGGCCAGGCGTTCGCGGGCGATCGCGCGATTCTGCAACTGGGCGCGGTGTTCCGAGGCGGCGATGGTGAGCACACCGTTGACCAGGCGGGTGGCCAGGCGCTCGAGCATGCGGGCACGCAACCGTTCGGGCACCGAGGGCGAATTTGCGAGATCGAACGAGAGTTCCACCCGGCTGTCGGTGGTGTTGACGTGCTGTCCGCCCGGACCGGAGGACCGGGAGAACCGTTCGCGCAATTCGGACGCGGGTATCACCAGCGCCCGAGTCACGGTCAGGTCCTCCGCCATACTCCGCCGCACTCTCCGATCCGATGGTTGGGCCAGGTCAGTCTAGTCGCGCGCGTTGGGCGGTGAGTTTCTCGATCCGGCGGCATCTCGGTGTAAATCCCACTGAATGCCGATTGTCCGAGCGCATCGCACCGGTCCGGCCAATGCGCTGCGCGATGCCACCGGCATCCGCCGCACAGACCTGCCGGTGACCCGGCACTTCATCTGGATAGCGTTGTGCGACCAGTGGATTCGACAAGCGTCCGGGCCTTCGCCCACCCCGCCCACAGCAGCCGATCGGAGCCTGCCGCACTCGTGGCCCCGCTCTCGGACGCGGTTCGGGAGTAGGCTCCGCGCGGCCCGGCGCATACCGTTTTCCGGCCATCGCGGACAAATGCGATTTCATCTGCAATTTCGCCGTTCACCAGCGCATATCCCGATGTTGTGCTCTCGTTTCCAGTGTGCCAAGATCGTCGGCGTCGGCTCGGGGGGAAGTTCGTCGGAGGCAGTCGGCAATCCGCGTCGCGCACCCGTTTTGACTCGCCGCCAACATATTTCAAGGAGCCGCCATGGGAGCGCTACTTCTCAGCAGGGATGTGCCCGGAACGCCCGAATCCCTGTTCAACACCATTGTCGCGCCGACGACCTGGGAGCACTGGTTCGGCATTCATCACGACTTCGTCGGCACCCCGCCCAAGCGACTCACCGAAGGCTCCACCGTCGTGGCCGAGGTACTGCTGCACGGCATGCTGGAGGAGGTCGAGTGGACGGTGACCCGCCTCGACCATCCGTGCCGAATCGCCTTGCGCGGCAAGGGCAGAACCGGCATCCACTACGACCTGACCTACTGGTTGCAGACCACCGAGACAGGTACCAATATCACCGCGGGCGTCACCTTCGCGGGCCCGCTCGTCACCAATCAGGCGACCAAGGCGCTGGAACAGCACGGCTACGAGCAGCTGGACAACACCCTGGGTCAGCTCGCCGAACTCGCCTGCGCGCTACACGAATAACTAGGGCACCACGGTCACCGGCCACCGCCCGGCACGCACCAGGCGCATGGCCACCGAGCCCACGAGCCGGTGACCGGCCTGCTGCGACGCGCCCACCACCACCGCGTCCGCGCCGAGTTCGTCGGCGGCCTTGGCCAATTCGCTGAAGGCGTCCCCGCGCCGGGTCAGGAACTCCCACCGCACGGTGAAGATATCCCTGACCCGCTCGGTCGCCTCGCGAATCTCCTTCACCAGATCATCTGCGATATCGGAGGTGATGGATCGGGTATCCACGCCCAGCCCGGCCACCGCCGACATCCAGGGCTGCACGTAGACGATCGCCAGCCGCGCCCCCTGCCGCCGCGCCAGCCCGGCCGCGTAAGCCGCTGCCCGCCACGAGGTATCGGAACCGTCCACGCCGACCACGATGACCAGCGGCCCGTCGGTACCCAATTCGAACCCGGAGTCGTCCCGTTCCCGGGGCATCATCGCCTCACCCACGAATCCACCCTAACGCGCTGAACCGAGCGAACGAGTCAACGGCCGGGCCGGTACGGGGGAGCGCCGACATCGGGACGGTGTCGGTTGCGCGACGGATCGGTGGAGGTTCCGCCCGTCGGCGCGGCGGTGCTTGTGTTCGCGGCACATGCTGTCAGGCGAAGTGGGCCGGACCCACCGGGTGAATGGAGGAACGCCGTGGCCATCCGACGTCGTGTGCTGCTCATCGGGTTGGCCGGGGGCCTCGGCGCGGCCGGATGCGCGCGCGAACCGGCCGCACCGCCCACACCCGCGGTGATCCGATTCGAACCGGCGGCGCACGAGGCCGGGGCGCGCCAGCCGGGCGTGGTGCGGGTCAGCGAGGGAACCCTGCGGTCGGTCGAATGGATCGATGAGACCGGACGGGCGCTGCCGGGCGCCGCCGCGCCGGATCAGCGGAGTTGGACCAGTAGCGAACCGCTGGGGTACGGGCACACCTACACCGCGAAAGCCGTGGCGCACGGGGAAACCGGTGCGGTCACCGCGACCACGACCTGTGTGACGCCCACCCCCGACCAGCTGATCGATGTGTCGCTGCGCTCGGCGACCATGGTCGAGCTGGCCGAAAACGATACCTACGGAGTGGGTTTCGTCGTGGTGGCGCATTTCGACGCGCCGGTCGACCGGGCGGCGGCCCAGGGATGCCTGAAAGTCCTCACCGAACCCGCGGTCCCCGGCGGCTGGTATTGGCTCGACGATCGCAATGCGCATTGGCGGCCCGAGCGGTATTACGCGCCCGGATCCCGGGTCACGGTCTCGGCCGAACTGTTCGGGGCCGCGCTCGGTACGGGGAGTTACGGCGCACGCGATCAACGGGTTTCGGTGCTCATCGGACCGGCGCACGTGGCCATCGCCGATGACGACACCAAGATGATCGACGTCTTCGAGAACGGGAATCTGATTCGCAGCATGCCGACCTCCATGGGTATGGGCGGCACCTCGGTGGTCGGGGGCCGGGTGCTGTCGTTCTGGACGCGCCCGGGCACCTACACCGTGCTGGACCGGCAGGATCCGGTGATCATGGACTCCTCCAGCTACGGTCTGCCGGTCAATTCCGGGCTGGGTTATCGCTCGACCATCCATCACGCCGTGCGCATCAGTCACGACGGCATCTTCGTGCACGCGCTCGCGCAAAGCGTGTGGGCCCAGGGCAATACGAACGTCTCGCACGGCTGCCTGAACATCTCGCCCGAGGACGCGGCCTGGTTCTTCGACTATGTCATTCCCGGTGATGTGGTCGAGGTCCGCAATACCGGCGGCGATCCCCTGGACATCTGGCAGAACGGCGACTGGGGCATACCGTGGCCGGAGTGGTTGCGCGGCAGCGCCCGGGGCTAGTCGCCCGAATCCTCGTCCAGGTCGACGACTTCCACCTTGTCGCGGTCCGCCCATTCGAGGAGCGGTTCAGGTCGAAGACGGTCTCGTCGATACCCGCGTGCAGATCGCCGAGTGCGGCGTAGCGGTCGGGCACGGTGGTCATGGTGAAATCGCGCGGATGCAGATCCGGGATCTCCGCCCAGCGGACCGGGGTCGAGACCGTCGCCTCGGGCACGCCGCGCACCGAATAGGCCGCGGCGATGGTGTGATCGCGGGCGTTCTGGTTGTAATCCACGAACAGCATCGCGGGGTCGCGATCCTTACGCCACCAGGCGGTCGTGACATCCTGCGGCGCGCGGCGCTCGACTTCGCGGGCGAAGGCCAGGGCCGCGCGGCGCACGTCCTGAAATCCGTGGGTCGGGTCGATGCGCACATAGACGTGCATCCCCTTGCCCCCGGAGGTCTTCGGCCATCCCACCGCCCCCAGTTCGTCCAGCACCTCGTGCACGACCCCGGCCACCCGCTGCACCCGCGACCACGGGCACTCCGGCATGGGATCCAAATCGATCCGCCACTCATCGGGCATCTCGGTATCGAACCGGCGGGAGTTCCACGGATGGAACTCCACCGTCGACATTTGGACTGCCCAGATCACATCCGCCAACTTCTCGACGCAGAGTTCGTCGGCGGTGCGCCCGTATCGCGGAAAGTACAGCCGCACGGTGGGAATCCACTCCGGGGCCCCACCCGGAATGCGCTTCTGATGCACCTTTCCGCCGGGCAGTCCCTTGGGAAACCGATGCAACATGCAGGGCCGATCCCGCAGCGCGTTGACGATCCCGTCCCCCACGCTCAGGTAGTACCGCACCAGGTCGAACTTGGTCGCCCCGGTCTCGGGAAAGTACACCCGATCCGGATTCGACACCCGCACGGCGCGGTCGCCGACCGTCACTTCGACCGCCGGAGACCCCGACTTACCGACCATCTGTCCGACGATATCCGAAACAAGCCCGAGTCCGACGTATTCGACAGGCGACAGCCCGCCGGTGCCCCGCCCCGGTGCAGTGCTCGGAGTCCCGTCACCGGTGATCTTGTCGATAGGATGGAGAGGTGTCGCGTGTCGGCGGCGGGTGGACGGCGGTTGGCATGGAGGCGCCGGTATTTCAGGAGGCAATCATGGGTTCACAGTTCCCGCCCTGTTGATTCGGTTCGCGCGCACCGTTCACTGTGCGCGTATCTGGTACTCCCCCATCGGTTTTCGGGTTGCCGCGGGCCTGCGCCTGGTCGCCGGGCGAGCGCTGCCCACCTCCGGGAGAAGAGAATCCGCATGTCCGCCGACAGCACTCGCGCGCGAGCCCTCGGGCGTGAACTCATCGATACCCACAACTGGTTGCGCGGCGAGTTGAAGCGCGTCGCTCGCGAACTCGACGAATATCGGGCCGACACCGATGTTCGTCCGCTGCGTGAGCTGCGCGGTCACTGCCTGGCTTTCTGCCGGGCGCTCTCCAACCATCACACCAATGAGGACGTAGGGGCGTTTCCTGTACTGGCGCAGCGGTTTCCGGAGTTGGCGCCGGTGCTCACCGCACTGGGGGAAGACCACCGTCTGGTGGCTGGCATGGGAGGAACGCCGGATCACCGCCGCGCTCGATGAGCTGTCCGGCGATCACCGCGGCGGGGAGCTGTTCGGGACAGCTCCCCGCTGACTGCCTGTCGCGAGAGCGGAATCGGTTATCCCAGGCGGGCCTCCAGGATCGGGCCGATCTCGGCAGCCTTCTCGGCATTGAGCATGCCGGTGTGCCATTCGTCGATGGGGATCTGCTCGATGTGGCCGCCGATGTGGTTGCGCCAGATCTGGGCGAACCGATCGCGGCCGGATTCTCGGGCGGAGGTGAGCAGCAGGGCATCACCGGTGTAGTGGCCGGGGTCGTAGGGCAGGGGTTTGGAGAAGCTCTCCAGAACTCGCTGAACCTGTTGGGGGGCAAGGATTCCGGCTCGGCTGAGGCGGTCGGAGAGCAGGGCGTAGAAGTCCTCGAGGTTGTCGAAGGTGGGGACTTCGTCGAGTTCGAGGGCATCGCGCCAGCCGCCCAGGATGCGGGCCACCGCTTCGACCACCTCGCTCTGCTGGGGTGCGGGGCTGTCCTCGGCGGCGGTTTCGGGGGTGGCGTCGACGAGGGCGAGCAACCCGACCCGGTGGCCGAGTTCTTGCAGCCGAACCGCCACCGCGTGCGCGATCTGGCCGCCCAGGGACCAGCCCACCAGGTTGTAGGTGGTGTCCGGAAAGCGTTCCAGGAGTTCGCGCACATAGCGATCGGCGTACGCGCCCACCGATTCCAACCGGGGTTCATCGGCGACGATATGCGGGTCCTGGAGGCCGTAGACGGGCCGGTCGGCGGCGAGGTGGCCGACGAGCGAACCGTAGACCCAGGCCAGGCCACCGCCCGGATGGATACAGATCAGCGGTGAGCGGGTTCCGGTGGAGCGCAGGGGAGTCAGGACGCCGAGGGAGATGTTCATTCCCTCGGTGTCACTGTCGATCAGGCGCGCCAATGCCGCCGGGGTGGCATCGGAGAACAGCATGCTCGGCGGGATGCGGCGACCGGTCCGGGCGTGGATGAGCGCGACCACCTGGACCGCGGCCAGGGAATTGCCGCCGAGGGCGAAGAAGTCGTCCTCCGCGCCGACCCGCTCCACCTCGAGCACCTCCGCGAAGACCTGTGCGACAAGATGTTCCGCGGAGGTCGTGGGCAGGCGGAAGGCCCGGGTGGGGTAGACCGGATCCGGCAGTCGCCGGCGGTCGACCTTGCCGGTGGCGGTCATCGGCAATTCGTCCAGGACCATGATGACGTCCGGGACCATATAGCCCGGTAGCCGCTGGCTCACCGCCTCCCGGGTCTTGGCCGGGTCGATCTCGCACCCGGGGCGCGGGACGGCGTAGCCGACCAACCGGACGCCACCGCCCGAGCCGTGCGCCACCACGACCGCCTGTTCGATCTCGGGCAGATCGCCGAGGGCGGCCTCGATCTCGCCGAGCTCGAGTCGCTGCCCGCGCACCTTCACCTGGAAGTCCGAGCGCCCGATGAAGGTCAATGCCGGTGTGCGGGAACCCGATTCGGCGAGGGTCCAGCGCACGAGATCGCCGGTCCGGTAGAGGCGATCACCGGGCGCGCCGAACGGGTCCGCGATGAACCGGGCGGCGGTGAGTCCCGCGCGGCCCCGATACCCGCGGGCTACCCCGGGACCGGCGAGGTACAGCTCACCGACCACGCCGACCGGGACCGGGCGCAGCCACGAATCCAGGACCAGCACCCGTGCTCCGGCGATCGGACCGCCGATATCCACGGCCCGCCCGGGTGCCGACTCGGTGCCGGTCGCCCAGATGGTGGCCTCGGCCGGGCCGTAGAGATTGTGCACCCGGCGACAGCCGGCCACATCGGTGCCCGACCACCTCGACACCAGCTGCGGCGTGCACCGATCACCGCCGGTGAGCAGCACCCGCAGATCGTCGAGTCCGGCCGCGTCCATCGAGACCGCGACGGTGGGGGTGAGGAAGGCGTGGGTGATGCCCTCATCGCGCAGCAGCTCCCACAGGGGTTGTCCGCCATAGACATCCGGCGGCGCGATGACCAGGGTCGCCGAGGCTCCGATGGCCAGCAGCAACTCCAGGATCGCGGCGTCGAAGGTGCGCGCGGCCACGCCCAGGACCCGCGAATCCGGGTCCGCCGCACAGCGCCGCCGGTGATCGGCGAGCACCGCGGCCAGGCCCGAATGCGTCACCTCGACGCCCTTGGGTTCACCCGTGGAGCCCGAGGTGTAGACGAGGTAGGCGGCATTGCCCGCCCGGACCGACGCGAGCCGGTCGCTCTCGGTCACCGGCGCATCGTTCTCGCCCTGAATCCGCGTGAGCTCCGCGGGATCGTCGAGCACCAACCACGACACGCTCTCCGCCGCCAGCGAATCGGAGTGGGCGGCAAGCGTAATTCCCACTCGCGCACCGGAATCCGTGAGTACATGGCGATTGCGCTCGACCGGATGCGCCGGATCGACCGAGACGAAGGCCGCGCCGGTCTTGGCGACCGCCCACACCGCCGACACCCACTCCAGGGAGCGTGGAACACCGACCGCGACCACCGACTCCGGCCCGACGCCCCGCCCGATCAGCAACCGCGCCAGCCGATTCGAGCAGGCATCCAGTTCCCGGTAGGTGAGTCGCCGAACGCCGTCGACCACCGCGTCACCGTCAGGATTCACGACCACTGCAATCGCCAAGATCTCCGTGAGGCGGAGAGCCGTTGGAAGAGCATCACTCTCGGCGTTCCCGCCCAGTTCGCCGAGCAGCCGCTCCCGCTCCCCCGCGGCCATCAGATCGATATCCCGCACCGGCACACCGGGATCGACCGCCACCGCATCCAATACCGTCAGCAGCCGCCGCGCGAAGACCTCGATGGTCGCCGGATCGAAAAGATCGGTGGCATAGCTGATCCCGACCGGCATCGCACCGGTGTCATCGGGCGCGTCGGTGAGCGTGACCGTCAGATCGAACCGTTCGACGCCGATATCCGCGCCCGCGGTGGTCACCTCGATTTCGGGCAGCGTCAGGACCGCCTCGTCCAGATTGTGGAAGGCCAGCATCACCTGGAACAGCGGATGATGCGCCCGGGTCCGCGGCGGATCCAGCGCCTCCACCACCTGTTCGAACGGAATCTCCGCCTGGGCGAACGCCTCCAGATCGACCCCGCGCACCCCGGCGAGCAGTTCGGTGAACGGCAGCGCCTCATCGATCCGGGTGCGCAGCACCACCGTATTGACGAACATGCCCACCAGATCGTCCAGCAGTGTCGAACCGCGCCCGGCCACCGGTGTCCCGATCGCGATATCGGCACCGCTCGACAAGCGCGACAACACGATCGCCAGCGCGGCGTGGAACACCATGAAGACCGTCACGCCCTGTGCGCGAGCCAGATCGCGCAGCCCGGTGACCGTGGCCGGATCCACCGCGAGTTCGAACCGCGCGCCGCGATGGGTGGCGATCGCCGGTCGCGGCCGATCGGCGGGCAGCTCCAGTACCTCGGGCAGCTCCCGCAATTGCCGCGTCCAGTACCCCAGCTGTCGCGCCAGCAGCGAGTCCGGATCGGCGGCCGACCCCAGCAGTTCGCGCTGCCACAGCGCGTAATCGGCGTACTGCACCGGCAGCGGAGCCCACTGCGGCTCCCGCCCCGCATGCCTGGCCGCGTACGCGGAGGCCAGATCCCGCGCCAGCGGAGCCATCGAGAAGCCGTCCGCACCGATGTGGTGCACGACCAGGACGAGCACGAACTCCTGCTCGCCGAAGCACAGCAGGCGCGCTCGCAACGGAATCCG
The DNA here is from genome assembly GCF_001625085.1 of Nocardia acidivorans NBRC 108247. Lineage (GTDB taxonomy): Bacteria > Actinomycetota > Actinomycetes > Mycobacteriales > Mycobacteriaceae > Nocardia > Nocardia acidivorans. The sequence continues at coordinate 42,949 of NZ_BDAW01000011.1, forward strand.
TTGCGACACATCGAACTCCACCGAGACCACGGCGGCCACGGCCGCCACGAGGTCGGCCGCCGCGGTCGGCACGGGCGTGAGGTCGACATCGTTGAGGGCGGCGGACTCCCGCACCGGCACGACCACCTGGTACGGCACGCCGTCGGCGTCGGGGTACCTGGTGCGCAAGACCTCGTGGCGCGCCAGCACATCCCCGACCGCGGCGGCCAGCGCCGCCACGTCCAGCGCTCCGGACAGGCGCAGCACCAGCGGAATGCTGTACGCCACCGAATCCGGGGCGAACCGGTTCACGAACCACATGCGCTGCTGGGCGAATGACAGCGGGATCCGCTCGGGCCGCACCTGCGGCGCCAGTCGCCGCGTGGCCCCCGCACCGCCGGTCCGCGCGGTGCGGGTGCTCAGCGTTTCGGCCAGCGCACCGACCGACGGCGATTCGAACACCTCGCGCACACCGACCTCGAGCCCCATGGTCTCGGCCAATCGCGCCGAAACCCGGGTCGCGGACAGGGAATTGCCGCCCAGATCGAAGAAGTCGTCCTCGACCCCGACCCGCGCCACGCCGAGCACCTCGGCGAAGACACCGGCCACCAGTCGCTCCGTCGCGGTGGACGGCGCGCGGTAGCAGGCGTGCGCCGCCACCGGTTCCGGCAGCGCCGCCCGATCGACCTTTCCGCTACTGGTCAACGGCAATTCCGGCAGGACCATCACCACATCGGGCACCATGAACCCCGGCAGTCGTTCGCCCACCGCCCGTTTGATCCGCACCGGATCCTGCGCAATGCCCGGTGTGGCCACCACGTAGCCGATCAGTCGGGTACCGGTGTCGTGCCGGTGCACCACGACCACGGCCTGTTCGATCCCGTCCAGATCGGTCAGGGCGGTTTCGACCTCACCGGGTTCGAGGCGCTGGCCGCGCACCTTGACCTGGAAGTCCGACCGGCCCAGGTAGGCCAGTACCGCTCGGCCCGACTCGGATTCGGCGGGCAGCCAGCGCACCAGATCGCCGGTCCGGTAGAGCCGTTCCCCGGGCGCGCCGAAGGGGTCCGCGACGAATCGGGCCGCGGTCAATCCCGCGCGGCCCCGATAACCCTGTGCCACACCGGGACCCGAGACGTACAGCTCACCGACCACGCCCACCGGCACCGGGCGCAGCCACGCGTCCAGCACCGTCGCGCCCATGCCCGGAATCGGTGCGCCCATGGTGACCGGATCACCCACGCGCAGTTCGGGACTGATGGTCACGATGATGGTGCTCTCGGTGGGCCCGTAATTGTTGAAGACCCGGCGGCTGCCGGTCGCATCGGTGCGGGACCAGCGCGCCACCTGGGCGGGCGGGCAGGCCTCGCCCGCGAGGATCAGCACCCGCAGTTCGTCGAGTCCAGCCGGGTCGAGCATGGCCGCCACGCTCGGGGTGAGCATGGCGTGCGTAATGCGTTGTTCCCGAATAGCTTCGGCCAGCTCCGGACCGCCGTACACGTCGGCCGGGGCCAGCACCAGCGTCGCGCCGACCGGGAAGGCGAGGGTCATCTCGAGTATCGCCATATCGAAGGTTCGCGCGGTGACGCCCAGCACCCGCGACGCGGAATCGGCCGCGTAGCAACTCCATTGCGCCGCGGCCACCGCCACCAGACCGGCATGGGTGACCTGGACGCCCTTCGGCCGACCGGTCGAGCCGGAGGTGTAGATGACATAGGCGGCATTGCGCACGCGCCCGATGCCGAGCCGTTCGGCATCGGTCACCGGCGTCCGCGGCAGTGCGCGCACCCGCGCCATCACACCCGGGTCGTCCAGCACCACCCAGGACACCCCCTGCTCCGGCACCCGTGCCGCATGGGCGGTCAGCGTAATTCCGAGTCGCACGGCGGAATCCGTGCACACGAAGCGATTGCGCTCCAGCGGGTGCGAGGGATCCACGGGCAGGAAGGCCGCACCGGTCTTGGTGATCGCCCAGACCGACAGCACCCATTCGAGCGAACGCGGCAGCGCGACGGCCACCACGGATTCGGGTCCGGCCCCGCAGGCGATCAGGTGGCGCGCCAGTCGATTCGACTGTTCGTCCAGGTCCTTGTACGTGATGCGCCGGGCACCCTCGACCACCGCATCGCCCCCGGGGTTGAGCGCGACCGCGGCCGCCAGCAGGGCGGGCAAACTCACCCCGCCCGCGATGAGGTCCACGCCCGGCAGGGGTGCGATCTCCCTACGCCGCCCCCAGTCATCCAGCAGCAGCCGTTCCGGCGCGGGCAGCACCTCGATCTCGCGCACCGGCGCGGACGGGGCGGCGACAATCGAGCCGAGCACGAATTCCATTCGCTCGCAGAGCTTCTCGATGGTCGCCGCGGTCAGCAGATCGGGCCGGTACTGGAGCCGAATCCGCATGGTGTCCTGCATGATGACGGTGCAGGACAGCGAGTAGTGCGTGGAGTCGGTACCGGTGACCCCGGTCAGCTTCAGCTCACCGAGCCCGGCGAGGTGTCGGATATCGCCCGCATCGATCGGATACGACTCGAACACCATGAGGGTGTCGAAGAGCGCCTCACCACCGGTGAGCGCCTGGATATCGGCCAGTCCGAGGTGATGGTGGTCGAGCAGGCGCGCCTGCTCGTTCTGGATACGCGCCCACAGCGCCTCGACGGTCTCGGCGGGTTCGCAGCGGATGCGGGTCGGAATGGTGTTGACGAACAATCCGATGGTCCGTGCGGCCCCGGGCAATTCGGCCGGTCGGCCCGAGACGGTGGTACCGAACACCACGTCGGCGCGACCGGTGAAGTGACCGATCACCATGGCCCACACCGATTGCAGCACGGTATTGACGGTGACCCCGGCGACGGCCGCGGTGGCCGCCACCGCCTCGGTCGCCGCGCGGTCGATGATCAGGGATCGATCGACCACCGGCCCGGCGGGTGCGCCGATCCCCGCGGCCCCCGCGATCAGGGTGGGTTCCGCGCCCGAGAGCGCCGCGGACCAGGCCGCCAGGGCGGCCTCGCGATCCCGGGACGCCAACCAGGACAGGAAGTCCCGGTACGACCCCGCCGGGAGCGGGGTGCCACCGCCGTAGTGTGTGAACAGGTCGGTGACCAGCAGCGGCCACGACCAGCCGTCGAGAATGACGTGGTGGTCGGTCAGGATGAGCGCCCATTCGCCCGCGTTCAGTCGCGCGACGGTGCAGCGTAGCAGCGGCGCGGCGGCCAGATCGAAATGGCGTGCCTTCTCCGCCGCCGCCAACTCGGTCAGGGCCGTCTCGGGGTCGGCGTGATCGGTGAGATCGACCAGCTGCCAAGGCAATTCGAGATTTTCGCAGACCACCGCGACGCCCACGCCACCGGCGGTGGTGGCGAAGGCGCTGCGCAGACCCGCGTGCTGCTCCAGTACGGCCGCCGCCGCCCGCCGCAGACGCGGCAGGTCCAGGTCGCCGGTCAGGCGCAACAGCACCTGCGCGGTGTACACGTCCGGGTCGGCGGTATTGCCCGCCAACCGGGCGTGGAAGAGCAGTCCGGCCTGCAACGGGGTCAGCGGCCAGATATCGGACAGGGTCGGATACGCGTTCTCCAGGGCGGTGATATCGGCGGGAGTCAGTGCCAGCAGACCGAAATCCGACGGGGAATGCGCTCCCGCACCGGGGGTTTCGGCATATTCGGCGATGGCGGTCAGCACCTGCGCCCACAGGTCGGCCAGTTCCCGGACCTCCGCGGTAGGGAGCAGGGTGCGCGGGAAACGCAGGGTGGCCCGCAGACGGTCGTCGATGACGATCGCCGAGATATCCATCGCGACGGTGACGGGCATGTCCGGATCGACGGTGACATCCAGATCGCCCAGGCCGCCGTCGACGCCCTCGCCGGTGACCCGGCCGAGGTAGTTGAAGCCGATGCGGCCCGGCACACCATCGGGCAGGGCGGCGGCCGTCTCGGGGTTGAGATAGCGCAGCAGACCGTAGCCGATGCCCTTGTCCGGCAGCGCGTTCAGCGTCTCCTTCACGGCCAGCACCGCCGCCGCGACCGCCGCCCCGCCGGTGCGCACCTCGTTCAGGTCGATTCCGGTCAGATCGAACCGGACCGGGAACATCGAGGTGAACCAGCCGACGGTGCGCGACAGATCCGCGCCGCCGATCGCCTGCTCTTCGCGGCCGTGGCCTTCCAGCCGGACCAGCACCGAGGAGTCGTCCACTCCCCGCCTGGCCCGCCAAAGCCGCACGGCCACCGCCAAACCCGCGAGCAGACCGTCGTTGACCCCGCCGTGGAACACCGCCGGAACCTGCGAGATCAGCGACCGCGTCACCGCTTCCGGAAGCTGGAAGTCGGTCTGCTCCAGCGTTTCGGCGGTATCGCGTGCGGGGTCGAGTTCACGTCCGCCCCACAGTGGATCGGTTCCGGCGACCATGCGCTGCCACAGTTCCAGCTCGCGAACGCGTTCGGGCGAGGCCGCCGCCGCGGCGAGGCCGTGCGCCCAGCGGCGCACGGAGGTGCCGACCGGCGCGAGTTCCGGGGTCGACCCGGACGCCGCCTGTTCGAGCGCGGACAGCAAGTCCGGCACCAGGATTCGCCAGGACACGCCGTCGACCACCAGGTGATGCGCGACCACCAGCAACCAGCCGGGTTCGTCGTCGCAGGGTTCGAGCCAGACGAACCGCACCATCGCACCGCTCGCGGGCGACAGCTGATCCAAGGCCGAATTCAACTGTGCGGCAGCCTGTTCCCGCACATCGACATCCGAGTCGAGGGTGTGCCGCCGCACCACCGCGCCCGCGTCCACACTGCCCGCCGGACGGACCAGCATGGAGTACTCCCCCGAAGCAGCGCGCTGTAGCCGCGCGCGCAGCATGTCGTGACGATCCAGCAGCGCACCCACCGCCGCGACCAGATCGGGGTACGCGGTACCGGCCGGAAGGCGCAGCACCACATGCTGATCGAAGCGGTCGTACCCCCGGCCCCACCCCACCATCCACTGTGCGATCGGCAGCAGCGGCAGTTCGCCGACCCCGCCGCCGGGCAGCTCCGGCACCACACCCGCGCCGGCCGCGCCCGCGATGATCGCCAGGCGCGCCGCGGTGCGCTGTTCGAAGACATCGCGCGGGCCGAACACCACCCCGCGGGCCCGGGCCCGCGCCACCACCTGGATGGAGACGATCGAATCGCCGCCGAGCGCGAAGAAGTCGTCATTGACGCCAACCCGATCGACCCCGAGCACCTCGGCGAACACTTCGGCGAGGATCTGTTCGACAGCGCCGGACGGGGCACGGAAAACCTGTTCCGGCAGCACCGGTTCCGGCAAGGCGCGCCGGTCGATCTTACCGCTGCTGTTCAAGGGCAGCTCGTCGAGCACCAGCAGCACATCCGGGACCATGTACCCGGGCAGGCGCGCGGCGGCCGCCCGGCGGACCTGATCCGCATCGACCGCTCCGGCCACATAGCCCACCAGCCGCGCACCGGTTCCCGCCGAGGGCGTGTGCACGAGCACGACCGCCTGGTCGACACCCGGTACCGCCGCGAGCACGGCTTCGATCTCGCCCAGTTCCAGTCGCTGTCCGCGCACCTTCACCTGGAAGTCGGCGCGTCCCACGAATTCGAGACTTCCGGTGCCCGAACCGGATTCGCCGGCCAGCCAGCGGACCAGATCGCCGGTGCGGTACAGGCGATCACCCGGCCCGCCGAAGGGATCGGCCACGAATCGCGCCGCGGTCGCGGCGGACCGGCCGCGATAGCCGCGCGCCACACCGGCGCCGGAGAGGTACAGCTCGCCGACCGTGCCGACGGGTACCGGCCGCAACCAGGTATCCAGCACCAGCACGCCCGCGCCCGCGATCGGGCCGCCGATCCGCACCGGATGCCCCGGCGTCAGCTCGGCGGCGGTCACCCAGATGGTCGCTTCGGCCGGGCCGTACATATTGCGCAGCCTGCGCGCACCCGCTCGATCGGTGCCCGCCCAGCGCGAAACCAGCTGCGGCCCACAGCTTTCGCCGCCGGTCATGACCATCAGCAGATCGTCGAGACCGGACGGATCCACCGACAGCGCCACCGACGGGGTCAGGAACGCGTGCGTGATCCGCTGCGCGCGCAACAGATCTCGCAGCGGTTGTCCGCCGTACACGTCGGCGGGCGCGAGCACGAGCGCGCTGCTGCCCGAGACCGCGAGCAGCAGTTCCAGAATCGCCGCGTCGAAGGTGCGTGCGGCGACCCCCAGCACCCGCGAATCCGCCTCGGGCGCAGCGTGCCGCAGGTGGTCGGCGACCAGCGCGGCCACACCGGTGTGGCTGACCTCGACGCCCTTGGGCAGGCCGGTCGAGCCCGAGGTGTAGATGACGTAGGCGGTATCGGCCGCTCGAATCACGCGGTGCCGGTCGGCATCGGTGACCGGAGCGTGCGGCACCTGCCGGACCCGTTCGGCGATGGCCGGGTCGTCGAGGACGAACCAGCTCAGGTCCGCGGGGAGTTCCGGTACGTGCTGGAGTGTCGTAATGCCCAGTGCCGCAGCGGAGTCCGCGCACAGGAAGCGGTTCCGATCCAGCGGATGCGCCGGGTCGACCGAGACGAAGGCGGCTCCGGTCTTGGCCACCGCCCAGACCGCGAGCACCCAGTCCAGTGAGCGCGGAACGGCGACGGCGACCACCGATTCGGTCCCGACACCGCGGTCGATCAGCAGGCGCGCCAGGCGATTCGAGCCCGCGTCCAACTCGCGATAGGTGACCCGGCGCTCGCCGTCCACCACGGCGTCCCCGTCCGGATTCGCCGCGACCGCGGCCGCCAGCACGCCCGGCAGGGTCACACCGCCCGAGGACAGGTACCCGTCGTCGAGCGTGACCAGGTCCAGATCCGACAGATCGTTGCGGCCCCATTCGTACACCAGCCGGTGCCGTTCGGGCGCGGGCAGGGTCTCGATCTCGCGGACCGTCCTGCTCGGATCGTGCGCGAGGGCGGTGAGCACGCCGCGCAGACGTTCACCGAGTACCGCGATGGTCGCCGCGTCGAAAAGCTCCGCCCGATACTGCAATCGCAGCCCGAGCGTGTCCCGCAGGACCGCCGTGCAGGTCAGCGGGTAGTGCGTGGAGTCGGCGGCGGTGACGCGGGTGATGGCCAGGCTGCCGTGATCGGCGGCCCGTTCGATATCGCGCATGTCCACCGGATAGGACTCGAGCACCATCAGGGTGTCGAACAGAGCCTTACCGCCGGTGCGGGCGTGGATCTCCCGCAGCCCGATGTGATGGTGATCCAGCAGCGCGGCCTGTTCGGCGTGAAGGCGCGTCCAGAGCCCGGTGATCGTCTCACCGGGGGTGAGCCGCACCCGGGTGGGCACGGTATTGATGAACAGTCCGATGGTGTGCGCGGCGGTGGCGAGTTCACCGGGGCGACCGGAGACCGTCGCGCCGAATACGACATCGGTGCGACCGGTCAACTGCGCCACCACGATCGCCCACGCCGATTGCAGCACGGTGTTCGCGGTGACCCCGGCGGCGGCCGCCGCGGCGGTGAGCGCCCGGGTGGTGTCGGCATCGAGGGTGACGCTCTGATCCGCCACCGTCCCGACGCCCAGGTCCGCGCCCTCGGCCACCAGGGTGGGTTCGGCTCCGTCGAGCGCGCGGTTCCAGGCGGAGAGCGATGCCTCGTCGTCGCGGGTTGCCAACCAGGTAAGGAACTCTCGATACGAACCGCGCGGGCGGGGGGCGTGGTCGCCGGTGTATTCGGCGAGCAGTTCGGTGAGCAGCAGTGGGTAGGACCAGCCGTCCAGGATGATGTGATGGTTGGTCAGGATGAGCGCCCAGCGATCGACGTCCAGGTGGGCGAGGGTGAAGCGCAGCAGCGGGGGGACCGCGAGGTCGAAGGGATGGGCCTGCTCGCGGGCGGCCAGCGCGCTGAGCGCGGCCTCCGGGTCCGGGCTGTCCGTGAGATCGACCAGCCGCCATGGCAATTCGACCTCGCCGCAGAGCACCGAGATGGTCGAGCCGGCGCCGGTGGTGGTGAAGACGGTGCGCAATCCGTCATGCCGCCGGATCACCGCCGCCGCGGCCGCCCGCAGGCGATCGACCTCCAGCGCACCCGTGAGGTGCAGAATCAGCTGTGCGATATAGGCATCGGCGTCGGCCTCCGCATCGGCCAGCTGCGCGTGGAAGACCATTCCGGCCTGCAATCGCGTCACGGGCCAGATATCGGTGAGCGCCGGGTAGGTGCGTTCGAGTGCGGTGATATCGGCTTGGGTCAGCTCCACCAGATCGAAGTCCGAGGGGGAATGCCCACCCGCACCGGGGCTTTCGGCGTGTTCGGCGATCGCGGTCAGCGCCCGCGACCACAGCTGCGCGAATTCCTCGACCTCCTCCCGATCCAGCAGGGTGCGCGGGAATCGCAGGCTCGCCCGGAATTGATCCTGGACCACGATGGCGGAGATGTCGACCGCCACCGTCACCGGCATATCGGGATCCGGGGTGCCGATGAGCTCGCCGAGCCCGCCGTGCACGCCGCCGAGCCCGTCGGTATCGGCGCTGCCGAGTCGGCCGAGATAGTTGAACCCGATCCGGCCCGGCATCCGATCCGGCAGCGACCGCGCCGTCTCGGCATTGCCGTAGCGCAGTAGGCCGTAACCGATTCCCTTGTCCGGCAGTGCCTTCAGGGTCTCCTTGACCGTCAGCACGGCCGCGGAGACCGCACTGCCGCCGGCCGCCACCGCGTCGATATCGATCTCGGCGAGGTCGAAGCGAACCGGGAACATGGAGGTGAACCAGCCCACGGTCCGGGACAGGTCGGCCCCGGGGACCACCTGCTCCTCACGGCCGTGACCCTCCAGGCGGACCAGGACCGACGGGTCGTCGATGCCGCGCCGTGAGCGCCAGATGCGCACCGCCACCGCCAGACCGGCCAGCAGACCGTCATCGACCCCGCCGTGGAAGGCCGCCGGAACGCGGGCGAGCAGGCTCCGGGTGACCGCCTCGGGCAGTTGCATCTCGAGACGCTCGAGGGTCGCGGCGGTATCGATGCTCGGATCCAATTCGCGCCCGCCCCACGCCGGATCGGGGCAGGCCGCCATGCGCTGCCACAGCGCCAGTTCGGCCAGGCGTGCGGGTTCGGTGGCGGCGGCGGCCAGGGCGTGCGCCCAGCGGCGCAGGGAGGTGCCGACGGGCGCGAGTTCCGGGGTCGACCCGGACGCCGCCTGTTCGAGCGCGGACAGCAAGTCCGGCACCAGGATTCGCCAGGACACGCCGTCGACTATCAGGTGATGGGCGACGATGATGAGCCAGCCGGGCCGATCGGCGGCATCGAGCCAGACGCAGCGCAGCATGGATCCGGCGACCGGATCCAGCCGATCCAGCGCCGAATTCAACTGTGCCGCGGCGACCGCCGAGATATCGGCGTCCGCATCGACGGAATACCGGTGCACGATCCGGGCCGGATCGACCGTGCCGGTGGGCCCGACCCGCAGCGACCACGCACCCTCGGCGTCCCGGTGCAGGCGTGATCGCAATATGTCGTGACGATCCAGCAGCGCGCCCACCGCGGCGTGCAACGCGTCGGCGTGCACACCGGCGGGCAGCCGCAGTGCCACATGCTGGTCGAAGCGATTGAAACCGCTGCCCCACTCCACCATCCACCGCGCCACGGGCAGCAGCGGGAGGTCACCGACTCCCCCGCCCGCCAGCTCCGCCAGGCCGTGCGGGACATCGGCGTCGGTGCGGGCGATGCGGGCCAGGCGTGCGGCGGTGCGCTGTTCGAAGACATCGCGCGGACCGAATACGACGCCCCGGGCGCGGGCCTTGGCGACCACCTGGATCGAGATGATGGAATCGCCGCCGAGCGCGAAGAAGTCGTCATCGGCCCCGACCCGCGCCACGCCCAGTACCTCGGCGAATACGCTCGCCACCAGCTGCTCGACCGCACCTTCCGGCGCGCGGAATTCGTGTACCGGGAAGACCGGCTCCGGCAGCGCGCGGCGATCGATCTTGCCGCTGCTGGTCAATGGCAGCGACGCGAGAACCGTCACCCCATCGGGAACCATATAACCGGGCAGGCGCTCGCCCACGGCCTGCCGGATCCGCTCCGGATCCAGTACGCGGTCCGGGTGCCCGACCACATAACCCGCCAAACGGGCTGCGGCTCCGGCGGTCTCATCGCCGGTGTGCACCATGACCACGGCCTGCGCGATGCCGTCCACCTCGCACAGGGCGGCCTCCACCTCACCCGGTTCCAGGCGCTGACCGCGCACCTTGACCTGGAAGTCGGCGCGACCGACGAATTCGACCGCGCCGTAGCCGGTTTCGGTGTCCACGGTCCAGCGCACCAGGTCTCCGGTGCGGTACACCCGCTGTCCGGGCGATCCGAACGGATTGGCCACGAAGCGCGAGGCGGTGAGCCCCGGCGCGCCGCGATAGCAGCGGGCCAGGCTCGGACCCGACAGCCAGAGCTCACCCACCACGCCGACCGGGACCGGGCGCAGCGACGAATCCAGCACCAGCACACCGGTTCCGGCGATGCCGGTGCCCAGGGTGAGCCGCGCACCGTCCCGCAGTTCGCGGCTGATCATGGTGATGATGGTGGTCTCGGAGGGACCGTAGGTATTGAAGAACCGGCGGGCCGCCGCGGTGTCGGTGCGGGACCAGCGCGTCACCAGTGACGGGGAGAAGTGCTCGCCGCCGACGGTGAGTACACGCAGGTCGTCCAATCCGTCCGGGTCGAGCGAGGCCACCACCGAGGGTGTCAGGAAGGCGTGTGTAATGCGCTGCGCGCGCAGGAGTTCGGCCAGCGGCGGGCCGCCGTAGGTGTCCTCGGGGGCCAGGATCAGGGTCGCGCCGCCGGGTACGGCGAGCAGGATCTCCAGCATGGCGGCGTCGAAAGTGCGTGCGGAGACGCCCAATACACGGCTGTCGGCGTCGACGGCGTAGCGGTCGCGGTGGGCGGCGGCGACACCGGCGAGACCGGTATGGGTGATCTCGACGCCCTTCGGACGTCCCGTGGAGCCCGAGGTGTAGATGAGATAGGCGGTATTGTTCGCGCGCAGCGCGCCGTGCCGATGGCCGTCGGTCACCTCGTCCCGCGGGCAGCGTTCGATACCGGCGGCGACGGACGGATCATCGACGACCAGCCAGGACACCCCCTCCTGCGGGATCGACCCGATGTGGCGGGCGGCCGTGATACCGGTCCGCACACCGGAATCGGCGCACAGGAAGGCGTTGCGGTCGAGCGGATGCGCGGGATCGAGGGAGAGGAATGCGGCTCCGGTCTTGGTGACCGCCCACATCGCGAGCACCCACTCCAGCGAGCGCGGCAGCGCGAGGGCGACCACCGACTCGGGGCCGATGCCGTGCCCGATCAGGTAGTGCGCCAATCGATTCGACCGATCATCCAGCTCGCGATAGGTCAGTCGGCGGTCACCGTCGAGCACCGCGTCGCCCGCCGGATCGGCGGCCACGGCAGCGGCCAGCAATGCCGGGAGCGTGGCGCTGGCCACGGGGTTCGGCTCGCCCTGCGCACCCCAGTCGCGCACCAGCCGCCGACGCTCCGAGTCCGACACGATATCGATATCGCGCACCGGCACGGCGGGATCGGCGATGGCCGCCCGCAGTACCGCGCCCAGGCGATCCACCAGGGTCGCAATGGTATCGGCATCGAAAAGGTCGGTGGCGTAACTGATATCGAGCGCCATGGTTCCGTGCGCATCCGGGGTGTCGGCCGCGGTCACGGTCAGGTCGAATCGTTCATTGCCGGCCTCGACGCGCACGGGCGTCACCTCGATCCCGGGCAGCGCGATGCTCTCGGGGTCGAGATCGTGGAAGGCGAGCATGACCTGGAACAGCGGATTGTGCGCCTGGGTGCGAACCGGATCGAGGGCCTCGACGATCTGCTCGAAGGGGACCTCCGCGTGCGCGAAGGCCGCCAGATCGGTATCGCGCACCCGGGTCAGCAGTTCGGTGAAGGACGCCGACTCGTCCACACGGGTGCGCAGGACGACGGTATTGACGAACATGCCGACCAGATCATCCAATTCGGCCGCGCCACGACCGGATACCGGTGAGCCGATGGCGATATCGGCGCTGCCGGACAGGCGCGACAGCACGATAGCCAGTGCGGTATGGAACACCATGAAGGTCGTCACGCCCCGGGCGCGGGCGAGATCCCGCACACCCGAGACCACATCGGCCGGTATCGAGCAGCCGTGGGTGGCGCCGCGATGCGAGGCCACCGGCGGGCGCGGCCGGTCGGCGGGCAATTCCACCACCTCGGGCAGGTCACGCAGTTGCTCGACCCAGTAGCCGAGCTGGCGGGACAGCAGCGAGTCCGGCGCATCCGGTGCGCCCAGCAGTTCACGCTGCCAGAGCGTGTAATCGGCGTACTGCACCGGCAGCGGCGCCCAGTCCGGTTGCCGCCCGGCGCACCGCGCCGCATAGGCCGCACCGAGATCACGCGCCAGCGGAGCCATGGAGAAACCGTCCGCGCCGATGTGATGCACCACCATGACCAGAACGAAATCGTCCGGGGCCACCGACAGCAGTCGGGCCCGCACCGGAATATCCCGTGCCACATCGAAACTCGCCGACAGGATCCCGGCGATCAGGTCCGGCACGTCCTCGGCCGTCACCACCCGCGGGGTGAGATCGAGCTCCGCATCGGCGAGTTCGTCCGGCGGCAGCACCTGCTGGTACGGCACGCCGTCCGCATCCGGATACCTGGTGCGCAGCACCTCGTGCCGGACCAGCACATCGCGCAGCGCCGCCGCGAGCGCCTCGACCCGCACCGCACCGCGCAGGCTCAGCACCATGGGAATGCTGTACGCCACCGACTCCGGGGCGAATCGGTTCACGAACCACATGCGCCGCTGTGCGAAGGAGAGCGGCATACGCTCCGGGCGCGGACGCGGGATCAGCCGTGGCCCGGCCACATTCGACTCGCGTGTGTCCAGCAGCGCGGCGAGTTCACCGACCATGGCGGCCGTGAAGACATCTCGCACGGTCACCGTGACGCCCGCGGCGTCGGCCAGCCGGGCCGAAACACGTGTCGCGGAGAGCGAGTTGCCGCCCAGAGCGAAGAATTCGTCGTCCAGGCCCACGCGCTCGGCCCCGAGGACTTCGGCGAAGACCCCGGCCACGATCCGCTCGGTCGCCGAGACCGGCGGCCGATAGGACGCGCGCTCGACGGCGGGTTCGGGCAGGGCGGTCCTGTCGACCTTGCCGTTCACCGTCAACGGCAGTTCGTCGAGCACCATGACCGCTTCGGGCACCATGAATCCCGGCAGGTGTTCGCCGACCGCGCGCCGTACCCGCAGCGGGTCCGGCACCGGGCCGGGCCGCGCGACGACATAGGCGATCAGTCGCGCACCGGCCTCACCCGGATGCACGACCACCACCGCCTGTTCGATATCGGGCAGGGCGGTCAGGGCCGTTTCGATCTCACCGGGTTCGAGGCGCTGGCCGCGCACCTTCACCTGAAGGTCCGCGCGGCCGCCGAACTCGAGCGTCCCGGTCCCGGGCAGCCATCGCACCAGATCACCGGTGCGGTACAGCCGCTGTCCGGGCGCGCCGAACGGGTCGGCGACGAATCGTGCGGCCGTCAGAGCCGCCCGGCCCCGATAGCCGCGGGCCACACCGGAACCCGAGACGTACAGCTCGCCGAGCACACCGGCGGGAACCGGGCGCAGCCAGGCATCCAGCACCACTACGCGGAGTCCGTCGATGACCGAACCCAGGGTGATGGGCTCGCCCGCGCGCAGTGCTGCGCTACCGGTCACCCAGATGGTCGCCTCGGCCGGACCGTACAGGTTGTACACCCGGCGTCGGCGCGCGCGGTCCGTGCGCGACCAGCGCGCCACCAGTGCGGGCGGGCACGCCTCACCCGCGGCGATCAGTGCCTCGAGGTCCTCGAGGTCCTCGGGTTCGAGTCCGCCCGCCACCGTGGGGGTGAGCACCGCGTGGCTGACGCGCCGGACGCGCATCAGATCGGCGAGTTGCTGTCCCCCGTAGACCTCCGGCGCGGCGATGACCAGGGTCGCGGTTCCCGAGACCCCCAGCAGCAGTTCGAAGATCGCGGCGTCGAAGGTGCGCGCCGCCACGCTCAGCACCCGCGAATCCCCGGTCACGCCGAACCGCGCACGCTGCGCCTCGCACAGACCCGCGAGACCGGTATGGGTGACCTGAACGCCCTTGGGCAGACCGGTGGAACCGGAGGTGTAGACGATGTACGCGGTACCGTCCGGGCGTACGGCCGAGCGCCGCTCGGAATCGGCTACCGCCTGCTCGGAGTGCTGCGATATCCCCGCGGCCACGGCGGGTTCGTCGAGCACCAGCCAGGACATCTCGTCCCGGGGCAGCGCCGCCACGTATTCCGTAGTCGTAATACCCACTCGGACACCGGAATCGGCGCACATGAAGCTGTTGCGATCCTTCGGATGCCCGGGATCCAGTGAGACGAATCCGGCTCCGGACCCGGCAATGGCCCAGACCGCCAGCACCCAGTCCAACGAGCGTGGAACACCTACCGCGACAACGGATTCCGGACCCACGCCCTGTGCTATGAGGAAGCGTGCCAGGCGGTTGGACCGCTCATCGAGTTCCCGGTAGGTGATCCGCCGGTCACCGTCGATCACGGCGATGCGCTCGGCACCCGCGCGCACCGCCGCGGCCAGGATGTCCGGCAGCGTCATGGCGGGCGAGGCGGGAGTACGACCCCGGCCCCAGTCCCGCAACTGCCGCCATTCGGCATCGGCCAGCATGTCGATATCGCGTACGCGGACGGTCGAATCGGTGGTGATCGCGCGCAGAACCCGGGCCAGACGTTCGGCCAGCACCGCGATGGTGGACGCCTCGAAGACACCGGAGCGGTACTGGAGCCGGATGCGCAGGCCGTCCTGCACGGTAATGCCGCACGTCAGCGGGTAGTGCGTCGAATCGGTCGCCCGCACCCCGGCGATCTCCAGCTCACCCTCGCCGGTGATCCGCCGAATGTGTTGCATGTCAATGGGATAGGACTCGACCACCATAACCGTGTCGAACAGATTCTCGCTGCCGGTCAGAGCGTGGATATCGGTGAGGGCGAGATGCTGATGGTCGAGTAGGGCGGCCTGCTCGTGGTGGATCCGGGTCCACAGCTGCGCTACGGTCTCGGCCGGTTCCAGTCGAATCCGGGTGGGGATGGTGTTCACGAACAGCCCGATGGTGCGCTCGGCCTCGGCGAGATCGCCCGGACGGCCCGATACGGTCGCCCCGAAGAGCACGTCGGCGCGGCCGGTCAACTGCGCCACCATCATTGCCCACGCCGATTGCAGCACGGTATTCACCGTGACCCCGGTGCGGGCGGCGGTCGCGGCCAAGTCGCGGGCCACCGCGGCATCGATGGTGATCCATTCCTCGGCCACCGCGCCGTCGACCGCGCCGTCGGCGACCAGGGTCGGCTCGGCACCGTCGAGCGCCCGCGTCCACGCGGCCAGCGCGGCATCCCGATCGCGACTTGCCAACCACGCCAGGAAGTCTCGATACGATCCGGCGGGTGCGGCGGCACCGCTGCCGTAGTGCGTGAACAAGTCCGTGACCAGCAGCGGGTAGGACCAGCCGTCGAGAATGAGGTGGTGGTTGGTCAGGATCAGCGCCCACCGATCCGCGTCCAACCGGGCCACGGTGAAGCGAATCAACGGAGCGGCGGCCGGGTCGAACCGGTGCGCCTTCTCCGTGGCGGCGAGTGCGTCCAGCGCGGTGTCCGGGTCGGGGCTGTCGGTGAGATCCGCCACCTGCCACGGCAATTCGACGCCATCGCGGACGACGGCCACCTTCGTACCGCGACCGGTCGTCGCGAAGGCCGCGCGCAGGATCCGATGCCGATCCAGCAGCGCCCGTGCGGCCGCGCGCAGGCGATCGACCGCCACCGGACCGTGCAGGCGCAACACCATCTGCGCGATATAGGTATCGGCCTCGTCATCGGCCCCGGCCAGTTCGGCGTGGAATAGCAGTCCGGCCTGCAAGGGTGTCACCGGCCAGATATCGGTGAGCCCCGGGTAGGCGCTTTCGAGTGCGACCACCTCGGACTGGACCAGTTCCGCCAGCGGGAAATCCGAGGGGGAATGTCCACCCGCGGTGGGGTTTTCGGCGTGCTCGACGATCGCGGTCAATACCTGCGACCACAGCAGCGCCAGCTCTTCGATCTCGGCGCGGTCCAGCAGCAGGCCCGGGAACCTCAGCTCGGCTCGCAAACTGTCATCGATGACAATGGCATTGATATCCACGGCCAGGGTCACCGGCATCCCCGAATCCCGGGGAGCCGGGGTTCGGATGAGACCGGCCTCGGAGCCCGAGACGCGGCCCAGGTAGTTGAAGCCGATCCGGCCCGGCATCCGGTTGGGCAGCAGCGCGGCGGTCTCGGCATTGAGGTAGCGCAGCAGTCCGTAGCCGATTCCCCTGTCCGGCAGCGAGTTCAGCCTCTCCTTGACCGACAGCACGGCCGCCGCCACCGCCGCACCGCCGGCGCGCACCTCGGCCAGGTCGATACCCGCCAGGTCGAAGCGGACCGGGAACATCGAGGTGAACCAGCCCACCGTGCGCGAGAGATCCGCACCGCCGATCACCTGCTCCTCACGACCGTGGCCCTCCAGGCGCAGCAACACCGACGCCTCGTCCACACCGCGCCGCGCACGCCACAGTGCCACCGCCACGGCCAAACCGGCGAGCAGACCGTCGTTCACCCTGCCGTGGAAGACCGCCGGAACCCGGGACAGCAAGGATCGCGTCACCGTCTCGGGCAGCCGCAGGTCGACCTGTTCCAGCGTTGCGGCGGTATCGATCTCGGGATCGAGTTCGCGTCCGCCCCAGGCGGGGTCGGTCCCGGCGATCATCGATCGCCACAGGTCCAGTTCGCGAACGCGTGCGGGATGCACGGCCTCGGCCGCCAGCCCGTGCGCCCACCGCCGTACCGAGGTGCCCACCGGAGCCAATACCGGTGTCTCGGCACCGGATTCGAGCTGCTCGAACGCGGACAGCAGATCCGGGGCCAGGACGCGCCAGGACACCCCGTCGACCGCGAGGTGATGGACGACCACCAGCAACCGACCGGGGGCGGCGGCTCCCGCATCGAGCCAGTGGAACCGCGCCATGCTGCCATCGGCCGGATTCAGTTCGCGCGCAGCGGTATCCACAGCGGCGGCGATCGTCTCGACCTCATCGGCCTCGGCGTCGAACCCCGCGCGGTGCAGCAGAGACGTGGCCTCGACGCTGCCCCGCGGACCGACCACCAGGCACCATTCGCCCGCGGAATCGCGTTCGAGCCGAGAGCGCAGCACATCGTGCCGATCCAGCAGCGCGGCCACCGCCGCGACCACCGCGGATTCGGTGATCCCGACCGGGAGCGGCAGCACCATATGCTGTTCGAAGCGGTCGAAACCGTTCTGCCACTCCATCATCCACCGTGCCACCGGCAGCAACGGCATCGCGCCGACCCCACCGCCGGGCGGTTCGGCCGCCGCCCCGGTGTCGGCGGCGGCGATCAGCGCGAGTCCGGCCGCCGTGCGCTGTTCGAAGACATCACGCGGACCGAACACCACACCGCGCGCCCGCGCCTTGGCCACCACCTGGATGGAGACGATCGAATCGCCGCCCAGGGCGAAGAAGTCGTCGTCGACGCTCACCCGTTCCACCCCGAGCACCTCGGCGAAAACGCCGGCGACGATATCCTCGGCGGGCGTCGACGGGGCGCGGTACTCACGGGAGATGAGCACCGGTTCCGGCAGGGCGCGGCGATCCACCTTGCCGCTGCCGGTCAGGGGCAGGTAATCGAGCGGCATGACGATATCGGGCACCAGATAGCCGGGCAGGCGATCGGCCATCGCCTGCCGAATCCGCACCGGATCGGCCGTGCTCCCCGGGGCGGCGACCACGTAGGCCACCAACCGCACTCGGTCGCCCTCGGCCGGAGCGTGCACCGCGACGACGGCCTGCGCCACCGTCGGCAGGGCGGTCAGAGCGGACTCGACCTCACCGAGTTCCAGGCGCTGACCGCGCACCTTCACCTGGAAATCCGATCGGCCGACGAAAACTAGTGTGCCCGTATCGGATTCACCCGACTGCCAGCGGACCAGGTCACCGGTCCGGTACAGCCGCTCACCCGCCGCGCCGAAAGGATCGGCCACGAAGCGCTCGGCCGTCAACCCCGCCCGTCCCCGATATCCGCGCGCCACACCGGGTCCCGAGACGTACAGCTCCCCGACTACCCCGGCCGGAACCGGACGCAGCCAGCCGTCCAGCACCAGCACGCCCATCCCCGCGATGGGCGAACCCATGGTCACGGGGGCGTCCGGCCGCAGTTCCGTACCGGTCACCCAGATGGTGGCCTCGGCCGGGCCGTACAGGTTGTGCACCCGCCGCAGGCCCGCCGCATCGGTGCCGGACCAGCGTGCGACCAGTTGCGGTGAGCATTGATCACCGCCGGTGAGCACCACGCGCAATGCGTCCAGGCCGGCCGGATCCAGCGACAGCGCCACCGCAGGGGTGAGGAACGCGTGGCTGATCCGCTGCGCGCGCAGCAGCTCCCACAGTGGTTGCCCGCCATATACGTCCGCGGGGGCCAGCACCAGTGCCGCACCCCGTGACACCGCCAGCAGCAGTTCCAGAATCGCCGCGTCGAAGGTGCGCGCGGCCACGGCCAGCACGCGCGAATCCGCGTCCACGCCGCACCGGCGCACATGATCGGCGACCACCGCCGCGATACCGGCGTGCGTGACCTCCACACCCTTCGGGCGACCGGTCGAGCCGGAGGTGTAGACGACGTAGGCGATATTCGCCGCCCGCGGTGCGCGGGTCACCGCGCCGTCGGAGCAGCGCGCGATCGCCACCGCGGTGTCCGGGTCATCGAGCACCAGCCATGACGAACCCGCCATCGGGAGGGCGGGCCGATGCCGATCGAGCGTAATACCCACCCGCACAGCGGAATCGGCGCAGACGTAGCGGTTCCGCTCGAGCGGGTGCGCCGGATCGACCGAGACGAAGGCCGCCCCGGACTTGGCGATCGCCCACACCGCGAGCACCCATTCCAGCGAGCGCGGAACACCCACCGCGACAACCGATTCAGCGCCGACACCGGCCTCGATCAGATACCGCGCCAAACGATTGGAGTGTTCATCCAGTTCCCGGTAGGTGAGTCGGCGGTCTCCGTCCACGACGGCGACCCGATCCGGCTCCGCGACCGCCGCCGCCAGCAGGCCGGGCAGCGTCATCGGCTCATATCGGGAGTCCAGGCCCCGCAGCCCCCACTCGCGCACCAGCAGCTCCCGCTCGGACACCGGGAGCAGGTCGATATCCCGCACCCGGATTTCCGGCGCGGTGGTCACCGCGCGCAGTACCCGCAGCAGCCGATCGGCCAGCCTCGCGATCGTGCTCGCCTCGAAAAGGTCGGTGGCATAACCCAGTTCGACCGGAACCGCGCCGGTGCGATCGGGGGCGTCGGTCAGGGTGAAGGTCAGATCGAAGCGTTCGATCCCGGTCTCCGCACCGGTGGCCGTCACCACCACCCCGGGCAGTTCGAGCCGGACCCGATCGAGATTGTGGAAGGCCAGCATGACCCGGAACAGCGGATGGTGCGCCTGGCTGCGCACCGGATCGAGGGCCTCCACCACCTGTTCGAAGGGAATATCGGTGTGCGCGAACGCATCCAGGTCCACACCGCGCAGGTCCGCCAGCAACTCCGCGAACGAGGCCGACTCGTCCACCCGGGTGCGCAGTACGACGGTATTGACGAACATGCCGATCAGATCGTCCAGCTCCGCGACGCCACGCCCGGAGACCGGTGAACCGATGGCGATATCGGCGCTCCCGGACAAGCGTGACAGCACGATCGTGAGCGCCGCGTGGAAGACCATGAAGACGGTCACCCCGCGCGCGTGGGCGAGCGCCCGCACACCGGCGACCAGTTCCGGATCCAGGGTGAAGCCGTGGGTCGCCCCCGTATGCGAGGCCACCGCCGGCCGCGGTCGATCGGTCGGCAATTCCAGTTCGGGCAGCTCCCGCAACTGCCCGGTCCAATACCCGAGCTGGCGTGCGAGCAATGATTCCGGATCGGCCGCAGCACCGAGCGACTCCCGTTGCCACAGCGCGTAATCGGCGTACTGCACCGGCAGCGGTGACCACTCCGGCGCGCGCCCGGCACATCGGGCGAGGTAAGCGGTTCCCAGATCGCGCGCCAGCGGCGCCATGGAGAAGCCGTCGGCGGCGATGTGGTGCACCACCAGCAACAGGACGCACTCCTGCGGCGCCGGCTCCAGCAGCCGCACGCGCACCGGAACCTGGTGCGCCACATCCATACCCACCCGCACCGCGGCATCGATCACCGTCGCGAGCTCCTCGGGGCGCACGGGCAGCGGGGTCAGATTCACCTCGGCGGTCGCGACGACCTCGGCGACCGGCAGGATGAGTTGATGGGGTACGCCGTCGATATCGGGATACCTGGTGCGCAGCACCTCGTGACGGTCCAGCAGATCCCCTACCGCCGCGGCCAGCGCGGCGGTGTCCACCGCACCGCGCAGGCGCAGCACGATGGGAATGCTGTAGGCCACCGACGCCGGATCGAAGCGGTTGACGAACCACATCCGTTGCTGGGCATAGGACAGCGGGATCCGTTCCGGTCGCGGGCGCGGTCCCAGCGGTAGGCTCGCGGAGAGCGCCGGTATCCCCGCCACCCGTGCGGTCAGCAGGCCCGCCAGCTCCCCGACCGCGGAGCGGTCGAAGATATCGCGCACCGCGACCGGCACCCCCGCACCTTCGGCCAGGCGCGCGGACAACCTGGTGGCCGACAACGAGTTTCCGCCCAGTTCGAAGAAGTCGTCGCCGAGACCGACCCGGTCCACGCCGAGCACCTCGGCGAACACCTCGGCCACCAGCTGTTCCACCGGCGTGGCGGGAGCGCGATAGACCGCGCGCGCGGCGACCGGCTCGGGCAGGGCGGCCTTGTTCACCTTGCCGTTCACCGTCAGGGGCAGCGCGTCCAGCAGCATGATCACATCCGGCACCATGTAGGCGGGCAGCCGGTCGGCCAGTCGCTCGCGCAGCAGTTTGCCGAGAAATGCCGGGGCACTCCACTTCTCGTGTGGGGCGAGGAGATCTGTCTCCTTGCCGTCGACACTGAACGCACCCAGTTGGGCGGTACCGCGGACCGCGTACACGATGTGCAGATCCGTGCCCATCACATTCGGCGAGACCTCCGCCTGCACCGAGAACCCATGCCCGCGCAGCAGTTCCTCGATGGCGGCGAGTCGACCCCGCACATCGTGCACCTCGATGCACATGCGATCGATCAGCGGCCAGTGACGGGGCTCGATACCGAGCAACGCGTCGAGTTCACTGCCCTCGACATCGAGCTTGAGCAGATCGATGCGCGGAATGCCGTATTCGCCGATGATGTGCGACAGACTCCGAATCGGCACCTCGACCTGGACGAAATCGAGCCGGTCCTCGATCAGCTGATCGACATAGCTCTCCCCCAGCTCCTGGCTCTCGGAGTGGAATTCGTTGTGCAGGAAAGATTCCAGGATGTCGTGCTGGACGCGACTGTCCGAACCGCGCCCCGACATCAGCGACATTTCCGGGTAGTAGGTGAAGGTGTCGGTGGCGGCCTCGGCGCCGATGGCATACGGGATGAGGGTGGCATCGAGATCGTGCAGCGCCGAATTGGCCTCGTACATCCTGCGCAGTTCCGGCATCGGCTCGACCGCGAAGATCTTGACCGCGGGCGATTTCCGTTTCGCGTAGATCGAGAACATGCCGACGTGCGCGCCGATATCGACGATGTATCCGGTCGCGGGAATCGTCAGCCCGGCATGGCAGTACTCCTCACGCTCGAAGATCTCCTCGTAGAGGAATTCGATATTCGAGCGGTTCCGGCCCACGATCGGCATGCCGTTGGGCAGCTCGTGCAGCCAGTCCGCCTCGAACGCGCCTTCGCGTTGCAGCTCCAGGCATTTGGCCGCCACGGGTGCGGTACGCGCATCGGGGACGAGGTAGGCGACCAGCTGGGCGGCCGGGGCCGCCTCCGGGGTGACCGGTGCGGGGGTATGGGTGGTGACCACGGCCTGCGCCACGGCGTCCTGGGCGGCGAGCACCGTCTCGATCTCACCGAGTTCGACGCGGAAACCACGGATCTTGACCTGCTCGTCACTGCGCCCGATGTACTCCAGCGCACCCGCCGCCGTCCAGCGGACGATATCGCCGCTGCGGTACATCCGCCCACCGGCCCCGAAAGGGTCCGCGACGAAACGGGATCCGGTCAGGGCCGGGCGGGCGTGGTATCCGCGGGCCACCTGGTTCCCCGCCATGTACAGCTCGCCCGCCACACCCACCGGGACCGGCCGCAGCCACGAATCCAGCACGTACACACGCACATTGGCCAGCGGGACGCCGATCGGGCTGACACCGAGTTCACCGCGCAGGTGCGCGGGCGTGAGCGGCCCTTCGGTGCCGTGCACGGTGGTCTCGGTGATTCCGTACATATTCACCAGCAGCGGACCCGGCGCGCCGTCCGGCTGCCAGCGCCGTAACCGGCTGGGGTCCAGGGATTCACCGCAGAACACGACCATGCGCAGCGCGGACAGCGCGGCCTCGGCGCGCCCGGATTCGAGCAGCGCGTAGAAGGCCGAGGGCGTCTGGGTGAGGATGGTCGCACCCTGTTCGACGATCAGATCCCATAGCTCGGCGGGGGCGTACGCCACCTCGCGCGGCACCACGACCACCCGGCCGCCGTACAGCAGCGCACCCCAGATCTCCCAGACCGAGACGTCGAATGCCTGGGAATGGCACCAGGTCCAGACATCCTCGACGCCGAAACCGGTCCAGGAGTGCGTACTGGCGAACAGTGAGATCGCATTGGCGTGGGTCACGGCCACGCCCTTGGGATTTCCGGTGGTGCCGGAGGTGTAGATGATGTACGCGATATTGTCCGGACGCGGCGCGCGCGGTGGCGCGGTGGCCGAGCCATCGGGCATCCGGTCGATGTGCAGGCGCGGCACCTGTGCCCCGCGCACGAGTGCGGCGGTGGAGTCGTCGATGACGGCGAGGGCGGGCTCGGCATCGGCCAGGATGTAGGCGATGCGCTCGGCCGGGGAGGCCGGGTCCAGGGGCAGGTAGGCCGCGCCGGTCCGCAGAATCGCCACGATCGCGGTGAGCAACTCGATGCTCTTGGGCAGCGCCACCGCGACAATGCTCTCCGGGCCCGCGCCCTGTCCGGCCAGCACCGCTGCCAACTGGTTCGCGCGGATATCCAACTGCCGGTAGGTGATTCGGCGTTCCCCATCGATCGCGGCGATGCCCTCGGGGGTGGCCCCGGCCTGCCGGGCGAACATGTCCACCAGCGTCGCCGGTGCGATCGGCACGGCGGTGTCGTTCCACTGCCGCAGCACCCGATCCCGTTCCCCGGGTGCCAGGAGATCGATATCGCGGACGCGCGTGCCGGGATCGGCGGCCGCGCGCAGGAATTCGTGGAAGAAGCGCAGGAACCGATCGTGGTGCCGCGCCAGGTCTTCCGGGGTGTACAGCGTGTGGTTACCCACGAAATCGACACAGGTCGCCCCGGATTCCGCGGCCGAGTAGACGCTCACCGACAGATCGGAGACCAGGCCGGGCGTCAGCACCTCCCAGTACCCCTGGATCGGCCCCAGGGAAATGGTGGTATCGAACAGCATCAGGTCGACATACGGTCCGAAGACCTGGGTCTGCGGGGTCGACCGGCCGAGATCGCGGAACATGTCCTCCTGCCGGTAGCGCTGGCGGCGCATCACCTCGATCAGCCGCCGCTGCGCCGCGCCGATCAGTTCGCCGGTGGTTACGTTGGGCCCCAACAGGATTCGGAACGGCAGCGTATTGGCGAGCATGCCGCCCGAGCGCAGTGCGGCGGTGGTGACACGGGCCGAGACCGGCAGGCTCAGCACGATATCGTCGCTGTCGGTCATCCGGCCCAGGAAGACGCCGAAGGCCGCCAGCATGACCGCGGCGGGATTGGTCGAGGCGGCCTTGACCACACCGTCGAGCAGCGCACCGGTTTCGGCGGGCAGCACCCCGCTCACCGAGATCGGATGCGCGTCGGCCTGCGCACTGCGATCCGCCAGGCTCACCGGCGCCGGGAGTCCCCGTAGCTGTTCGAGCCAGAATTCCCGGTCGGTCTCGAAACGCGCCGACTCCCGGTACTGTTCGTCGGCGGCGACCAGTTCGGCCAGCCCCTGATTCCGGGCGGCGGCCGGTTCCCGACCTTCCACCGCGGCGGTGTACAGCTCACCGACCCGGGACAGCAGGGTGGTGGCGGCGAGTCCGTCCATGGCGACATGATGGGCACGCACGTACCAGAACCAGCGGTCTTCCGCGATGCGCAGCACCGCGGTCGCGATCAGCCGATCACGTTGCAGATCGACCGGGCTGGTGTACTCCGCGCGCATCCACTCCTGCGCCGCGGCAACGGGATCGGCCTCCGAGCGCAGATCCAGCAGTCGCAGCGGCTCGTCCAGGGGCCGGTCGATCACCTGCACCACGGCGCCGTCCGATTCGATCAGGCGCAGGCGGGCGGCCTCCAACTCCCCCGCCCCGCGCCAGAACGAGGCCATCAGCAGATCGATATCGAGCGCGCCGCGCAGATCGATGCAGAGTGCGTTGGAAAAGGGTGTCGATCCGGTCAACTGTTGCGCGTACCAAATTCCCTGCTGGGCAGCGGAGAGCGGAAAAGGACGTGAACGATCGCCGGTCATTATTCTCCTGTATCGGTGAAACGGGGAATACTTCCTACGCGGTCAAAGCCTTTTCACTCAGTGCGGCAAGGGATTCGAGCCCCGCCAGCACATCGGTATCGGGAATTCCGAAATCGACCAGACAGGCGATCTCGTCCACGCCGATCTCACGCAGTCGCCGCACCATCGGCAGGGTGGAATCCGGGGTGCCGAACAATCCGTTGTTCCGGTAATAGCGCTCGAACGCGAAATCCAGCACCTTGGATCGCGACTTCTCGTCCAGACTCTCCAGCGCCTCGGAGCCGCGCCGCCACAGATCCACCGAATCCTCGAGGTAACTCTTGAACGGGCCTTCGACGGTTTTGCGCACCGCGAGATCGGTCGGGCCGACATAGGTGTGCAGCATGACGGTGACGGTGCCCGTCTCGATGCCGTGGCCGTTGCGGGCCAGCGCCTTGCGATAGGCGGCGAGTTTGTCGGCCAGCTCATCCACCTCTTGGAACAGCAGTGCGGTCAGCACATTCACCCCGAGCGCACCGGCCATTTCGAAGCGCTCGATACTGCCGCTGCAGGTGAGCCAGGTCGGCAGCGTATGCTGCACCGGGGTCGGGAAGATGCGCACCGAGCGGTCCTCGCCGGCGCCATTGGGCAGCGTGATCGACTCACCGCGCCAGAGCTGTTGCACCGCTTCCATTCCGGATTTGGTGAGCGTCACCCGATCGGCGTAATTGTGGTCCGCCAGCACGAAGTCGTCGACATTCCAGCCGGTGGCGAAGGCGACGTCCACCCGCCCGTTCGACAGGTTGTCCACGATCGACCAGTCCTCGGCCACCCGGACCGGATTGTGCAGTGGCAGCACCACACTGCCCGCGCGAATGCGCACCCGTTCGGTGCTGGCGGCCAGCGCCGCGCCGAGTACCGCCGGATTGGGATACAGGCCGCCGAACTTGTGGAAATGCCGCTCGGGAATCCAGATGGATTCGAAGCCGTGCGCATCGGCGAAGCGAGCGCTGTCCAGTAGCAGCCGATAGCGCCCGTCGGCGTGCTGCTGGGCATCGCTGGAGAAGAACAGCAGGCTGAACCGCATATCGTCCGAGCGCGGCGGGGTCGGCCCATTCACCTTCTCCGCCACCGCCGCGAGCGTCAGACCGTCGAAGATCTCCTCGGCGGTGATCTCGGTATCGAAGCGATCCTCGAGAATCGTCATCAATTCCGCGGCCTGAACCGAATCCAGTCCCAGCGAGGTCAGCGGTAGCTTCGGATCGACCGTATCCCTGCCCAATCTCCGTGCGGCCCACTCCACGAAGAATTCGAGCACGGTCGTGCCATCTGCCGCTGATGTCATATACCACTCTCCTGTAGGGCCGTCACCGATGAGTAATGCTCACGCAGACGCTGTCGTTGAACTTTGCCGCTGGTGGTCTTGGGCACCTCGCCCTTTCCGACGAAGACGACGCGGTGCAGGCTGATGGCGTGCACGCGGCTGACTATGTCGCGGATGGAGGTCGCCAGCGCCTCGGCGCTCTCGGGCTCGTCGGCCAACTCCTGCACGACCATGACGCGCTCCTGGTCATCGATACTGGCCGCGAAGACCGCGCAGCCGCCGGGGCGCAGCGTCGGATGACTGGACACGATGGTGCGCTCGATATCCTGCGGGAAGATATTGCGCCCGTGCACGATCATCAGCTCCTTGATTCGGCCGGAGACGTAAAGCTCTCCGTCGCACAGGAATCCGAGATCGCCGGTGCGCAGATAGGCCGGACCGTCCTCGTGCGCGATCCGCGCGGCGAAGGTGCGCTCGGTCTGCTCCGGCTTGTTCCAGTAGCCCGCCGCGACACTCGGTCCGTGCAGCCAGATCTCACCGACCCGGTTGGGCGCGCAGCGCACCCGGGTCTCGGGATCGACCACGACGGTCGAATCCGGTTCCACCGGACCCATACTCAGCAGTTCGCGACCACCGGGGTCCGCGACGGCGCTGCCGCGCTCGAGCTCCTCGACCGCGAATACCCGCGAGCTCGCGCCGATCCCGAGCAGACCGCCATTGACATAGAGGGTGGATTCGGCCAGTCCGTACATCGGCACGAAGCTGGTGTCGCGAAAACCGCTCACCGCGAACATCTCCGCGAATCTGCGCAGGGTGTTCGGATCGATCGGCTCGGCGCCGGCGAAGGCGATGCGCCAGCCGCTCAGGTCCAATTGCGCCGCGTCCGAGGGCGATACGCGTTTGAGGCAGAGACCGTAGGCCAGGTTGGGGCCGCCCGCCAGGACATCGGGCTTACCGGAGATCTCGCGCAGCCAGGTGAGCGGATCGCGCAGGAAGGTCATGGGCGACATGAGGGTGCCCGGCGCTCCGACGAACGCCGGGAGCAGCAGCCCCTGGATCAGGCCCATATCGTGAAAAGGGGGCAACCAGGAGACGACCGAGACATCCGGGGTCAGTGCGCATTTCGAGGTGATGAGCCCGAGATTGTGCAGCAGATTGCGGTGCAGGACCGACACCCCCTTGGGGGTGCCGGTCGAACCCGAGGTGTACTGGAGGAAGGCGATATCGTCCGGGCCCGGAGCCGACTCCAGCTCCCCCGACCACACCGCCTCCGGGTCGGCGGCGTCACTGTCGATGATGCGAATGTCAACGCCGAGCTGGGCACTGGTGATCGGGATCGCCGAGAGCGGCACGATCGCCGCCACCGCACCGCTGTCCCGAATGATTCCGGTCAGCGTCGAGAGCTGCCGGGTCGAAGACGGCAGACTCACCGCGACCGCGATACGACCGGTCACCAGACAGGCATAGAACGCGAACGCGAAATCCATACCGGGCGGGCACAGTAGGACCACGCGATCGCCGGGTGCGGTCGCGGCCAGTACCTGCCGCGCCACCCCGGCCACCCGATCCCCGAGCCGACGGTAGTCGATCCGCTCCGCGGCCCCCCGCTGCTCGACAAACGAAAACGCGGTTCTGCCTGGGGTTTCCGCGATTCGAGTGGCCACCAGGTCGACCAGTGTGCGGGGTCCACGAGTCGACTTCCGATCCTGCATGGACACCTCCGGATCCCGGGCCGCGGCACCGGCGACACCCGCGGTGACCGGCGAAGCAGCAGCTAGACGAAGTACGCTGGGCGAACACAGAGCAAGCCGACACATCCTCGCAGAGATCGGCGAGCGCCCCGCGGAGCACACCCTTCCCGCGTGTCGACCGGCAATTATTCAGCGAGTGCGGACCGCCGGGCGCGGGTTCCGGAAAATGAGCGCCACGGCGAAGGTCAGCGCCGCGATTCCCGCCGCAGCGGCGAACGCCGTCGTCATTCCACCGACCAGCGCGTGCTGGGGCGAACCACCCGCGCCGCGCGCCGCACTGCCGAAAACCGTGACCAGGATGGCCAATCCGAGTGCGGCGCCGGTTTGCTGCAGGGTCTGCATGGCGCCGCCCGCGGCACCGGCCTCGTGCGGTTCGACATTCGACATGATGATCACACTCAGCGGTGCGACCGCCAGGCCGATACCGCAGCCCATGAACAGCATCGCGAGGAACAGCAGCGGAAAGTAGCCGGTGTCCGGGGTCAGCCGGGTCAGCAGCACCAGGCCCGCCACCATCGACGCCGCACCGGTCATGGTCAAGGGCCGCGGGCCGAAGCGCGGCAGCAGCCGCGGAATCGCGCGAATCATGGTGAACATGAGTACGGCGGTGGGCAGGAAAGCGAAACCGGTTGCCAGCGCACTCAATCCGAGCACATCCTGCAGGAACTGGGTCAGGAAGAAGAACATCGACATACCCGCCATGGGCGCCAGGAACATGCTCGCGTAGGCGGCGGCCCGATTGCGGTCGGCGAACAGGCGCAGCGGGAGCAGTGGTTGCGCCACCCGCGACTCGATGGCCAGGAAGGCCGCGATCAGCACGGCCCCGGCCGCGAGCGGGATATCGGTCTCGGTGGTGCCCCAGCCGTGCGCGGCGGCGCTGATGAATCCGTAGACCAGGGCGGCCACACCGGTGGTGGCGGTGAGCGCGCCGGGCAGGTCGAGCCGCGCCGGTTGCCGTTGTGCCGCAGGCAGATAGCGCAGCGCCAGCAGCACCACGAGCAGACCGGACGGCACATTGATGAACAGCACCGAGCGCCAGCTCAGCCACTGGGTGAGCAGACCGCCGACGATGAGGCCGATAGCGAAACCGGCACTGGACATTCCGGAGAACAGCGCCAGTACTCGCATGCGCGCCTTGGGATCGGCGAAGGTGGTGGTCAGCAGGGCCAGGGTATTGGGTGCGGCCATGGCCGCGCCGAGGCCCTGGCCGATCCGGGCGATGAGTAGCCAGGTGGCCGAGGGTGCGAGCCCGCCCGCCAGCGAGGCCAGGGTGAACAGCGCGGCCCCGGCGATGAAGAGGGCGCGGCGGCCGAGCAGGTCACCGGCGCGCCCGCCGAGCAGCAGTAATCCGCCGAAGACCAGGGTGTAGGCATTCATCACCCAGGACAGGCCGGCCGGGGTGAAGTGCAGCTCGGATTGAATGCGGGGCAGCGCCACATTCATCACGGTGATGTCCAGGACGATCATCAATTGGCAGGTCAGCAGGATGGCCAGGACGAGGCCCGGGCGGGGTTGCCGCGCCCGGGGTACGGTCGCGGCGGACGTGCTGGAGACAGCGTTATTCGAGGTGAGAGCGGTCGACAAGAGAAGCTCCAGAGGTTAGGAATCAAACGGAGGCATCCTCCGTTTCCACCGGAGTTATCATATGGAGGGTTCCTCCATTTGCGCAAGCCTATCCGGAGGGTCCATCCGTTTTCCAGTGGAGGGTTCGTGGAAGCACCGCCGACCGCAAAGCCGATGCGCGCCGACGCCCGGCGCAATTACGAGCGCATTGTCTCGACCGCGCAGGCGGCCTTCGCCGAGCTGGGCCCCGAGGCCGCGCTGGAGGAGATCGCCCGCCGGGCGGGAATCGGCATCGGCACCCTCTACCGGCACTTCCCCCATCGCGAGGCGCTGATCGAGACCGTCTACCGGTCCAATATCGAACAGCTCAGCCAGCGCGCCCACGAACTACTCGAAAGCAATACGCCCACAACGGCTCTCGAACTGTGGTTGCGGGAGCAGGTGAACTGGGTGATGGCCAATCGCAGTCTGGCCACCACCCTCAAGGCCGGTATGGATCATGACTCACCGACCTTCACGCTGTGCCGCACGGCGATCAACGCCGCCGCGACCGCGCTGCTCGAGGGCGCGCAGTCCGAAGGCACTATTCGCACCGATATCGAACCGCGCGACCTGCTCCGATTGGGCCACGGCATCGGCGTCGCATGTGAGACCACCCCCGAGGCCGCCGAGCGACTGCTCGCGGTGACCATGGACGGAATGCGGGTCTCCGCGAAGGCCCGCAACTGATTTCGCGCCCCGCGGTCAGCGCTTGGCGGACCGGCCGACTCGTTTGATGCGGACCGGCCGATCACCGGGCGCGTTCTCGATATCGTCGAGTTGCGCGACGATGGTGGCGCGCAGGTCGCCGCGCCGCACGGGGTCCCCGGTAAACCTCGCATCGGGGGCGAGACTCGCATTGCCGAAAATTCGCCCACACCGAATCCGGAGGTTCGCCCGCAGTGATGGCTCCGCGCTCCACCCGAAACACCCTGGTGACACTGGGTGTGCTCACAGTGTGCTGCACTTCGCTTCCGGCTCATGCCGATACCGCGACGTATCGGGAGTACGTCGCGCTCGGTGATTCCTGGACCGCGGCGGTCTTCACCACGCTGCCACCGACCACCACCGATGTGCCGGTGGACTGCGTGCAGTCCTCCTCGAACTATCCCCATCAGGTGGCGGCCGCGCTGGGTATCACGAACTTCCGCGATGCCAGCTGCGCCTCGGCCACCACCGTCGATATGACCACCGCCCAGGAGCTACCGCTGGGCGGGATCAATCCGCCGCAGTTCGACAAGCTCACCGCGACAACGGATCTGGTCACCGTCGGCATCGGCGGCAATGACATCGGCTTCCCCACCCTGGCCTCGCGCTGCCTGCAACTGGTCCCGGCCGCCGCGTCCGAGACCGAAACCCCGGCCTGCGCCATCGCCTCGCCCGCGGATGTCACCGATCCGGTGACCGCGCGCATCGATGCCGCCGCACCGCTGATCCAGGCCACCATCGCCGGAATCCGCGAGCGCGCGCCCAAAGCCCGTGTGCTGCTGGTCGATTACCTGAACGCGCTGCCCGTCAGCGGTAAGGGCTGCCGCCCCGATCTGCCCGCCGCCGATATCGACATCACATATCTCCGAGATAAATTCGCCCAGATGAACGCCATGCTCGCCCGGGTGGCGGCCGCATCGCACACCGAATTGGTCAATACCTACACCCCCAGCACCGGCCATGACGTGTGCCAGCCCGCCGCCACCCGCTACGTCGAGGGCATCGCCTTCTCCTCACCGCACAACGTCCCCGGCGCTGCTTACCCCCTGCATCCGAATGCCTTGGGCGCCAATGCCCAGACCGCCGCGGTGCTGGATCAGATCAAGCGGGGTGCATGACCCTCAGCTGAGATAGGCCCCGAGCAGCGGTGCGGCCTCGACCGGATGCCGCGCCGCGACCCCGGTGCCGATATCCCGGAACTCCCATCCGGCGAGTCCCCGGATCAGCACGCCGACAACGAGCCCGGGATAGGGCAGGCCGCTGAGTTCGAACCGCCGGAACTCGGTCTCCTCGGCGCCACTCACCAAGCGGCAGAACGCGTTCTCGACCTCGTCGAGGTTCTGCCCGGTGTAGCAGGTCACCAACAACACCACCGCGGTCACATTCGGATCGATCCGGGTCAGATCGATTCCGATGACCTCGTCATCACCCCGGCCCTCCCCCGTCAGACTGTCGCCGCCGTGCCGAATCGATCCGTCCACCGAGCTCAACTGCTCGTGGTACACCACATCGACCAGCCTGTCCGCGCTGAACATCAGCGCCGCCACATTCAGATCGATGTCCAGGGACCGCCCGAACCACTTGGGCTGCGCCGGATCCCAGCCGAGCCCTACCGTCAGATGTTCCAACATCACTGCACCGCCTTCGCCCGCAAAGATGCCGTATGAATCGGCCTGAGCGCAAACCGGATGGGGAATAATGCGGCGGCCGTCAGTCCTTGCCGCGGCCCGCCTTGATCTCGAAGTTCCAGTTGTAGAGGCGGACGATTTCGGCGATGCCCGCACCGGGACGACCGGCGGGTGGGCGGATGAAGGTGCATTCGCGCCGAACCACCAACTCGCCGTTGATGTTCTCGATGACGGCCAGCACGGCATCGCGGGAGTCGTTGGTGCAGCCGTCCAGGGTCATTTCGATCGGCGGGCTGTTGAGCGGGTAGAGGGTGGCGGTGGCGTGGACGCCGCGGAAATCCCGTGCGCCCTCGTAAATCGAGGTGAATACCAGGATGCGGCGGAAGAATCGGGTGAAATCCAGGTTGATGTCGATATTCTCGCCCGTCGCGCTGGAACCGGTGCGATCGTCCTGGTCCAGGCGGATGAACGGCGGATTGTTCAGGTCGCCGAAGCGGCGGTCCAGGGCGCGCACGGAACCGATTGCGCCATTGACCAATTCGTAGAAGCAGCACAGATCCAGGTCGAGGTCATTGCGCTTGCGGCCGAACAGGCCGGTGCCGCGGTCCATGCCCCAGTTGAGGTTGAAGCGCATGGTGCCGCCGGTGACACCGGATTTGGTGAGCGAGACCGTCGGCGCGTCCTTGGTCAGCGCGATCTTGGCCAGGTTCACCGGGGCCGCCGGGGGCTGGGGGACGAACGGCTGGGTGGGCGCGGGCGGCGGCGCATACTGCGGCGGCGGAACGTAGTGCTGCTGGGGCTGCGGCGAATACGGCTGCGCGGACGGCGAATACGGCTGCGCGGACGGCGGCATCGGCTGAACGGGGGGCGGCATGTGCTGCTGCGCGGACCGCGGCATCGGCGGGACCGGAGGGGACGGCGTATACGGCTGCGGTGCGGGCGCATAGGGCTGCGGTGCGGGCGCGGATCGACTCGGCGCCGGTGCCGCGTGCCGGGTGGGCGCGGGCTCGTCATCCACCGAAATACCGAAATCGGTTGCCAGCCCGGCCAAGCCGGAGGCATACCCCTGCCCCACCGCGCGGAACTTCCAGGCCCCCTGCCGCCGGTACAGTTCACCCAGCACGAACGCGGTCTCGGCACCCGCGTCGGCACTGTCGAATCGCGCGATCTCGGCCCCGCTCGCGGCATCGAGCACCCGCACGTACAGACCCTGGAACTGCCGGAAGGTGCCGCCCGAGGTGGAGGCCGCGATCACAATGGTCTCGATCTGCGGTTCCACCCGCGCCAGCTCCACGAACAGCACATCGAGCACCGTCGAACCCTGCTGCTTACCCTCGTGCCGCACCGAACCGGAGGGATGCCGGGGCTGGTTGTAGAAGACGAAGTCGCTGTCCGAGCGCACCTTTCCCGCCACCAACAGCAGTGCCGAGGCATCGGCATCCGGAACCCCGGGCCCCGCCCGCCATCCCAGCTCGACCCGAACCGCACTCGCCGGCACCGGAACATTGGCGCCCTTCATCATCCCCACGAGAGCCAACTATACGAGCCGCCCACCGATCCCACGAGCACGCCGATCACCCATCACCGGCCCGCTCCCGGGCCCCTCGTCGGCCAGCTCGCGGTCGGCGGATCAGGCTCAGACGATTCTGGCGTCCAGGACCTGATAGCTGCCGGCGTGGAAGCCGCCGACAATGCACCCGGTGACCGCGCCGGGGCTGACCTCGGGCGGGGCGGTGAGGATTCGGAGGGTGTGGCCGGACCCCAGGCCGCCGACGATTTTCAGGTGGTTGGTGGACTGTTGGCCAAGCGTCCACTCCCAGGTACCGATGACGTGGCTGTTCTGGCCGTTGTCCCAGATGACGAGCAGGTCGGCGCGGCCACCTCGACTGCCGTAGCAGGTGGCGGCAGGTTCGAAGCTGCTGCCGATAATGGTGCCGACCCCGATATCGGTGGGCGCGCCGTGGCAGTCGACCAGGTGGCCGCCGATATTGCTGGCCACGGGCGTCTGCGAGCTACCGGTGAAGCCGGGGCCGTTGGCCTGCCAGGTGAGGGTTCCGGCGGTGCAACCGCCCTCGTCGAGGGTGGAATCCGCGGTCGCGGGCCCGGCGGCGAAGGCCATCGCAGTCAGAAATACTACTGTTCCTGTCGCGCTGAACGCACTTCGGAGCATCGACATGTCCTGCACCTCTCCCGAGATCATCGTTGATCGAACAGAGTGGGCAATCGCAATATCGTCCGGTTAGAGGCTAGAGCGGGCATGTCACCCCGGGGCAACAATCGGGCAAATCAACGAAAACACCCGCGAAGGCCCGAACCGAGCCCGGCCGCCCGTGATCGGGCGGTCCGGGGCCGGGAACCGGTGTGCTGCGGGCGGGTGCTCAGTCGCGGGCGGGCACCGGGGCGATCTCGGTGGCGACCACCGCCGACTCCTGCTGCGGCACAGCCGCTTTCGCGACCTCCACATCGGGCAGCATGCGATGCAGCTGGCTCAGGCCCTGCAGGGCCACCCCCGGCAGCAGGCGATTGAACCAAATCGACAGCGCGCCATGCAGATTCTCCAGGTGCATGGGGCGGCGCACGATGGCGTCGACCAGCATATCCACCGCGGCATCGGCCGAGAGCGCCGTATAGCCGGTCCAGCCCAGTTCGGCGCTCAGATCGGTGGCCACCAGCGGCAGCCGCACATCGGTGAAAGAGACTCCGTCGGCGAGACATTCGCTCGCCGCCACCCGCATGACCGCCTCCAGCGCGGCCTTGGAGCCCAGGTACGCGGAGAACCGCGGCACATCGGTGATCACGCCGAGCGAGGAGCTCGACACCACATGGCCCGAACCCCGGCGGCGCATCTCCGGCAGCAACCGCAGCATCAGCCCGACCGGGCCGAAGTAATTGATGCGCATGGTGCGTTCGAAATCGTGCAGGCGATGCTCCGAGGCCGCGATCGACCGCCAGATGGAGCGACCCGCGTTGTTCACCAGAATGTCCGGTGCGCCGAACTCGACCAGCATCTCATCGGCGAGCTTGTCGATGCCCTCGGCGGTGGACAGATCCGAGGTGATGGCGAACGCCTGCCCGCCCCGGGTCCGGATCTCGGCCGCGAGCTGATCCAATTCACTTGTGCGGCGGGCGGTTACGACCACGGTCGCCCCGGCGTCCGCCACCCGCAATGCCAGCGCGCGGCCGATGCCGCTGGACGCGCCGGTAATGAGCACCGTCTTGCCCGCCACCCGATCCCGCAGTGTGGGCCCGAACGGCCGCGGCAAGCGCCGCGGCACGGTCAGCACATTCACCACTTGCCGCACCAACCCGACCTGGGCACCGGCAAGGGTCTCACGAATGCTCGTCAACGCAACTACCTCATACTTCTTGAAGCTGAACTTCCCTGTGCCGCGATGGTATTCGATCATCGTGACCATACGGTTACCGGAGCGCTTCCCGGGGATGCGGACACCTCGTTCCTGTGAGGTTCCTGGATTCGGGTGCGGTGGCGACCCCGACCCCCTAGCCTCCGAAAATCATCCGTTTCAGTTAGTTGAGGACACCCTCTATGCGCAAGACACTCTGGGTCAGCGGTTTCGCCCTCGCGGCCACCGCGGTACTGGGCACCACCGGCACCGCGAACGCGGCCGGCACCAGCATGGGCACCGACTCCATCTTCACCATCGGCACCGATATCCAGGCGGGCACGTACACCACCAGCACCGCGCTGTCGACCTGTGCCTGGGCCCGGCTCTCCGCGCTCACCCCCAGCGCCACCGCCGTCCTGCAGACCGGCGGTGCGACGAACGGATCCGCCACCGTCACAATCCAATCCACCGACGTCGCCTTCTTCACCACCGGCTGCGGCACCTGGACCCTGCGAACCTCCACCGGCTCCTCGGGCCTGGGCGGCGGTCTGCTCTCCGGCCTGCTCTCCGGCTCCGCCGGGGCCTGAGTCGGGAGCCCACCGCCGGGACTGCGCCGCTTCACCATTCGGCGAAGGCGCCGTCCCGGCGGTGCCATACCGGATTGCGCCAGCGATGCCCTACCTCGGCGGCGCGCGCCACCGCCTTCTCATCGATCTCGATACCCAATCCGGGGGCCCGCGGGCGCTCGACATAGCCGTCGCGGTAGGCGAAGACGGCCGGATCGAGGAGATAGTCGAGCAGATCCGAGCCGGTGTTGTAGTGAATGCCCAGGCTCTGCTCCTGGATCAGCAGGTTGGGTGTCGCGAATCCCACCTGCAGACTGGCGGCCAGCGCGATAGGACCCAGCGGACAGTGCGGGGCCAGTGCCACATCGCGGGACTCGGCCAGGGCGGCGATCCGGCGCACTTCCGAAATACCGCCCGCGTGGGAGAGATCCGGTTGCACGACGGCGACGCCGCGATCGAGGACGGTGGCGAAATCCCAACGGGAGTACAGCCTTTCGCCCGTGGCAATGGGAATGGAGGTGGCCGCGGTGATCTCGCCGATCCGATCGCTCACCTCGGGTACCAGGGGCTCTTCGACGAAGAACGGTACATAGGGCTCCAGCAGCGGCAGCACCCGCCGCGCCATCGCGACCGAGAGCCGACCGTGGAAATCCACGGCGATATCGAAGTCGTCACCGGTGGCCGCGCGCACCGCGGCGACCCGTTCGACGATCGCGGCGGTGGCGCGCGGGGTGTCGATCGCCTCCAGTTCGGCCGAACCGTTCATTTTGATCGCGGTGAAGCCCTGCTGTTTTCGCTCCAGCGCCGCCGCGGCGACATCATCGGGTCGATCACCGCCGATCCAGCTGTACACCCGTACCCGATCGCGCACCGCGCCACCGAGCAGCTGCCAGACCGGCACCCCGAGCGCCTTGCCGGTGATATCCCACAGCGCCTGATCGATACCCGCCACCGCACTGGACAGGATCGGCCCGCCGCGATAGAAACCGCCCTTGCTGAGCACCTGCCAGTGCGCCTCGATACTCATCGGATCCCTGCCGAGGAGATAGTCGGCCAGTTCGTCGACCGCGGCGGCCACGGTGTGCGCGCGACCCTCGATCACGGGTTCGCCCCAGCCGGTGATGCCCTCGTCGGTATCGATGCGCAGGAAGCACCAGCGTGGCGCGACCAGGTGGGTGGTGAGCGCGGTGATCTTCACCGGGACTCCTTTCGTACGCTCCAGCCGCCGTCGACGACCAGATTGGTGCCGGTGATGAACGAGGCGTCGTCCGAGGCCAGGAAGGCGACCGCGGCCGCGACCTCCTCGGGTGCACCGAGGCGATCCAAAGCCGTTGCGCGCGCGGACATCCGCAGACCCTCGGCGTCCACGTCATCCCAGACCGGGGTGAGGATGGGACCGGGCAGGATGGCATTGAAACGCACGCGCGCGGAGCCGTACTCCACCGCGAGCTGACGGACCAGCGCGGTCAATCCGCCCTTCGCCGCGGCGTAGACCGGATATCCGGGCAGCCCGAACTGGGCGTGCACGCTGGAGATGGCCACCACATTGCCGCGCCGGACGCGCAGATCGTCGATGAAGGCGCGCACCCCCAGGAACAGCGGGGTCAGATTGACCGCGAGCCCGTCGTTCCACTGCGCCGGGGTGAGTTCGTGCGCGGGTATGACGGCCTGCTGAGAAGCGTTGCTGCACAGGCAGTCCAGCGGCCCGTACGCGGTGGTGATGCGCTCGCGCAGCTCACGCCACGAGTCCTCCTGTGCGACATCGCACCACAGATACTCGGCCCGCCCGCCCGCCGCGCGGATCTTGGCCGCGACCTCCGCGCCGCGCGCGCTGTCGATATCGGCGATCACGACCGTCGCGCCCTCGTGCGCCAGGCGTCGCGCACTGGCCGCACCGATTCCGGAGGCCGCACCGGTGACCACCGCGACCTTGTCCGTCAGACGACTCATGGTCTCTCCCTTCGTGATCAACGCTGAATATCCGCTCCGTCGAGCAGGCCCAGTTCGTGCCGGAACGGCAGGCCCGCCCAATCCCCGGGCACCGAGACGGCGAACGCGCCGCACAGTGCGGCCACCCGCAGGCTGTCGCGGACCGATCCGCCGTCGAGCAGCCCGGCGAGATAACCCGCCACGAAGGCATCCCCCGCACCGACCGGATCGACCGCGGTCACCGCGACCGGGGGCTGTGTGATCACCACGCCGTCGGCGTACGCCAGCGCGCCCTCGGCGCCGAGTTTGAGCACCACCTGTGAAGGGCCTTGCACCGCAATGGCTTCGGCCATGAGGTCCGGACTGTCCGGCGGCACGAGCAACGCCGCCTCCTCGACCCCGGCGAAGACGATATCGGCGTGGGTCACCAGTTTCGACAGCTCCGCGGCGGCCTCTGCTTCGGTCCACAGCGCACGCCGATAGTTGACGTCCAGCGAGATCGGGACACCGGCCCCGGCCGCGATCCCGACCGCCGCGTACACCGCCTCCCGCGCCGAAACACTCAGTGCCGGAGTGATTCCGGTGATGTGCAGCACCCCGGCCGCGGCGATCTGCGCGGCATCGATCTCGGTCGCCGACAGTCGCGAGCCCGCGAGCTCGCGCCGGTAGTAGGTGACGCGAATCCGATCCGCCGTGCGGCGTTCGCGCAGCATCAGCCCCGTCGGGTGCTCCGGATCGATCCGACTGTGCGAGAGGTCGACTCGTTCGGCGCGCAGCCGATCCCGGATCATGACACCGACGGCATCCTCGCCCAGACAGCCCACCCAGGCGCTCTCGTGCCCGAGGCGGCGCACCCCGATGGCCACGGTGGCCTCCGCGCCCGCGAAATCCAGGCGCAGGGCCGCCCCGGGGGCCAGCGGACCGGGATCGGTGGCCGCGACCACACCGAGCGCCTCACCGAGCGTTACCAGTCCGCCCCTCATGACAGCTGGTCCCGCACCAGTCGAGCGCGCTCCCGCAGCGCGTCGAGATCGCCTCCGGCACAGGCGTCCCCGAGCAGCGGCGCACCGATGCCCAGTGCCGCGGCCCCCGCGTCCAGGTACGCCCGCAGCTCGCCGAGTCCGACCCCGCCGGTCGGCACCAGCGGGATATCGGGCAGCGGTGCGCGGACGGCCCGGATGTATCCCGGTCCGCCGATCGCGGCCGGGAAGACCTTGACCATGGTGCTGCCCGCGGTCCAGGCGTGCCGAATCTCGGTGGGAGTCA
The DNA here is from genome assembly GCF_001625085.1 of Nocardia acidivorans NBRC 108247. Taxonomy (GTDB): domain Bacteria; phylum Actinomycetota; class Actinomycetes; order Mycobacteriales; family Mycobacteriaceae; genus Nocardia; species Nocardia acidivorans. The sequence continues at coordinate 81,712 of NZ_BDAW01000011.1, forward strand.
GGGCTCCCGAGATCACCGGCACCCCGAGGCGGCGGCCCTCCTCGATCACCTCGACGCTGACGACGGGGGTGATCAGGTAGGCGGCACCGGCCTCCACCGCGCGCGCGGCATCGGCGGCGGTCAGCACCGTCCCGACGCCGAGGGGATGGCCGAACCCCGCGCAGTCGCGCAGGGCGTCCAGGGCACCGGTGGTGGTGAGGGTGAACTCCACCGCGGTGATACCGCATTCGTGCAGTACCGCGGTGACCTCGGCGAACCGCTTCGCAGTCGTGGCGCGCAGGATGGCGATGACCGGAATATCCAGTGGCAGTAGGTTATCGGGCATCGGCACGCACCGCCTCGGTATCGGCGAAGGGAGTCATCGCCAGGCCGGTGACGCCGGGTACACAGGCGAACAAGCGGCCCGCGCCCGGTTCGCGCGCGGCCCCGTCCACCGCGGCCGTGGTGATCACCAGGACGTCCAGGTCGGGTCCGGCGAAGGTACAGCTGGAGACCTGGGCGGGACCGACCTCGACCACCGCGCGGGGGCGTCCGTCCGGATCGAAGGCGCGCACCTGGCCCGCGCCCCAGACCGCGATCCAGACGGAGCCGTCGGCGGCCACGGTGAGGCCGTCGGGTTCACCGTCGGTGAAGTGCGCGAACGCTCGGCCGTGCGCGAATGTGCCGGTGGCCGAATCATATTCGAACGCGTCCACGCGCAGCGTCTTGCTGTCGGTGTAGTACAGCGTGCGGCCGTCCGGACTCCAGCCGAGCCCGTTGGAGATGGTCACGCCGGTGCGCAGCACGCGCACACCGCCGTCGGGGTCCAGGCGATAGAGAGCGGCGCTACCCGCCACCCCGTCCTCGGACAGGGTGCCCACCAGCAGTCGCCCGCACGGGTCGACCTTCGCATCGTTCATCCGCCTGCGGATCCCGTCGTCCGGAATCGGCAGGGTCGTGATCGAGGTGCGTGTTCCATCCGACGCCAGGCGAAACACGGTGTCCCCCATGGCCGCCAGCAGATCACCGGAGGCACAGGGCAGTACCGCGCCCACCGGCGGTTCGACGCCGATCACGCGATGTTCGACGAGGTCGACGGCGGCGCGATCGAGATTCGCGCGATGGATATGGCCGCGGGGGATGTCCACCCACAGCAGTTCCCGCGTACGCGGATCCCAGACCGGTCCCTCACAGAGGTCGCCGGGCGGGGGCGCGCACACGTGTGCTCGCACTGTGTCCATGTTGAGGCTCCCGGTGACTAGGTGGGCAGTCCGACGGCGCGTTCGCCGCCGCGCCGCTGCTGGATGACCACGGCCGCCACCAGGAGTGAGCCCTGCGCCACGTTCTGCCAGAACGTATTGACCCCCACCACATTCAGGCCGTTGTCCAGCGCGCCGAGCAGTACCACCGCCAGCAGCGTGCCGCCGACCGTGCCTTTACCGCCCTTGAGCGCGCAGCCGCCGAGCGCCGCGGCGGTGATCGCCTTGAGTTCGAGGCCCTCACTGCCGGAGACCGGTTGCCCGGAGCCGGTGCGCGCGGTCAGCAGAATGCCCGCGATGGCGGCGACCACACCCGCCAGCACATACACCGCGATCAGGTACTTGTTGATATTGATGCCGGAAAGCCGTGCGGCCGTGTCATTTCCGCCGATCGCGTAGATATTGCGGCCGATATCGGTGTACTTCAGCAATACATGCACGGCCAGTGCGACCAGGCCGAGAATGACCACCGGCACCGGCAATCCGATGATCTTGCCGCGCGCCAGGAAGATGAACAGGTCGTTGTCCAGGACGAAGCCCTGGGCCTTCCCGCCCGAGATCAGTTGTGCCAGACCCTTGAACGCGGCCAGCGTGGCCAGCGTCGCGATGACCGGGTTGACCCGGCCGTAGACGATGATCACCCCGTTCACCGCACCCAGCAGCACCCCGACCCCGATCGCGGCCAGAATGCCCAGCACGGCACTGCCCGACGCGGCGGTGAAGGTCATGGCGCTGACCACCGAGGCGACACCGGCCTGCGAACCCACCGAGATATCCAGTGCGCCACAGATGATCACCACCGTCTGCACGATCGCGAGCAGGCCGAAAACCGTGACGGCGTCACCGATTCCGGCGATATTGCGCGGATCGAGATAGCCGTCGTTGAGCCAGGCGAAAATGGCGACGATCACCGCGAGCGCGCCGATCAGGCTGAGATTGCCGGTCCCGATCGCCCGCACCGCACCGCGCGGGGTGAGCCAATCCGGCCGATGGAACCCGGGCGGCCGCACGGAAACGGCTGACCCCACGGGTGTTTCGAGTCTTTGGTCGGTCAATTGCTTTCCTTACGCACTCTGCGATGTCAGATCCGCGGCCATGGCCAGCGCGAGGATCGACTCCTCGCCGGCCTCGGCGCGATCCAGTTCTCCGGTGATGCGGCCCTGCTGCATGACCACGATGCGATCGGCCAGGCCGAGTACCTCGGGCAGTTCCGAGGAGATGACCAGCACCGCCACCCCGGAGGCGGCCAATTCCTCTATGACGTGGTAGATCTCGACCTTCGCGCCGACATCGACGCCGCGGGTCGGCTCATCCAGGATGAGCACCTTGGGTTTTCGGGCCAGCCAGCGCGCCAGCACCACCTTCTGCTGATTGCCGCCGGAGAGCTTGCGCACCTCCTGCTCGATGGAGGGCGTGCGCACGCGCAGCGCCTCCACGTACTCGAGCGCGAGCCGCCGTTCCGCACCGCGGCGGACGAATCGCCAGCGCCGCAGTCGATCCAGCATGGCCAGGGTGATGTTGTCGCGCACCCCGCGGTGCAGCAGCAGCGCCTGCGCCTTGCGCTCCTCCGGCGCGTAGCCGATACCGGCCCGCACCGCGTCACGCGGCTGACGCAGCCGCAGTCGCTTCCCGTCCACCCGCACCTCACCGGAGCGGATCGGCAGATCACCGGCGAGCGCGCCCGCCAGCTCCGAGCGGCCCGCGCCGACCAATCCGGCCAGCGCCACCACCTCCCCGGCGTGCACGCGCAGGCTCACCTCGCGGACATCGTCGGTGGTGACCGCGTCCACCTCGAGCATGACGGGCCCGAGCTCGGAGTGCTTGCGGGAGAACAGGGTCGACAGATCGCGCCCGACCATCATGCGCACGATCTCCTGATCGGTGGTGTCCGCGGTCTCGCGCACCCCCACCAGCGCGCCGTCCCGCAGTACCGCGACCCGGTCGGCCAGCCGGAAGATCTCCCGCATCCGATGCGATACGTAGATCACCACCAGCCCCTGCGCCCGCAATCGGCCGATCAGGGCGAACAGCGCCTCGGTCTCGTGATCGGAGAGTGAGGAGGTGGGTTCGTCGAAGGCGATGACCTTCGCCTCGGTGGTCAGCGCCCGCATGATCTCGACCAATTGCCGCTGTGCCGCGGTCAGTTTCGAGCCGAGGGTGTCCGGATCCAGATCCCGGTCGAAGCCGAGCCGGGCCAGATCCGAGCGCATCCGCTCGCGCAGGGCGGCGCGATCGAGCATGTGGCCAGCCCGCCGCGGCAGCGATCCGAGATAGACGTTCTCGGCCACCGAGACGTGCGGCACGATCTCCGGCTCCTGGGCGATGACCCGGATGCCCGCCGCGCGCGCATCGGCCGGAGTGGTCAATTCCAGTGGTACACCGTCGAGTTCGAGGTGGCCCGCATCGGGCAGGTGATCGCCGCCGAGGATTCTGATCAGCGTGGATTTCCCCGCGCCGTTCTCCCCCATCAGCGCGGTCACCGCGCCCGCCGGGAAGTCCAGGCTCACCTCGCGCACCGCCGGCACCCCGGCGAAACTCTTGGCGACCCCGGACACTCGCAGTCCGGTCAGTTGCACGTGACCCCCGACTGCTGCCAGTTGGTGGAGTCCACCATGGTGGTCGATGCGAAAGCCTCCGCGGGCATGGGCTTTCCGTTCTTCAGGTAGTCGTACAGCGTCTGCACCGCCAGTGCGCCGACATCGCGACCGTTGATGAAGAGCGCGGCCTTGAATCCGGTGGGCTTGCCGCCGCGCCATTCCTTGCACGCCAGATACGCGCCGAGCCCGACGCCCAGCACATTGTCCGCGGCATAGCCCGCGTTCTGAATGGCCGCGACACCGCCGCTGACGTTCTCGTCATTGCAGCCCATGACAATCCAGTTCTTCACCGAGCGATTGCCCGAGACGGTCGCGGAGATCTTGTTCTGCGCATCCGACGGGGTGTTGTCGGTGCCGACCTCGATGACCTTCACATCGACCCCGGCGGTGTCCTTGAAGGCCTTCTGATTGGCCTTGACCCGGTCGGTGCAGACGGTCACGTCCTGTTTCCAGGCATCGACGATGGCGGTCTCCTCCGGCTTCCAGCCGAACTTCTTGAAGTCCTGCCCGGCGCGGGCGCCGACCTCGGTGCCCATCTGCGTACCGCTGAATCCGACTCGGGGAACGAGGTTCTCCTTGGCGCAGGAGGCGGGTTCGGGACCGTTCACGCAGACCTGATCGTCGGAGGTCAGCAGCGCGACCCCGCCGGTCTTGGCGAGCTGGACCAGCTGCGGGCCGACCGAGGGGTCCGGGACGACGGCGATGACACCGCTGGCCTTCTGGTTGACCGCGTTCCGCAATTCGGTGACGGCCTTGTTGGCGTCATTGCCGAGGTTCACCACGCGCAGGTCGATGCCGAGTTCCTTGGCCTTGGCCCTGGCGCCGTCGGCCTCATTGATGAAGTACTCCTGATCGCCCTGTTTCTGGGCGTAGACCAGGCTGATCGCACCCGTGGAATGCTGCGGGCCGCTCTCGGTGGAACCGGAATCCTTCCCGGAGGAGCAGGCGGTCGCGGCCAGAATCAGCGCACAACCGCAGACTGCGGCGCTGGTCCAGCGACGTCGGTGGGTCCAGGACATGAACACTCCTAGGTGTGATCTGCGACAAGAACGGGTCATCGAGTGACGCGGGTTACATTAGTATTTCGTCTAACTGTTGTAAATACTGTTGGCAGAACCCGACCCGGTATCTTGACGAACAACAGCGGAGGGAGTGGACCGAACCGTGTACCAGCTGAACGCGCGGGATATCAGGCGGCGGAACAGGTTCGGCGTACTACAGGCGGTATACGCCGCGGACGGTCACACCAGCCGCCAGGACGTCACCCGCGCCACCGGGCTCTCCTTCGCGACGGTCGGCAATATGATCGCCGACCTCCTGGATGTGGGGGTGCTCGCCGAACTCGGCCACGACTCCCCCGGCGTCGGCCGTCCCCGCGCCCGGCTGGCGATCAACCCGGACCGCGGTGTGCTGATCGGGGTCGACGTCGCCGAAACCAGTATCCATGTCGATGTTTTCGACCTCGCCATGTCGGTGCTGCGCTCGAGCGAGATCCCGATCGATCCGCGCGCCACCACGCCCGGCGATATCGTCGAGCTGATCGTGCGCGGTATCGGCGAGGTGATCGCGGCCGACGCGGACAAGGTGCTCGGCATCGGTCTGAGCGTTCCGGGTCTGGTCGAGCCCGAACGCGGTATCTCGGTGTTCTCCCCGTACTGGCACTGGCATGACGTCCCGTTCGAGGAGCTGCTCGAGGAGCGCCTGCCCTATCCGCTCTATCTCGACAATCCGCTCAAAGCCAGTACGGCGGCGCAGCTGTGGTTCGGCGCGGGCCGCACCGTGGACAATCTGATCGTGGTCACGCTGCGGGCCGGGGTGGGCATCGGGGTGGTCGTCGACGGCATGCTCTACCGCGGTGTCACCAATAGCGCGGGCGAGTGGGGGCATACCAATCTCATCCTCGATGGACGCGAATGCCGTTGCGGGCGTAGCGGTTGCGTCGAGGCGTATGTCGGCGCACCCGGAATCGCGCGCACCCTGCGCGAACTCGCGCCGTCGAGCCCGCTGCTGGACGCCGACGACGCCCGCACCATCGCCGCCCTCGGCGCCGCCGCCCAGCGCGGGGACGAGACCGCGCTCGCGGTCATCGAGGAGACCGGCGGCTACCTCGGCGTCGCCGTGGCCAACCTGGTGAACCTCTTCAACCCGCGCACCATGGTCTTCGGCGATCTGGTCGCGAACCACCTCGGCGCACCGTTGCTCGAGGTCACCCGCCGGATCGCCGAACGTCATGCCATGACCGGCCCGTTCGAGGCTGTGACACTGCAACTTTCGAGGCTGCCGCACAATCCGGCGAGCCTGGGCGCGGCCACCTTCGCCCTCGAGGGCTTCCTCGCCGACCGCGAAACCTTCGGCTCGATCGCGGCTCGGCGCGCCCTGCGCACCTCGGCGACCTGAGCCCGCGCCCGGCGGCCGTCAGCACACCGGGAGGGAAATCACCGAGCGCCGTGGCTGTCGGATTCGATCGCCTCGGCCTCCGGCGCGGCCTCGGGAGCGGGGGCGGCGGCAGTGCGCATGCGCAACCACATCGCCGAGGCCGCGAGTACCGCGATCACCCCCAGCACGGCGAACACACTGCCCGCGCCCACGTATTTCTGGACGCAGGTCGCCACTCCCAACAGAAGTAGCAATATTCCAATTACGAACAGCGACTGGACAATTGCCAGCTGATTTCGCGTCACCTGGATTCCTCGAACTCTCCGGCCGAGCGGCCGCCTGCGATCGTCGCATGGACGCGAGGCATCCGGAAGGGGAATGCCGGGTGGCAATTCGGATCCTTGGGGGCGAGGGTGTCGAAGATGATTCGGTTGCGGTACCGGATTGTCGGGAGATTTCGTACATTACGCCTCCAAATTGACTCTTTATAGAATTATCTTCAGAGGTCTCGCGCTCTTGATGAACTATCTTCACACTCTCCTTGAGCGGTCGTCCGACCGCAGGTGCTGACATTCAGGAGTGGCGAATGAGGATCGGGATCCCCCGCGAGGTGAAGAACCATGAGTATCGGGTCGCGTCGACGCCCGCCGGTGTGCGCGAGCTGGTGCACCGGGGACATGAGGTCTTTGTCGAGAGCGATGCCGGGATCGGATCCTCGTTCGACAATGCGGCCTATCTCGAGGCCGGTGCGCGGGTACTGGACACCGCCGATGCGGTCTGGGAGGCGGCCGAGCTGGTTCTCAAGGTGAAAGAACCCGTGGCGCAGGAGTATTCGCGGATGCGGGACGGGCAGCTGCTGTTCACCTATCTGCATCTGGCGGCGTCGCGGGAGTGCACCGACGCGCTGCTGGCCTCCGGTATCACCGCCATCGCGTACGAAACCGTCACCGGCGCAGACGGTTCGCTGCCGCTGCTGGCCCCCATGAGCGAGGTGGCGGGGCGGCTGTCGGCGCAGGCCGGGGCCTATCACCTGATGCGCAGCGGCGGCGGGCGCGGTGTGCTGCTGGGCGGGGTGCCCGGGGTGCGACCGGCGCGCGTGGTCGTGATCGGCGCGGGCGTGGCGGGGCGCAATGCGATCGCCGTCGCGCACGGTATGCGCGCCGATGTCACCGTGCTGGACTTGAATATCGCCCGGCTGCGTGAGATCGACGATCTCTATCACGGTCAGGTGCGCACGGTCGTCTCGAATCGGACCGAGGTCGAGACGCTGCTGCTGGAGGCGGATCTGGTCATCGGCGCGGTGCTGGTTCCCGGCGCGAAGGCGCCGACGCTGGTATCCAATGCGCTTGTCTCACATATGAAGCCGGGTTCGGTGCTGGTCGATATCGCGATCGATCAGGGCGGCTGCTTCGCGGACTCGCGGCCCACCACCCATGACGAACCCACCTACCGGGTGCACGATTCGATCTTCTACTGCGTGGCCAATATGCCCGGCGCGGTCCCGCACACCTCGACCGTCGCGCTGACCAATGCCACCCTGCCGTATGTGGTCGCACTGGCCGACAAGGGCTGGCGTGCCGCCACGGCCGCGGACAAGGGCCTGGCCGCCGGTCTGAGCACGCATGCCGGGACACTGCTCTCGGAATCGGTTGCGGCAGCGCATGGTTACGTCGCCGAAAGCCTGACCGTCTAGTCCCTCAAGCGGATTCGGGGCTACCGGCCGCCTGGATATGCTCGAAGATCAGGATGGTCTCGGTGGAGGCGACCGCGGGATGCGCGCTGAGATGGTCGAGTACGAACCGCCGCAGCGCATCGGAACTCGCGGTCGCCACATGAATCAGATAGTCATCGGCCCCGGCGATGAAGTAGACGTTCTCCACCTCCGGCACCGCGGCCATCTGGCGGCCGAACTCCGCCAGATGGCTCCGGGCCTCCGAATGCACCCGCACCGCGATCATCGCCTGGAGATCACGGCCCAGCGCGGCGGGATCGATATCGGCGTGAAAACCGCGAATCACCCCGCGCTCCATCAGGTTTCGCACCCGCCCCAAACAGGTGGAGGGTGCGATCCCGGCCGCGGCGGCGAGGGCGCTGTTCGTCATTCGACCATCGCGCGCGAGCTCATCCAGCACCACCAGATCGACGGCATCGAGCGCCGACGAACCACGGACCGGTTCCACGGCCCGCGGGGCTCGCAAAGAATCGTTGCTCATCCCCGCACTGTATCGAAGATGCTTCGAAACCGGCCGCGGCCGTCAGCGTAAAGTTCGTCGCACTCCTCAGCGACGCAGGAATACCGAAGACAGCGGGTTCCATAGCGGGTCACCCAGGGGTGAGCCGGAGTGGTAGGAAACCCGCCTGCTCAGTTGGCGTTCGGCAATGCGCTCCACCAACAGCGGAATGAACTCGCGGACGCGGTGCCCCTCGAAATCGCGGTGGATGCCGCGGACTTCCTCACCGACGACCCCCGCCGTCAGATGAGGGAACTTATCGGCCAGCCGGCTGACGAGCTCGCCGATCTGACGCTCCTCTTCGGATGCCGTCATGCTCTGGTTTCGCCTCCATACACAAACGGGTGACGCCGAGCCATCCAAATCCTCATCAGGGTGTCCGGCGACGGCCCGTACGGGCCGCATGCAAGAAGTGTCATATGCACGGGCGAGCATTTCTCCCGCGAATCCCTTTGTGGCACAGGACGTCAGATAATCGGCACCGGAAGTCCTCGACAACGACACCTGCAAGCGACAGATGAAATTGCACTTGCAACCGCGTCACCAGACGTGGATGGTCCCCCAGCAGCCCTTGCCCGCACTGCCCGACACCCACGGCGTCATGAGCTCGAAGGGAATCGCTCCCGGCGGCTGCGCGCCGATCTCGACCCGGGCACGCGGACTGAAGTACGCGCTCGGCAGGATTACGCGGACTTTCAGTGCGGGAATACGGAATTCGGACTGATCGGTGAATTGGAAGCCGGTGTCGATATCGATCAGGAACGGGGTGTTAGCCGGAACATCGACATCGGTCGTCGTGCAATAGCCATTGTGGAATCCGAGCACCACGATCGGCGGATCCGCCGCCGCGGGCCCCGCGGCGATCAGGGTGAGAACGGTCGCCGACAGCGCGCCGATTATGCCGCGGTATATGCCCCTCATGGTCGATCCCCTGTCATGTCGATTTGCGAACCAGGGCCACCCGCCGGCGACGGCGACGGCCCCGTACCGGTTCCACCCGGCGTCGGGAGCGACCGTAGCGCAGCAACTCCATCAGCAGATCCTCCGCCGCACGATAGCGCGGGATATCGACCCAGAGCCGCCACAGCACCTCCGGATCGCCGCGCTCGAGCACGGTCGCGCGCACGGGCAGCACATATCCGGCGATCCCGGCGTCGGTGAGCGCGAAAAGCACACGGTAGACCTGTGATTCGTCCAGATCCGCGAGAACCGCCCAGGCGTGGGCGTCGAGCCCGTTGGCCAGACCCCGGGACGGCACCCAGTGCCCGGTGCCGCGGACACCGGACCACGGATCGGGAATCTCGCGTGCTGTGGTCATCGCTCCCACCCTGCCCTCGGTCCATCCTCATGACGAGGATACCCAGCTACACCGCCGAATCGGCGACGAGAGGTTGACAGCGAGGAGCGTTAGTCGGCAGGATCTACGAGGCGCAATTGTTCGTCACGGCAATTGCAGCGAAAATCCGGTTGTCGGCGCACCATACGGTCGCCCGGCAGCGCTCGGAGATTCACCGGACGCGGTATCGATCCGCGATCCCATCTCGCAATTCGGAACGAGAACGTACCGACGCGGAGGTTGGAATGTCTGATCGCAATAAGGGCCGAAAACCCGGCCAGATGGCGAACAAGGTCAAGAAGGATATGAAGGACCAGGGCCAGCGCATGGAACGCGGCACGGATCGGATCGCCGACGATGCCAAAGACCATATGGACCCCCTGACCAGCGGCATGAAGCGCGAAGCCGAACAGGCCCGGTCGAATAGGCGGGATATGGGCAAGGATATGAAAGAGAAGCTCCAGCACCATTAGCCCGGTGCTGAGATGACAATGGCCGGTTCATCATTCGATGAACCGGCCATTCGGATCTATTGCGCCGTTTGCTTCTTCGAGGCGAGCAGGCTGGTGATCGTGGTGACCACCAGGACCCCGCAGATGACGGCGAGTGAGACCGGGGTGGAGATCCGCGGCGAATTCACGCCGGATTCGTGCAGGGCGTGCAGGACCAGTTTGATGCCGATGATGCCCAGGATTACCGACAGGCCGTAGCTGAGGTGGACGAGTTTCCTCAGCAGCCCGCCCGGCAGGAAGTAGAGCTGACGCAGGCCCATCAGGGCGAAAGCCGTGGCCCGAGCCCACACCGTGCACGGCGCCCAGGGCAAGGCCCTGGCCACCCTCACCGCCATCGACGGCCGAACCCACAACTGGCGAATCATCTACGACACCACCCTCCCCCGCCCCAGCCCCACCCACGACCGAGCCCGCACCTACCAGGAAGCCCTCAACACCATGGGCTCCCAAGGCGTCACCGAAGTCCTCGCCGAAGCCGGGATCACCACCCCGGAAGACCAATCTCTGCTGCGCGCTTGGTGGTTCAGCATCGTCTCCACCACCATCACCTGGTGGGCCGACCACCCCGACCGCGGCCCGGCGGATATGACCGAGCATTGCCTTCGGGCGTTCACGGCCCTGAACCGGACGGGGTAGGCGCGGCCCGCCGGGGTCAGAGGCTGGTGGATACCGTGGCGAATTCGCCGGCGCTCGCCAGGGCGATGTCCTCCTCGACCTCGTGCGGGGTCAGGGGGCGGCCGCTGGTGCGCAGGCCGAATCCGGCCAGGAGGGCGGCTACCGCGAAGAAGGCCGCGCCGGTGAGGAAGGCGATGCGGTAGGCGCCTTCGGCGGGCAGGATCACCACGGCGCCATTGGCGAGGCCGTGGCGCAGGGTGTCGCTGGTCAGGATGGTGACGACCAGCGCGCTGCCGATGGCGCCGCCCACGGTACGCATGATCGAGTTGATCGAGTTGGCGATGCCGGTCTCGTGCGGGGCGACATTGGCGACCAGCAGGGCGGGCATGGCGGAGTAGGCGATGGCAATCGCGGCATTCGCGACGACAAGGGCGACAACGACTTCCGCGCTGGTGGTGTGCAGCAGGGCCAGGGCGGTCAGGGCGCACAGGCCGATGACGCTGGCCAGCAGCAGCACATAGCGGGCGCCGATCCGGCCGACCAGGCGTCCGGCGATCGGACCCATCAGCACCGAGACCACGGCGCCGGGCAGCATGAACGCCACGCTGGTGCGCAGCACCGAGGCGTCGAAGCCGAAACCGGCCAGTCCGCGCGGCGTCGCCACGAAGTAGGTCGCGCCCAGGAACACGCTGAACATCGCGAAACCGACGCAGAAGCTGGCCAGGTTGGTCACCGCGACCGGGCGATGCGCCAGCAGCGAGGTCGCCACCAGCGGCTCACGCAGCTTGGACTGGAGCAGCAGGAATCCGGCGAGGACAACGGCCGAGGCGATGAACAGGCCGATCACCTTGGCACTGCCCCAACCCCATTCGTGACCCTGGGAGATCGGCAGCAGCAGGCAGACCAGACCCAGGCCCAGTACCGCCGCGCCCACGTAATCGACCCGGCCGCCCTGACCCGCGCGACGCGGCAGGGTGACGAACGCCAGCACCAGCACCACGGCGGTCAGCACCACACACAGCCAGAAGATGCGACGGTAGTCCGCACCGCCCTGCGTCAGCAGACCCGTCGCCACCAGGGCGACGCCGCTGCCCACGCCGAGGGTCGAGGCGGTGACGGCCAAGGCTCCGGTCAGTCGTTCGGCCGGAAGTTCATGGCGCAGCACGCTGATCGCCAGCGGGAACAGGCCGAAACTGGCTCCCTGCAAAGCCCTTCCGACGATCAGCAGATCGATGCTGTGCGCCGACGCGGCGAGCGCACTGCCCGCGAGCGTCACCACCAGCGTCGCCAGCACGACCGGCTTGTGGCCGTACACATCGCCCAGGCGACCGAGCAGCGGCGTGAGGGCCGAGGCGGCCAGCATGGTCGCTGTCGTCACCCAGCCGACGGTCGTCGCCGAGACGCCGAGTTGCGTACCGATCTGCGGCAGCGCGGGAACGGGCAGCGTCTGGACCAATGCCAGAAGGAACACGGTGCTGGCCATGGTCAGCACGATCGCGGTCGGCGAAGCGGATCGCCGAAGCTCGAGCGGGGAGGTCATTGCTGGGACCCTACGCCGGAATCGACACAGTGTCGATTATGATTGACGCCACGTCCAGTATCCGGGCGCGAATCGCTCTATGGTGTGGTCATGGCGCAGAAGGGCGGACCCAAGGTGAACCAGACCCGAGGCACGACCGAGGGAATCCGCCGCCGCGGCACGCTGTCCAAGGGCGATCAGCGCGAGGCCCAGATCCTGGACGCCACCCGCCACCTGCTGACGAAGAAGCCGATGGCCAACCTGACCGTCGACGACATCACCAACGCCACCGGCATCTCGCGCACCAGCTTCTACTTCTATTTCCCGTCCAAACAGGCGGTGCTGGCGCGCCTGATGGAGGATGTGAGCGACCGCTACGCCCAAACCCACGTCTGGCTGCCCTCCACCGGCCCGCAGCGCGAACTTCTGCGCGACCAGCTCACCGGCGCGGCCGAGATCTGGCACGACAACAGCACGATCCTGGTCTGCTCCCTGGAGGGCTACAACAGCAGCTACCCGCCGCTGACCGACTTCATCGCCGGAATCCAGACCCGCTTCACCAGCTCGCTGGCCGCCAAGATCGACCGCGACCGCGCCGCCGGACTCGCCCCCGAGGGAATCGACTCGGCGACCCTGGCGACCCTCGTCGCGCTCATGCGCGACGGCCGCCTCTCCCAACTGTCCGTCGCGTCCGCGCACGATGTGGCGCAGGGCATCGACGATCTCGCCGAGGCGATCCTGCGCCTGATCTACGGCCGACTCGACTGATACCGAATCCACCGATGAGTTTCGGCGTGAACGCGCCTGTGTACAGGTATGAGCTACTCGACCGCAGGGGCGCGGAACATGAACGCTAGCCGATCGGCAGCGCGCTGAGGATCGGGGTGTAGGCCCAGTTGAGCATGCGTTCGGCGTCTTCCTTGGCCGCGATGCCGCTGCCGGAGGAGCTGTGCAGCACCACGCCGATGAGGGGGATTCCGGCGCGGACCGTTTCGAACAGCAGGCAGGAGCCGGCGGCGTCGGTGGAGCCGGTCTTGATGCCGATGGCGCCCGGGTAGGCGTGCAGGAGCAGATTCGTTGTCTCCCAGTTGTGTTCGCGATTGGCCGGGCCCGCGGACAGGTGATGGTTTCGCGAACCCGCGACCTCGCGGAAGATCGGGACGCTCATTGCGCGCAGGCCCAGGGCCACCAGATCCGCCGGCGTGGAGTAGGTGGAGTCGTCCTCGGGGACGGGCAGACCGCTGGGATCGGCGAAATACGTTCCGGCCAAGCCCATGTCGCGAGCGGTGTTGTTCATTCGGGCCAGGAAGCCGTCCTGGCCGGGACCGTACGCCTCGGCCAGCGCGTGGGCGGCATCGCACCCCGAGGGCAGCAGCAGTGCGTACAGGAGTTCGCGGGTGCTGATGACCTCACCGGCGGCCAGATCCGCGGTGCTGCCGTCATTGCGGACGCAATAGGCGATGCTCTCCGGTGGGACGGTGACCGGACGCTCCAGATCACCGGAGTTGATGACGACCAGCGCGGTCATCACCTTGGTGATGCTGGCGATCGGCAGCCGGACATTCGGCTGTCGCGACCACAGGATGGTGCCGGTGATGCCGTCGGCCAATGCCGCCCCGGGCGCGCGCACGCCATCCAATTCACCGGTGGGCCAGGGCAATTGGGCGAAGGGAACACCGGCGGCCGGTGCCGCGGCGGCACCCTGGCCGACCGATACGATCAGCACCCCGGCCACGGCAGCTTGCAACACTCGGGCAAATGTTCGCATGGGCAGACATTGTGCCCCGCGCCCCCGCCGATCAGCGGGATTTCACCGTCGGGACCGCCGCGCCGCCGGACCTACCGAGGTGCGGGCGGGACGGGTTCGGGGAGGCCGCAGCGTTGCAGGTCGTATCTGGCTATGCGTTCGATGCGGGCGCTCGCGAATCCTAAGGCCTGCACCACATTGTGCCGGAAGCGGGTGAAGGTCAAGGGGGCTCGGGTGGAGGCGATGAGGTCCTGGGTGGTGGGGCAGGACAGGGCAGTGCGGGCCTGTTCTACCTGGGTTTCCTTGATATGGGCGGCCATCCAGGGGTGCAGGGCGACGACGCCGGTGTCGGCGACGACCCAGCTCGCGTCGAGGTTCTTGTCGTGGCCGATGCGTCCGTCGGTGAGTCGATCGGTGTGTGCGGCAATGGGATACGCCAAACCGACCGGGTCCAGGACGCGCACGTTCAGGGGTACGTTCATGCTCGACATGCCGAGGTTGAGGAAGAAGACGGTGTGACCGGCGCCCCCGGCGGGGACGGGTTCCGGCGGCGGGATGACGTACCAATAGGTTTGATCGGGCAGGTTGATCACCAGCCCGCCGTTCGGGGTTTGCGCGATATCGCGGAGCAGCGGGCGCATGCGCGGGAAGTCCAGGTAGTCCTCGGCGCGGATGGGGTGGTCGTGGCCGCTGTAGAGCACGTAGTAGATGCGCTCGTCGACAATGCCGCTGGCCCGGATGGTGGTGCCGGAGGTGATGGCGGTGGTGCCGGCGGCGAACCACGCCCAGCCGAGGGTGCCCAGGAATGCGGCCAGGACGACCGCGAAAGGCCAATCGAGACTGGGACGTTGCCGGCTCACCACCCCCGCGAACAGGCGAATGGGCAGGACCATGACCGGCATCAGCAGGCAGAACAGCTGCGGCAGCAGCATGCGGCCGTGCATGAAGTCGCCGCCGACACGGAGTTCGTAGACGGTGAGCAGCACTCCGCTGCCGACCATGAGGGTCACCACGGAGGACGGATTGCGCAGCCATCGGCTGAATTGTCGAATCCGCTTGTGCAGTAGGGCTTTCCGGTCCGCGATGACCGTTTCCCCGGCTTCCGGATCGACCGCACCGGGTGTCCGCCGCTCCCACAGCATCACACCGGCCCACACCGCGAGGATGACCAGCGGCACCCACAGCCAATAGGGTCCGACCAGATCCTCGAGGTAGACGAACCCCTGCTGCCATTTGGCGCCACCGGCTTCCTTGGCGACCGCGGTATTCGGATAGGGCAGACCGTAGTAGCCCATCCGCCAGATCTGATACGCCAGCGGCACCAGCCCGGCCAGCGCCACCGCCGCCGCGCGAAACACCCACGGCCGCAAGCGTGTCGACGGTACCGGCGCACCGAGCAGCATCAGCAGTGCGAGCGCTCCCACCAGCACCAGTTCCGGGCGGATGAGCGGAGCCAGTCCGGCCCAGCCGGCCACCGCGAAAAACCCCGCGGGCCTGACCGAATGCGCCAGCGACCAGCGAATCATCGACCACCACAGCACCGCCAGCCAGAACAGCACCAGCGGGCTCTCCAAACCCGAACTCGCGTAATCACGCGCGGGCGGCAAGGCGATATAGACGAGCGCCCCGGCCGGTATCAGCAGCGCGGATCCCGTTCCGCCCCACAGCCGGGCCGCGCCCGCCATGGCGATGACGGTCGCGAGCACCGACAGGGTGAGCGAGAGGCCGAGCACCACGTATTCCAGGCGCAGTCCGGTCAGCCAGCTGAAGAACCACACCACATAGGTCCAGGCCGTACTGGTGTTGGTCTCGACCCGTTCGTTCATATTGAAGACTGGACCGTTGCCCGCCAAGAGATTTCGCACCGTGCGCAGCACGATCAGGCCGTCGTCGGCGATCCAGCGGCGCTGCCACGCACCGGAGGCGAAGAGCGTGGCGGTCAGGAGGACACCGCCGATCAGCACGGCACGCACGAAGCGCGGCGACGGAGTCGATACGTCCTCGGGAACCACCGTGGGCGGCACGGCGGGCTCGGCCACCCCGGTCCACTCCTGCACGACGTCGGGCGAAATGGACAGCGTCACTCAACTACTCCGATCAAGGAGAGGTTCGCGGGCAATGCGGAAGTCGAGCTGTGCGATGGATTCGACGGACGGAGGCGAGAACAGCGCCCGCCGCCGCACGATCACGTAACTCGCGGTCGCGATGAGCAGCATCGGATAGCACGCCGCGTATACGGGCACCGCGAGATACGACCACCAGTCCGGAATATCGTCGCGCGGCAGCATGAACAGCCCGATGCCGATCGGGTGCGGTGACTCCGCCAGCGGCGGCCGATCCGGATAGTTCCACCACCAGCAGAAGCTCACCGACAGCACGACCGCCAGGGCTGTCCAGCGCGTGCGGTCGATGGTGCTGCACGCGTGGTGAATCGCGAGAATGAACAGCGGCATGAACCACACCCAGTGATGCCCCCACGAGAACGGCGACGCGCACGCCGAGGTCATACCCGCCACGGTGAGGGCGAGCAGCACGCGCCCGGATCGATGGGCCAGTGTGGCGGCGTACAACCCGAGCGCGATGACCGGTGCCGCGGCCGCGAGCCACAGCCAGGTTGGCGGCGTATACACCGTCCCGATCAGGAATCGGTCCGCGTCGAAGAACCGAAGCAGTTGTGCCACAGAGCCGTTGATCGATTGATTGCCGGGCGAATCGACCGCGCCCACCCGCCCGGAGGAGGTCACCTGCGCTCCCCAGTAGGTCCAGGCATCGCGCGGGCGCGTCAGGAATCCGATTCCGATGGTCGCCGCGAAGGTGGCGGTCGCGACGCCGAATGTGCGCCACTGCCGGGTGCAGGCCAGATAGAGCAGGAAGAACGCGGGCGTCAATTTGATGCCCGCGGCGACCCCGACCCCGATTCCGCGCAACCGGGCATCGGCCGGGCGGGTCAGATCCCAGATGATCAGCAGCACGAGAAAGACATTGATCTGCCCGAGCCAGATGGTGGAGCGCACCGGCTCCAGCGCCGTGCACACCACCGCCAGCAGGGTCGCGAAAACCCAGGTGCGACCGGTGTTCTCGTAGCGCAGCACCAGCAGGCAGCGTGCGACCAGTGCGATCAGCGCGACCATGATCGCGATCCACCAGAGCACCTTGGCCGTCATCACCCCGACCAGTGCGAGCGGTACGAACACCAGCGCCGCGAACGGTGTGTAGGTGAATTCCATCTCCCACACGATCGGCCCGCGATAGAGCGGACTGCGTTCCAGCAGCGCCTGCCCACCCGCCCGGTAGACCTGCATATCGAGATCGCAGCTGAAGATCCCGTAGTACGGATTGCTCATCGGCAGCGCGAACACATGCCACACCAGGACCGCCACCGCGGCAACGGCACAGACCACCAGCATCGGGGTGGTCACCGCGTAACGCTCGACGGTCCTGTCCGAAGCAAGTCTTCGTGGAGCGGGCCGCACCAGAGAGCACATCGGATTCCGATCCGCGCGCTCGCTTCACCTCGTGTTCGAAAAGCCGCACGCAAAGTGTTCGGCCGAGGCCGGGAATCGACCTGGCAAACCAATGAAAGATCTCAACCGAGGCTGAATAGTAGCGGCAGTTCCGACATTGTTTGCGCCATGAAACACCCAAAATCGGCATATCAGACCAGGTTTCATTGCCGATCGGGAATCGTCGCTGGTGAAGGACCCGCACCGGAGTCGAAATCGCCGCGTCACACGGAGCGACCACCCGGTTACACCGAAAGAATCAATCGATGGGATCGATATCGCCGGGCACCCCATCGGTCGTTCGGACGGCGGTGTCGAGGGGGCTCGCCGCCGCGCCTCGGCTGGTGTTCACGAATCGGGTAGATCCTTCCATTCGGCCGACAGGCGCGCCGACCAGACGGGATCGCGATGCTCGAGCAGCGCCCGCACACCTTCGGCGGCATCGGGCGGCCCATGACTCGCAGATGCAGTTCGGTTTCGAGATCGGCGACGCGGCTCGGGTGATAGCCGTGAATCGCGGTGTCCCACAGCAGTCTTTTGCTCAGCGCGGCGGACATGGGTGCGACATTGACGGCCATATCGCGGGCCATGGCGAGTGCGGCCGGAAGGACCTCGGCGGCTGGCAGGTGCGACCCGCCAGGCCCAGTCGGCATGCCTCGTCTCCGTCGAATGTCCTGCCGGACAACAGGATCTCCGCCGCCACCGCCATACCCGCGACCCTGGCCACGGTCCAGTGCGCCATGGCATCGGGCAGGACGCCGAGTCGCACCTGCGGAATGGCGTACCGCGCATCGGCGGCGACGATGCGGATATCGGCCTGCATGGCCAGGGTCATGCCGATGCCGATGGCGTGCCCGTTGACCGCCGCGATGAGGGGTTTGCGCAGCGCGAAGGCGGGCGGGTCGACCGGCGAGGCGGAAAACTCTGCGCTATCGGGGCTTTCGAAGGTGTCACCGCCGCCGGAGAGGTCGGCTCCGGCGCAGAACGCCGGCGCGGCTCAGAAGGAGCGGGTACGGCGATCCTGCTCGCCTGGGCCCTCGCGGACACCGATCAGCTGATCATCCTGCCGTCGCAGGAGATCGGATCAGCGTTGATCGGGCAGGGTGTGAAACACCTTCGCGCACTGCGCTTTCCACGGGCATCACCGAACGGAATCATCGGCTTGCCGACGACTGAAGGAAGGATTGCGATCGTAGAGGCAGGTGACCATCGCACCGGCGAGCACGGCGACCAGGCTGCCGACCGCGATGGGGATCCATGTCGGAGGCAGTCCCGATGGCGGTTCCGACCGGATATAGAGAATCGAGCGCAGACCTGCCACGATCGGCCGCATCGGCTCGAATGTCGCGATGATGTGGAAGAACGCGGGAGTCGCTTCAATGGGAATCGTGCCCGCCGAGGATGTCATGGCCATGGCGACGAAGAAGAACATATTGATCAGCGGAGCGAGCGATCCGAAGATAGCGAAGACCGTGAGCGCACCGAGGGCCACCGCGGCAATCGTCATAGCGGAGAACACATATAGCTGCCGCGGGGAGGCGACCGGCATATGCAGGGCCCGGGTCGCCACCAACTGGATCAATCCGGCGCTCAGGGGTGCCGAGATCAGCGCGACGCACCATTTGACGGTCAGCATGTGCAGCCGGGACAGGTGGGTGTAGTCGCGGCGTCGCACCTTCGGTCCGAACTCGGTGGGCTGAAACCCGCTGGCGGAGTCCACCAGTGGATGAATCACCGAGGCGCCGACGAATCCGAGCAGAACCAGGACCATCGCATAGTAGAAGACACCTGTGCCCAATCCGGTATGCGCCGGTAGCGCGGTCAGCGGTGCGGTCGTGACCGAGAACGGATTGGCCAATGCGGTCGCGGCGGCGGCATTCGACATGGTTTGCGGCAGTTGCGCGCCCAATCCCGCGTTCACCGCGCCGATGACGGGCGCGAGGTATCCGGTGAACAACCCGGTGCTCATGGTCGCGGCGGCCGGATTGGTGTCGAGATGGATCATCGCGTGCGTGGCCGGACCCGGCGCTCCATTGGCGAGCCGGGCGATCTCGGCATTGAAATCCGCGGGTATGCGCACGGCTCCGTAGATCTCACCGCTCTCCATCCGCTCGCGCTCCTGTGCGGCGGTCATCGGGATGAGCTGGATGGCCGCATGGTCGACACCGCGCGTAATGGCCGCACCGACCTGTTCGGCGGTATCGATTCCGGCGGTGGTCTGCGGCTCGACGACCATGGCGACGGGCAGCCCGCGCAGGTTTCCATTCGGGTCGAGGGTGCCGCCGAGATAGATCGCGGGCAGCGCTACCGCCAGGATCAGCGTGACGAGCACCGGCGGGAGCCAGGTGCCCGGATGGCGGGCGAAGTCACGAGCGCTCCTCATGCGGTGGGATCGGAGGTCGCCGAATCGCGCTGCGCGGTGAGTCGGCGGCCGACCTCGTCCCAGGACAGTCGCGACTCGTCCGCCGGTGCGGTGAAGAACACGAACGTCGCGTCCCGCATGACCTTTCGCTTGCGGGCCACCGTCGACTTATGCGGTTCGGACCCCGCGTAGGCGTAGATCGCCGCCTTGTCCTCCCAAACGGAGTAGGTCCAGAAGACGCCCTTGACCATCTCCGCTTTCAGGGTCAGCCCGAGCACGCCCGGCGAGCGGCGGGCCTGCCACCACAACCTCAGCGATGCGAGCAGGAATCCGGGCGCTCGGCGCCATGAGTTCACTTCGAGGCGGGAGGCCATACATTGCACCTCGGGAGCGGTGGCTGTTCGGATGGTCGTCCATGGAATCGTCGGCATGTTCTCAGCGTCGCTTCACGGTGTGAATTGATCAATGACGAACTGCGTATGATGCGTTAAGCCGCCGTGATTGATAGGAAGACCGCATGGACCTGCGCGATCTGGATTTGCGCGACATCGAGATCTTCCTGATGTTGTCCACCGAGCTGCATTTCGGGCGGACCGCCGAACGATTGCACCTCTCACCGGCCCGTGTCAGCCAGGTGATCGGGAAACTGGAGCGTCGCATCGGCGGCAAACTCTTCGAACGAACCAGTCGCACAGTGACTTTGACACCGATCGGGCTGCGGCTACGGGACGACCTGCAGGCCAACTATCGCGACCTGCGGGCCAGTCTGGGCCGTGCGTCCCGCGCCGCCCGCTACGGCGACGCCGGCATTCTGCGGCTGGGAATCACCAGCAGCAATCTCGACGACGTCCGCCCGCTGCTGAACACCTTCCAAGCCCGGCATCCCGAGTGCACCGTGCACATCGAACACGTCCATTTCGGCAATCCCTTCGGGGCGTTGCGCGGCGACGAGATCGACGCACTGGTGAGCTGGCTGCCCATCGAGGAAAGCGATCTGGTGGTGGGCCCGACCCTGTACGAAGAACCGTTCATGCTCCTCGTCGGCGCGGATCACCCACTGGCACAACGTGAATCGGCCTCCTACGAGGATCTCGCCGACTACGGCGTCTTCGGCGTCCCCCCGATCGACCCGGCGAATTCGCCCCCCGACTACTGGACCGCCGCCGCCGTCCCCTACTTCACCCCCGGCGGCCGTCGCATCCCCCGTATCGCCCAGGCCGCCAACTTCCAAGACCTCATCCTGCTGGTGGCCGCGGGCAAAGCCATCACCCCGGTGCACGCCCACGCCGCCCGCTACTACTCCAGACCCGATGTCACCTACATCCCCATGCCCGACGTCCCACCCGCCCGCTGGGCACTGATCTGGCGCCGATCGGCGGAAACCGACCTCATCAAAGACCTTGCCGCCGCGGTCATTCCGATTTCATGACAGCCCAATCCCGACGCCGCGCACCAGGCTGACGAATCCCCGCACCCGGCCCTCGATGAGTCGGCGGGAAGCGGTAAGTCCTGTCGAGGTCGGGCCCGAGAACATTCAAGAGGACGCACCCGTCGCACCGACAGTGGCGGCTGCCACGCCCTGGAAGAGGGCGATGACAGCTCGGATGAATGCTCGACGACCAGGTGAGACGAGTTCGCCGTGCACCAGGTGCGCGGTGCCGGAGTACCACCGGCCACGAATCCGCAGCCGAACTCGGTTGTCCACCTGGATGTTTCGGATCTACTGAGATTTCTCGCCGAACTCGGAAACAAGCCAGAAGGAGTTACCGTCGCGGCGGCCACCGATTGGCGTGATCCGCGGCTGACCACTCTTACGTCCCATTGTCTCGAGCAGAGTCTGAATCGGCGGCCGTCGCAGGACTGGATTACCGATGTACCGCTGACCGGCCGTCACCACCCGATGTTGCAGCTCTCGCACCTTGGTCACGACCCCAACGTACAGAGCAGGCAGCTCGATGGGTTCTCGATTGTTCGGCTAGTTCGTCAGGAGGTCCGCGATGGTGAGTGCGTCGGACAGGGGCCAAGTCGCGGCTTCCGTGGCGAGCAGCTTTTCCCACGACGGGGCTCCTGCGCTGGCTCGGGCCGCAGCGTCGGCGCGAACCATCAGTGCGAGCATGCCGGTCCGCATGAGGACGGGGATATTGAGATGTCGAGCGGCGACCGCGGTTTCACCCGCGATCGCCGCGGCCGCGGTCTTCGATAGGCTGATCGCGCCGGCCGCGGCGTGGGCGGCGAGCATCATCTCCGTGCGGTTGGCCGCCGCTGAGGTCGTCAAACGTGCGGTGCCCGTTGAGCGGTAAGCCCGGAGGTGGGTGTGGGTTCGGATGACGACCTCGGTCGCGAACATCCCTAGACCGGGTGTCAATATTCCGGAGCGGAGATTCAGCCCGTCGCCGGAATTCGTGCCAGCGTAGGCGTCATAGGCGAACTTCCGCAGGTTCGCATCCGGCATCTCGTAGAGAAGAGTCCAGCCGGGCAGCGGGAGATTCATCGGAGTGACAAAGTCCGCGGCCCAGTGCTGCAGCAATAGCGCGACTGCGAGATGCGGTTCGGGGGCTTGCGCGAACGGCAGACCCGAGCGAGTTGTCGTCGCGAAGCCGGCCATCCGTTGTCCGCCGTCCCACCACGTGCCCTCGAAGACTCCGGTGCGGACTTGATTGAGAGCGGTGAAGAAGCGGCCAATATCGTGACCCGCGGATCGGACACGATGAGCCGGACCACCGAATTTCGGGCCGGTGTAATCGATAGGGAGACGGGCGGCTTCCTTCTCCCACCGGCGCAGCAGGTCGGTCTTCTTCAACAGCGACAGGCCGCCGAGAACAGCGGTGTCTACCTGGTTGTCGTAGAGATTGCCGAGTGCGCCGATTAGCGCGGAGATGCCGACGACCACCAGGTCGCTTCGTTCCCACGGAATCCGTTGTGCTGCACGCCATTCATCGAGCTGCGCCAACGCGATCGGGTCGAGGAGGTTGGCAAGTTCGGGCTCGCCCCAGCCCTCTACTACGCGACGCCGCTGATGGCGGCCTGTGAGTTCGGAATAGGTGAGTTCCGTCGGAGCGCTCGCGATTCGATCTCTCGCCACGTGATTGATCGGCGCATCCGAAAGCGCTGCCGCGGCGATCATTTCGATGTCGTCGAGGTCGCGGGTGAGTGCATCCAAATTGCCGATGTAGTCATCATCGATCGGCGAGCTCCGGTCGCCCGCATTGCCGCCGACGGTACTCACGCCGCCGCCTCGAGATCGTCCGCCAGGATGGACACCCCCTGAGCGAGACCCTCGACGGTCTTCTTCTCGCCCTCAAGGTCTTCGAGTTCGGCGAGCAATGCTTGGAGTTCATCGTCCTCGGGCCCGGTGACCCGTTCCTTGAGCCGGTCGGCGACGACCCGGAAGCGAGCGACCCGATCTTCGGCCGCGATGCGCTGATCCCTCTCCGCATTCACCTCTGCCTGCTTGGCCTCGAGCTGCGCACGAAGAATGTCAATTCGCTCGGCGAGGGTCACGACCGTCCTGCCGAGGTTCGTGACTCGCTCACGCAGACTGACAATGACGGCCTTCGCCGCCTCTTCGTTGCCATCGACATCGCGGAGTACGAGTTGGGTCACGACGTGGAGCCGAATGGCGTCGGCCGCGATGCGAGCCGCGGTGAGCCCGGATGCCTTTCCCGCGAGCGTGACCGCCCCGGCGCCCACCGCACCGCTCAAGCCGGTGATGACGGCGGCACCACCGGCCATACCGAGACCACCGGCGGCAAGGGAACCACCGCCGATCGCGGCCAGGCCCGCTGAAGTCGCCACCGCGCCCGAATAGCCGAGAACAATCGCCCCGTATGCTCCCGCGATTGCCGGAGCGGCAAGACCCCCGGTCAGAACGCCGAGTCCGAGGCCGGCCCCGGCCAGGAGCGCGTACTTGCTCCAGTTGCCCGCCTTCGACAGCTTCTTGATCGCATCCTTGTATGCGGTTTCCACAGCATGCAGGTCTTCCGGAAGCAGTTGACTCATCGACTCATGAGCCGCCGCGAGAACCTCGGCACGAACGGATTTCTCCCATTTGCCCTCAACCCACGGCTCGAACCCGTACAGGTCGATGACCAGAAGCAGAGCTCGTGACCTTCTCGACACGACCGAGAAGATCTGTGGCCCGACGGATTCGAGCGCCTCGAGATCCGGAGTCTCGCCCTGCACCAAGATCTGGTCGACAGCCTCGGCCACCGCTGGTGACCAGTCTTTCCGGTCGCGCTGCTGGATAGCCGCAACCACGTTGTCACGGAAGGCATTACGGACTTCGCGCTTGGACGACAGGTTCTTGCCCTTCGATGCGGCGATGTCGCGCTGCATCATCCGGTATTGCCAGACCGTGAGGATGAAATCCTCGTCGGGAGTGAGGTCGAGCTTCTGCACCTGTACCGCGTCCATGCGGTTGACATTAACCAGTTGACCCGAAACGAAAGAGCTGTTTCGAGCGAAAGTGGTTCCGGGCGAAAGTATCTGCGCAGAATCGAGTAGCGAATGCCGTGGCCGCCCCTCACTGCCCGCCCCGGTTCAGCGCCTTCCGGTGGCTAAACATGAAAGAAGCCGTAGGTCGGCGACCTACGGCTTCTGAAGTGGTTCTAGCTGGGTTCGAACCAGCGACCCCTCGCGTGTGAGGCGAGTGCTCTCCCACTGAGCTATAGAACCGGGAGTGCCGTTGAAGCGGCTGTTCGGGCGGTGTTTCCGTGCTGCTCGAACGAGAATGAAGATTACACACAGGGGTGGGTTCGCACCAAATCGCGTGGACAACGGCGTAAAAACGCGGTGTGACGGGGGGATGTCAGGGGGCCGCTGGCGTGGCGGACGGGCGGGAGACACCGGGGATGGGGGCTGGGGGCGGGGGGCCTGGGCGCGATGCCGCCAGCCTCTACCCGGGGGCCCAGCTGCCGCATATGCTGCTGAACGTTCACCGGGCGGTTTCGAACTACAGGGCTGTAGTTCATATTTACCCCTGTTCACCAGGCGATTTGTTACCCGCACGGATGGTCGGCTAATGTTCTCTCTCGTCAGCCGGACGCCCCGCAGGGCCCCGGGAGACAGAATGCGGATGTAGCGCAGCTGGTAGCGCATCACCTTGCCAAGGTGAGGGTCGCGGGTTCGAATCCCGTCATCCGCTCGAGAGGCCAACACGGCCTGCTTGGCGGTGTGGCCGAGTGGTGAGGCAACGGCCTGCAAAGCCGTGCACACGGGTTCGATTCCCGTCGCCGCCTCTTCTTCATTGAAGAGACAAAAGACCCGCGCGATTAGCTCAGCGGGAGAGCGCTTCCCTGACACGGAAGAGGTCACTGGTTCAATCCCAGTATCGCGCACCATCTTGGCAAGAAGGCCCGGCTCACGCCGGGCCTTTTTGCTGTTCGGGGCTGTCTCGGCACACCTGGCCGAAGATCATGTGCGTGTCGGTGGTGGACGGTAGACATATCCGTATGGCCAGGTCCGTCGAACATGACTTCGTAACCGGTGTCTTCCTCGATTGCGCACGAGAGATGTCCCGCTCCGAGGTGTTCGGATACGCAGAGGCTGACCGAGGGGTGTTCGACTTTGCTTGCACACTGACCGGAGATCAATCCCGAAACCTGGTCGGGCAGACACTCACCCACCATGCCGCCGGCATCGACAAAGACCTCGCGTCGCTGCTGCATGATTCGGACAGCCATCTGCCCGTCTATCTCTACTCCAACGAGGCGCGACATGTAGCTCGCGTACAGGAGTTCTTGCAGAAGGCCAGGGGGCAGTTACCCGATCGAGTCAAGCTCTTGCGTCACCTTCGCTATCCGAGGTTCGACGCTGACAACGAGCAAGAGCGTGCATTGGTCACCGAAGAGATCAAGTCCCAGATCGTGGAGGACCTGCTGCTGAATGTGACATTCGGCAGGCTGTCGGCAGCGGATATCGACCTGCTGTTGCTGAACACCGGAATGCCCGGATTGCTGATTGCCGCACTCGATTACATAGCCATGAAGGGGTTCGTGAACTACCCCGACCTCGCAAAGGCATTGGGCACCAAACCCGGCACCGTCCGCCCCAGGGTTCCGGCGCTCGTAGCCGCGGGCATGCTGCAACAGGGCATCGATGCGAACATGTTCCAGACCACGACACGCGCGCGGATGCTGCTGCGGATAGGCCATCTACTCATGGCTGGAGATACAGCAGGGCCTGAACTGGCGTACATCCTGAACAAACTTGGTATGGGTTCGCACACCGCCATCGATACTGCCGAACCACCTGATCTGCTGGGTATGCCGTACGGCCCCGCCGAGAAGCGGATCCGGCTGGTCACCGAATTGCATTCGGCAAGAAGGACATACGGTGCGGTGCTAGCGGGCGAGGGATACCTGCTGGGCATGCGGCCCGGCCTACCGGTTCCCCCCGACCTCACTTGGGTCGGGCGATGAGAATCGGCCACAGACGACTCCGTGCGCAGATCGCCTTGTCGGGCGCCTGCGATACAGTCCGATCGTGAGCCTCGAGGAGTTGTCCAGAGATGCCGTACTCTCGGCGATAGCGGAGTTCGACTCACTGGGCCGTGATGAATTTCTGGCCAAGTACGGCTTCGGCCGAGCACGAACGTACTTCGTGGTTCTGAACGATAAGCACTACGACTCCAAAGCCATCGCAGGTGCCGCCCACGGTTATATGCCAGATCGTGATGCGCTGCGGCCCAAAGACTTCAGCGGCGGTGACGCGACGGTGGCGAAGGCTCTTCGCGCCCTCGATTTCGATGTGCAACGGCACGAGCCGGAGTCAGTGTCTCGACAACGCCCGCCGTCCTGGGCTTGGCCTGAATTGGTCCTGGCGTGCGAACTCACCGAACGGTCCGACTGGCATGAGCTGGATGTAAATCACCCGGAAGTTCACAAGCTATCTCGCTTGCTAAGACAGTTGGATATCCACCCCGGGGCCGCCGACGACGACCGCTTCCGCAGTACCGGCTCGGTGCGGTCGAAGATGATGAACCTCTCACATTGCCATCCGAGCTCCACCCGTCGGGGCAGCAACGGCGGGGCCCTGGATCGCGAAGTGGTCGATGCGTTCGTGAAGCAGCCCGAAAGGATGCGGGCCTACGCCAGGGAACTGAGGCAGATGGGACTGGCGGAGCAGGCAGCCGAGACCGCTGGACTCGGCCGGTCGGCAGGTACATCTCAGGAGGATCCGAGGATCGACCTGGTGCAGTTCCGGCCGAGCAGCGAGGACGTCCTCATCTCCGCCATCAAGGCTCACTTCCGAACCAGGACCAACGAGCAGGCACGGCTCCTGAACGACTTCCAGCTCGCCGCGATCACCAACGGGCTCAAACTCGAGAAAGACTCCGAGACGGGCGATCTGGTGCTGAGCCGCGGACGACGGCGATGGATTGTCGCGCCGAAGGTCGTACAGAACGGGAACGCCACGGCCGCCGTTCAGACGGCGATCGGCTCACTGACCTACACCAGGCATTTCTTCTACAGAAATACGTCCATCGATGTAGTCGCGCTATTCACCGAACCTATCGGCCAGGTGTATGTCAACTTCCTCGAGTCGCTGGGGATTCGTGCGGTCTGGCGACTGGACGATGTATGGGATGGCTCACCCAGTGCGAGGCAGGACGCGCTGGTCCAATCACAGTATCGCGCACCGTAATCGGCAACACGGCTGTCAAGATATCGGGATGACGGTTCCGGTTCGCGATAGTAACCCTGATCCTCGCTTTGCTAGGCCATCGGGTCGGGCGCGCCGACGCGGGCCGATCAAGGTGTCGTGGTGGTGGATGCTGCTGTTGATCGCGGGTGCGCTCGTCCTGCTTCCGCTCGTGCTGCTGGCGGGTATCGCGCTCACCGGATCGCATCATGGTCCGGCCTCCCCCGTTGCGCCGGTTCGGGTTTCGAATACCGAACCGGCGACCACCACGCCGGTGAAGCCCTGCTATCCGTTCCAGCTCGATTGCACTCCCGGCTGAGTGTTTCGGCGCGCTCCCCTAGGCAAGGCAAATCCGACATGGCAGGGTTCTCACCATGACCGGTACACCCGCAAACGTGCAGCACCTGCGCGATCTGGCCAGATTGCGCAGGGTGCGTGATCGGATCGATCGGGAGTACGCGCAGCCGTTGGATGTGATGGCGCTGGCGCGGGATGCGCATATGTCGGCGGGGCATTTGAGTCGGCAGTTCAAGTTGGCGTATGGGGAGGCGCCGTACAGCTATTTGATGACCCGGCGGATCGAGCGGGCGATGACGCTGTTGCGGCGGGGGGATATGAGTGTGACCGAGGTGTGTTTCGCGGTGGGCTGTTCGTCGCTGGGCACGTTCAGTACGCGGTTCACCGAATTGGTGGGGGTGCCGCCGAGCACCTACGCCAAGCAGGAGGCCGAGGCGACGGTGGGCATTCCGGCGTGTGTGGCCAAGCAGGTCACCAGACCGGTCAGGAATCGAGAAGCATCGGGGTCCGATCAGTAAATAGGCTGATCACAGATCCGCCGCACCTGTCTGGATGCGATACAGATGGAGAGACCATGACCACGCCTGCCAGGACCAAGTCGAAGCAGCCCGCGGCGCACGCCGCGGACAGCCACGAGTGGATTCGCGTGTACGGCGCGCGGGTCAACAATCTCAAGGATGTCAGCATCTCGATTCCCAAGCGGCGATTGACGGTGTTCACCGGCGTCTCGGGTTCGGGGAAGAGTTCGCTGGTCTTCGGCACCATCGCCGCGGAGTCGCAGCGGTTGATCAATGAGACGTACAGCAGTTTCGTGCAGGGGTTCATGCCGTCGCAGGCGCGGCCCGAGGTGGATGTGCTGGAGGGGTTGACCACCGCGATCCTGGTGGATCAGCAGCGGATGGGGTCGGATCCGCGCTCCACGGTCGGCACCGCCACCGATGCCAATGCGATGCTGCGGATTCTGTTCAGCCGGCTCGGGAAGCCGCATATCGGTTCGCCGCAGGCGTTCTCGTTCAATGTGGCGTCGGTGAGCGGTGCGGGCGCGGTCACGGTGGAGAAGGCCGGGCGGCAGATTCGGGAGAAGCGCACGTTCAGCATTACCGGCGGTATGTGCCCGCGTTGCGAGGGGCGCGGCGCGGTCAATGACATCGATCTGACGCAGCTGTATGACGAGAACAAGGCGCTCGGCCAGGGCGCGCTGACGATTCCCGGGTACAGCATGGAGGGCTGGTTCGGTCGAATCTTCTCGGGCAGCGGCTATTTCGATATGGATAAGCCGATCAAGAAGTACACCAAGCGCGAGTTGAACGATCTGCTGTACAAGGAACCCACCAAGATCAAGGTCGACGGCATCAATCTGACGTACGAGGGCGTGATCCCGCGTATCCAGAAGTCGATGCTGTCCAAGGACGTGGACTCGTTGCAGCCGCATATCCGGGCGTTCGTGGAACGCGCGGTGACCTTCAGCGTCTGCCCGGAATGCCTTGGGACACGGCTGAGTTCGCAGGCGCGGTCCTCGAAGATCAAGAAGATCAGCATCGCGGACGCGTGCGCCATGCAGATCAGCGATCTGGCCGAATGGGTCAAGGGGCTCGACGAACCGTCGGTGGGGCCGCTGCTGGAATCGCTGGGCCAGACCCTGGATTCGTTCGTGGAGATCGGGCTGGGGTATCTGAGCCTGGATCGCGCCTCGGGCACACTGTCGGGCGGAGAAGCGCAGCGCGTCAAGATGATTCGCCATCTGGGCTCGTCACTGACCGATATCACCTATGTGTTCGACGAGCCGACCGTGGGCCTGCATCCGCACGACATCCAGCGGATGAACGATCTGCTGCTTCGCCTGCGGGACAAGGGAAATACCGTCCTCGTGGTCGAGCACAAGCCCGAGACCATCGCGATCGCCGATCATGTGGTCGATCTCGGCCCCGGCGCGGGTTCGGGCGGTGGCACCGTGTGCTTCGAGGGCACCGTGGACGGGCTCCGCACCAGCGACACCATCACCGGGCGGCATTTCGACGATCGCGCCGCGGTGAAGGAAACGGTCCGGAAGCACAAGGGCGCGCTGAAGATCCGCGGGGCCAAGACCCACAATCTGCAGAACGTGAATGTGGATGTGCCGCTGGGCATTCTGACCGTGGTCACCGGCGTCGCGGGCTCGGGCAAGAGCTCGCTGGTGCACGGGTCGATTCCGCGCGGCGAGGATGTCATCTCCATCGATCAGGCCCCGATCAAGGGTTCGCGGCGCAGCAATCCCGCCACCTACACCGGCCTGCTGGAACCGATCCGTAAGGCGTTCGCCAAGGCCAATGGCGTGAAACCCGCTCTGTTCAGCGCGAATTCGGAGGGCGCGTGCCCGGTCTGCAATGGCAACGGGGTCATCTACACCGATCTCGCGGTCATGGCCGGTGTCGCCACCACCTGTGAGGAGTGCGGCGGCAAGCGTTTCCAGGCGGCGGTGCTCGACTATCGCCTGGGCGGAAAGAATATCGCCGAGGTGCTGGCCATGCCGGTCGCCGAGGCCGAGCAGTTCTTCGCTGACGGCGACGCGAAACTGCCTGCGGCGCACAAGATCCTGCAACAGCTGGCGGATGTCGGGCTCGGTTACCTGACCATCGGCCAACCGCTCACCACGCTCTCCGGCGGTGAGCGCCAGCGGCTGAAGCTGGCCACGCATATGGGTGAGAAGGGCGGCATCTACGTGCTGGACGAGCCCACCGCCGGTCTGCACCTGGCCGATGTCGAACAGTTGCTCGGCCTGCTCGACCGACTCGTCGACTCCGGCAAATCGGTCATTGTGGTGGAGCATCACCAGGCCGTCATGGCGCACGCGGACTGGATCATCGATCTCGGCCCTGGCGCGGGTCATGACGGCGGCCGGATCGTCTTCGAAGGCACGCCCGAAGCGCTGGTCGCGGCGCAATCCACGCTGACCGGCGAACATCTGGCCCAGTACGTGGGTCGGTCAGGAATCAAGAAGCGCGCGGCCCGAGCGCGCGGATAGCGTTTGCGTCATGGACCTATCGATTCTCAATACATTCCTCCCGCATGACGATCCGGAGGCTTCGCTGGCGTTCTACCGGGACGCCCTGGAGTTCGAGGTTCGCAATGACGTCGAGTACGGGCCGATGCGCTGGATCACCGTCGGCCCGGTCGGGCAGCCGGACGTCTCCATCGTGCTGCATCCGCCCGGCGCGGATCCGGGCATCACCGATGACGAGCGCCGGGTGATCAGGGAGATGATGGCCAAGGGCACGTACGCGACCATCGTGCTGACGACCTCGGATATCAACGCCACCTTCGACAAGATCCAGGCGACCGGCGCGGAGGTCGTGCAGGAGCCGATGGATCAGCCGTACGGCGTGCGCGACTGCGCCTTCCGCGATCCGGCGGGCAATCACGTGCGGATCAATCAGGCGCTCTGAGCTTGCGGCCAGGGCAGGGTGGCCCGCAGTGTGAAGCCGCCCTGCGGCCGGGCGCCGAAGGTGAGGGCGCCGCCGACGAGTTCGGCGCGCTCGGTGAGGCCGAGCAGGCCGTAGCCGGAGCGAGGTGCGGGTTCGGTCGCCCCGAGTGCGCCGGAGTCGCTCACCGAGACGGTGAGGCCCTCGCCCGGGGCGCCGTCGAGCACGATCCAGACCGTCGCGCCGGGAGCGTGTTTGCGGACGTTGGTCAGGCCCTCCTGGACGATGCGGTACGCGGTGCGCGCGCTGGTCGCGGGCGGCTCCGTCTCGGTTTTGTCGGTGAGGGTGACGGCCAGGCCGGAGTCGCGGGCGTCGGCGACCAGGGTCGGGAGCGCGGCCAGCGAGGGTTGCGGGGGTTCGGGCGGGTCGGTGGCGTGCAGTTCGTCGGCGCGCAGCACGCCCAGGACATCGCGGAGTTCCTCCAGCGCCTGTCGGGAATTGTCGGCGATGGTCTGGGCGATCGAGCCGACCTGTTCCGAGGTCAGGTCGGGGCGGTAGGTGAGTACGCCCGCCTGCATGGCGACCAGCGAGATCCGGTGCGCGAGCACGTCGTGCATTTCGCGAGCGATTCTGTGCCGCTCCAGAATTCGCGCCTCGGCGGCGCGCGCGACCTGTTCGCGCTCGGCGATCTCGGTGCGCTGTTGCAGGGACCAGATCACTTCGCGGCGCGAGCCGACCGCGACGCCGACCGCGACTATCGCGCCCATGGCGACGACCAGGAACGTGAGGGTGTACCAACCGGAACCAGGCAGTTGGTTCTGTGAGTTGAACTCCGGATAGACCTGCGTCATCGCCAGTCCGGACAGGACGCCGAGGATCGCGATCGGCACAATCTCGCGCGGGCGTCGCCGGGTCGCCAGCGAGCACAACGCCAGCACCGACGGCCCGGCCGCCGTGGTCGAGATCGCCGAGACGGCCGTCGTCACCGCCGCGACCACCACGGGCCAGCGGCGGCGGAACAGACCCAGCACCAGAGCGCAGATCCCGAGCATCGGGTCCACCACGCACAACCAGAAGATCAGCATCGACGGCACGGCCGGATCGAGGCCCTGCCTGGCGACGATCCAGGAGAGCACCGCGAACACGATCACCGCCAACTGCCGCCAGCCCTCCTGCCACCACCGCAGCGGTGCGGGGCCCGGGCGTACGGCCAGACTGGTTGCGGTCATCCCACCAGCATTGCCCGTCTCTCCCACCCCCGCGCATCGGTCTGGGGTCTCGATCGGCAGCGACCCAGGTATGACCTTGTCCGGTCCGGGCCAGGGGTCGGGCGGCCCGCGCGAAAACGCCTAGGGCGACGCGGCTTACGGATATGCTCGCGAAGGATCCCGTTCCGTGGGGAGGTTGTGACCCTGGATAATCTGTGGAACTTCCTGGTCGACCATCGTCGTCAGCTGATCACCGACAGCTATCTGCATGTTTCGGCCGTGGTGCAGTCGGTGGTGATCGCCACCGTGGTGGCCGTGCTCGTGGCCATCGCGGTCTATCGCAGTCCGCTGGGTGCGGCGGCGGCCACCGCCACGGCCAGCATTATCTTGACCGTTCCGTCATTCGCGCTGCTGGGGCTGCTGATTCCGTTCATGGGGTTGGGCGTGCGGCCGACGATCACCGCGCTGGTGCTGTACGCGCTGCTGCCGATTCTGCGGAATTCGATCGTCGGGTTGTCCTCGGTCGATCCGGCGGTGTCCGATGCCGCGCGGGGGGTGGGGATGAATCGGCTGCGGGTGCTGACCCGGATCGAGTTGCCGCTGGCGTGGCCCGCCATTCTCGCGGGGATGCGGATCAGTACGCAGATGCTCATGGGCATTCTCGCGATTGCCGCCTATGCGAAGGGGCCGGGGTTGGGGAATCTGATTTTCGCGGGATTGTCGCGGCTGGGCAGTCCGAACGCGGTGCCGCAGGCATTGACCGGCACGGTGCTGATCGTGGTGCTGGCGCTGGCGCTCGACGCGATTCTGGTACTCATCGGCCGATTCACCACACCGGGGAGAGTCCGTGACTGAAACCGTTGCGACGCAGGGCATCTCCGGGGTCGAGATCGTGCTGTCGGAAGTCACCAAACGTTATCCGGGGCAGAATGATCCGGCGGTGGATCGGGTGTCCATGACCATTCCGGCCGGGGAGATCGTGGTGCTGGTCGGGCCGTCTGGGTGCGGTAAGACCACCACCATGCGGATGATCAATCGGCTGATCGAGCCTTCCTCGGGGGCGATCAGCATCGGCGGACGCGAGATCCTGGATATGAATCCGGATACGTTGCGGCGCGGGATCGGATACTCGATTCAGCAGGCCGGGCTGTTTCCGCATATGACGGTGGCCAGGAATGTGGCGACCGTGCCCGGGCTGATCGGATGGGATCGTTCGCGGATCGCCGCGCGCGTGGATGAGATGCTCGCGCTGGTGGGGCTGGATCCGGATACTTTCCGAAATCGGTTCCCGCGCCAGCTTTCCGGTGGGCAGCAGCAGCGGGTGGGGGTGGCGCGAGCGCTGGCCGCGGATCCGCCGGTGCTGCTGATGGATGAGCCTTTCGGCGCGGTCGATCCCATTACCCGGGGGCTGTTGCAGGACGAGTTGCTGCGGTTGCAGGCCGAACTGCGCAAGACGATCGTGTTCGTCACCCATGATTTCAACGAGGCGGTGAAGCTCGGAGATCGAATCGCGGTGCTGGGCAATCAGTCTCGGATCCTGCAATACGACACCCCGGCGGCGGTGCTGGCCGAACCCGCGGATGAGACGGTGGCGGGATTCGTAGGGGCCGACGCCGGGCTCAAACAGTTGACGCTCACGCGGGTGCGGGAGGTGCCGCGCGGGGAATGCGCGGTGGCTCGGGAATCCGAAGCGGTGGAGGCGTTTCGGAAGGCGATCGGCGACAGCGGCCGGGAATGGGGGCTCGTGCTGGACGATCAGGGGCGGCCATTGCGGTGGGTGACGCTTGCCCAGCTCGCACAGGCGGATTCGCTGCGGGCGGCGGGAACCGCGGTGGGCGGCACGGTTTCCCTGGACTCGACGCTGCAAGGCGCGCTGGAGACACTGCTCGCGGAGAGCAATGCCAATGCCGTCGTCACCGGGCGGCGGGGTGAGTACGTGGGGTTGATCACCATCGATACCCTCGTCGCGCATCTGTCTCGAATGCGAAGTGCGCACGCGCACAGTGATTCCGGCGGGGATGGCGGGCAATGAGCGGGCCGACCGCGCATACCGAGCGGCGGGCGGAGCGGATTCGACTGCTCGCCCAGCCGGTGCTCGCCGTCGCACTCGGGGCGGGAGTGCTGGTGTGGGCGTTCGACCGCGATCTGACGGTCACGCAGCAGGCGAGTCTGAGTGCGGGCAATATCACCGGCGTTGTCTGGCAGCATGTGCGGATCACGGTGACGGTGGTGGCGATCGTCGTATTGATCGCGGTGCCATTGGGCACGCTGTTGACCCGGGTCCGATTCCGCCGTCTCGCACCGCTTTTCGTCGGGCTGGCCAATATCGGTGCGGCAGCGCCCGCCATCGGATTGATCGTGTTGTTCTATCTGCTCACCCGGACCACCGGATTCTGGATCGGGGTCGCGCCGATTGTGCTGTTGTCACTGCTGCCGGTCTTGCGCAATACCATTCTCGGCTATCAGCAGGTTGATCCGATGCTGGTGGATTCGGGGCGAGGGCAGGGAATGTCCTCGCTGACGGTATTGCGGCGCATAGAGTTTCCGCTCGCCGTGCCCTACATCCTCGCGGGATTGCGCACCTCGCTGGTGCTGGCCGTCGGGACGGCGACGCTGTCGTTTCTGGTGAGTGCGGGTGGGTTGGGCATTCTCATCGACACCGGATACAAACTGCGCGATAACGTCACGCTGTGGGTGGGGGCGCTGCTCGCGGTCGCGCTGGCCCTGCTCATCGATTGGCTGGGGGCGCTCGCCGAACGGTATCTCGGACCCCGGGGGCTGCGGTGAGACAGCGAATTCGCCTCTGCGGCAGTGCTTTCGCGGCTGTGTTGGCGTTGCTGCTGGTGGCGTCGTGCGGACTGGAGTCCGGGAGCGCGGTTCCGCTGCGGGTGGGGCCGGGCAGTATCCGGCCGATACCGGCGTTGGATGGCGTGCGAATCACGGTGGGGTCCAAGGACTTCACCGAACAGAACATCCTCGGGTATCTCATCGAATTCGCGTTGACCGCGGCCGGGGCCGAGGTGCGAGATCTGACCGATATCGTCGGCTCGAACAGCCTGCGCGATGCCCAGCTGCACGGGCAGATCGATATCGCCTACGACTACACCGGCACCGGCTGGATCAACTATCTCGGTAGGGAGAACCCGGTGCCGGGCTCGGACGAACAGTTCACCGCGGTCCGTGACGCCGATCTGACCGCACACGGAATGGTCTGGGCCGCAATGGCTCCCATGAACAATACCTACGCCATGGTGGCCAATCCCGGCACGGCCGCCGACAAATCGATCACGTCGTTGTCGGATTACGCAAATCTGGTCAACACCGATCCCGACGCGGCCGCCACCTGTGTGGGGACCGAATTCAATGTGCGCCAGGACGGGTTTCCGGGCATGGCCCGCAAATACGATATCGACACCGGCAAGGTGCGCAAACAGATAGTCCAGGATTCCCTGGTCTTCCAGGCCACCGCCGACGGCAACCAATGCCGCTTCGGTTCGGTGGCCGCCACCGACGGTCGCATCCCCGCGTTGAACCTGAAACTGCTCACCGACGACCGCGCCTTCTTCCCGAAATACAATGCCGCCCTTGTCATGCGCAAATCCTTTGCCGACGCCCATCCCCAAGTCATCGCCGTCATGGAGCCCATCTCCCGCCTGCTGACCAACGAATCCATCACCGAACTGAACCGCAAGGTCGATATCGAAGGCCGCGAACCCGCCACCGTCGCCCGCACCTGGCTCATCGACCAGGGCTTCGTCACCCCCGGCTGACCCCCGCCACCAGCCGATTTGCTTTCGGCCCCGCTTTGTCCCTAAAGTTCTGTCCCGCAAGCCGATCGGCCCCCGAGGCCCCGGCGAGCAAGCGGATGTAGCGCAGCTGGTAGCGCATCACCTTGCCAAGGTGAGGGTCGCGAGTTCGAATCTCGTCATCCGCTCAAAGATTGTTCCCGCGCGATTAGCTCAGCGGGAGAGCGCTTCCCTGACACGGAAGAGGTCACTGGTTCAATCCCAGTATCGCGCACTCACAAACAGTTCTACACCGCCGCGTAGCGGAGCAGGACGATGCCGGTCGGGAATGTGCGATTCTCCACCAACTCCAGGGTGATCCACTTGCTCAGCGTCGGGAAGAACGGCGTGCCGCCTCCGACAGCTGTCGGGGTGACCACCACCTGGAACTCGTCCACGAGACCGGCCCGGATCAGCGGCGCGGCGAGTGTGGCGCCCGCGACGTCGATCCGTCCATCGGTCTCGGCCTTGAGCTTCGCGGCGACCTCGACGACGTCACCGCGCTCCAGCCGCGAATTCCAGTCGACCGAATCGAGGGTTTTGGAGAAAACGATCTTCGGCATCGCCAGCCACAGCCGCGCGTACTCGGCCTCCACCGGCGAGATATCGGGGGCCTCCTCGGCGGTCGGCCAGTGGGAGGCCATCAGCTCGTACAGCTTCCGCCCATACAGTGACACCGCCGTGCCCCGCACCTGATCGTTCCAATACTGGTGCAGTTCCGGGTCCGGGTTGCTCCACCCGATGTCACCGTTCGCGTCGCAGATGTAGCCGTCCACCGAGACATTCATGCCATAGGTCAGTTTGCCCATGATGCCAAGACTCCCACAGCGACGAAAACTCATCGCTCTGTGCCGACATGCGGAAGATCGTGTTGTTCGGGGCGACCGGGTACACCGGTCGACTCACCGCCGAAACACTGACCGCACAGGGTGATTCGCCGGACGGAGCTGGAGCGCGGCCTCCTCGATACCGGGGCGCTGGGTCCGGTCGAGGCATTCGGCCTCGGGGCGCTCTCCGCCGCCGCGGCCGATGGCGGTTGGACCCGCCTTCCCGCCCGGTGACCGCGCAGCCTCCGCGGTGCAGTCGCCAGTTCAAGCAGGCCACTATTCAATCCCGCTGTCGCGCAACGTCATTTCCTGACTTCGAACCTCAGGTGCAGTACTCGCTCGCCTTGGATGACCACGTGGGGGTCCTCCAGTAGGTGCTGGCCGTCGATGTCGCCGAAGAAGCGTTTTCCGGATCCGAACACCACGGGGACCACGTCCATCGCGACCTCGTCGATCAAACCGGCCGCGAAGAACTGGCCGCCGACCTGTCCGGCGTTGACGGCGACGGTGCGGTCGCCGGCGAGTTCGCGTGCGGTGGCGGCAGCGGTGTGGATGTTGTCGACGAAGTGGTAGGAGGCCTCCGGGTGCCAACCGTGCGGCTTGGGGCGATGCGACACGACGACCACGTGCTCACCCACGGGTGGCTGCCCCTCCCAACCGTTCACCAGGTCGAACAGGGTGCGGCCCATGACGATCGACCCGATCGACGCCCACGTGGCGCGGACGTAGTCCGCCGAGGCACGGGCGACCTTGAATCCGGCTCCGGTGCCGGAATGATCGAAGCTCTGCTCGCCGGCGGGCTCCGTGATCGGGGTGTCACCGCTGAAATACCACTCGTGCAGGGGGCCGACGTCGTCGTTCTTGTCGGCGATGAAGCCGTCCACCGACACCACATTGTGCAAAATCACCGTGCTCACAGGAACTCCTCCGGATCGATAGGGCGTGGATTCCGATTCTGTGGCATCGCCGGGTACGCACGCTTGTAAAAAATCACTCGACGGGCATCGGCCCGGCATCCGGCGGGAACCGGTCCTGGGCTGGAAATCTGCGCCGCAGCGCGAGGTAGTCGGTGGGGGTGTGACCGGTGAAGTCCTTGAACTCCTTGCTGGCGTGCGCCTGATCGAAATACCCTGCGGAGTGCGCGAATTCGGTCCAATCGACCGGGCCGCGCGCGTCGACGGACAGAATCAGGCGGGCGAAACGATAGATGCGGGCCACGCGTTTGGGTGTGACGCCGACGTGAGATTTGAATTGTGCGGTCAGATGATTGCCACTCACCCCGGCGGCGTCGGCGAGCGCCGCGACCGAGACCGAACCGTAGGACCGCTCCAGCCGTGTCCCCACCCGCGCGACCAGATCGAGGGTGTCTGACCGGGTATCCACGAGACGCGACCGCAACTCCTGCTCGACGAGGTCGAGTGCGTCGGCGGCAGCGCCGAACTCACCGAGACGACCGCGGATTCGCTCCAGCGCGCGCTGCCACACCGCGTCCACGGGCACATAGCGATCCCGCAGTTCGAGCGCCGGAATGTCGGTGAACGCCGAGAGTCCCCAGGGCTTGAAATGCACTCCTACCAACCGCACGCGGGCCGGATACTCCAAGAGAAAACGCTCGGTCCGCAACCCCATGAACCACCCGTCGACCAGGGTCGCGGACGGCACCGCGGGGTCGGGCACAGTCAGCTGAACCGGGGCACCGAGATTGATGAACAAATGCGCCGAAGGCATTGGGGGAACGAGCACGCGACGATGACGCGGCACCCCGGACAGGCAGTAGATGTCGTCGATGAACCGATCGAGCGGTGGGCCGGGAACCCGGCCTGCGTAGCGCATGCTCCAGTGTCTCGCATCCGGACAGCTACGTCGGGAAACACGGCGTCGATGTAGACCAAGTCGTAGACGTACGAGCGGTCGCCTTGAAGCTCATCCAGACGCCGTCGGGCGGAGGGCAACCCCGGCCGACGTCATCGTACGGACGACTCGATACCGCGCCCGCGGTATTGCAAACCACCCATCGCAAGTCAGGCAGGCGGAGACACCGGATGGTGATCTTGTGGGCGACGCGGACGAGTCGAAGTTGATGGCGTTGGAAGATGGACTGCGGGTCGCCCTGGGCGGCACTCCCATCCGATGCGCACATGGTCCAGGGCAAGCGGCTGGTGATCAGGTTCCGGGTCGCGAAGTTGTACGGGGACACACTCACCGTCGAGTGATTTTTTACAAGCGTGCACTGATCGGTAGCAGCCCGATAACCCGGCATCGGCCGGTGGACTCGATCCCGATCCCTTCGCCGGCATGGGTTAGGAAATAATTGTCGGACAGCAACTGTTGGTGCGGGGACCGGTGGGGCAGGGCCGTTCGAGGGTTCAGGCGTCGGCTGGGTGGTTCCAGTCGATGCAGACGACGACGGCGTCGTCTACGAGGTCGGTGCCCTCGTGGTAGTCGAGCAATTCGGTGATGATGGCTCGGGCGGCTTCGGAGGCGGGCAGGTTGCTGGAGGCCTGAATTGCGAGGTCGAGGTTGGTGGTGCCGTATTCGACGCCGGTGGGGGCCTGGGCGGTGTGCACGCCGTCGCTGACGATCACCAGCCGGTCGCCGGGCTCGACGTGGAAGGCTTGTTCGCGGTAGTTGGTGCCGTCGAACATGCCCAGTGGCAGTTGGGCTTCGAACTCGATCAGTTCGACGATGCCGTCGCGCAAGCGCAGGACCCGCGGTGAGCCGGCGTCGATCACCCCGACGCGACCGGTGGCGACTTCGAAGCGCAGCAGCAGTGTCGATACGTGCTGAGCGCCCCCATATTGGGCGTAGACGGCCTGGTCGGCCAGACTTGCCTGGTCGGCGATGTCCAGGCCGGCCCGGCGGGCGTTGCGCAGGGCGCTGATGGCCAGGTTGGTCAGCAGTGCGGCGGCGATGCCCTGGCCCATACCGTTGGACACGGTGACGGTCAGGTATTCCGCCGAGGTGCTCCAGTCGAAGTTGTCGCCGCCGATGGTGTAGGCGGGTTCGAGCTGCCCACCCAGGGAGTATTCCGCGCGGGCACAGCCGCGCCCGGGCAGCAGTTGCCACTGCATCTCCGCGGCGAGGCTGAGCCGCTCACGACGGCGGGCCTGCAGGTAGAGATCGGTGTCGCGCTCGGCGACGATCAGCTCGTGGCCGAGCATGGTGGCCAACCTGGCCAGGGCGGCCTGCTCGTCCTCGGTGGGCGCGGCGGGCAGCTGCGCCCGCAAGATGCCGAGCCGGTCACCGCGCACGGCTACCGGCAGATGGATCACCACTCCCTCCGCGCCGGGGCCCGGCTCCATGAGTGCCCGCTGAGCAGTGAACGCCCTGCCCGCGGTCGTGGTCCTGATCGCCAACGGCGTTGCGGTGTGAGGCAATTCGGTGACCGGCTGCAACATCGACAATCGGTAGTCGGCCAGCAGCAACTCCACCGCGGTCGCCGCGAAGTCGGTCCGCAGCGTGGCGCGCAACACATCGAGCAGTGCGTGGGGCGCGCTGGCGCGCAGGGCCGCCTCGGCGTATGCGAACGAGTGTCCGGCGCCGGTCATATGGCCTCCCAGGGTCGGCGAGCCCGGGGGGCTGCGGGGTTGCGGGGTTGCGGTCGGTCGCAACAATTGTCGCTCGACACGGACCCGACGACATTACCGCGCGGCTCGGGTGCCGCGATACCCGGGCGACGTGTCACAGTAGTCGCATGAGAAGTTCGCCGCTGCGGGACCAGACCGGGACCGAGGTCGCCGCGACCGTGGAAGAGGCAGCGGAACGGCTGGTAACGCTGTGGGGGCAGGCCCAGCAGGCGGTGGCGACGCGGGTGTCGCCCTCACAATTGCAGGCACTCGCCATCGTGCACCGGCACGGGCAGATCAACCTCAATGGCCTGGCCGCCGAGTTGGACGCGATGCCGTCCTCGGCGAGCCGGCTGTGCGATCGGCTCCAGGCCGCGGGATTGCTCGCTCGCACGGCGAGCCTGTCCAACCGTCGAGAGGTGATGCTCGCGCTGACCAGGGACGGTCAGCGACTGCTCACCGAGGTCAGCAGTATCCGGCGCCGGGCGCTGAGCCAGGTGCTGCAGGGCATGAGCGGCCCGGGCCGCGAGGCGCTGCTGGCGGGGTTGACCGAGTTCGCCGCCAGTGCCGAGCAGAGCCCCGGTATCGCGCAGCAAGAGCATCGCGCCTGACCGGTTCGGCGTGCGGACACCCCGCGGTAGATCATCGAATTTTGTTGCCCCGGTTGCCATCTCGATGATCACCGCACACTGCGACGCGGCACGGATCCAGCGATGCACGATCGGACGGCTGAAATATCACCTTGGTCCGGGTTGGTCGTTCAATAGTTGTCGTGCGACAATTGAAGACTGGATCGGACCGAGCTGATCCGGCGAAGGTGAGGTCGGTTATGGGTTCATCCAGCACCATCCAGGCGGTCGCCCCTGAACACCGGCGGTATCGGACGTTCGAGCATCCGACGTTCGAGCCGGGTGAGGTGCGGTGCTTTCCGACGGAACGACCCGTGCGGGTGGTCATGCGCGGTGATATCGACCTGACCACGCTGCCGCAGCTCGACCTGGCCTACCGCGAACTCACACAGCTCGAACCGGGCGATGTCGTGGTCGACCTGTCCGAGGTCACCTTGCTGGGATGCGTGGCACTGCGACTCCTGGTGGCGCTCACCGCACGACTCTCGCCCACCGGACACGAGGTGATCATTCAGGCCGCGAGCCCGCCCGCCCGGCGATTGCTCGACCTCGCTGGCTTGCCGTAGCGAGTGGACGGGGTGAGTGCGGTCGCCGATAGATCGGCTTGGTACGCATGTCGACCGTGGTGCCGCCATCCTCGATGCGGACGGTCACCTCGGTCATGAGCACCCGCATCAGCTCCAACCCGCGTCCCCGATGCGGATTCTCCGGAATATCGATCGGTTTCCAGCTGCCCTCGTCGGTGACGGTCACCCGCAGGTCTTCCTCGGTGAGCTCGCCCGCGACCCTGACAATGCCGGGCCTGAACCGATAGCCGTGTTCGATCGCATTGGTCATGGCCTCGTTGACGGCCAGCACCACGTCGTAGGCTTGGGTGGGATCAATTTCGCAGCGCTCCAACCAATTCCGCACTATCCGGCGGACGACGCCGATCTGGCTCGCTTCCCCGGGCACGCTGATTTCCCGCCGATGTGGTCGGCTCCGCACCATCTGATCGGTCGAACTCATCTCGCACCTCCCCGACATATCCCTTTCGCGGCAGGCCCGCCGCCTCTCCCCCACTGCGTACCCCGATAATGCGCGCCCACACGCCCGCTGTTTGCCGTTGTCGCAGATTCGGTCGGAGCGCCTACCTCCCTTACTCCGCCTATATCCCAAGGTCGGAAAGTCAAATTTCCAATTATGGGTTAACTGGTGGGATGCTGGGCAATTGTAAGATGGGCGGCCCTGTGGCCGCTTCGAGTGTGTCTCTCGCAGGTGATTCTTAGCCACTACAGCTGAGGAGTGATTGCCGTGAGCAGTACCGCGTTCGTTGCCGAACCAACCGTTCGGGTTTCTGTGGCTTCTTCCCGGCGACTGCATATCGTGCTGGTCGCGCCGCCCTATTTCGAGGTGCCGCCCACGGGCTACGGGGGTGTGGAGGCTGTGGTGGCGCAATTGGCCGACGCTCTGGTGGAACGGGGGCATCGGGTGA
The DNA here is from genome assembly GCF_001625085.1 of Nocardia acidivorans NBRC 108247. Taxonomy (GTDB): domain Bacteria; phylum Actinomycetota; class Actinomycetes; order Mycobacteriales; family Mycobacteriaceae; genus Nocardia; species Nocardia acidivorans. The sequence continues at coordinate 124,573 of NZ_BDAW01000011.1, forward strand.
CGCTGTTGGGGGCGGGACGCAATGGGACCAAGGCGGACTTCGTGCCCATCTGGGATCGGATCATTCCCGAGTTGCTGGGGAATCCATATCCGGAGGTGTTGCACGCGTTGAAGGTTCGGCGGGCGGTGGAGCGGATCGCGGCGGTGGAGCGGATCGATGTGGTGCACGATCACACGTTCGCCGGGCCGTTGAACGCTCCGGCGTTCCGCGCGTTGGGAATTCCCACCGTGGTCACCGTGCACGGGCCGGTGGACGGTGAGGAAGTCGAATACTACCGGACCATGCGGGACACAACGCATTTGGTGGCGATCAGCGATCGGCAGCGGGCACTGGCACCCGACCTCAATTGGATCAGCCGGGTGCACAACGCGATTCGGCCTTCGGAGTGGCCGTTTCAAACGGAGAAGCAGGATTTCGCGCTGTTCCTCGGCCGCTACGTCGACTACAAGGGCCCGCATACCGCGCTGACGGCGGCGCATCGGGCCGGTATCCCCCTCGTCCTGGCCGCCAAATGCAATGAGGAGCCGGAGAAGGCGTTCTTCGAACAGCAGGTGCGGCCGCTGCTCACCGATCGCGATCACGTGTTCGGCGAGGCCGATGCGACGGCCAAGCGGCAATTGCTCTCCGCCGCACGGTGTCTACTCTTCCCGATTCAGTGGGAGGAGCCGTTCGGCATGGTGATGATCGAGGCGATGGCCTGCGGGACACCGGTGGTCGCCCTGCGCGGCGGCGCGGTGTCGGAGGTGGTCCAGGACGGGGTCACCGGCATCATCTGCGACCATCCCGATGAGCTGCCCGAGGCCATGGAGCGGGCCAGGGATATCGATCCGGCCGACTGCCGTCGCCGGGTGGAGGAGTTCTTCTCCATCCGCCGACTCGGTGAGGGCTATGAGGCCGCCTATCGCTCGGTGCTCGCGAAACAGCCGAAACTCGTTGTGCCCGGCCGTGATCCGGCGGTGCCTGCGATGGCGCGGGCCATGGCGTTCCTCGGCACGGATGAAACGAATCCCGTGTGAGCACGCCACAGGTCTTCAATGCGGGTCCGCCGATCGGAGTCGGCGGGTCGCATCCCACGGTGACACTGGTGGAGGCCAGCACCTTCTGCCTCTCCGACCAGCTGGGCGATATTCATCCGGGCACCGCGCAGGGCCTCTTCTTCCGCGATGCGCGGGTGTTGTCGCGATGGGAGTTGCGGGTGGACGGTCAGCGGGCGGAGCAGCTGACCGTGCTCACCCCGGAGGCATTCGCGGCGCGGTTCGTGCTGCGGATGCCGCCGCGGCCGGGGCTGGCGGACAGCACGCTGTTGATCGTGCGCCGCCGGATGATCGGCGAGGGTATGAAGGAGATGATCAGCATTCACAATCTGGGGCGCGAGGACACCGCGGTGTCGTTGAGCCTGCACGTGGATGCCGATTTCGCGGATCTGTTCGCGGTCAAGGACGGTCGCGGCCATCCCGGCGGTGCGGAGACGTCGGTTTCCGGGCATGAACTGCATATCGCCGATCACACCGATCCTGGACGCGGGTTGATCGTGAGCGGTACCGGGGAGCCGATTGTCGCTCCGGGAGCGTTGAATTGGCGTGCGGTGGTACCCGCGCGCGGTCAATGGCAGACGCGGGTGCTCGCCGAGCCGGTGATCGCGCACCGGCGGGTGCCGCTGGCCTGCGACGAGGGCAGTCCGGGTCACCGGATGCGGGCCTGGCGCGAGACCGCCACGGATCTGAGTTCCACCGATCCCGGGCTCGCGCACATCCTGCGCCATACCGAAAGTGATTTGGGCGCACTGCGAATCGAGGACGGCGGGGACGGGCTGTCGGCGTATGTCGCGGCCGGTGCGCCCTGGTTCATGACGCTGTTCGGCCGCGACAGTCTGCTCACCTCGTGGATGTCGCTACTGCTGGATCGCGATCTCGCCGTGGGCACGCTGCGGCAATTGGCGAAACTGCAAGGTACGACGGTGGATCCGCTCACCGAGGAGGAGCCGGGCCGCATCATGCACGAGATGCGGCGCGGGCCCGCCGGGCATCAAATCCTCGGCGGGAATGTGTATTACGGCTCGGTCGATGCCACTCCCCTGTTCGTCATGCTGCTCGGCGAATGCCGCCGCTGGGGCGCGGAGGAACAGGTGGTGCGCGAGCTGCTGCCCGCCGCCGATGCGGCGCTGTCGTGGATCGATCACTTCGGCGACGCTGATCACGACGGGCTGGTCGAATACCACCGAAAGACCGACCGCGGCTTGGCGAATCAGGGCTGGAAGGACAGTTTCGACGGCATCAACGACGCCGAAGGGCAGGTGGCACAGGCCCCGATCGCGCTGTGCGAGGTGCAGGGGTACGTGTACGCCGCCCGGATGGCACGCGCCGAGATCGCCGAGGCGGACGGCGAGACGATGCTGGCCGAGCGGTTGAGACAGCAAGCGGCGGAAGGCAAACGCCTCTTCACCGAGGCGTTCTGGATGCCCGAGCGCGGCTGGTTCGCCGTCGCCCTGGACCGCGATAAGCGGCAGATGGATGCGCTCACCAGCAATATCGCGCATCTGCTGTGGACCGGCATCGTGGATGACGAGCACGCGGCCGAGATAGTCCGGCGACTGGCCGACCCCGATATGGACTGCGGATTCGGTCTGCGCACGCTGTCCGCGAGCATGGGCGCGTTCAATCCCATGAGCTACCACAATGGTTCGGTGTGGCCGCACGATACCGCCATCGCGGTGGCGGGTTTGATGCGCTACCGGCGTATCCCGGGTGCGATCGCGTTGGCCGAGCGGCTCTCCGAGGGGCTGATGGATGCGGCCCTGGCCTTCGACGGCCGTCCACCGGAATTGTTCTGCGGCTTCGACCGCGACCAGTTCCATTCTCCCGTACCGTATCCCACCTCGTGTTCACCGCAGGCGTGGGCGAGCGCCGCTCCCCTGCTGCTGGTGCGCTCGATGCTGGGCCTGGATGTCGACGTGCCGCGCGGGCGGCTCGAACTGTCACCGAAACTCCCGCAACGCTGGGGCCGCCTGATGCTCACCGATCTGCGGCTGGGCCAGCACACCCTGAGTATCGAAGCCGAAGGCGAGGCCATGAAAGTTCATGGCCTGCCTCAGGATTGGACGCTCATCGATTAATAGGCGGCCTCGAACTCCGCCATGAAGGCGGACGCACCCAGATACTCCCGGCACGCGGGTCCATGCCCCGCGTGCACGGCTATGACGAATCGCGCCTTTTCCACGGTGAGACAGAGTGGTTCACACGCGCAGTCCCGATACTGCGACAACCACAGATCCGAGGTCGAACTCCCAGCAAATTCCGATATCAATGCACTGCCCTCCATGCTCGACGGAACAGCGTGACTCGAATTTCCTTGGCTGACTATGGAGTTCCCCGTCAGCGGGTATTCACACCTTTCGCGGGTGGTCGCGACCGAGTCGCCCTACCGACGACGTCGAGTTCGACCGCTGACCGGGCAGGCCATGAAATATGACCATGGCCTGCCTCGGGATTGAGCGCTCAGTGGGCGGAGAGGCTGCTGAGCACCCCGTCCCAGTAGCCGCCGCCGAACGCGCTGCCGAGCGTGGCCGCCGAACTGCCCGCGTTCACCGAACCCGCGCCGATGACATTGCCCAGATCCGCCGCCGAGCCGGGGGTGATGTCGACCTCCGAGGCGGTGAGCGGAAGACCCTCTGCCGCAGCGGTTCCGGCCACGCCACCGAGGAGGGCGCAGGCGGCTACGCCGACGAGAATGGTTCGCTTCATGAAATTGTCCCCTTGTCAGGTTGCCCAGGCAGAAACGGTGCAGTCCCGCGCTGCCGCGTCAGAGCATATGAAACATTCCTGATTCAGATGGCTTTTTCACGTGGCCGAAATAGGCCATCGCCGCGGCCCAGAATGTCGCTGCCTTGCATAACGTTTCGATGCCCGATTGGTACGTTGGACCGGATCGTCAGGCATGGCATGGTGGTGAAGACGGCAAGGGGTAGCGGGCATGGACGATGCGGCGTTGAATCCGGCGGCGGTGGAGATCGGGCGGTTCTTCGCACGGCCGCCGGAGGTGGTGTGGGAGGCGCTGACTCGCCCCGAGGTGATGGAGCGGTGGTTCGCCCGGACGGTGGGATTCGAGGCCGAGGTGGGGACGCGATTCATTCTGGTCTTCCCCACCGAGCCACCGTCCGAGGTCGCGGCCGAGGTGCTGGTGGCGCGGCCCGGGGAGCAGTTGACATACAGCTGGATCTATATGCGCCCCGAGAGCAAGGTGCGGTGGGTGGTGGATTGGACCGTGCAGCCGCAGGGACGCGGCACCCGACTGCTGTTGACGCAGACCGGGTTCGATATCGAGGACAAGCGCGGCAAGATGGCGCGCAATGCGATGGAACGCGGGTGGCGCAATCTCATGCCGAAGTTGGCCGCGGTGATCGAGAGCTGAGATCTTTTTCGCGGGCGCGCAGGATGTCGACCGAGACATCGGTGCCGGGCTCACCATCCGCCGCCGGATACTTGGCCTAGACGAGGTGGCCAGTTCGGAATCGGGGAAACCGCCTTGCGGTTCACCCAGAATTCACCCTCGTCGAGGGCATATCCGGACACGTAGACGAGCCCGGTCACATTGTCGGTGACACCCGCGACGGCGATGACCGCGCCACCGAAGGAACATCCGGCCAGCAGCACCGGCCCGTCGATCTGCTCCGCGAACGATTTGATGTAGGCCGCGTCCTCGGAGAGGCTGCGGTTGAACACCGGTGGAGCCAGCACACGATTCCCCTGGGCGAGCAGGCGCTCGGTGACCGGGCCCAGCTGGCGGCGTCGGCGAAGGCTCCGTGCACGAGAACGACGGTTGTCGGCGAGGACATGAGATTCCTTTTCCCTCGCTGCGATGGAGGTCGATTGCGCTGTACGCCATCCAGTCTCGATCGGCGGTCCCGGTTCGCGCCCCTCGCTACGGGCCGTGAATACGGCAGATCAGGACATGCTCTAATGCTGAGAGATCTTGAAATCAGGAGGGGAATATGGTCGCGTTCTTCACGATGGAAGACGGCCGGTTCACGGCTACGCCGATGGCGGTGAGCGCCTGGAGTTCGAAGCAGGTGGCGGGGACGGGGGTGTGCGGGTTGCTCGCGCGGGAGATGGAGACGCTGTCGCCGGGGGTGGGGTTCGTGCCCGCTCGGTTCACGGCGGATCTGTTCCGGCCGGTGCTCAATGAGCCGATCGTGGTGCGCGGTGAGATCGTGCGGGATGGGAAGCGGGTGCGGGTGATCGATGCCTCGATCGTGCAGCAGGGTGAGGTGCGGGCGCGGGGCAGCGTGATGTATTTGGCTGTGGGGCAGGAGCCTTCGGGGCGGGTGTGGCAGGCGGAGCGGGAGTTGCCGATGCCGGAGCGGGAGTTGAATACGCCGGGGGGTGATGCGCCGTTGTTCAAGAGCGGGGAGTTCGAGTGGAGTTCGGACTTCGCGTCGGGGCAGACCGGGGAGCGGAAGGCTATTTGGCAGAATTTGCCCGCTTTGGTGGAGGGGGAGCGGATTTCGGCGTTTCAGCGGGCGGCGTTCATCGGGGATACGACGAATCTGGCGTGCAATTGGGGGACGGAGGGGGTGGGGTATATCAATAGCGATGTGACGGTGACGCTTTCGCGGGTTCCGGAGGGGCATGAGGTGGGGTTGGTCGCGGTGGATCGGGTTGCTTCGGACGGGGTGATGGTGGGGACCGCTGTGATGTATGACCGGAGCGGGGTGTTGGGGACGTGTGTTGCCACGGGGGTTTCCAATGTTCGGCGGCAGGTGGATATGGCGGAGTTTTCTGTCTCTCGTGAGTAGAGATGGGGGCGTGGGAGTTCTGTGGCCGACCCATGTCGGTTTGGTTGCGGGCGGTTTTGCGTTTGCTCAACCGGGCTGCGAAGCAGAACTGGCAATGCTGGTTACCTCGTCTGCCGTACCCGGCTTTCGCTCCCCCATGGGGAGACGCGCTCTCACGACCCAGCCTGGCTGGGTGGCCGTGGGAACCTTCAGAACCAAAACAAAGGACGCCAGGACGAGAAGAACACAAGGGCCCCGCGGGCCCAGAACCCCTCCACCACAGCACCTTCAGAGCCTCCAACGATCGGGACGCACGTTAAGGGGTACTGGTGTCATGATTTGCCCGTTTCCCTGTCCGAGTACCCCCTGATTACCTGTCCAGCCCGTCGAGGGTGTTGTTCTTCTCCTCTGGGCGTCTTTGGGGTTGTGGTTCTGAAGGTTCCCACAGCCAGCCAGGCTGGGTCGTGCGAATGCGGCTCCCAACGGGTGGCTCGAGCCGGGTACGGCAGGGGAGGTTCCCACTCCGGAAAATCGTGGCATTCTTCCGAACCCCGCTGGAACGCAAGGTCTTCTCGGAAATCCGCTACGAAGGCCCCGGGCCGCCAACCTACTCCCCCGCAGAGGAAACCGAGACCGCCAACGGACCCAACCGCGAGCGGTGCCGTTGCGCGGCAACATCATTACGCGCATGGATCTTCGCCAACCCGCTCAGCAGCTGCCCACGCAGATCATGACGTCGATTCACCTTCGGCACCCCCGACGGGTCCACCGTCGGCGGCGCGATCCAGCCGGTGCGACCTGGGAACTTGTGGTCCGAGGGCAGTTTCACTGTTTTCCAGCCACCGGGACCGTCGTGAATCAGGGCGTGGCAGGAATCGCACGTCAGAGTGAGGTTCTCGATATCGGTGCGGCCGTTCTTGGCGTAGTCGGTGACATGGTGCACGGCCGCGATCGAGGCGGGCGCATTGCATTCGGGGCGGGTGCAGCCTTTTTCGGCGGCGATCAATGCCAAACGCTGTGCGGGACTGGCCAAGCGGCGGCCCCGGCCCAGACGCAGGGGCATGCTCGCGCCGTCGAAGATCGCCAGCCATGGGCGCGAACCCTGGGCGAGTTTCAATGCGTCGGGGATTGAGACGGTGCCGCCGGTGGCGGTGGTCGCCACGCCGGCGGCCTGCTCGACCTCGGCCAGGGTCATGGTGATGATCGCCGCGACCGGGAGGCCGCGGTGGGTGCCGAGGGCGGTGGTGTCGATACCCAGGCGCAGGATGCTCAGCAGCGCATCGTGATTGCGTTGCGCGGCCGTGCGCGTATCACGCGCGGCGGCAGCTCGGAGCAGCTCGATATCGTCCACACCGTTCACCCCATCCGCGGAACCCGGACTGACGGCGGCGACACCCGCGACAGTGGCGGCAGCGCCGACCGTCGCGGCGCTGGTGGACGTCGCAGCAGTCGCGACGGCGGCAGCGGTAGCAGCGGTCGCGACGGTAGCAGCGGTCGCAGCGGTCGCAGCGGTCGCGACGGTGGCGGCAGTCGCAGCGGTGGGAGCAGTCGCGGCGGTAGCGGCAGTCGCGGCAGTCGCGGCGGTGGGAACAATCACGGCAGTCGCGGCAGTCGCGGCAGTCGCGGCGGTGGGAACAATCACGGCAGTCGCGGCGGTGGGAACAGTCGCGGTAGTCGCGGCGGTGGGAACAGTCGCGGTAGTCGCGGCGGTGAGAACAATCGCGGCGGTGGGAACAATCGCGGCGGTGGGAACAATCGCGGCGGTCGCGGCGGCGGGAACAATCACGGCAGTCGCGGCGGTGGGAGCAGTCGCGGTAGTCGCGGCGGTGGGAACAGTCGCGGTGGGAGCGGGGGTGGGAACAGTCGCGGTGGGAGCGGGGGTGGCGGAGGTGTTGGTCGCAGCGACTATGCCGGGGCATGGGCTGTTTGGATCTTCGGGGTTGCACATGCCGGGGCGGGCGAACTTGGCCAGCAATGGGTCCAGCAGGGCGCGCAGTTCCGGGGTGATCTCGCCGGTCAGTTGGGACATGCCGTCGACGCGTTGTTTGCCCAGGGTCAGGCCGCGGCGGCGCTGGCGGTCCCGGTCGCGGGTGAGGGTGCCGTCTGGGTCGATGCGGGCCATGATTTCCTCGCCGAGGCCGGGCAGGGCGTCGGGTGAACCTTCGCGGGCGTAGTCGGTGAGGATCTGTTCGGCGTTCTCGCGCTCGGGGTCGGTGGTGATGTCGGGGAGGCGGTTGATGATCCATGCGATGCGGCGGGCGTGGTCGACCGAGATCGCGCCTTCCTCTTGTGCGAGAGCCACATACGGCAGTGCGGGGCCCACGTCCTGACCCTGCGGGGTGAGCTGTGGGCTCAGCTTTTCCGCCGCGCGGACTCGGGCCAGGGCGTCGGCGTGACTCAAATGCAGGGTGCGTTCCAGATAGACGGAGGTTTTGCGGAAACCATTGCGATCGGCCAGCGAGCGGCGTTCGGTTTCGGCGATCAGGCGATGCTTGACCGTTTCCAACTGGCGCAGTGCGGTTTCCACCTCGCCCATCACCCCGACGAACTCGGGATCGGTGAGGGGGTAGAAGGATTCCTCGATGAGGGTGCGCACCGATGTGAGCAGCGCGTGCGCGCCGTTCACGATACCGGTTTCCCCCTTTGGAATCATGCCTCAATTTTACCCGCGTAAACCACGCCGCGAAAGGCGAAAGTCATTGTGATATAAGGTTATTCAGAAGGTATGGCCTTTCATTTCGCGGGCGGGGGCGGTGCCGGGCTACGGGGTGGTCGAGGGGGCGGGGGATGGTGAGGTATCCCCCGGTGGTGAGGGTGAGTCGGAGTAGGTGGGGCTCCTGGGAATCGCGTTCGCGGTAGAAGCCCCAGCAGGACCAGATGATCACCGCCGCGCAGAGGGCGAGGATTGCGAGTAGAGCCCATGCGTCCCAGGACATTTCAGCCTCCGGTGGGAGATGAGTGGGTGAATCGTTCGTGGACTCAGATTGATTCAAGTGGCACTACTACCGAGGCAATTCCAGATAACCTGGTGGCAATCCGTTGAGGGGTATTCCAATACGGGGCAACCCGGATAGTGAGGCTAAAGAAATGGCCGGAACATCACTTCCCCGCAGGGCGCTGGGGCGCACGCTTCGCGAGCACCGAATCCGTTCAGGCAAAGGCCAATTGGTGGCCGGGCTCCACATCGAGATCTCACCGCAGAGCGTTGGCCGTATGGAAGATGGGCGGAAGATTAAAATATCGACGTCTCAAATTCGGGACCTCTTGGATTTCTACGGGATCACCCACCCGAGCGAAGAGCGAGATGAGATTCTCGCGCTGTGGGAGGAGGTCAAGCAGCAGGACCAAGCGGCCAAAACACAGGGAACGACCAAGGGGTGGTGGCGGTCTTACAGCGATCAGTTCGCCGCACACTTCGATCACTATCTGGATCTGGAGTCGGCGGCCGATCAACTTACGACACACCAGCTTTCGCTGGTACCGGGCCTGTTGCAGACGTCCGCATATCGCCGATCCCTGACGGTCGCCGCCGATCCGGAACTCTCCGCCGTCGATGTCGAGCGCCGACTCGAACTGGCCGCGCGCAGGCGAACGGTGCTCGACAAGGACGGATTTCGAATGAAAGCTCTACTGTCGGAGGCGGTTCTGCGACATCAACCCGGTGGCCCGGTGGTGTTGGCCGAACAGTTGCGGCACCTCATCGAAGCCACCGAGCGCGACAATCTCACGATCCGAGTCGTGCCGTTCACCGCGCCAGCGCCGCTCGGACTGGTGGCGCGCTCGTTCGCGCTGCTCGAATTCCCGCCGCTGGCAAGTCGATTGGTCGAACCACCGGTGGTTTATGTCGATGGCTACGAGGGCGCGCTCTATCTGGAGCAGAGCGATGTCATCGATCGGCACCGCCGGGCGATTGCCGACCTCGAACAGGTAGCGTTGAGTGAGGATGCCACCAGAGATCTGGTGTGGAGTATCGCGAAGGAGCACGCGGAGTGAATAACGATCTGTCCCAGGCGAAATGGTTCAAGTCCAGCAAATCACCGAATGCCTCCGAATGCGTCGAGATCGCATTCGTCGACAGCTTTGTCGGCGTCCGTGATTCGAAGGATCCGAGCGGTCCGGCGCTGGTCTTCTCCGCCGATCAATGGGATTCGTTCCTCGCCAGCGGGGTCTGGGAGCGCTGAGCAGCCAACTGGAGTCGCCTAATTGGGCGGCTCCAGTTTGACCGCCCCTTCCGGAATAGCCGGGATCGACTGCACGGTAACCGTTTTGGAGTTCGGGTCGGGGAGGCGCAGACGCCAGTCCTCGGCGGACCATTCGACCGTTTGGAGGGTGGCGGCGATGCTGGCGTCGGGATAGGTGGTGTAGATGGTTATGTCGGTGCGGATGGGGTCGTAGGTGGCCATTCTGTAGCCGGAGATGCGGGGGGCTACCGCGGGGTCGGCGGGGGCGGTGACCGAGATCTGGGCTCGGGACAGCACCCAGGAGTCCTTGGCGGGGCCGGGCATGAGGGATTGGGAGGCCACGTCGGGCCAGGCGCTGTCGGGGGCCAGGGAGAGGCGGACCGTGTGGTTGATGGCGGCCAGGGCCGCGCCCTGGGGAGTGTGCGAGTAGCCCGAGGCGGTGGTGCCGATCTTGGTGGGGCCGTCGTGCGCGCCGATGGGTAATTGGACGCCCTGGAAAGGTTCCCAGTGCACGTCGGCGGGGGCGTGCGCGGGATCGGGCGGGGCGAGGCTGGTGGTGGTGACGCCGGTGCCGCCGATATCGGCGCAGGCGGTGAGAGTCAGGGTGGCGGTGAGTGAGAGCGCCAGGGTTAGCGCGAAGGATGCTGGCCGAGCACGCATGGGAATTCCTTCCGGGAACCGGCGGGCGGGTGAGAAATACTGCGGCGCACGGTTCTTGCGGTGAGCGGATGCGATCGTACGATGCGGAATCGCGTACGCAGAAGAATTCGTTCCGACTAACCCGTATCCAGTTGTGAGGAGCGCGGTTCCGGGTAGGATCGATCCGGAAACATGATCATCGCACGGTGGTGGGGTTCAGTCATGGGTCAGCTGCGGTGGATTCGACACCAGGCGCGAATAGCGCTGGTCGGCAGGGGGTTTCGGGCGGGTCAGCCCGCGCTCGACCGTTCTGGTAAGGGGAATGGGTAATGAATTCCAAACGAACTTCACTCGCATTATCGGTTTTGCCGATAATGCTCGTCGCCGGTCAGGGCATCGCCGGAGCCGCGCCCGGCCAGCCGGGGCTCGCGGTTCCCGGGGAGGGTCAACCGGGGTTGAGCACCTCGCCCCAGCAGCCGCCCGCGAATACCGCACCCAGCCCGGCGGACTGGATTCCGGACCCGCCCATCGCCCCGCCCAGCCGGCCGCGCCCGCAACAGCAGACCAAGCCGGATACGAATACGCTGGTCCAGCCGAAACCGCAGACCGTGCAGCCGGATACGACCGAGCCGGAACCGGAAGCGGTACAGCCGCAGAATCCGAATCAGGAAGTGATGCCGAGTGACCCGCACAAGTTGCGGGTGGGCACCAGTTCGGTTCAGCTGCCCGACTTCATCGATACGAAGTCCCGCGACAAGGCCCAGGCATACCTGGACATGGCGGAGTGGCAGATCGCTGCTGCGTACGACGGCATGGGCTACTCGCGCGAAGAATCCGACCGCCGGGCCGCGTCAAGCACGGTAGGTGCGTTGGTCGGTGGTGGTGTAGGAACGGTTGCGCCTGCGGTCCTTCTACCTTCTGGCTGCATCACTGGAGCAGTGGTTGGCGCTATTGCTGGTGGTGTAATCGGCGGACTACCGACTGCGGGTGTTGGTGCCCCGGCAGGCGCAATTATCGGTGGCGGTACTGGGTGTCTAGTCGGCCTTGCGGTCGGCGCGGCTGTCAGCGCCCCTGCGTGGGCTATCGGTGCCACGCTGGGAGCTCTAGGTGCCGGTGCGCTCAGTGGCGGTGACGCCACCAAACCACCGCCAGCCGATCCGGCGACGATCGATCAGCCTGTGGCGGCACCGGTTTCAGCCCCCGCCCCGGTCTCCCCCATCGTCCCCGCCGTGGCTCCCGTCCCAGCGGCCCAACCCGTCTACGACGCCGTAGCCCCCGTGGCCCAGCAGGTAGCCCCGGTCGTGGAGCAGGTCACCACCCAGGTCACGCAGACCGTCGATCAGGCGGTGCAGACCGTCGAAACCACCGTCGACTCCCTGCGCTCCGCCGTCGCCCAGATGCCGCCTCTGACGCCCGAAACCTTCCTGGCCGCGCTAGCGCCCGCGCCAGGTGCCTGACGAGAAAGCATTGGGAGACGCCGTGATCGAACAGGACGACCACCGCACGGCGCCGCGACCACCATTACCCGCGTTACCGCCGACCGCTCCGAAACCTCGTTCCGCCGCCCAGGGCGGTCCGGCCTGGGCGCAGTGGCTCGATGATGCCGCGACCGTACCCGAGGAGGTGAGCGCGCAGGCGCGCGTCTCACTCGCCAAGGGCCCGGACGATATTCCCGAAGACCCCATGGCCCACCTCATGGCCGCCGCCCGGGAACGCGCGGAGCAGACCCGGCGGCGACGTCGGGTACGCACCCGGATGACCGTGGTCGCGGCGGCCGTCGCCTCGCTCGCCGTCATCGCGGTGGCAATGCTGGCGATCCTCACCCCGACCTCAGATACCAGCGCGACCCCGGCCACGGCATCGCTTGTCCCGGCGACGAATCCGCCCGCGCAGCCGGTCCAGCCCTCCTGGTGCCAGACCACCAGCACCGCCGATCACGTGAGCGGCGCCAGCGCGGGCGATACCAGCTCCGGCCCGGGTGTCATCCTGCGCCTGGAGTACGCCTGGTACGTGCTGCGCGATGCCTCGGTGGTCCGGAGTCTGCTCACCCCGGACGCGCAGGCCGCCCCGGAACAGGCCACCCGCGACGCCATTTCGGCGGTGATGGCCGGAACCCAGCACTGTGTGAGCATCACCCGGCTCACCACCGATCACTGGGATGTCACCGTCAATGAACTCCGCCCGGACGGCTCGCAATCGTCCTGGCAGCAGATTTTCACCACCGTCACGCGCGACAACCAGGTGTTGATCAGTTCGATCATCGCCGGCGGCAGGTGAGCGATGGTCGATGTCCATGACCTGATCCGCCGCGCCACCGAACCCGAGGCCGAACCCGCGCCGCGCACCCCGATCGGTAAGCCCACCGATCCGGTGCCGCTGCGCGGCGGACAGGGGCGGCTGGTGCGTGCCGCGGTGCCCTCGGTGCTGGTGCTGGGCGGATCCGGGTCGTCCGGATCATCGACCACCGCATTGGGATTGGCCGCGGCCGCCGCCATCGACAGTGAGGGCGAGGTATGGCCGGTCGCGGTCGACGCCACCCTCGGCGGCGGGGATCTGGCGCGACGCGGCTGCGATACCGCGCAGCCGGTGAGCACCATTCAAACCTGGCTGGTGTCGGCGCATCCCGAACTGCCGTCCAGCGTCGGCGCGTGCGCGGGGCAGGCCAGTACGGGCGTGCGGGTGCTGTCCCGCGGCCCGGAGGCGCTGCCGCGACGGGAAACGCTGGTCTCGGTGGCGCGGCATCTCGAAACCGCCGGGCTGCTGGCCATATTCGACGCGGGCGCACCGGTGACCTCCCGGCTGGCCGCTCCCCTGCTCGCCGATCCGCGGGTCGGGTTGGTGATCACCGTGGCCGCGCGACCCGATGCCATCAACCGGCTGCAACCCGCGCTCGAATGGCTGGACGAGAACTACAGCGAATTCGTCGTCGGCGACGCGGTGATCGTGCTGACCGAGCAGACGCCGGGCTCGGGCACGGCCATCCTCGCGCATGTGCGGGCGCACCTCGGCGAATGGGTGCGCGCGGTGCAGTTGGTGCCCTTCGATATTCACCTCGCCAGCGGCGGACTCATCTCCTGGCATCGACTGGCCGCCGAAACGCGCGATGCGTACCTGGCGCTGCTGGGGGCGGTGCGATGACCATGGTCAGCCTGCCCCCGGTGCCCATGTGGCAACGCGCCGTACCGAATCGGCCCGCCCGCCCGCCGCTGCTGTGGCTGGTCGGCGTGCACGGCGGTGCGGGGGTGAGCAGTCTGGCCGCCAGTATGAGCTGGGCCGGGGACGCCGGACAGCGCTGGCCCGCGCGCATCGGCATCGGCGCGGATATGGACTCACCGCTGGTGGTGCTGGTGGCGCGCACGCATATGCGCGGGATGAACACGCTGCACCGCGCGCTGATCTCGCATGAACAGCACGCCACGCCCGCCGGGAGCGAAGTCGTCGGGATCATCACCGTCGCCGATTCCGCACGCCCACTGCCCAATCCGGTCATCGAACGCCGCGACGACGCCGAGGACCTCGCGCGCGAGCTCGGCGCGCAGGTCTGGCGACTGGGCTGGCTGGAGCAGTGGCGGGCGCTCGAACCTCATGAAATGGCCGCGTGGAATCCGACCGTCACCGTCTCACCGGTGGATGAGGGCGATCCCACGCGCACACCGCCACAACCGGTTCGGCATCTCGCCGAGCAGATCCTCACCACGGCCCGCGCGGCCGGGGCGCGGATCACCGCAGGCGCGCAACCAGGCGCGAAGACCGCGAGTCCATGAGCTGAACGAGGTGCGGCGTGGTCCGGAAACTGCTGCTCATCATTACCACCGCGGGGCTCTTCACCGCGGTGACCATCGGCGGGGCCGGAGCCGGTCCGCCCAATACGAATCTGGCGCTGGACAGCTGCCCGGCGCTGTTCGCGCTCGGGGTGCAGGGGACCGGGGAATCCTCGCCCGATGCCGCGGTGACCACCGATACGGGGATGCTGTCCACGGTCTTCCGGCCGATGATGTCCGAGGCGTCGGACGCCGGACTGGTGGATCGCGCGTACGTGCCGTACGAGTCGTCGTTCGGCGGGGCGGTCATCAGTGACAAGACCACCTACTCGCAATCGGTGACCAATGGGCTGGATCGCTTGCGGTCCATGGCGAAACAGGTCGCCGATCGCTGTTCGAACACCCGGATCGCGGTAGCTGGATATTCGCAGGGGGCACATGTGGCCTCGCTCTTCGCGCAGGAGGTCGCGGCGGGCAAGGGCGTCGTCCCGGCCGACAAGGTCGCGGCGGTCGCGCTGTTCGGCGATCCCACGCGCACCGCGGGAGCGGCCATGTTCCCGGGCAAGCCGGGGCAGAAGGAGCCCGATGCCGCGCCCGGCACCAGCGGCACCGAAGTCGCGAAGCTGCCGCCGCCACCGCAATCGGATCGGCCGCCGACCGGATCCGGTATGGGGACCGCGGCCAATATCGGCAATGTCTCGAATATCTCCTCCACCCTCACCGGCGGGACGACGACCAGCGGCGGGGTCAACTTCGGGAGTCTGAGCGGGCGGGTTGCCAGCTTCTGCGCCGACGGGGATCTGGCCTGTGACGCGCCCGACAACGCGCCGCTGCTCAAGGCGGTCGCCAATATCGCCGGGCAGGTGGAGATTTCGGGCGGCGATCCGATCGCCTCGCTCAAATCCATTGCCGAGGCACTGGCTTTCACCTCGATCAAGACCTTCACCAATGTGGTGAACAATGACATCTCCGGTAAGTCGATCACCGATCTGTCGATCCAGCCGCAGAAGTCGCTGTCGCAGCGGATCGCCGACGCGGCCGATCCCAATACCTCGCTGAATCTGCCCGCGGCCATGCAGGCGCTGGTCAAGGTCGGCACCATTGCCTTCAATTCCGTGGTGGCCGTGGTGAAGAACGTGCTCACCGCCACCAATATCGCCGAGATCGCGGCGGCCGGACTGGCCAATCCCATTGCGGGACTTGCCCTGCTGGGCACCAAACTGGTCGGGGCGGTGGCGGATCTGGTGCCGCCCACCACCATCAGCAATCTCACCACGCAGGCGTTCTCGGCGCTGGTGCAGAACGTCACCGACAACAAGGATCTGCTGGACGTCACCACCTGGGTGCGGTACTGGAACACCGCCGCCAAGCATGACTACACCCATGCGCAGGGCGGCGGGTTCGGGGACAGCCCAACACAATTCGTCGGCACCTGGTTCGCGGCGCTGGCGCACGACCTGTCCTCGGTGAACAAGCCGGGAGCGGTGCCGGCCGGCGGAAGTGACAAGCCCGGCAACGGATTCGACTTCGCGCCCAGCAGCACGGTCACCACGAGCAGTATTCCCGGCGGCCAATTCCCGCTCGGCGGCGGCGATTCCGGCGGCGGGACCACCGGTGGGACCACCACCAGCGGGAGTGCGCCACTGATCGCCATCGCACCCGGCGTCTCGGTCGCACCGACCACCAGCGGGGCTCCCCTGATCCCCAACCCGCAACCTCAGGCGACGCGATGACCACACAGGAGCGGGAGCCGCTGACTCCCAGTCAGGACGAGGACGAGTACACCGGCGACTGGTCGGATTGGATCGCACCGGAACCCGAGCCGGTCGCCGCGCGCCACACCGAACCCGCGTACGACTATGACGACGAGTACGACGACGACGACTACTACGAACCCGAATTGCGGCCGCATGTCGGCGCGCGGCATCGGCGCACGGAACCGACGCGACCGCGGTCCGGGCCGCTGCGCTCGAAACCCCGGCGCGGGCCGTATCCCGCCTGGGCCGCACCACTATTGGGGGTGCTGGCCGTGGTCGCGGTCGTCGCGGCGGTGGCGGTGCAGATGGCCAAGATGACCCCCGATGACAAGAGCGGGCCGATGCCGACCGTGGCCGCTCCCCCGCCGACGTCGGCCGTCACCAGTTCGGCGGCGCCGGTGGCCGCGGCGAATCCGGCGCTGTGCCCGAATGAGATGAGCGGCACCAGCATTCGCGGCAATGGACCCGGTAGTACCAAGTCCGGTCCGGATGTGATCTTGGCCCTACAGAACCGGTACTACGTCGAGCGCAATGGCGAACGCGTGCACGAGATGTTCGCACCCGATGCCACCGCGCCCTCGGTCGCGGACATCCAGGCGGGCATCGACAGCATTCCGGTGGGGACCAAATACTGCGTGCAGATCATGCCGGGGCCCTTCGGCGGACAGCACATCATGGTGGTCAGCGAAACGCATCCGGACAATTCGAGCAAGGTCTGGCCGCCGCAGCTCGTTATGACCTCTACCAGCGGAGACAGGACGCTGATCGCATCGATCGTACCGTTGCAGGGCGAGACCGCGCCGCGCTGAGGACGGGGCGCGGCACCCCGTTTTGGCGGTTCGGCGCATTGTCGGCTAATGTCTTCTCTCGCACGCCGACGGAGCCGCGAGGCCCCGGAAGACGCGCAAGCGGATGTAGCGCAGCTGGTAGCGCATCACCTTGCCAAGGTGAGGGTCGCGAGTTCGAATCTCGTCATCCGCTCAACGGACTCGATGTCCCCCTCCCCCTACCGCCACGTAAACTCCTGGCGCGCAAGGGATTCAGCCAAACATTCCCGGGCATGTCGGGGTGTTTTCGAGGTAACGTCATGGGGGTGACCCCCATGCTCAGCGCCTTCCACGACACTGTGCTTCATCTCAGCGACAGCTCCGTGCTCGCCCAGATCAGCAATCCCACGCCCGAGACTCCGCCGGTGGCCGACAAGCTGCTGAAGCTGGTCCGGTACTTCACCTGGTTCGTTCTGCTCTCCGGCGTGCTGGGCATCACCTACGCGGGTGGTCGCTTCGCGTGGGAGAAGTGGTCCGGCGGCGGCCTGGCCTCGCCGAAGATGGTGGCGGGCGCGATGATCGGCGGCATTATCGCCACCAGTGCCGGAACCATCATGAACGCGGCCATCGGCTGATCGACCAGCCGACCTCCCGCAACCTGTCGGCCCCCGCCGCTAAGCTCGTCGAACAGACTGGCGAAACGGCAGGGGCCACTGTGACGAGTACTGAGCGTGCGGCGACAACCTTCGGCGGCGATGACTTCGGCCTGGAGGAGATCGACGAGGTGCTGGCCGCCATGGTCGGCGAACAGGCGGCCGAACGCCCGCGCGAGGGCGCGCTCATCACCTGCCGTCTCGGTTTGGACGGCGAACCACCCGAAACCCTGACCCTGCTCGGCGCGCGCTTCGGCGTCTCCCGCGATCGTGCGCGCCAGCTCTACACCCGCGCCGTGGGCAATATGGTGCGGGCCGCACAGCTCAGCGGTACTCACGATCTGAGCGTCTTCGCCGCCCGGTATCCGCTGGACTGGAGCGATGAGCGGCTGGTGCGCACACTGCTCGGCGAAACCTATGCCACCGACAGCGATATCGTCGCGCAGGACCGCGCGTATCTGAAGCTGCGCCTGGCCGGGCACGATCTGCAGGAGTCGAAGCGGTTGGCGGGCTTCGTCTTCCAGCGCATCGCGGGATGGCAGCAGAAGGGCCGGTGGCACCTCATGCCGCCCGAGCATCTGGAAGAGGTTCCCGCGGGCATCTGGAACCCCTGGCTGCACCGCGTGGAGTGGGCGGACAGGGCACCGGACGAACTGCCCACGGCACCGGCGCGAACCCTGGACCTCGTCGATGACGGGCGCGGGTCGATGTACTCCGAGAAGCTCTCGCGGGAAACGACTTTCGACACCGGATTGCAGGCGCGGCTGCTGCGTCAACTCGACGGGAGCGAGCGGGTCGAGAGCTTTCAGGAGTATCCCGCCGAGATCGTGTACGACATCGACGGCAGCGAGCGTTCGCACTATCCGACCGCCGTGGCACGTTTCACCGACGACCGCGTCGTGCTGATCGACGTAATCCCCTTGGCGCACACCGCGTTCCATGTGAATCGCGTGAAATCCGCCGCGGGCCGCGCGTACGCGCACGCGCGCGGCTGGGGCTGGCTGGTCTGGACCGGCGCGGAGCAGGGGGTCGCGGATCTCATGGCGCGCAAGGTGGACACCCGCCGGGAGAACCTGCTCCGCAATCGCCTGGCCGCCGGGCCGATGGATTGGACCGAGCTACGCCGGTACCGCGACGACACCGGGATCGAGCTGCTGGACCTGGCCGCCATGGTGCTGCGGCACCAATGGCGCTGGGACCGGGGGCCATTCCGGCTCACGCGCGGGTGATCCGACACCGGATTTCGTATTGCCGGGACGCGAATATGCTGAAACAAATACGATTCAAACCTGTGGTTGCGCCGTACAAGATCGCTACCCTCCCACGATAGCCGCAGCCGGGCGGGTGCTTCGGGCTTCGCCGCGGCCGTGCCGGACACGCTGGATAGGGGAAGAATCTTGAAGCGAATGTCGATCGCCGCCTTGTGTTTCGCGGCCGCGTTGGTCGCCAGTCCCGCCCTGACGGGGTGTTCCTCGAGCGGTGGCGGTGATAACGGATATGTCATAGTCAATGCCGGTGAGCCGCAGAATCCGCTGGTGCCGTCCAATACCAATGAGAACCAGGGCGGGCGCGTCGTCGACCGGTTGTTCGCGGGGCTCAAATACTACGACGTGGACGGCAAATCGTTCAATGAGATGGCGCAGTCGATCGATTCACCCGATCGCCAGCACTACACGATCACACTGAAACCGGATTGGACCTTCACCGACGGGACACCGGTCACGGCGAAATCGTTCGTCGACGCCTGGAACTACGGCGCGCTGGGCACCAATGCCCAGTTGAGCAGCTGGGTGTTCTCCCCCATTGCCGGCTACGCCGAGGTGACCGCCGATCCGCCCAAGGCCCAGACGCTGTCCGGGCTGAAGGTGGTCGACACGCGCACCTTCACCGTCGATCTCACCGAGCCGTCGATGGATTTCGAACTGTCGCTGGGATTCTCGCCGTTCTATCCGCTGCCCGAGGCGGCGTACAAGGATATGAAGGCGTTCGGTGAACATCCGGTCGGCAACGGCCCGTACGAGCTGACCAACTGGGACCACAATGTCGAGATCACCGTCAAGCCCAACGCGGGGTATCACGGTGGGCGGCCCGCGAAGAACAAGGGCCTGAAGTTCGCGATGTATCAGTCCTTCGACACCGCCTACGCCGATCTGCTCGCGGGAAACCTCGACGCGCTGGACACCGTGCCCACCAGTGCGCTGGAGACCTACAAGAAGGATCTCGGCGACCGGGCCATCGACCATCCCACCGCGCAGAATCTGCATATCGGGTTCCAGCCGAACCTGGCGCATTTCGGCGGGCCGGAAGGCGTGCTGCGGCGCAAGGCGATCTCCATGGCGATCAACCGGGGTCAGATCTGCGCCAATATCTTCCACGGGGCGCGGTTGCCCGCGCTCGACTTCACCGCCTCCACTCTGCCCGGCTTCCGCGGTGATCTGCCCGGTGTGCAGTGGCTCGAGTACAACCCCGACGAGGCCAAGAAGATGTGGGCGCAGGCCGATGCCCTCTCGCCGTGGTCGGGTGCCTTGCAGATCGCGTACAACGCCGACGGCGATCACCAGGCCGTCATCGAGGCCATCGCCAACAGCGTGAAGAACACCCTCGGCATCGAGGCCAGCGGATTCCCGTACCCGACCTTCAAGAACTTGCGCGACGAGGTCACCCACCGCACCGTCAACAAGGCGTTCCGGTACGCCTGGCAGGGCGACTACCCGTCCATGTTCGAATTCCTCACCTCGCAGTATCTGGGCGGGTCCGAGACCAACGACATCGACTACGCCAACCCGGAATTCGACCGCCTGCTCCATGCCGCCCTGGCCTCCTCCACCCCCGATCAGGCGTACGGGCTGCTGGCCCAGGCGCAAACCCTGTTGCTGGCCGATATGGCCGATGTGCCCGTACTCGAATACAGCGCCGCCGCGGCGCGCTCGGACAAGGTCAAGGCCAAGGTCACCTGGTCCGGACTCTTCGACTTCGAGAATATCGAGAAGTCGTAGCCCGGAGCAGGTTTGGGTGCGGAGGACGGTGGCACCACCGACTCATCCGACGACGGCGGGTGGGGCCACCAGTTCGGCCGGGGTCGTGGCACTGGTCGAATGGCCCCCGGTGATGGCCACCGGATACACGGTCGGGGCCATCTACCTCGTGGTCACAGTCACGCCCCGGGCAACGAATCCGAGGACGCGTCAATTCCGAAACGCACGTGGCGCGGGTGGGATCGCGCGAGGAGACTGGGGGCGGTAGCACCCACACTCGTCACCAGGAGCACCGGATATGGCAACCAATGGGCCCTTCGGGATCGATCCGGAAGACTTCGAACGCGCCCTGCGGGACGCCGGGATCGAATTCCGGGATCTGATCGGCAAAGCCGGGGAGTATCTCGATCGCACCACCTTGAATTCGCTGGTCTCGCTGCTCGGGCCGCTGGTGCAGGGCGGCCCGGCGCGCTCGGCCAAGCCCGAGGAACCGACCACCGGGGAGACCGGGAGCGGGGTGTGGGCGATCTACACCCTCGATGACGACGGGACCGCCCGCGTGGATCAGGTGTTCCCGAACGAACTCGAAGCCCTGCGCGCGCACCGGGACAACACCGATGAACGCCGCAGGGTGCGCTTCCTGCCCTACGGCGTCCCGGCGAGCGTGCTGGATTCGGACTAGCGGATCAGAATGCCCGCCGCGATGAAGGTGACGATGATCAGCAGGGCGAACCAGGAGATCAACTGCCAGTGCATGATCGCCGCCTTCTGACCGGCGACGGTAATGCGCAGGGTGGCGTCCACCCGGCTGTGATCGGCGATGCGGCGGCGGGCCTGGGCCAGATCGTCGGCCTGCTCCTGGGCGGCGGCCTCGGCGCGCTCCAGTCGATGGGTCAAGCGCAGCATCTGCTTGGTCTTGTCACGAGTCGCCTTGCGTGCCAACGCAAGCGCGGTGCGCTGATTCATGATTTCCTGGCGCTGCCGTGCGATGACGGCGGCCTGTGTCCGAGTGTGACGTTCCCAATCGGTCACCGTGGCCCAGCCTCCCGTGTGCTCGTCGCGGAAGCCGTACGCGACCTGTTCCGCGACCCATCCTGTGATTGAGTCCCGCAGCTCACAGGCGGATTGACTGGGTGAAACCACGCCAGCCGGGCCGGCGGAGAACATACCGCCCAGTACCCGGTAATCGCAGGCCGCGGGCGCGAAATCGTCTATGCCCAAAGCCGGTAGCTGTGCGGTCCAGAAACCGGGCGGGGTGATCCACAGCACCTCACCGCAGCCGTTGGACTTCAATGCCGCCGTCAACTGCCGAGCCCGGCCCAACTCCGGTGCCGCACTGCGCACCTCGATGGCGCAGACCCGATCCCCCTTGCGCCACAACAGATCCGGGGTGAGATCGCCGATCGACACATCCACTTGCGCGTCCTCCGCGCCCGCCGCCAGCAGCCGCGCGCGTAGCCAGAACTTGAGCCGCTGGGTGTCCCAGTGACAGCTCACACACCCCGGCTCCCGGCACCGCTCACCCGGTCGATGCCCGCGCGAATCCGGCACCGCCGATAACTGATTCGGTTCCGGATCGACGAGGGCCACCGATTGCCCGCGCGGAACTTCCACTCGCCTCGTGCTCACACGATCACCGCCCCAGCCACTTCTCATGAGCCGCTTCCGATGTACCCGGAAACCACCGGCTCACGCCGTACTCTCCAGAGTGCCGCAGCCCGGGGCCAACCAGACAGGAAAGCGGCAAGATTCGTTACGCAACCGCGAGCGCGGCGTAATGAACGGCCGAGCGGATTGTTATCGACGCCCGGGATGCCGGAGTCGATTGCCGCCGCTACTCTTTCGGGATGCTCGAGACCCTGAACCCGCTGCTCCGTGCGGCGCGCGCCGCCAATTCGGTGGCGTTCGCCCTCCAAGGGTTCTTCCTGGCCGTCATCCTGACCGAGCTGCCGCAGCAGCGCGACAAGTACGGACTCACCGATACCCTCATCGTCGCCGCTGTGGCGATGATCTCCGTGCTCGCAGGCGGCGGCAGTATCACCGCGGAGAAGATCGCCCTGCATTCGTCCAGTCGCACGTCGCTGCGGATCGGGCTGCTGCTCATCGCCGCCTCCGGTGTCGGGGTCGCGTTCTCGCCGAACAAGATCGTGCTATTCATCGCGCTGGGGGTGTACGGCGTGGCCGTGGGCATCGTGGACGCGGGCACGAATATGCAGGCGGTATTCATTCAGCATGGCTATGGGCGATTCGTGCTCTCGTCGTTCTACGCGGCGTGGAGTGGCGGATCGATTATCGGGGCGCTGTTCGTCTCGGCGTTCGAGGGCCTGGACGTACCGCTGTGGGTGAGCATTCTGACCGCCTCGGCGGTGGTGCTCGCGGGCGCGGTGGCGGCCGGACCGCGACTGCTCGGCACCGATGCGGCCGAGGCCGGGCCCGCCGAACAGGAGCCGATCACCTCGGTGCCGACGCGGATCTTCCTGATCTTCGGGGTGGTGCTGGCGCTGGCGTTCGCCATCGACTTCGCGGTCGGGAACTGGTCGGCGCTGTATCTGACCGATGTGCTGCTGTCCTCGTCGTGGGCGGCGGCGCTGGCCTTGGCGGCGTACCAGGGCGCCTCGCTGCTGGGTCGGCTCACCGGCGATATGTGGGTGCGCAAGTACGGGCCGCGCGCGGTGGTGCGCGGCGCGTCGGTGGTGGGTTCGATCGGGCTGGCGGTGGTGGTCGCCGCGCCCGCGCCCGTGGTCGCGATCATCGGATTCCTCATTGCCGGAATCGGATTGCCGCTCATCGCACCGCTGTGCTTCAGCGAGACCGGGCAACTCACCAGCGGACGCGGGCTCGATGCGTTGATCGCCCGGCTGAACCTGTTCAACTACGCGGGGACGCTCGTGGGCGGCGTTGTCGTCGGGGCCATTTCAGCCGGAGCGAATCTGCGGGCCGGATTCGCGGTGCCGCTGCTCTTCGCCCTCGTGCTGATCGGGTTCGCGCAGGTCTTCCACACCCGCACCGGCGGAACCGGAGCGCCCGCGCGGG
Organism: Nocardia acidivorans NBRC 108247; assembly: GCF_001625085.1. Taxonomy (GTDB): domain Bacteria; phylum Actinomycetota; class Actinomycetes; order Mycobacteriales; family Mycobacteriaceae; genus Nocardia; species Nocardia acidivorans. The sequence goes on from NZ_BDAW01000011.1 coordinate 148,109, forward strand.
CCGCGACGGAGCATGCTTCACTGGACGAGTGAGCAACTCTCCAGTGACCATTGGACGCGCCGGTCACGGCGATGCCGGAACATGAGCGAGGTCGCCGCGGCGACATTTCCGCTGGCCTGCCCGCCGGGGTCGACGCCCGCCGATATCGCGGCGTTCATCGCCGAGTGGCTGTCACCGGAGCGGTTCGAGGAGTACCTCGCCGATCCGGATCGGATCGTGCTGAAGGCGGTCTCGGACGATCGGATTGTCGGCTACAGCCTGCTGCACACCGCCGAACCCGCCAATCCCGATGTCGCGGCGGTGATTACGCTGCGGCCGGTGACCGAGCTCTCCAAGATGTACGTGCTGCCCGGACACCACGGCAACGGGGTGTCCGGGGAACTCATGACCACGGTGCTCGAGACCGCGAAGGCCGACGGCAGTGCGGCGGTGTGGCTGGGCGTGAATCAGGAGAACGTGCGGGCGCAGCGGTTCTACCGCAAACACGGGTTTGCCATCGCGGGTACCAAAACCTTTCTGGTCGGGACGCAGTCGCACAGCGATTACGTCATGCAGTACGCGTTCTGAGTCGGGCGCATTTCGAGAATGCGGCCGTGGAAGCGGTCGCGCATGCGGCGGTCGTGGGTGACCAGGACGACCGCGCCGGGGAAGCCGGTGAGGGCCTGTTCCAGGTCCTCGACCAGGGCCGGGGACAGGTGGTTGGTCGGCTCGTCCAGCAGCAGCAGATCGGCGGGATCGCTGACCAGCCTTGCCAATTCGATGCGGCGGCGTTGACCGAAGGAGAGTTCGGCTACGCGCAGGGACAGATCGGCGGGGCGGAACAGGCCGAGGGACAGGAGTTCGTCGGCGTGCTCGTCGGGGTAGCCGATGCGGCCGGAGGCGTAGGCTTCCAGGACGGTTCGGTTTGCCGCCCAGGGGGATTCGTCCTGACGTAGGTGGCCTACGCGGCCTCGGATGGTTACCTCACCGGTGTCCGGGGTCAGCTCGCCCGCCAGTACACGCAGCAGGGTGGTTTTGCCTACTCCGTTCGGGCCGGTTACCAGGAGGCGTTCGCCCGCGGTAATGCGCAGGTGGTGCAACTGGAGGCGTTCGGGGACAACGATATCGGATAGGTCCGCGATGACTGCGGGACTCTCCTGCGGGGTCTGGATCCCGGCCGAAAACCCGCCGGGATGACGGGGGGTGGCGTCGCCGAGATGAGGAGGGGTGGCGTCGCCGAGATGGCGAGGGCTGGCGTCGCCGAGATGGCGAGGGCTGGCGTCGCCGAGATGGCGAGGGGATGTACGGGTAAAGGCGCTGAACTGGAGCGGGTCCGCAGGTGCGGCAACAGGATTCGCGGTCAGTCTGGCTACTCTTTCCTTGGCGTTGCGGATACGGGATTGGGCGCCGTGGCCGCGGCTGCGGGTGCGGAAGGGGCCCGCGGCGAAGACCGCCAAGGGCAGTTTTCGGGGAATGGCGTCCAGGCGGGCCACATTGGACTCGGCCAGGCGTTCACCGCGGGCCAGTTCGGCTCGCCAGGTGTCGTATTCCTGCTGTTGGCGTTGGCGGGCAGCGGCTTTGGCGGTGAGGTAGCCCGCGTAGCCGTTGCCGTGACGGGAGACCCGGCCCGCGTCGACTTCCAGGACCACCGAGGTGATGCGTTCGAGGAAGACGCGGTCGTGGGTCACCGCCACCACCGTGCCGCGGTGGGCGCGGAGTTGGCGTTCGAGCCACTCCACGGCCGCGTCGTCGAGGTCGTTGGTCGGCTCGTCCAACAGGAGCAGTTCCGGTGCGGAGGCGAGGGTTCCGGCCAGGGCCAGACGTCGCCTCTCACCACCGGACAGCGTGCCCAGCAGGCGATTTCGGTCCAGGCCGGGGAGGCCGAGACCATGCAGTGCGGCGTCCACCCGCTGTTCGGCCGTATATCCCCCGCGCGCCTCGAACCGGCGCACCAGGTCGTCGTAGACGGCCAGGCGCTCACCGAGCGAGCCGGGTGCGACGAGTGCCAGTTCGGCCTGCCGCATGCGGGTTTCGAGTTCGCGGAGATCGGTCAGTGCCAGGTCGATCGCGTCGGCGACCGTGGCGGTCGGGGGCAGGTCCAGGCTTTGCGCCAAATAGCCTGTACCGCCCGGTGATTGGACGATGACCTCACCATTGTCGGGTGTTTCCCGACCGGCGATCAGGCGCAGCAGCGTGGATTTTCCGGAGCCGTTGTCCCCGACCACGCCGACCTTGTCGCCGGGGCGGATGGCGAGGCTGACGCGATCCAGGACGACGCGGTCGTCGTATCGCTTGGTGACTTCTCGGAGGGTGAGTTGCGCGGTAAGCATGAATATCCCCTGTTCTCGGCAGGAAAGCCGGATCGCTCGGAACCCGCGCGAAAGACACACGCCTACAGGCGGTTACGTGCGGGTGATGATTCGCGGCGGAGCTAGGGCTCTACGCGGCGAAGCGATTACACGAAGAAGAAGTAATGCATGAGGGTTAGCAAGTTACCTAGATCGTTCGGGTTTCGTCAACCCCCTATTTCACCTGCCGCCGCCACTGAGCAACAGCACGATCGCGCGCACGAAACCCTCGAGGCGTTCGCGCGGATACTCGGCGGGATCATTGACCGCCATACCGCCGAGCATCTCGGCAATGGTCAGCAGTGAATTGGTGAGCAGGCCGGAATCGACTGCGGCCCACCGGGGATCGAGGGCCGCGCCCATGCGGACCAGCGCCTCGGCCTGATCGAAGACACCGGTGCGGGCGCTGCGCAGCGCCGCCCGGTACTCCTGCGGCGCGCTGCCCGGGCTGGCCAGGATGAGTCGCCAGCGGGTCGGCTGCGCGAGGACCACGCCGACGAATGCCTCGACCGCCTGGGAGGCCACCTGCACCGGTTCGCCGCCGAGCAGATCGGTGGGCAGGGTGGCGACCACCTGATCCAGGGCGCGCTCGAGTTCGCGATCCAGCAGGGCCGCCACGAGTTCGGCGCGGGTTTTGAAGACGGTGTAGAGCACCGGCTTGCCCACGCCCGCCTGCGCGGCCACCGCCTCCATGCTGAGTTCGTGCAGTTCGGATCGGGTCAGCACCTCGAAGGCCGCGTCCAAGAGCTGGGCTCGGCGCTGCTCCGGGGGTAGGCGCGGGGCATAGCGACGCCTCGGCCGTTCGGCCGCCGTCCGCGACGTCGTCACCTGGTCCACCTCCACGAGCACATGATGCCAGCCGGTCGGAATGCGGATCGCACCCTCCCCGGCAGAATCTTACGCGACCGTTGTATTCGGCACGCGCAATTGCTACGGTGGTGTTGTATTCACCGCTGAGGCGGGCAGCGCACAAGGGAGTGAACCGATGGGCTTCGATCCGACCACCCTTCGCAGGGACGACTACGGGTTCTTCGGGCCCGACTCCCCCAGCTGGAAGATCTGGACCGCGCCGACCGCGGTCATCGGATTCCAGCGCGCCACCGTGCTCGAGTTCTTCGACCCGTTCCTCACCGCCGCCGTGGCCGACGCGCGCGGTATCTACACCGATCCGCGCAGCCGCCTCGACCACACCTTCGCGTACTTCCTGCTGGTGGCCATCGGCGACGGACGCACCGCCATTCAGGCATCGGAGCATCTGATGCAGGTGCACGCTCCCATGACCGGGATCGAACCCATCACCGGACAGCGGTACGCGGCCAACAGCCCGGAGACCCAGCTGTGGATCCATGTCACCGGCTGGCATTCGGTGCTCAAGGCGTACGAGGTCTACGGCCCCGGGAAGCTCAGTGCCGAAGAGGAAGCGCGGTACTGGCAGGAGTGCGTCATCGCCGCCGAACTCCAGACCTGCAGGCCCGAGGATGTGCCGCGCTCGCGCGAGGAGGTGCGCGCCTACTTCGAGAAGGTCAAACCGCGCCTGTGCACCTCGGTCCGCGCCGAGGAAGGAATGCACCAGCTGCTGCGCACCTCACCGCGTAATGGGGCGGGCATCTCGTACGCCCTCGGCAGCATCGCGCTCTCCCTCACCACCGCCGCGCTCACCCCGATGTGGATGCGAAAGCTGGGGCGGTACAACGTGCCTCGCATTGTCGACCCGCTGGTGAAGCTGCCCGCCAAGCTGATCGTCCGGCTGTTCACGCTTTTCGGATCCTTCGGCCTGATCAAGGCCGCGCCGTTCATCGCGCCGATGGCGGGACAGATCCTGAAGCAGCACCTGTCGAAGGAGCTGCCCGCCACACTGGAGACGATCACTCCCGCGCAAGCCCGGGAACGATACAGCCTGCGCGGCAAGAGAACTCAGATCGCGGAAGCCAGCTGAACACAAAGCCCGACCGGAAGACGTTCCCGGCCGGGCTTTTTCGTGTAACCGCGCTCAATCAGCCTGTCAGGCCAGGAGTTTGGTCTTCAGGGCGGCGATGTCGGCGTCGGTCAGTTTCAGGCCGTCGCGGACGTAGTTGTCGAAGCTGCCATAGGTCTGGTTCGCCTGGTCGAAGGCGGAGTTCAGGGCGGCGGCGCTGACGCCGTTGAGCATGTCGCCGTCGGCGGCGCCACGGTAGTAGTTCGAGAGCAGGTAGTCATAGGTGACGGTGTCACGGTCGACGCCCAGGAGCGTCAGCAGCACGGCCGAGGTCCAGCCGGTGCGGTCCTTGCCCGCGGTGCAGTGGAACAGCACCGCGCCCGGGTTGGCGGCGATATCGCGCAGCACATCCGCGAAGCCCTCGTTCGCGCCGGGGGCGGTGATGAAGGCGCGGTACAGGTCCGTGCCCGCCATCAGGGTGGACATCATGACCTGCGGCGGGGCCTGGCCGATGATGTCGTTGTGGAATTCGGTGGCCCCGGCGGGCACCTTGTCCACGCCCATGAGCTGCTGCTCCATGCCGGTGCGCAGATCGTGCACCGACTTCACATCGCGCGAGGTCAGCTCGGCCAGATCCGCATCGGTGGCCTTGGTCAGCTCACCGGTGCGGTACACCAGGCCGGTGCGCACGGTGTGACCGTCGACCGTCTTGTAGCCGCCCGCGTCCCGCGCGTTCACCACGTCCCGCAGGTTCAGCGAGCGGGCCGCGGTATCGAGCACCACATTGCCGGTCGAGGCGGGCGGCTGCACCGCCACGGCGGCGGGCTGATCGGCGAAGGCCAGCGCCGGGGTGGCGCCGAAGGACAGCGCGGAGGCCAGCACCAGTGAAGCGCCGAGCACGCGGGGTCGGATCATGACGAACTTCCCTTTCTCGAGTGCCCGGCGCGGGACAGCCAGGCGGCAAACTATGCGGCGGTCGCGGGCGTCTCGAATCGCGACAGCGCCAGCAGGCGGGAGATGGCGCGCAGATACTTCTTGCGGTATCCGCCATCGAGCATTTCCTGCGAGAAGATCTGGTCCAGCTTGGCCCCGGACACGGTGACCGGTGTGCCAGCGTCGTAGAGCCGGTCCGCCAGCACCACGATGCGCAGCGCCACCGCCTGATCGGTGACCGTGTGCACACCGGAGATGTACACCGCCGAGACGCCCTGGATCAGCGCGTTGTACTTCGAAGGATGCAGCGTGCTCAGATGCTCGAGCAGATCGTCGAAGTCGTCGAGGGTGGATACCGGTGTGCGGGAAGCCTTTTCGGCCAGCAGCTCGGGCGCGGTCGGCTCCGGGGCGGGCGGCAGATCACGATGGCGGTAGTCCGGGCCGTCCACCCGGATGGGCTCGAACAGCGAACCCAGCTTCTTGATCTCGCGCATGAAATCCTGTGCGGCGAAACGACCCTCACCGAGCTGACCCGGCAGGGTGTTGGAGGTCGCGACCACCGAGACACCGCGCGCGGTGAGCTCGGACAGCAGCCGGGACACCAGCATGGTGTCGCCCGGATCGTCGAGCTCGAACTCGTCGATGCAGAGCACGCTGTTGCCGGCGAGCCGTTCGACGGCATTGTTGAAGCCCAGCGCGCCGACCAGATTGGTCAGCTCACCGAAGGTGCCGAAGGATTTGGGACCGGGCACGCTGTGGAAGATCGAGGCCAGCAGGTGGGTCTTGCCCACGCCGAAGCCGCCGTCCAGGTACAAACCGATACCCGTGACCGGCTTCTTCCTACCGAACAGGCTCTTCTTCGACGCGGCCCTGTGCAGCTTGGTGACTCGATCGGCGAATTCCTCGGCCTTGCGCACCGCGGCGGCCTGCGACGGCTCCTTGGGATCGGGGATGTAGCTGGCGAAGCTCACCTCGTCGAAGGTCGGCGGGGGAACCATCTGAGCCACTAGTTGGTCGGCCGGAACCTCCGGGTGGCGATCGACGAGGCGTTGTTGCACCGCGCCAGCCTAGTTACGTGGTGGAATCGGTTCTCATGCAGCGTATGCCCAATGCGATCCAGCTCACAGAACTCACCCATGACGATCTGCTGGCGCTGTACGCCTACCCGGCGGGACCTGCGGAACCGTGGATCCGGGTGAATTTCGTCAGCAGTATCGACGGGGCGGTGAGCGTGGACGGGCGCTCGGGCGGGCTCGGCACGCCGGCGGACAAGAAGGTCTTCCGAATCCTGCGCGATCTCGCCGATGTGGTGGTGGTCGGGGCCGGGACGGCGCGGGCGGAGAATTACGGGGCGGCGCATACGGATTCGCAACTGCGGATGCGACTGCACCATCACGGGTTCGGCGGGGATCCGACCGGCGCACCGCCGCGCATCGCGGTGGTGACCGCCACCGCCACGCTCGATCCGGGCGGACGGTTGTTCACCGATACCGGTGCGCGGCCGATCGTCATCACCACCGCCGACGCGCCGCGGGATCGCAAGGACGCGCTCGCCGCGGCGGGCGGTCTGGTGATCGAGGCGGGCGAAACCAGCGTGACCGCGGGCGGACTGCGCGCCGCGCTCGAGGATCTCGGTATGCGACGCGTGCTGTGCGAGGGCGGACCCGCGCTGTTCGGCGATCTCATCGTCGCCCAGGCCGTCGACGAACTGTGCCTGACCCTGTCTCCCATGCTGGTCGCGGGGACGGAGAGACGAATCGCGGTGTCCCCCAATGCCATGGCCACACCCATGACATGCCGCCATCTGCTCTTCGACGGAGACGGGACGATCTTGACCCGCTGGGTGCGTCCACACACCCTGTAGCTGAAACCGGCCGCGAGACCTGGCAGGCTGTACCGCATGCGCTGGACTCGGGCCGCTCTGCTGGCGTCGACACTTTCGATCCTGGTGACCACCGGCTGTGCCGCCGGGCCCTCGGATCGACCCGCCGTTGCCATCGAACGACCGCATGCCGGGATGGTGGAAACCAGTACCGCGCCGACCGATACGCCGCCGCCCGCACCCGAGGTGCCCAAGACCGATCTGGCCTGGCACGACTGCACGGTGCCGAGCTTCAACCTGCTGTCGCTGGGGACGCCGCCGCCGGGGCTGATTCTCGAATGCGCCGAATACAGCACGCAGGTCGATATCAGCGGGGCCGTAGGCGGGAATTTCCGGACCGCGGCCATGCGGGCGCGATACGACCGCACGCCCAAGGATGTCGCACCGCTGGTGCTGACCTCGGGATCGGATCGGGCCTCGACCGCGACGCTGGCGTCGCTGGCGGCCGGACCGTCGGGATCGCTGCTCGCGGCGCGGCCGATCGTGGCGATCGACCGACGGGGTATCGGCAGTTCGCAGCCGGTGAGCTGTTTGACCAACGAGCTGCGGCGCACGCTGGCCGATCAGGCGCAATTCACCCATGGCACAGCCGATCCCGTGGACGCGGTGGCCAAGGCCAGCCAGGACGCGACCATCGCCTGCCTGGATTTCCTCTCCCCCGCGCAGGGGACCTTCAATGCCGCGCACGCGGCGGACGATATCGATCAGCTGCGCAAGCAGTGGCAGGTCGACCACATCGCGCTCATGGGCACGGGGACCGGGGCGACCGTCGCGATGAGTTACGCGCGCAAATACGGCGATCACCTGGGGCGGCTCGTGCTGGATTCGCCGCAGGCGGTGGGGCTCGATGCCATCGGGCGCGCCGAACAACGGGTGCGGGGGGCCGAGGCGGCCCTGACGGCGTTCGCGCAGAAGTGCGCGGCGCTGAACTGCTCGCTCGGCAAGGATCCGCGGGCGACCATCACCGATCTGGTGAATCGCGCGGGCAGCGGCGGATTCGGGGATTTGTCCGCGGCGGCGCTGGTGACCACGCTCAACGGATTCCTGGGTGATCCGCGCAACCTCGGCAATCCGCAGATCACCGAATTCGCCGACGCGCTCTCGGGTTTGGGGCGCGGGGATCAGGCCGCGCTCACGCCGATCGTGCTGCGCGAGACCTCCGCGATCGCCAGTGACGGCGAATATGTGAACCGTTGCAGCGACAATCACGAACCCGCCACCCCGGCGCGCGCGAAAGAGCTTGCCAATCAATGGAGTGCGAAGTATCAGGTGTTCGGCAAGGTCGCGGCCGTCGATCTGATGGACTGCTCGGCGTGGCCCACGCCCACGAGCGCCGCGCTGCCGGACAAGCTCGACCGGCCGGTGCTGGTGATCGGCGGCGAGGCCGATCCGGTCGCGGGCGTCGACAGCCGGCCCTCGGTCACCGGCGCGCTCGGCAAGGCCGGGGCGCGCACCGCCACCGTGGTGTGGCAGGGCTGGGGTCATCCCACCTTCGCCCACTCCGGCTGCGCGCAGCAGAACGTGACGGACTACCTGAAGGATGCCAAACTGCCACAGGACGGGACCGCCTGCCCGGCGTAAACCCGCTCACCCTGCACCTATTCCCCCGAACACACCGACCCTGAAGTTCGTGGGCCGCCCCGATCCCGGACTGACCGGAGCGGAGGGAGGGAAGAAACGGGGCTTCGGGGGTCGCGAACCGCCGTAGCGCAGCGGAGGCAAATTAGGCACAGCGCGGCGGGTCCGCGCGCCCGTGACGGAGCGTTCCGGTGTACCGTGCCCGAGTGTTCCTTCGCCAGCTCGAGCCGCGCACCGCTCGCACCACCGCTGAGGTCCTGAACTTCGCTCTGTGGCCGTTAGCGGTACTCACCGTGCTGAACCGAGTCTTCATCAAGGCCGTCAACGGGTATATCACCGATGACTTCCGACCGGTGTACAACGCGTCGCTGGCGTTTCTGAACCATAAAGCGGTCTACAACGCGAACTTCTCCTCGACCGATCCGCATTACCTGTATCCACCCAGTGGGACGCTGCTGATCTCGCCGTTGGCGATCATCGATCCGGAGAAGTCCCGGTGGGGATTCATCCTGATCAACGCGATCGCGATCATGCTCGCCGGATATCTGCTGCTGCGGCTGTTCGACTACACGCTCGGGTCGGTGGCCGCGCCCGCGCTGCTGCTGGCCATGTTCAGCTCCGAGACGGTGACCAACACGCTGGTGTTCACCAATATCAACGGGTGCCTGTTCCTGGCGATGGTGGTATTCATCCATCTGCTGCTGCGGCGTCAAGACCTCTGGGCCGGTGTGGTTTTGGGGCTGGTGATCTCGGTCAAGGGGCCGCTGCTGGCTCCGCTGATTCTGATCGCCCTCGCGCGCGGACAGTGGAAGACGCTCATCACGGCGGCCGGGGTGCCCATCGCGCTGAATCTGCTCGCGTGGCCGTTGATCGTGGATTACAAGCAGTTCTGGACCCATACGTTGCCCTACCTGGCCGAGTCGCGCGACTACTTCAACAGCGCGATCGTCGGCAATGCCGGGTACTACGGCGTCGCGGGCTGGCTGACGCTGCTGATCCGCGTCGTGCTCGGTGTGATGGTCGCGATCTCGCTGTGGCTGCTGTATCGGTACTACCGCGACGATGAGGTCTTCTTCATCTGCACCAGCTCCGGCCTGCTGATCACCGCCATGCTCGTGCTCGGCTCGCTCGGCCAGATGTACTACTCGATGTTCCTGTTCCCGATACTCATGACCGTGGTGCAACGCAATTCGGTCATGCGGAACTGGCCCGCGTGGGTCGCGGTGTTCGGCTTCATGTCCTACGACAAGTGGCTCTCCGATCGCTGGCAGAGCATCGGCCGCTCCCTCGATTACCTGCGCGTCACCTTCGGCTGGGGTCTGCTGCTCATCGTCGTGTTCTGCGTGCTGGGCGACCGCTACCTGGCCGCGCGCCGCGAGGGCCGACTGGTCACCGGCAAAACCCTCGATCCGGCCTGGATGCATCCCGAATCCGAGGCCGACCCGATCCGCAACGGCAAGCCGCGCACCGCGATCCCCGAGCCCGTCAACGGCTGAGTCGGTCAACTCCCCTGGCGAAGTATTAGCGTGGAACCCATGAGTTCCGACGCTGATACCTCGCTACCGGCCCCCCGCATCCAGCTGACCCCGCAGCAATGGCGGGCCAAGCTGAGCCCGGAGGAATACCAGGTACTGCGCGAAGCCGGCACAGAACGCGCCTTCACCGGCGAATACACCGACACCGAAACCGAGGGCGTCTACGCCTGCCGAGCCTGCGGAGCCGAATTGTTCCGCAGCGGAGAGAAATTCCACTCCCACTGCGGCTGGCCCTCCTTCTTCGACCCCGCCACCTCCGACGCCGTCATCCTCCGCCCCGACAACTCCCTCGGCATGCCCCGCGTAGAGGTCCTGTGCGCCACCTGCCACAGCCACCTCGGCCACGTCTTCGAAGGCGAGGGCTACCCCACCCCGACAGACAAGCGCTACTGCATCAACTCGATCTCGTTGCGGCTGGAGCCCGCTGGGGGATCTACCAGCTGAACCACTGGAGCACGGTCATTCACCGACGCCGTGTGAACGCTTTGCGAACGTTTTCACTGGGCGTCCGCGTAATCGACGGGAGTGTCGGGGTAACGGCGGATCTTGATCTCGGTCCGATCGGCCGAACCTGATGGTTCGGCAGGAAGGACCGACTGATGTCGGAGACACTGACGGCCGTGGCGAAAGGCGCGGTAGGTCCTGTTCATCGACGCCATCCATGTGAAGATCCGCGATGGCCAGGTGGCCAACCGGCCGATCTACGTGGTCATCGGTGTCACCTGCGCCGGGGAACGCGACATCCTCGGACTCTGGGCCGGCGACGGCGGTGGGGGAGCGAAATTCTGGTTGCAGGTGCTCACCGAGCTCAAGAACCGTGGTGTCGCCGATGTCTGCATCGCGGTCTGCGACGGGCTCGAGGGGCTGCCGGAGGCGATCAACACCGTCTGGGAGCACACGATCGTCCAGACATGTGTAATTCATCTGCTGCGCAACAGTTTCCGTTACGCGGGTCGGCAGCACTGGGCGGAGATGAGCAAAGATCTCAAGCCGGTTTACACCGCCGCGACCGAGGCCGCGGCCCGGGACGGTTCGGTGAGTTCACCGCGAAATGGGGTGACCGCTATCCCGCGATCGTCAGGCTCTGGAACAACGCCTGGGCCGAGTTCGTGCCGTTCCTGGCCTGACGTCGAGATCCGACGAATCATCTGTTCCACCAACGCAATCGAGTCCTTGAACGCCCGCTACCGGCGCGCGATCCGTGCCCGTGGGCATTTCCCATCCGAACAAGCAGCACTCAAATGCTTGTATCTGGCGACCCGTTCGCTGGACCCGACCGGGAAAGGTTCGGGCACGATAGGCGATGCGGTGGAAACCGGCCCTCAACGTCTTCGCCATCACCTTCGAAGGCCGGATCACCCCAACCGAGAACTAACCCACGCCGAGGTCAGATCCACCGTTAATCCGAAACTCCCGGGACACGTGCCTATCTGTTCAACGTTTCGGTGGTGTTGATGAGGACATCTGCGGCTTTGCTGATCTGTTCGTCGCTTATTGCCAGGGTGTCTGTTTCGTTGATGATCTCCATGGAGCTGACCCATGGGTCAATGCGAGTTGTCAGTTCGACAACTCCCTTAGTTTGGATCGGACCTGTTTTGATGCGAGCGTCTCGGATCCAGATCTCTTTGCTGTGCCCGGAGAGTGGCACGAACTTGTTTTCTTTCAGATAGGGGGTCAATCCGCCATCGGATTCGTCCGCTCGGGTCGGCCTGAGCGCGACGCTGGCGGTCAGATGCGGGCTGGTGATCTGGGTCGAGGAGAAGACACAGCCGCTGCCGTCTTTCACCGATTGCTCTGCCTTGCCCGCACTACCCCCGTAGGAAAGTTTGACGCTGTCGATCGGGAAGTCGGCGCGGAAGTAGTCCAGGAATGGCGTACAGAACTCCTGCATCGTGTGCGCGGGTTTGCTGGTGTCGGACCCGCTGGTCGAGCACCCTGTGGCAGACGTGGCGATGGCCAGGAGAGCAAAGGCAACGAAGGATCCCGAACGAGCGCGGTCGGCGCGGTGGAGTCGGCTGCTCATCGGATCGCGGTCCTGCCTTCCATCATGTTAATTTTGAAGTGCTCGAGTTGGTCTTTCAGAATTCCGCCTCGATATGAATCGAGTATGTTCCCCAGGTTCGAGTCCAAGGTGGTCGCGTTACCGGCAGATCTTGCTGCGTCCTCATAGCTTTTCAGTTTGCCGTCGTCGGTGAAGAGGTTGCTGTATTGCGGGTTGTGCGCCAGCGATCCGTCTTGGTTCTGCAGAACTTGTGCGACCTGGTATAGCGCTCGGGCGGGGGCGAAATCATGGGAGTTGTTGAAATTCGCTCGAGAGGGGTCCGGGGCCGTGTAGGCGTATCCGATCAGGTTCATTTTCGCGTAGGCGTTGGTGGCGTCCACCACCGGTCCGAAGATGTCCTTGACCACGGGAATGTACTTGGCGCCGGTGCTCATGATCCCCTTGCCGGTGTCCCAGTTCGCGCCATCGTTGGCGAAGTTCTGGATCGCGGCACGTATTTCGGTCGCCTTGCGCGCATCGAGTTCGGTGGTGAGTCCCTGGTCGACGAGGCCCAGGATCATTCCCGACTGGGTCGCCAACTCGTTGTGAGGGTTGGCGGGATCCGCGAGAACTGTATGCACCCAAGAGGTTTGGAGCTGTTGCGCCGCGGACAATGCCTTGGTGTTGAATGCGACGGCCGCGTCTTTGTCCGTATCGATGACCGAGAAGATCGCACGAGCGGCGACATGGTCGGCGGTGTCGCGGTCGGCGAGCAATCCCTTGAACTCGTGGGTGTTGAGGAACTGGTCCGAAACCCCGGCCATGGCGGGGACGTAAGGGCTGAGCGCGGATCCGAGGCCTTGCACAGCGAGCGGGTTGATCGCGCCCAGCGAAGCCGTCGAGCCGCCGTCGAGGTGAAGGAGGTCGCTTTTGTGTTCGGCGACGTAGTCCGCGACGCTGGAGGCTGTTTGTCCGGCGCGGGCAGAGATCGCGTAGTCGGTACTGGTGGCGTCAGATTCCACCCACGACAGCATTTTGCCGACCTGTTTGCCGTCGTCGTCCCAGTGGTGGTGCAGGAACCCGTCGAGCGCCTTACCTTGGCCAATGTCGTTGGGAAGATGAGTATCACCGGCTAGGACATCATGGACAGCGATCTTGTCCCGGCCGCCGACATCGACCAGATTCTGCAGCAGCGACTCCGCGGGTTGACCGCCGAGATTCTGATCGACGTAGATCGCGTGGCCGTTCAGTTTGGGCGCGAGGGCAGCAGCTTGCAGGAGCAGCTCGGTGTTGATCTGACTGCCGGGTGCGGATCTGGCGTCTGCCAGCCCCATCATCTTGGTCACCCGCGAAAGGTCGGAAGCGTTCAGGTGGGCGTACTGGATGTTGTTGTAGCCCTTGTCAACAGTGGTTTTGTCATAGCTGGCGGTGAGCGCGTTCCGCAGATCAGCAGGGAGCTGATTTAGGCCGCCCTGGGGGTGAAAGAAGTTGCCTAGCAACGGATCCGAACCGAGAGAATGCACATTCGGGTTGGCCAGGGTGTTCAATTGATTCGCGACCGTGGACGCCGCGGTGGTGTCGCTGATGGAGGTGAGGCGGTCGGTCATCGACGTCAGGCCGTTGAGGCCAGCGGTGTTATAGAACTCGTGGAGGTAGTTCCATTGCGCCTCAGTAAGATTGACCTGCTGACCGGCGTTGATCGCTTCCACGTCGGCGGGGGTGATGCCCGCCGCGGATAGTCGAGCGGCAATGTGCTGCAGGTCGGCGTCGGTGGCGTTGCCACCCGCGACCAGCTTGCCGTCGTCGATGCCTTGCTGTTTCGCTGTCCCCGGATCGGTCAGCGAGCCCGGTTTGGCTCCTTGTGCCGCCTGAGGTAGTTGGCTGAACGCATTGGTGATGCCATCGGCCACGCCCTGTGCGGCGACTCCGGCGGCATGAAGCGCACCCTTGAGCGTTGTCGTGTACAGATCGGCTTGGCGTTGCAATGCCGCGAGTTTGATCGTGGCGCTGTTCTTGTCCTTGTCCGACAAGGCATTCGCTGTTTGCGCTAGCGACAAGCTCACAGTGCCGTCCTGCGCCCACCGGTAGCCCTCGCCGGTAAGCGTGGCGAGGGTCTGTTTCACCGTTTTCTGCGCGAATCGCATCCCGGGCGAGCCCACCGCGATCGCCGAACCGGCGCTTTCGAGCGCGCCGACGGTTTTGTAGCCGTCGTCGCGCACGGTCAGACCCTTGTCGCGCACCCCGTTGCCGAACTTGCCGACCAGATAGTCCGCCGAGTCGCCGACCGTGGTGTACATGCCGTCGAGTTCGGACTTGAGAGTGACCGACTGCTGTTTCCACGAGGTGCTCTGTGCATCGAGGGCATCGAGCTGCCAGCTGTTCACCTCGGAGACGGTCGGAACCGCGGCCTCGCCCATCGCTCAGTTTCCCTGCGGGAACTGGTTGGCGTTGTGCTGGTCCGTCGCCGCGATGCTCGCCGAACCCGACGCGGTCTTCATGGCCATCGTCCGTACCTGCTGCACCATCGCCTCGATAGCGGTAGCCGCTGACGAGGCCCCGGACACCGCAGCCGCACCCACCTGCGTCCCCGCGACCGCGGTAGCCAGGGCTTGGGCTTTGTCGTCGGCGCGGATCGTGCCCAGAGTGTCAGCACTGGCGTTCATGGCGGTGACCATTGCCGCCACACGCTCATGATCGACATATAGGAAGTCATCATCGCTCATTGCGGATCCCCCTCGACGAGTCAGCGATCTTTGATAGCTCTCGGACACTGTAATAGACCGGAAACCAGCGCTTCCTGCACTGAACCAGACGCGGCGCAAACGAACAGATCGATGCCCACGAGGCGTGGTTGCAGCCGATGTCGGGGTGTCATTCGGCGGCGATGCGTGACTTGCGCTGGTAGGGATCGTCGTCTTCCTCCCACGCGTCCTCGGCCACCGCGGGTCGTACGGGTGCTCGTTGGGGAGCGTCACCGATATTCTCGATGGCCTGGGAGATGCGCGAATCGGACTGAACCTCGTACACCAGGTTCTGGACCTGTTCCTGTGCTTGCTCGCGAGCGCGGTTGATCAAATCGGCGATCAGCGTGCCGAGTTCCCGACTGTTCAGGACGACCGCGTCGTCTATTACTACGGCCCTGACCTGTCCATTTGCGTAGACGTCGACATACACGCCGTCCGAACGCAATGCCGTGTGCTCGTTACTCAACGCATCGGCCAGCCGGTCCATCTTCGTGGCCAGCGATGCGTGATACCCCCACGATCCTGGTTGCGGCGAACTCACCTCGACCCCTTCCGCAAGATGACGTTCGGACGATCCTAGTGCTAGGCAGCATCCCCTCGACGAAGGCTGGGTGCGCTCTTGGCTCGCGTTGCCGGACACGCGCTGACCAAGTGGCGCGCGGACGGAGATCGCCGCGTCCTATACCGTGCTGCGCTGTGCCGTTGCTGACGTTGCTTCGCCGACCGCCGATCGCGGCGATCTGGACCGCGCAGCTGCTGAGCATCCTCGGTGACCGCTGCTACGCCTTGGCGATCATGTGGGTCGCATTGCAACGCTCCGGACCGGTCGCCATGGGCGCGGTCGCGATCGCCGAAAGCGTGCCCTTCATCCTGATCGGAGCCTTCGGAGCCGCACTGCTACACCGGTGCGCGAACTTCCGGACCCTCGCCGGAATCGACAGCGCGCGTGCACTTTTGGTGCTTGCGGTGCCCGTGGTATGGAACATCGGCGGGACCACCGCAATGCTGACGGTCGCCATGGTCCTGGGTGCTTTGGCGGCGATCTTCGATCCATCCCTCGGCGCGTTGGTACCGGACCTGGTCACCGAAGCCGAGCGACCCGCGCTGGTCGCGGCCATGGACATCAACGGACGCATCGCTCGCATCGCGGGCCCGGCACTCGCCGGTGCACTGCTGCTGGTCTTACCCGTCACCAGTTTGTTCGCCGCAGACGCAGGCACATTCGCGGTATCCGCACTGGCACTGATGTTCCTGGCAAGAACAACCACCTCAGCAGTGGCAACGCCGGCGGGCTCCGACTTCCCCTCCCCCGTGCCGAAGCGAGCGAGTGCGCGTGCGTTGCTTCGCGAATCTCCAACGCTCAGTGCGGCATTCGTTGTCCACGCCGCAGGGCTGTTCCTGACAGCCTTGCCCGGAATCGGTCTGCCATTGTTGTTGGCCCACCAGCTCGGTGCCAGCCCCTCCGCATACGGATGGGTCCTCACCTCCACCGGGACCGCGGGACTGCTCGGGAACCTCACCGCGGCCAGGATCGGGCCGACCGCGGCGTTCCTGCCGCGCTTCTGCGCCGCGTGGGCGCTCGCCGGTGTACTGCTCGCGGCGACCGGCGCAGCGAACAACTTCGCGCTGGTGCTGATGTTCGCGAGTCTGTCAGGGTTCGTGACCCCATTCATTTCGATCACGCTCGGCACACAACTGGCCGCGTATTCGCGTCCGGCGCGGTTGCGGTTGATGTCGATCAACCACACCGTGATGCGCACCGCCGGCACCGCGGGGATGGCGATCATCCCCGCACTCATCGCCTCCGCACCCGCACGCGGATTCATCCTCGGCGGAACATCACTGGCCGTTGTCGCGGTCACGGCCTGGGCGATCTCGGTGACCGTGGCACGCGCTCCCCGCATACGCAGCGTGCGGGTGACCGAGGCATCCTCGACCACCCGCACGAGTTCAACTGATCAAGCAGCCTGAGCGATATCGACCAGGTAGTGCACGACCTCGACATCCTCGACCGTCAGGCCGAGCATGTCGTAGATGCGCCGGTGCATCACCGACAGATAAGCGCCGGCACGGTCGGCGTAGAACTCCGGGTCGTACCAGGCGACGCCGAGTAGTACCCAGCCGCCGCCGGTTCCACAGTCCGGGTCGACCTTGAACCATGTCGATTGCCAGTCCCACAACATCAGTTCTTCAGGGCGGTTGCGCAACTTGTCATCGGACTGGCGCAGGGCATCGATCACCGCGGCGGCGATCTCGGCGGTGCGGCAGTAATAGCTGCACTCGGACTTGGCGAACAGGACCTTATTGCCGCGGCGCGGTGTGCCGGGGCCTTCTCCTTCCAATACCCGCACCAGGGTGACCGGGCTCGCGGGAATGACTGTGCCGAGTGTCGGTGAAATGGTTGGTGCCGACATGGTGTATCTCCCTACCAAGATTGGCGAATAGGGTTCTTCCGCAACCTCTTTGACGGTTATGGAAGCCTGAGGGGCTGCCAGCCTTCGCGGCGGGTAGCCGAGCCACGCAGATATGCGCTGCGGCGGGCGTAGACGATGTTCAAGCCGATGCGTGGACGCTGTGTTGAGTTCGGGCCTGATCGGTGCAGCAGCCGGGTGTCGAACAGCAGGGCTTCGCCCGCTGTGGTTGGCACCGTGGTGAATTCGCAGTCGTTCAGGCGTGGATCATCGTGTGCTGCCAGCGCACCGGTGGCGTCGAAGGCGTGTGGCAGATAACCCCAACGATGTGATCCGACCGAGAACTGCAGTGCGCCAGCGGCTTCGGGTGCATCGCTGATAGAAAGCCAGCACGACACCGACCGAACCGGGTCGAGTTCGATATCGACGCTGACACCGTCCTGATGCATCGGCACTTCGGTCAGCTCGCCGGGCCATTTGGTCACGAGGAACGTTTGATCGACACCTGCCTCGGGTCCGATCAGACGGGCGACGCGATTGATCACTGTCGGGGCCTGTACCAAGTCCTGCGCCCACGCCTCGCTCAGATGAGGGTTGCGTACCACCGCGGTTCGGTTCGGTGCGGGTACCGAGCTGAGGTAATGCGCCAGCGCCCGCGCGGCCTGACTGGTTGTCCACTGAATCGGCGGCAGATATCCGCGCTGCCCGAACAGGCTGGGCGCCGAACGCCGCGTCTGACGTGTCATCGGTGTTTGTCCTCCGGGAACAGGGGCTGACCGTCGGCCACCTCGGCCACAAGGTCGGTCCATCGGCCGGCCATCACAGCCAGCTCCTGCCATGCCGAATGCACCTCATGCCCAACGCTGTCGCAGTGGCGCAGAAGCTCATTCGCCGCGACTTGAGCCAGCGCCATCCGCGCGATCAACTCCCCCAGCGATTCACTGGCCGGGCGCAAGGCGTGCAGGCACACCCACGTATCGACCGAATCGATCAGTACACGGTTGGCTGTCGCGAACCCCGGCCAGCTGGCGTTGTGGCGGTTGACTTGGTGGAGTTCGGCCAACGCTCGTGCGCACGCGGTGATCGGATGTGCGTCGGGTTCCTCGCCGAGGTCGCCGCAGAACGCGGCGAACAACTCGTGCCAGTCCGGCAGGATCGGCCGAACGGATGCGTCCTCAGCAGGCAGGCGACTCCGCTTCGCGGCCTCGCCAATCACGATCGACAACCGCTCGAGGTCGCGCGCTCCCGCTTCAAGCGCACTTGGATATCGGCCACGGTGAGCCGAGTCTCCTGCGGATCCCAAGCAGGCTGGAGTAGCTGAGCGACGCAGCCTGAAAGCACGGCGGCAATGGCCAATGAGATGAGAACCAACGACATTTCGGGCCTCCCTTGTGGAAGCACCCGGCGTCGACCGCCTCGCAGGATCAGGTAACCCGAGCAATGGAAACCACCTGATCCGTACGGTGTGAGGTCGGTTCCGTACGGTCGACGCCGGATGCCTATTGAGCGTCGCCGATGTCGCGCTTGTTTTGTTCCCCAGCGGAACACGCCCCGGTCCGGCCAGACAACACACCGAGACATGACATCAGTCAAACCGGCCAATCCCGACAAATGTCACCCGGATTGCCATGGGCCGCACCGCGTTTGAAGCGGACTAATTGGGGACAACACCTATGCGCTGCGCCAGTCGGCCGAGATCGCCTTTCGCCAGGTCTCGGCGCGCGCTGCGCATCATGTGGCCGACAAGTTCGCGGACGTTGCTCATCCCCCGAACATGCTGCGGTGCAATGTGTTCAGCACGCAGCAGGGCCACGATCGATGCATCCCAGCGCTTTTCCATCGCGTTCGCGCGACCGACCTCGACGAAATACTGTGCCCTGCGGCCCAACGCGGGGATCAGCTCCGGATTTACCCGCGGGGCGAGCCCGATCACAGCACCGGAATCGCGCTTCTCCATCGCCGACGACATTCGCCACAGCGCAACGTTATTACCGCCGAAGGTCGGATTCCTCAGGATCGACCAACCGGTCTGCGCTCCGCCTAGACGCCGGGCGAATTCGTCCGCCTCATCCAGGTGCGCGGCGGGATCGCCTCCCAAGCTTGCCGTTACGAGACCCGCTTGCAGATGCAACATCCCCAGCGTTTCCATCTCGCCCACTGTCCGAGCCGTTGGTGCGTACTTTTCTGCCGCCTTTTCGGCGATCTCGAGCGCCGTCGGCAGAGCCCCGGGCCGCGACAGCAGAATCTGGGAGCGGTCGAACGTGGCGGCAGCGGCTGCGGCAGTTCCGCCGACATGGGCCGCAGCGACCTCGGACTGATCCGCGGCCGTCCAGGACAGTGCTGGATATCCCCACGCGCGCAACGCTTTCGCCACCGTGTCGGTCACCGATGACAAGATATCCCACGCTATTTCTTGCTGATGACCTGAGGTTTCGCGGATTTGCTTGTAGCAGTCGGAGATCAGCGGCGCCAGCATCGGAGCAACCCGACCGTACTGGCAATTGATTCGAAGGTCCCGCGCGACATCAGCTGCGGCGGCGAGCTCCTCCAGGCTACGTGTCGGCCCGACAGCTGTTGTATTGCCTGATGTCCACAGAGCCACCTCGATTTCCGGCACTGCGGAGTGGAACTCGGACGCTCGGGGATCGAACCGGTCCTGCTCATGTTCGGTGAGGTCACGGACATCGCACTGTAGCGCCTTTGCCAGGGCGTGCAATTCCTGCCGAGAATCTACGGGGCGCCGACCTGTCTCGTACTTCGCCAGGACGCTGCGCGAGATCCCCGTCAGGTCCGCCAGAACCTGCTGAGTCATCCCGCGCCGCCTGCGAATCGCGGCAACCCGGCTCCCGATATACCGGGTGGCGTCGGTACCAGGAATCGGCGAGATTGCCATCTCGGCGTGTCCCCTTCTGGTCGATAACTCATGCTAGTCACATGAATCAACAGGGTGTGCCTGTCTTGTACGCGATCGTTACCGGCTCATCCAGGGCATCGGAGATCACGGACCTGGTCGACATCGCGCAGGCGGATGGATGGGACGTGTGCGTGATCGCCTCCCCGTCGGGGAGCGCATTCATCGACGACGCCGCTCTGGCGACAAAGACGGGTTGGCCGGTGCGGACCAACTACAAGCAGCCCGGGACGCCCGACCTCTTACCCCCAGCCGACGCGCTCATCGTTGCGCCGATGACGTGCAACTCGGCCGCGAAGTTGGCGGCGGGCATCTCGGACACGCTGCCGCTCGGAATCTTGGTGGAAGCAATCGGCAACCGTAAACCTGTAGTGGCAGTGCCTTACTCGACCGAAGCTCAGTTGTCGTTCCCCCCAATCCGAGACGCCCTCACACGGCTCGCGGAGTATGGCGTGAAAGTCTTGCCCGGGCGATCGGGGCAGCCCTTGCCGTTGTCGGAGGCATGGAAGGCTGTACTCGAGCACCCTTGGCTGAGCATTGGTAGATAGCTGGGCGGACGTGGTGGATATTCGACCGCAGCCGAATTGAGCACGTGCACATCATTTCCATGTCGTCCCTGCTCACGGGCTGGTCGAACTCGTGAGCCCATGAAATCCAAAGACCGCGAAGATCATCGAATCGAACGCTTCGTGGCCTCAGTCCGGGCGTTGCGAGGGCTTTGCGGCGCGGAGGTCTTGGGCTTCGACCAATGACCGGATGACGCGGATCGTCTCGCTTGCGTTCGGCTGCGGGTTCGGGCTGCTCATCGGTCCTCCTCTCAGAGGGTCAGAGGTGTCGGCGATTTTGGCGGCCGGTGGATTTCGGGGATTGGACCCGCCTGCTTCGTGCGGGCTTCTTAGGTGCCGCTGGACTGGGTTCTTCGCTGACGGGTGTGCGTCAGTGTGATGCCGTCCGCGTCGCGGGTTGGGGCATTCCATCCCCGCGTGATGTGTGCGGTGCTATCGCCCGGATGGTGATGTGACCGAATCGTGTACGGCGATCCGGTGCGGAGCGCTTCCTTGAGACCTGTAATTGTCGAGAGGTCACGATGGAGGATGCTGTGGTCGCGTTCAAATGCTTGCAGCTGCTCCGTAATTCCTTCCGGTACCGAAGAAAGTATCGGCGCTGCTCCCGCCGCCGCGCTTAGTAGTTCGTCGTAGGACGAGTAGAGCTCGGCTGGGGTGTCGTACACGGTCGTGCGGCCATCCTCGCCGGTGTGCGCGTGCTGGATGTACCGGGTTTTGTCGCGGAATCCGGCTTCGGCCAGTCGATTCGGCGTTCCGGGGGTTGCGTAGATGAGCGCAATCCCCTCGTTCTGGAGGTCGTCGAGGCGTCGATGAGCAACCTGGACGGCGGCGTCGAGCCAGGTGCTGGGGCGGGGCTCGGTCCGCCATTGAGTTTCCTGCCGTCGTACCTCGTCGCGGATGGCGTCGAGTTGTTGCTCGGAGTGCGGGGCTCCGATTCGGTCTCCGTAGTCGATGATGCCGGTGTAGAGGTCGTCGGCTCGCAGATAGTGTTCGAATCGGCGGCCTACGGCCCACGGGTTGTCGTGTTCGATCAGGGTGTCGCGGTAGGCGTCGTAGCGCAATTCGTCGAGCCAGGAGTGGGCGCTGGGATCGGCGGGGATCGGTGTGGTGCCGAGTAGTTCGTCAGGGTGGCGAAGCTGGTCGGCGAGGTCGCGAGCGGTGAGATCGGTTCCGGTCATCAATGGTCGTGCGGCGGCGCCACTGCGAGGGTCGGGACCGGTAATGGTGTAGGGTCCGTGCGCATCAATCTGATTGGCGCGGAGGGGAATTCACCGCGATGGTGATCGATCACGCACCGCCCGAAGCCGGTGGCGGCAATATCGGGGCCAACCGGGGGTCGTTGCGCCACCGCGGTCCCAGGATTCCGATCGCCGTCCACAGCACGATCGCCGGCACTGCCGGACCCTCCAGCCGTAGCGGTGCGCAGCGGTCACCGAAGCTGAATACCACCGCCCATCGATCGAGGTCTGGATAGAACTCGGTCACCGCGCCGTAGTCGAAGGACAACCACCCCGACAGTGCGGCGCAACAGCGAACTCTCTTGTTGGTCAGCAGAATTGGGGAGGATTGGTGTTGACGCCAGCGAGGTGCGGCCTCGTACCTCGCGGCTTGGGCGCGGCGACTGTTGCCGATCGCCGTCGCCGCCAGCGAACCAGCCACGAACAGCGGTCCACCGACCGCAAACGTCGACCGCTGGACGTATCGGCCGTCGCCGGGAAGCCACCGCGAATAGAACGAGACCGCCTGCACTAAAGCAGCTTCGTCGGAGTCCAGGATCAGCCCGTGCACCGCGATCAGCGGCGGCGGATGTCCCATCAGATACGCTCGCGCAGCACCGCGCGCGTAAGCCATCCACTGATCAGCCTCCGCTACCGCCACCGAATCGACATCCATCCGCTTTCGCACAGCAGACCCCCGTCTGTCATCTCGCGCTGGACTTCCCCTGATGCCGGTTCGATCCTAGATGCTGCGTGACAGCCTTATCTCCTTTGCCGACAGCGGATTTCGCGTGACCACCGACGAGATCAGGCCAGCAGTGCCATCGGGTGACCCTGTGTGCCGCCCACTTCGGTCCGAGCATGACGAATCAGGCATCGGTGCCGAAAGGAACCGTGGTGTTCAGATCACCGAGTGATATCGAAATCCCCGAACTTCCCTGGCCCGAAGCGTGGGGAAGCGCACGGCCGGTATCGACCCAGCACTGCTGCCGTGCCTGGTGCGGTTCAATCAGCATCCCGATGACCGCCGCGAACTGCGGTCCACGGCGGTTCTCGACAGGATCAGGACAGGAGGACTGACGATACGAGGGGTGAGGTCAACCGGGTGTCCGGTGCGGCGTCAGACGGCGGTGAAGTATTCGATCTTCGGGGCGGCGGCGAGGAGGGGGGCCATCAGTTTGCCGGCGGCGCGGAAGTGGTCGGATTTGCCGTGGGCCTCGAGGGCGGCCTGGTCGGCATAGAGTTCGAAGAAGCGGTAGTGGTCGGGGTCGGTTTGGGAGCGGACCAGCTGGTAGGTGAGGTTGCCGGGTTCGTTGGCCTTGATCTCGGTGACCAGGTCGGCGACTACGGCCTCGAAGTCGGATCCGGTGCCGGGCTTGACGGTGATCTCGGCGATGACTGCGATCATGATTTCTCCTTTTCGTGCGACGGTACCTGTTCGGTCGACCGGTCTCCGACTTGCTCCGGGCGGTTTCCTTCCGGCATCTTTAGCGCAGGTTATGCCGGGGCAACCGATCGGTGCACCCCGGATCGCATGAGCAGAAAGATATGGGCCATCATCTCCGCCGCTTCCTCCCCGCACTATCGGCACGACCTGGACGGGCTGCGCGGTCTGGCCATCGCGCTGGTGGTGGTGTTCCACATCTGGTTCCGGCGAGTGTCCGGCGGGGTCGACGTCTTCCTGGTGCTGTCGGGGTTCTTCTTCACCGGATTGCTGTTGCGGCGCAATGACTCCGCCGGTGCGGTGGGGGTGGTGGCGGTGCTGCGCCGGACCCTGCGGCGGTTGCTGCCCGCCATGGTGACGGTGCTGGTGGCCGTGGCGGTGGCGACCGTGCTCATCACTCCGTACACGCGCTGGGCCGACGTGGCCGATCAGACGCTGGCTTCGCTGTTCTACTACCAGAATTGGCAGCTCGCGCTGTCCTGGTCGGATTATCTGGCGGCCGATCCGTCGGTGAGCCCACTCCAGCATCTGTGGTCGATGGCGGTGCAGGGCCAGTTCTACCTCGCCACAGCGCTTTTCGTCGCGGCGCTGGCGTGGATATGTCGGCGGATCGGTCAGCCCGCACTGGTGCGCTGGGTGACGCTCGCCGCGGCCGTGACACTCGGCGTGGCGTCCTTCGTCTACGCGGCGCACGGGGCGGCCACCCAGCAGGGGTGGAATTACTACGACAGTTTCGCCCGGGCATGGGAATTGCTCGCCGGTGTGGTGCTGGCGGTGCTCGCGCCGCTGCTGAAACCGGCGCGCGTCCTGCGTCTCCCACTGGCCGTGGCCGGGGTGGCGGGCGTTCTGGCCTGCGGCTGGATCTTCCACGGCGCGAACGTCTTTCCCGGTCCCGCCGCACTGTTTCCCGTGCTCACGGCCGCCGCGCTGATCATCGCCGGAACCGGGCTGCCCGCCGCCGAACAGCCGTGGCCGAACCGGATACTCGGTACCCGGCCGATGGTCGAGCTCGGTGCGCTCGCCTATCCGCTGTACCTGTGGCATTGGCCGATACTCATTTTCTCTCTCGTCGAATTCGAGCGGCGCACAGTCGATTTCGCCGAGGGACTGCTGATCATCGCGATATCCCTGGCACTGGCGTGGGTGACCCATCGCTGGATCGAGCGACCCCTGCGCGAATCCGCGGCGCGCGAAACCGGTTCCGCCGCACGCTCCCACCGGTGGATGGCGCGGGCGGGAGTGGCCCTGGCGAGCATCCTGGTAATCGCGGCGGCCTCGGTCTGGCATGTGATCGTGACCTCGCAGCCCACCGCGCCCGCCGCGGCCCTGGACCCGGAGCTCTACCCGGGCGCCGAGGCATTGACCGCCGGTATCGCCGCACCGCCCGCCAAGATGCGCCCGACCGTCTTCGAGGCGCCCTCGGAGCTGCCGCCGCCCACCCTGCAGGGCTGTATCGCCGATTGGAACACCCGCGCGGTCGTCACCTGTGTCTACGGCGATCGCGAGGCCGGGCGCACCCTGGCGGTGGTGGGCAGCTCGCACGCCGAGCATTGGCTGCCCGCCCTGGATCTGCTGGCGACCGAAAACCATTTCCGCATAGTCGTTTACCTCAAGATGGGCTGTCCGCTCACCGTGCAGGCCGATCCGATGTACAGGGGCGAGACCAATTCCGATTGCGCGAACTGGTCCCGCGAGGTGATCGACCGACTCGGCCAGGAGCGACCGGACTGGGTGTTCACCACCGGCACCCGACCGGTGGACGAGGGCGGCGACGAAACCCCCGCCGACTACCTCGAGGTGTGGAACGAACTCGGTGCCCGCGGTCTGAACGTGATTGTCGTGCGGGACACACCGTGGTTGCGGCACAACGGTATTCGCTACCGCGCAGTGGACTGCCTGAGCAAGGGCGGTGACCGCCTCAGCTGCGGCATGCGGCGCGCCGACGCCCTCAACCCGGTCAATCCCGCCGTCGACGCCGCGGTCGCCTACCCGAACGTCTACCCGATCGACCTCACCGATGCGGTGTGCGAGGCGGAGATCTGCCCCGTCGTCGAGGGCAATGTGCTGATCTACCACGATGAGCACCACCTCACCGCCACCTACTCCCGCACCCTGGCCCCGGCGCTGGGCCGTCAGCTGGGTCCGATCCTCGGCTGGTGGTGAGGCGGCTACTTCGCCAGGGTGAACTGCATGACGTCGAGGTGACGGCTGCGGAAGTAGTCCGCGCAGCCGGTCAGATAGCGCATATAGCGTTCGTAGACCTGCTCCGAGGTGAGCGCGATGGCCTCGGAACGATTGTCACGCAACGCATTCGCCCAGTGGTCGAGGGTGCGGGCGTAGTGCGGGCGCAGCGATTGGATCTGTTCGGTGCCGAACCCGGCCCGGCCCGCCAGGCGGGTGACGAGCGCCGGTTGCGGGAGTTCGCCGCCGGGGAATATCTCGCGCCGGATGAACCCGTAGAAGAGCGCATCGCGCCGGACCACCGGTACGCCCAGGCGTTTCAGATCGGCCATGGTGTGGCCGATGATGGTGTGCAACAGCATGCGGCCGCCCTCGGGCAGCAGACGGTAGCTGGTGGCGAAGAAGTCCTCGTAGCGTTCGCGACGGAAGTGTTCGAACGCGCCGATGCTGACAATGCGGTCGACGGGGTCGGCGAATTCCTCCCAGCCCTGTAGGCGCACCTGCACATCGTCGATGCCGCGGCGCTCGGCCTCGGCGCGGATGTAGTCGTATTGGTTGCGGCTCAAGGTGATTCCGATGACCCGGACGCCGTACTGTGCGGCGGCGCGGAACATGGTGGCGCCCCAGCCGCAGCCGATATCGAGCAGTAGTTGACCGGGGCGCAGGTCGAGTTTGGCCAGGGTCAGGTCGATCTTGGCGAGCTGGGCTTCGGCCAGGGACATATCCTCGCGCTCGAAGTAGGCGCAGCTGTACGTCATGGAGGGATCGAGGAACAGTCGGTAGAAGTCGTCGGACACGTCGTAGTGCGACTGGACTTCGCGGTAGAACGGCGCGAGATCGGTCATGGCGGCATCCCATTCTCGAAGAGCTGATGCGGCGGCTTCGATGCCTGCCGCGGAGAAGGGAAGGGGGACGCAGCTGTCGGGGTTACTCTAGCCCACTCGAGTTCCGTTGGCACGGTGATTCTTTCGATACCACCGGCGCGTATACCCGCCGTCGATATACCAGGCGAAGGTGGCGACCAGGCCGCGCCGCCGGAGCCAATAGCCGGTGGGCGGCGGTGCGGTGGGCGGCCGCCGGCCGATACTCACCTCCGCGATCACATGCCCCGGCCCTTCGGCGCGATCCCGGTGCGCGAGCACGGTGCCGTCGGCCGCGATGATCGACGCGCCGCCCTCGAAGTAGCCGCGATACCGCACCGGGGCCCACGCCATCGGGCAGTCCAGCGCGCCGCAGTGCGCGGCGTGCACCACGGGTGCGCCGACCAGTTCGGCGAAGGATTCCACCGCACCCCGCGCGTTCGCGGCGTTACCGGATTCCTGCCAGCGCATGAACGGGCCCGGAAACCAGTTCTGCGGTACCGACCACCAGCCGGAACCGCCCACCACCAGATCGATCTCACCGCGCGCTGGAGCCCGTCGCCGCCGCCAATCTCGACCTTGCCCGAGGAGGTGCGCGGCACCGAATCCCGCGGCGCACACCGGATTCCGGGTCACTGGCCGAGCGACTCGGGGAACGGGTGCTGCCGGGGCAACCGGTGCGCGCCATCACCCAGGGCGATGATCGGGTCGAGGTCCGCAGCGACGAGCTGATCGTCCGGGGGCAGCGCGTGGTGGTCACCGTTCCGCCCGCACTGGTCGGCGATATCGTCTTCGAGCCGGGGCTCTCACCCGAGCGCCGGCGCATCGGCGCGGGCATGCCCATGGGCCGGATGGCGAAGGTGGCCCTGGTCTATCCCGAACCCTTCTGGCGCACAGCGGGTTTGAGCGGGCAGGCGGGCAGCGATCGGCCACCGGTGGCGGCCACCTTCGATGTCTCGCCCGCAGGCGGGACACCCGGCATCCTGGTCGGCTTCGTCCCCGGCGACTGGGCCACCGAATTCTCGGCCACGGCCCCGCACGAGCGCCGCCGCGCGGTGGTGGACGCCTTCGTGCGCCTGTTCGGACCGCGCGCGGCGAGTTACGACCACTACCTGGAGAAGGATTGGACCGCCGATCCCTGGACGCGCGGTTGCTATTTCGGCATTGCCGAACGGGGACTGATCACCGGACCGCTCCGGCACGCGGATCAGCCCGAGGGGCTGGTGCACTGGGCCGGATCATCGGCGATATCCGCCACGATGATGCGGCGGCCGGACACGAAATCGCTCATACCGAAATGCTCCGCCGCGACGCACCGCGCCCGCGACGTCCGATCGGCTGAACTCCGGTGTCCACCGTTCGGTGGACACCGGAGTTACCCGATCTTGTTATGGTCGAAGCGTGACCACCGCCGAGCGCACGAACGTGGCACTGTACTGGCGATCGAGAACCTGGCGGCGCGGCGCCTGTGGGATCTCTATGTCATCGGCGGGTGCACCGCGGCCATTGCCGTGGTCTTCGTCCTCGACCCGCACTTTCCGGGTAATCGGCTCGCCAGCAGTACGGCGCTGCTCGGAATCATGCTGTGGTACATGGGGTTTCGGCGCGATCTGCTGCACGACCATCCGCCGGGGCGGCGCGCGGGAATCTTCGCCGCGGGGCTGCTCGGGCTGCTGGTGCTGGCCGAGGCGTTCGCGCCCGCCGCCGAATCCGATCTCCAGGTGGTCGGCGAGGCCGACTCCGGGGCCGAGGCGGTGGAACTGGTCGAGCAGCTGCGACCCGATGTGGTGCTGATGGATCTGCGCATGCCCGGGATGGACGGCGTACGCGCCACCGAAGCCATTCTGACCCGGCGGCCGGTCACCAAGGTCGTGGTCGTCACCACCTATGAGACCGACTCGGACATTCTGCGCGCGGTGGAGGCCGGTGCCTCCGGCTATCTGCTCAAGGACACCTCGCGCGCCGAACTCGCCACTGCCGTGCGCTCGGCGGTGCGCGGGGCGACCGTGCTCGCACCCTCGGTGGCGGGACGACTGCTGCGGCACACTCGACGCCCGAATCCGATCAGCCTGTCCAGCCGGGAGGTGGACGTGCTCAAATGCGTGGCCCGCGGTATGACCAACGCCGCCATCGGCCAGCAGTTGCACATTACCGAGGCCACGGTGAAGACCCACCTGCTGCGCGCCTTCGCCAAACTGGAGGTATCCGATCGCACGGCCGCGGTGACCACCGCCATGACCCACGGGCTGCTGGACGACTGAGCCCACATCGAACGCAACTCGCTGCGCCCGCACCCCTCGGACGGCGGCGCAACGAGCCGGTCGCGCAAACACTATGGGGCATACACGATTGCGTGCATGCCCCGAATTCTCCGGGCAGCCCATCGGCTACCGGACGGCTACTACGGCAGCGCGGCGATCAGCTGCTCGACCTCGACCCGCGGGCCGGTGAAGAACGGGATCTCCTCGCGCACATGCAACCTCGCCTCGGTGGCGCGCAGATCACGCATGAGATCAACGATGCGGTGCAGTTCGGGAGCCTCGAAGGCCAGGATCCACTCGTAGTCGCCGAGCGCGAACGAGGCGACCGTATTGGCCCGCACATCCGGATAGCCGCGGGCGGCCTTACCGTGGTCGGAGAGCATCTTGCGACGCTCCTCATCGGGGAGCAGGTACCACTCGTAGGAGCGCACGAACGGGTAGACGCAGATGTAGTTGCCCGGCTCCTCACCCGCCAGGAACGCGGGGATATGGCTCTTGTTGAACTCGGCCGGCCGGTGCAGGGCCGCATTGCTCCAGACCGGATTGCTCGCCGAACCCAGCTCGGTGACCCGGCGGAAATCGGCGTACGCGGCCTGCAACTCCTCGATCTTCTCGGCGTGCCACCAGATCATGAAATCGGCGTCCGCGCGCATACCGGCCACATCGTAGATACCGCGCACCACCACTCCGCGATCTTCCAGCGAATCGAAGAAGGCCCGGGCCTCCTTGATGGCGGCCGCCCGATCCTCACCCAGCACACCGGGCTCCACCTGGAACACCGAGAACATGAGGTAGCGGATGGTGTCATTGAGGGACTTGTAGTCGAGTCGCGCCATGACCCCCATCGTGCCACCCGCCTCCGGGCGCGGCGGCAGCGGTCCCGGCGGTGCCGCGCGCGGTCGCGGCCCAGGAGTCGATGAGGCGGCGCAGGCCGTCCCGGAACGGCGCATCGGAGGTGATCAACGCCGTGACCTCGTCGAAATGACCTGAGAGCAAAGGAAACTCCGCCGGATCCAGCGCCGCCAGCGCGGACCGTGCGCGCGAATTCACCTCCCTGGCGTCCCAATGCTCAACCAGCGCGGCGCAACCCAGGGTGTAGAGATACATCTCCCGATACGCGTGGAACGCGTCGGTGATCGACAGACCCAGCGAGAGATTGTCCGCCACTTGCGGTTCGGTCAACCGCTTCAGCAGCCGGGGGCCGAGCACGGGCCGGGTGCCGCGCAACAGCACCAAGCCCGGATGCGCGGCCATAAGGGTGTACCAGGCCATGAAACGCTCCTCGGTGGCGCGCGCCCACGACATCGCACCGGGGGCGATCTCCGGCAGATTCGCGGCCAGATGATCCGAGAGCAGATCCAGCAGACCGCTCAGATCACCGCCGCCACGCCGCACCACCGTGGTGTGCGACACCTTCAGATGCGCGGCGATACTGCGGAAGCTCAAGTGCGACGCCCCGCGCGACTCGATGATCTCCAGGCCGGCGCGGGCAATCGCCTCCGGTGTCGCCTCCGCTAGCGACTTCGAGGTCCTGGGCATGAATCCAGTGTAAGTTACAGTGTAATTATCCGGTGCACCGGCCGCGCGGAATCTCTTCCACCGCGCCCGGCAGCCGCCGGTAATGACCGGCCACCGGTCCGAAACGAAGAGCGAAGGAAATGCCGTGCAACCCACTTACGCCGACGTGAAGGCGGCCGGCGGCCGCATCTCGGGGCACGTGCGGCCCGTGGTCCTCACCCCCGCCGATACGGTCGGCGGGGCACAGGTCCGGCTCGCACTCGAACACCTGCAATACGCGGGCAGCTTCAAAGCGCGCGGTGCGGCGAACTTCATGCTCGCGCATTGGGAAGCCGGGACGCTGCCGCGCGCCGGGGTCACCATCGCCTCGGGCGGGAACGCGGGCGTCGCCTGCGCCTGGGCGGCGCGCATAGTCGATTCGGCGGCAACGGTATTCCTGCCCGACTCAGCGCCCGCCGTGAAGCTCGAACGACTGCGGGGTTTGGGGGCGCAGGTGCTGCGCGGGGGTGCGACGTACACCGAGGCGGCCGCCGAATGCGAGCGGTACGCGGCGACGACGGGGGCGCTGCGCTCACACGCGTACGACGATCCCTACATCGTGGCCGGGGCGGGGACGCTGCTCGAGGAGATCGTCGCGCAGCTGCCGGAACTCGATACGGTGGTGGTCGCGGTCGGCGGGGGCGGACTGTTCGCCGGGGTCGCGACAGCCGCTGCGCACCATGGGATTCGAGTGGTCGCGGTCGAACCGGAGAACTGCCGGGCCTTGAACGCGGGACTCGAAGCGGGGCATCCGGTCGACGTACCGGTCACATCGGTGGCGGCGGATTCGCTCGGCGCGAGCCGGACCTCCGAGATGGCCATCGCGGCGGCCCGGAAAGCGGTCGTCCGCTCGGTGCTGGTGACCGATGAACAGATCATCGCCGCACGCCAATCCCTGTGGGACGAGCGCAGACTCGCGGTGGAGCATGCCGCGGGGACGGCGCTCGCCGCCCTGCAATCCGGGGCTTATCTGCCGGATCCGGGCGAGCGAATCGCGGTGGTCATCTGCGGGGCCAATACCGATCCCAGCGATCTGGTCGCCAAGTAATCGACTGTGCGTCAGCGGTTTTCGGGGCGGTCATCGGGGCACTGCCGTCCGCGGTGGCCGCCGAGGCTCAGGGCAGTCGCTCGATGATTCGCGCGGCGGCGGCGGTACCCGAGGCCGCGCAGGCGGGCACACCGACGCCGCCGAGGTAGGAACCCGCCAGCGCCAGACCGTCGAGATCGGCTGTGGCGGAACGCAGCTCGGCGATCAGGTGGGTATGGCCGGGTGCGTACTGCGGCAGGCCGTCACGCCAGCGCTGCACCACGGCGGTGAGCGGGCGGATATCGGCTCCGGTCATCACGGTCAGATCCTCCATGGCCGCGCGCACCAGGTCCGCGTCCGGCAAGTCCAGCAGTGAGTCGTCACCGAACCGTCCGAACGATGCGCGCACCAGCGCCACATCCCGAGCGGCGAGATGCGGCCACTTCCGGCTCGACAAGGTGAAAGCCTTGGCGCGCAAGGGTTCACCCGTCGCCACCAGAATTCCGGAGTTGTCCGGCAGCTCGGTCTGCTTCGGCAATGTCATCGCCACCACCGCCGACGACGCCAGGCGAATCCCGGCGGCGATCTCCGAGGCGGCGGGGGCGACCTCACGCAGCAGCGCGGCGGTGACCGGAGCGGGAGTCGCCAACACCACCGCATCGACCGCACCGACCGGATCCACCAGCCAACCGGTCGCGGTCCGGGCGAGACGGGTTGCGGCAGTGCCCGTTTCGACCTTCACATCGGCGGCGGCGCGCAGTGCGTCCAGCAGCACCTGATAGCCGTCGCGAATGCCACCGAACACGGGGGTGCCGGACGGTGGCGGGAGCGCCGCCCGCACAGCCTCCGTCAGGCTCCCGGCTCCCCGATCCAGTGCTGCCGCCAGCGTCGGCAATGCCGCGCGGACCCCGATCGAATCCGCTGTTCCGGCGTACACGCCGCCCAACAGCGGATCCACGCTCCGCCGGACCACCTGCTCGCCGAACCGGTCCGCCACCAGCGCGCCCACGGCGATATCCGACCCGCGCTCCCAGGCCAACGGCCTGCTCGGCTCCTCGGCGACCCGCGCCAGGGTCTCCTCGTCCACCAGCCCGGCCACCGACTCCGGTCCGGCGGGGATGCCCATGAGCGTCTGTTCCGGCAGGCGATGAGCCTTACCGCCCGACCACACCAGTGGCCGTTTAGCCGCCGGATAGACCAACTGGTCCGCAATCCCCAATTCCCGCATCAGCTCGGGGATCTCGGGGCGGCGGCCGACGAACGCCTCCGCGCCCAGATCCACGGGGTCGCCATCCAGGTCGGTGGTTCGCAGGATGCCGCCCAGGCGGTCGCGCTCATCGATCAGCAGCAGATCAGCTGACGCGCCCAGGGCCTGACGCAATCTGTACGCCGTCACCAAGCCGCTGATTCCGCCTCCGACTATTGCGATCCGCATTGACCACTCCTCTCTGGTTGCAACCTACTCTCGGGGTGGGGTCTGCCCTGTTGGTGGTACTGGACAGGGGTGGCCGACCCATGTGTCTGGTCGGTTCGCGGAATGGGTTTGCGTTTGCTCAACCGGGCTGCAAAGCAGAACAGGCAATGCTGGTTACCTCGTCTGCCGTACCCGGCTTTCGCTCCCCATTGGCAGCCGCACCCTCACCTCCCAGCCTGGCCGGCTGGCTGTGGTTACCTTCAGAACCAAAACCAAAGGACGCCAGGACAAGAAGGACCGACAGACCCGCGGACCCAAGCCCCTGCACCACCTCAACCCTCACCACCATGACGCCCTAAAACCCCTCCGCCACAGCACCTCTCGCACCCGCCCTGACAACTCCCTCCATCACGCCACCGTCAAAGCGCACCACCCTCAAGGAACTGCTCGTCTGGGCATCGTGGCCGGTCTCGGTGTTCTTGGGGGTTTGGTCCTGAAGGTTCCCTCAGCCATCCGGCCAGGCTGGGACGTGAGAGCGCGGCTCCCGATGGGGGAGCGAAAGTCGGGTACGGCAGGCGACGTGCCCAGCACTGCCGCGTTTGTTTTGCGTGTCCTCCCGAACCCCGCTGGCACCGCAGGATTCCGCCCTGCTGTGCTACGAAGGCCCCGGGTGCAAGCAACGGGTCCCTCCTCCGCTCCCGGCCCGAGAGTGCGCGCCCTGGACGCGAAAACCCCACCGCCACACCAGCCATGCGGGAACGAATAGGAGGGGGCCACACAGGGAACCGCCTGAGCATGCCAGCACCAAGTACTTGCGCACCCTGCGCTCCCTACCTATTTGTCTTCGCCGCGCGGCGCGCGCGTCGACGCCGCGGCCGCCCGGACCTGCGGCGCGACCTGCACCCCGCCCGGTTGTATGACCTGGCGGTACCACCGGCTGCTCTGCCCCGGCTGCCGGGTGAGGGTCGCGTTGGGTGCGCTGAGCGGCCCTGAGCGCTGCTCACTCGCGTCCATCGCGGGCTCGGATCCGAGCGATGGTGAGACCGCAACCGGTTTCGCGGCAGGAGTGCGGCACGAAATGGCCACGGCCACACCAGCACCTGCCTGTAGCACCGGCAGGTGGTTTCCCTGTCGGTGCTTGAAGGCTGTTCAGCGT
>NZ_BDAW01000012.1 GCF_001625085.1 Nocardia acidivorans NBRC 108247
CCCGCGCGGCCAACGCGCCCTACGGTAAGCAGTCCGCCGCCGGTGCGGGCGAGCGTGGCGATGACCGTCGGCGCGCCGATGCCGCCGATTCCGGTCGTCGCGGTGACAGCCCGAATCGCGGCGGTGATCGTGATCGCCCTGCCGCTCAGGGGAATTCGCGTGGACGCTCGGAGAACGCCGGATCGGCGCGATCCGGGGCCGGTGCGTCCGGCGGCTCAGCGCGCACGTCCGGTGGGCGTGCGACCGGCGATGGCTTTTCCGGTGGGCACGGTGGATCGGATCGACCGGTGCGTACCGCACGATCCGACGGTGGCGACCGCCCGCGCGGCGAGCGGGAATCGGCTGCGGCACAGGATGATCGGCGCGGGAGCGGCGGCGCTTCGCGTGGCACCGCCGGGTCGGCCGCGGGCCCGGCCCGCTCCGTTTCTCGCGATTCCGGCTCGTCGCCGCGTAATTCCGCCTCGGGGAGTGGCAAAGCCGGAGCCCCTCGGGGCAAGTCCGGTGCGGCGGGACGGAATTCGGGCGGCAAGTCCGGTGGCCGGGGTGATGCCCGCAAGGTCGATGTGACCGCGGCGTATAACGCCGAGCACGGGCTGGATCCGGTGCGCGTGGTGGCTCGGGATGTATTGCGGGCCGTGCGAGAGCGCGATGCCTACGCCAATCTCGTGCTGCCGGGCCTGCTGCGGGAGCGGAAGATCAGCGGGCGGGATGCGGCGCTGGCCACCGAATTGACCTATGGGGCGGCTCGTTCGCTCGGGCTGCTCGACGCCGTGATCGAGGCGGGGGCGGGACGTTCGGTCGAGGAGATCGACGGTCCGCTGCTCGATGCGTTGCGGCTGGGGACCTATCAGTTGCTGCGGACCCGGATCGGCGCGCACGCGGCGGTGGATACCTCGGTCGCCATGGCTCGGGCCGAATATGGTGTCGGGCGTGCGGGTTTCGTGAATGCCGTGCTGCGCCGGGTGGCCGAGAAATCGGCCGAGGAGTGGGTGGAGGTGCTCGCGCCCTCGGATCCACTGGGGCATATGGCTTTCGAACACGCCCATCCCGTGTGGATCGCGCAGGCGTTCGCCGACGCACTCGGTGCCCGCGCGGGAGAGTTGGAGGAGGTGCTCGCGGCCGACGACGCTCGGCCCGCCGTACACCTCGTCGCTCGGCCAGGCGAGATCAGCGCCGAGGAATTGGCGCTGATCACCGGTGGCGAGGAAGGTAAATGGTCGCCGTACGCGGTGTACATGGACGGCGGTGACCCGGGCAAGCTGGAGCCCGTGCGCGACGGTTTGGCCGCCGTGCAGGACGAGGGCAGTCAGCTTGTGGCGCTGGCGGTGACGCGCGCGCCGCTGGAGGGCGAGGATGGCGGTCGCTGGCTCGACCTGTGCGCGGGTCCGGGCGGTAAGACCGCGCTGCTGGGCGCGATCGCCGATATCGACGGCTTCCACATCGATGCCGTCGAACCCGCCGAACATCGTGCGGACCTGGTCCGCCAGGCGACCCGCGGCCTCCCGGTCGACATCCACGTAGCCGACGGCCGTGACAGCGGACTGACCCCCGGCTACGACCGCATCCTGGTCGACGCCCCCTGCACCGGCCTCGGCGCCCTGCGCCGTCGCCCGGAAGCGCGTTGGCGCCGCCAGCCCGCCGACGTCAAGGACCTGGTCAAGTTGCAGCGCGAATTGATCAGCGCCGCATGGGATCTGGTCCGCCCCGGCGGCGTGGTCGTGTACTCGACCTGTTCCCCCCACCTCCCCGAAACGGTCTCGGTGGTAGCCGATATGGTCCGCCGCACCGGCGCGGAACAGCTCGACTCCCGCGAACTGCTCACCGACGTCCCCGATCTCGGCGACGGCCCCGGCGCCCAGCTATGGCCCCACCGCCACGGCACCGACGCCATGTTCCTCGCGGCCCTGCGCAAACCGCTCGACGCGAAGTAACGTCGCCCCGTCTGGTCCCCCGGGAAGCCTTCATCCTCGCCGGGATCGCATGCCTACGGTCGCGCGGGCGGGTTGGGTCGCCAGGAGACCCAGACGCCCGCGCGGGGGACGCGGCGGCAGCGGATTGCCATCCATTGGGGGCGTTCGGTGTTGTCGGGGCCGCGGTCGGTGCGGCCGAGTATGCAGCTGCCGTCGGAATCGGGTACCAGTTCTATGGTTTCGCCGTTGACTTCGATGAATCGCTCGGGGCGGCCGTTGCCGGAGCGGACGACGGTGTTCACCGTGAGGTCGGCGATGTGGAAGCAGCACCACCACTGGGCTTGGGCGCGGTTGCGGCGGGTGGTGCGGGCGGCGGTGACCGAATGCTGGAGTTCGGCCAGGGCGCGGAAGCGGTCGGCGGGGGTGAAGTCGCCCGGGTCCTCGGATCCGGGGCAGAGCACGGGTGATTCGTCGTCCGGATAGCGATAGCCGGGGTCCACCTCACCGCGCCAGCGCATTTCGGCCATGCGCGTGGTGATGGGCAGGCCGTGCCATTCCTCATCGCACCAGGGGTGCGGACAGCGCGGGAACTCCGGATCGCCGTAGTCGTAGCCGGTGCGTGGTTCGCCGTCGGCCAGCTGGTCGTTCACGAGCTGGTCGATCTGATTCACGATATGTCGATCGCGCTGGGTCATACTGCCGCCCGAATGCGGTGCGTGCCGGGTGGCCTCGATCGTCGCACCGGCGGGCCGTGCGGGCAAGCCCACGGGATTCGGGTGGGCGTGTCACTCGCGCGAGGACTGCTCCCGCAGGCGCGCAAGGGTTTTCGCCAGAATCCGGGAGACGTGCATCTGGGAGATGCCCATCTGCTGTGCGATCTGGGTCTGGGTCATCGATTCGAAGAACCGCATGGTGAGAATGCGTCTCTCACGTTCGGGCAGCCCCGCGAGCAACGGCCGGATGGCCACGTACTCCTCGACCCGATCGAATTGCGACTCCTCCTCGCCGAGTGTGTCGAGCAGCGACGCCTCGGTATCACGGCCCACCGAGACCGCGTCGATGGAGCTGGGCTGGTACGCGTTTCCGGCAATGACCGCCTGGGTCACCTCATCGGGATCGATGCCGAGTTGGGCGGCGATCTCCTTGGCGGTGGGGGAGCGGCCGAGCTGCTGGGACAGCGCGTCGATGGCCGAGCCGATCCGTAGATGAGTTTCCTTGACCCGCCGCGGAACTCGCATGGCCCAGGTGTTGTCCCGGAAGTACCGGCGGACCTCACCCATGATCGTGGGCACCGCGAAGGACAGGAAGTTCGACCCGCGCCCGACATCGAAGCGGTCCACCGCGTGCACCAGTCCGACCCGCGCGACCTGGGTGAGATCGTCGAAAGGCTCACCGCGCCCGCTGAATTTGCGGGCGATGTGATCGGCGAGCGGAATGCACCGGCTGATCAGCTCCGAACGCAGTGCGGCGCGGCGCGCGGAGCTCGGATCGGTGGCGGCCAGCTGTTCGAACAGCGCGGTCACATCGTCGTATCCGCCGGAGACGCTGCGCGCGACCTCCTCGACCTCCTCGGCGTCGACGACCTCGTCGGGCTCGGCGGATTCCTCACTCTCGGGCGCGGCGTCCGTCTCGGAGGTCGGGCCACTGTCCGCCGAACCGGCTTGGGCCGCAGCGTCACCGGCGTTCCCGTTGCGCGGGGCGCTGCCGCGATCCCCGTTCTCGCCACTCGCGGTGCCGTTCGCCTGCCCGCGACCACTGTCCGAGGCACCGGTGGCCGGACCGTCGGAGGCACTGCTCACCGGCTCGGATCCGGGCGAATCGGGCTGTGACGCGTCGGGAGAGGCGAACACCATGTCCTCGTCGGTCACTACGCCTTCCCCCGGACCCGCCGGAACTCCACCGTCGTCGGGTATCCGGAGATCGCCGGGTCGTAATCGCCCTGGCTCGCGGTCACCTCGTCGGAGAGGGTGCGCAGTACATGCCAGCCGAAGCTGCGCTGATCGGGAAGCCCCCGGGTGCCCGCGATACCGCCGACTCGAATCACCAAATCACTGTCGCCCACGGTGAACACGCACTGGAGTGTGCTGCCCGGCACCGCGAGCGCGATCACGGTGGAGGCGGCCTCGTCGACGGCGAGCCGAATATCGGCGACCTCGTCCAGGGTGAAATCGCTGAGTAGCACCAGGGTTTCGGCGAGTCCGCGCACGATGGGCAACTGGGAGACGGATGCGGCGACACCGATCTCGACCGGTGTGGCCCGCAGTCCTTGGTCCGCCGAAATGTTGATCACCTGCACTAGGCTACCCATTCCACCGCGCGGCAATCAGCGCAATGGCCGCGAAGACCCGCGGCGACCCCCGAGCCGGGCCCCTTCGCGAATATCGCGCCACCGACGGTGTCGGTTCGGTTATGCGCGGCCGTTAGACTGCCGCGTGTGTGCACCTCCTCCTCTCCTTTCCAGCGGCCCGCGCCCATGATCGCGCCGTCCATCCTGTCCGCCGATTTCGCGCGCCTCGGTGACGAGGTGCGGGCGATCGAGGGAGCGGATTGGGTGCACGTGGATGTCATGGACAACCACTTCGTGCCGAACCTGACCCTGGGCCTTCCGGTGGTGCAGTGTCTGTTGAAGGCCACCGACATTCCCCTGGACTGCCATCTGATGATCGAGAATCCGGAGCGCTGGGCGCCGGGCTACGCGGAGGCGGGCGCGTACAACGTCACCTTCCACGCCGAGGCGACCGACAATCCGATCGCGGTGGCGCGTGATATCCGTGCCGCAGGCGCGAAGGCCGGGCTCTCGGTCAAGCCCGGTACCCCGATCGAGCCGTATCTGGAGATCCTGCGCGACTTCGACACCCTGCTGGTGATGAGCGTCGAGCCCGGCTTCGGCGGCCAGTCCTTCATCGCCGAGGTGCTCGAAAAGGCCCGCATCGTCCGCAATCTCGTCGATTCCGGTGAACTGCGCCTGGTGGTGGAAATCGACGGCGGCATCAATATGGACACCATCGAACAGGCCGCCGAAGCCGGAATCGACTGTTTTGTAGCGGGTTCCGCCGTCTACGGCACCGCCGATCCGGCCGCGACCGTGGCAGCCCTGCGGCAGAAGGTGATCGCGGTGGAGGCGTCAGCGGCCCAGTAGGGCCTCGACCACCGACTCCAGCGGCGGCACCGAGCTGACCGTCTCCGGGGGATGAATCCAGGTGCGGTAGCCCGTCCGCTCGTCATCGGCGGACGGCAGCACCACCTGCGCACCCGCGCACGCGACCGTCGCGTACAGCCGGAACAGCGCGGCGGTGACGGGCGTGCTGAGCGTCTCGGGCCGGGCGGGACCGGTGATGAAGGTCCAGCGCCGCGCCCGCGGATGGTGCACGACCGGCCCGGCCAGCTCGGCCTGCGCGAGTCTGTGCTGCACCCGTTCGCCTAGTTCGGCGGGCATGGTGATCGCGCCGTAACGGCTGCCTATCTCCAACAGGATGTGTCGTGACGCCGGGTCTATCGATGCCGGGAGGTGAAATTCGCGCCGGTACTGCACGCAACGAACTTCGAGGGTGGTATCGAGAAGCGTGGTCACGCTGCACTCCCAATTGTGTTGTAGTCCACCTGGATCCGACCCCGTACGGGGCCTAACCTTCCTTCGGTTCGACATTGCTGCGAAGACTCATCCGCGCCGGACGCGGCGACGGATGCGGGACTTGTTCCGCGCTGAACTGCTCGCTGAGAGGTACGGTCACCCTGAGGTGGTCGACGAAGTTGAACTGTAGGAATCAGCTGCATAACAATCTTGCGACCATTTCCGCAGATCCGCAAGATTATGGTGTAAGCGAGTCGGAATTGGGAACCGGGGGCCGATTCCCCTGCGCGAATTGGCATCTTCCTGTAGGAGAGGCGCTCTGCCCACTACGACTCCCTGTCGTTAGGCTGAGGGCGGACGCCCGTCATCGGGGAATAGCACCGGTGCTCCGGGCTGTTGGCGCAAGCGGTGGGCCCGTTCCGCGGCCCGAGGCGACAGGGAGAGGCAGGGCATGTTCACAGGCATCGTGGAGGAGCTGGGCGAGATCGTCGCCACCGAGCAACTGGTCGATGCGGCCCGGCTCACCATCCGCGGCCCGCTGGTGACCTCCGATGCCGGACACGGTGATTCGATCGCGGTCAACGGCGTCTGCCTCACCGTGGTGGATCAGCGGGTGGAGGGCGACACCTTCACCGTGGACGTCATGGCCGAGACGCTCAATCGCTCCAGCATCGGCGGTCTCGCCACCGGTTCGCGCGTCAATCTCGAGCGCGCCGCCGCCGTGAACAGCCGCCTGGGCGGTCATATCGTGCAGGGCCATGTCGACGGCACCGGCACCGTACTCTCCCGCACCCCCTCCGAGAACTGGGAGGTCGTGCGAATCTCGTTGCCCGACAGCATCGCTCGCTATGTGGTGGAGAAGGGTTCCATCACCGTCGACGGCATCTCGCTCACCGTCTCGGGACTGGGTCTGGCCGAGGAGGCCGCCGCCGACGGCAGCAAGGACTGGTTCGAGGTCTCGCTCATTCCGACCACCCGCGAGCTCACCACGCTCGGCACCGCACCGGTCGGCACCACCGTGAACCTGGAGGTGGATGTCATCGCCAAGTATGTCGAGCGGCTGATACAGCGCGGATGACTGCAAGTTCCCGGCCCGGCTCGGTTCTGGAGCGACGGAGCGGGGGATCGTAGCGACTGGGCGGAGGAGTGAAGAACCGAGCCTTCGGTGGCCGCGAACCGCGACGCCGGAGGCGGCGCAAATCAGACACTGCCCTAATGTGGGTACTGCACCTAATTCGAGATGGAGCACAACAGACGTGACCAGGTTCGACACCATCGAGCGCGCAGTCGCCGACATCGCCGCCGGTAAGGCGGTCGTCGTCGTCGACGACGAGGGCCGGGAGAACGAGGGCGACCTCATCTTCGCGGCGGAGAAGGCAACACCCGAGCTGGTGGCCTTCATGATCCGCTACACCTCCGGTTACATCTGTGTCCCGCTCACGGGTGAGGACTGCGACCGCCTGGGCCTGCCGCCCATGTACGCGGTCAACCAGGACAAGCACGGCACCGCCTACACCGTCTCGGTCGATGCCCGCGACGGCATCTCGACCGGTATCTCCGCCGCCGATCGCGCCACCACCATGCGGGTGCTCGCCGATCCGCTGGCCAAGTCCGATGATCTGACCCGCCCGGGCCATGTGGTTCCGTTGCGCGCCAAGGACGGTGGCGTGCTGCGCCGCGCCGGGCACACCGAGGCCGCGGTCGACCTATCCCGGATGGCCGGGCTGCACCCGGCCGGTGTCATCTGCGAGATCGTCAGCCAGAAGAACGAAGGCGATATGGCGCGCACCGAGGAGCTGCGTATCTTCGCCGACGAACACGATCTGGCGCTCATCTCCATCGCCGACATGATCGCCTGGCGGCGCAAGAACGAGAAGCATGTGCGCCGCGTCGCCGAGGCCCGCATCCCGACCGCGTTCGGTGATTTCAAGGCCATCGGCTACGAGAGCGAATACGACGACTCCGAGCACGTGGCCCTGGTCATGGGCGATATCGCCGGTGCCGACGGCAAGGGGGAGGACGTGCTGGTGCGCGTGCACTCCGAATGCCTCACCGGC
The DNA here is from genome assembly GCF_001625085.1 of Nocardia acidivorans NBRC 108247. Taxonomy (GTDB): domain Bacteria; phylum Actinomycetota; class Actinomycetes; order Mycobacteriales; family Mycobacteriaceae; genus Nocardia; species Nocardia acidivorans. The sequence goes on from NZ_BDAW01000012.1 coordinate 7,539, forward strand.
GATGTCTTCGGATCGCTGCGCTGCGACTGCGGTCCGCAGTTCAATGCCGCACTACAGCTGGTGGCCGATGAGGGCCGCGGCGTGGTTCTGTACATGCGCGGTCATGAGGGTCGCGGTATCGGACTCATGCACAAGTTGCAGGCGTACCAGGTGCAGGACGAGCAGCAGTTGGACACCTACGACGCCAATATCGCCATCGGCCAGCCCGCCGATGCGCGCGATTACGGCACGGGCGCGCAGATCCTGGTCGATCTGGGCATCACCTCGATGCGCCTGCTCACCAATAATCCCGATAAGCGCGCCGGGATCGAGGGCTACGGTCTGAGCATCACCGAGCGCGTGCAGATGCCGGTGCGCGCGAACTCGCACAATCTGCACTACCTGCGCACCAAGCGGGATCGTATGGGCCACGACCTGGTCGGCCTGGACGATCTCGACCTGGGTGACCTGGGCGAAACCGCGAACTGACGCGTCAAACGGACATATGAGAAGGGCGGAAAACCGATGAGCGGCACGGGCGTACCCACGTTCGAGCTCGCCGATGCCAAGGATCTCAAGCTTGGCATTGTGGCGTCGCGCTGGCACACCACCATCTGCGACGCACTGGTGGCCAATGCGGAGCAGACCGCACGCGCGGCCGGCGTCGCCGATATCACCGTGGTGCGGGTCGCGGGCGCGATGGAGCTGCCGGTGGTGGCGCAAGCGCTGGCCCGCAGTCATGACGCGGTGGTCGCCCTCGGTGTTGTGATCCGCGGTGAGACACCGCATTTCGAGTACGTCTGCGATTCGGTCACCGCCGGTCTGACCCGGGTCTCGCTCGATGAGAGCGTCCCGGTCACCAATGGTGTGCTCACCGTGAACACCGAACAGCAGGCCCTGGATCGCGCGGGTCTGCCGGGTTCGTTCGAGAACAAGGGTGAGCAGGCATCCGCCGCCGCCCTCGATGCCGCGCTCACGCTGCGCGAACTCTCGCAGACCGCCTGACCATGCCTGTCGTCCGGATCTGGAAGCGCGACGGCGGAGCGGAAGAACCGCCCCGCCGGCCCCAGTCGTCCGCGACCGAGTCGAAGGCCGGTGAAACCGCAGTGTCTGGCACCGAAAGCGCTGGCGTGCAATCGAAATCGAAGTCGACTCCGGATGCCACCGAGGCCCCGGAGGTCGGGGAGAACGAGAACCCGGCCGCGTCCGGAGCGGAGTGGGATCTAGAGGTGCGCCCGAAGCGCGCCATTATGACGGCACGCATCGTCGCGGCATTGCTGGCGCTCGTCTTCATCGTTGCCGGAATTCTGTTGCGGCACGGGTCGACCGGCGTGAACTTCCGCCTCGCGGATCAGTTGGGTCTCGCGGTCTTCGGGCTGTTGCTCGGCGGCGCGGTGCTGCTCCTCGCACGCCCGCGTGTGCGAGTGGGCAAGAGCGGTGTTGTGGTCCGAAACATCCTGGGCGATATGGAATTTCGCTGGCAGGATATTCGCGGTGTTTCCTTTGCGGACAAGAAGTCCTGGGCTCGCCTGGAATTGGTTCACGACGAGTACGTGCCCATGATGGCGATCCGCACCAATGACAAGCTCCGCGCTGCGTCGGCGATGGACCGCTTCCGCGAGCTCGGGGCGAAGTACACCGCCGAGGACCCCCGCTGAAGTACTCGGGGCCTTCATAGCCGAATACCCAGTGGGACATTACGTTCCAGCGGGGTTCGGCAGATGGCCACGAATCTTCGGAGTGGGTACTTCGCCTGCCGTACCCGGCTTTGACCACCGGTCGGGCGCGAATACTCGCGACCCAGCCGGGGTTTGTCCGCTTCCCTGCCGTGAGTTCCTGGTGATCGCCCCGCCCAGGTTTTTTAGTTGGGGTCGCCTAGGACTGTGCCTTCTCGGCGGGGGTCTGCGCCGCCTGTCCAGCCATGGGGGTCTCGGATCAGGGCGGAGAGGCCGCTGGATTGGGGGAGGACCGAAACCGTGTGGCCCAGGTGGCGTAGTTGTTGGACCAGGGAGTCTTGGTCGCCGTTGTTGGCGGCGTTTATCGACGGGTGTTCGCCGCCGACATTGGTGGTGGGGGAGTTGGCTGCGCCGAAGGCGACCATGGAGACTGCCTGTTGCGGGTCCAGGCCCCAATCGAGCATGGCCACCAGGGTTTTCACTACGAATTGGATGATGACCGAGCCGCCGGGGGAGCCGGTGACGTAGGTGAGTTGGCCTCGGGTGCCGTCGGGGGCGCGGTCGAAGACGAGGGTGGGGGCCATCGAGCTGCGCGGGCGTTTGCCCGGGTCGAGTCGGTTGGCTACGGGGAGACCGTCTTTGCCGAGGGGTTCGGCGGAGAAGTCGGTGAGCTGGTTGTTCAGAATGAAGCCGTCGACCAGGTGGAAGGCGCCGAAGGCGGATTCGACCGTGGTGGTCATGGAGGCCGCGTTGCCGTATTTGTCGACGATCGAGATGTGGCTGGTGCCGTGTTCGGGCGTGGGCACGCCATTGCCCAGGGGGACGGGGCCGAAGTCGCCGGGCTGGGCGGTGCCCATGCTGTGGTTGAGGTCGATCAGGCCCGCGCGCTGCTTCAGGTAGTCCGGATTCAGTAGCGTCTGCGGCGAATTGCCGGGCATCGGAATGAAATCCGAGTCGGCGACGTACTTGTCGCGGTCCGCGTAGGCGAGGCGTTCGGCCTCGGAGATCAGGTGTACGGCCTGGGCCGTGGGTTTGCCGCCATTGCGGGCGGTGTCATTGTCTCCGGTGGTGTCCGTCGGTTTCATCGACGCCAGATCGAAGTTCGACAGAATGCCCAGGGTGGCCTCGACGGTGGTACCGCCCGAGGACGGGTTGGGCATACCGCAGATCTCGTGGTTACGGTACGGCGCGCACAATACGGTGCGCTTCTTCGGTTGGTAGGCGGCGAGATCCGCCGCGGTGGTCAGGCCAGGGGTGCGCCCGCCCGAGGTGGTGCCGATGGCATCGACGATATCCGCGGCGATGGCCCCGGTATAGAAGGCATCCGCGCCCTCGGAGGCAATCGCGTTGAGGGTCTTGGACATTGCCGGATTGGTCAGCGTGGTTCCGGCCGGTTTCGCCTTGCCGTCGGCCTGCAGGAAGTAGGCCCGCGCATTGTCGTCGCGCGCGAGATCGGCTGCGCTGTCGGCGATCTGACCGGCCATGCGTGGACCGACCTGAAAGCCCTGATCCGCCAGGGAGATTGCCGGGGCGAACAGATCGCGCCAGGTTTGCCTACCGTGTTCGCGCTGGGCGAGCTCGAGCATGCGCAGCACCCCGGGCGTGCCGACCGATCGGCCGCTGGCTCGCGCGTTGGGCTGCGGCGTAGTGCGATCGGTATCGCTTATCCAGCGCAAATAGTCCTGGGTGGCCGCGGCGGGCGCGGTTTCGCGACCGTCGTAGGCGTCGATCTGCTTGGTGGCCGCGTCGTAGTAGAGCAGGAACGCCCCGCCCCCGATCCCGGTGGCCTGCGGTTCGACCAGTCCGAGCACGGTCTGCGCCACAATGAGCGCATCCGCGGCCGTGCCGCCATCCTTCAGCACCTTGCAGGCTGCTTCGGTGGCTACGGGATTGGCGGTGGAGACCGCGAAGGTCTCGGTGTGCGCGGGTTTCATCCCGGTGCGGTATCCGGTGGCGATCTCCGGATTGGTGCTCAGATTCGTACTGGTGGGGCCGCTACCCGCACTGGCGCTGATGGGAACGCCATTGGGGGAGGTTTCGCACACGCCCGGTTTCGCGTCCGAATCGGACGAACAGGCCGTGGCCGCTCCGAATAGCAGCAGCAGGGCGGCCGCGGCGCCGCTCCAGGTATGCCGTCGCATGCGCCTCATGGTCGGACTCTAGCGCCGGTGCGCGGTCCGGTCTGGTTTTTGCGTTGCTCGGGCCGTATGCCGACCACCGGCGTCATGTTGGTTACCAGCATTGGGAAGGTGTTGGCACCCGTTCGAACTGCTCTGACCACCGGTAATCCGCCCCGGTCGGAGCGGCGATGTGGTTCTCAGTTATTTGCAAGGTACTCTCGGACCGCCTCAATACACGATTGCGGAGGGTTAACCGGCGTATGACCGAGATCCGGACACAGGCCACAAATCTCACTGCCGAGGACAGCGGCTATCACAAAGCCCTGAAGCCTCGCCAATTGCAGATGATCGCCATCGGCGGAGCCATCGGCACCGGCCTGTTCCTCGGCGCGGGCGGTCGCCTCGCCAGCGCGGGACCGTTGCTGTTCGTGGTGTATCTGATCTGTGGTGTTTTCGTCTTCTTCATTCTGCGCGCGCTCGGGGAGCTGGTGCTGCACCGCCCGTCCTCGGGTTCGTTCGTCTCCTATGCACGCGAATTCTTCGGTGAGCGAGCGGCTTTCGTCGCCGGCTGGATGTATTTCCTGAACTGGTCCATGACCGGCATTGTCGATACCACCGCCGTGGCAACGTATTTGCACTACTGGGGCCCGTTCGAGCCTGTAGCGCAATGGATTCTGGCGTTGGGCGCACTGGTCATCGTGCTGGGCATCAACCTGGCGTCGGTGAAGTGGTTCGGCGAGATGGAGTTCTGGGCCGCCATGATCAAGGTGCTGGCCCTGGTCACCTTCCTGATCGTCGGCACGGTCTTCCTGGCCGGGCGCTTCGATGTCGAGGGCGCGCGCACCGGCCTGGGTATGGTCAGCGATGCCGGTGGCTGGTTCCCGACCGGCATCCTACCGCTGATCACCGTCACCTCCGGTGTCGTGTTCGCCTATGCCGCGGTCGAAATGGTCGGCATCGCCGCCGGTGAGACCGAGAACCCGGCCAAGATCATGCCGCGCGCCATCAATTCGGTGATCGTGCGTATCGCGGTCTTCTACTGCGGTTCGGTCATCCTGCTGGCGCTGCTGCTGCCGTACACCGCGTACAAGGCGGGGGAGAGCCCGTTCGTCACCTTCTTCAGCAAAATCGGCGTGGCGCATATGGGTTCGATCATGAACTTCGTGGTGCTGACCGCCGCGCTGTCGAGTCTGAACGCCGGTCTGTATTCCACCGGGCGCATTCTGCGATCGATGGCCATGAACGGCAGTGCGCCCAAGTTCACCGCGCGCATGTCCAGCGCCGGCGTGCCCTACGGCGGCATTCTGCTCACCAGCGCCATCGCGCTGTTCGGCATCTGGCTGAACTACATCGTCCCGGACGAGGCGTTCGAGATTGTGCTGAATGTGGCGTCGCTGGGCATTCTGGCGTCCTGGGCGACGATTGTGCTGTGCCAGCTCAAGCTCTGGTACTGGTGGAAGAACGGCCGGGCCGAGCGGCCCGCGTTCCGGATGTGGGGTGCGCCGTACACCGGTATCGCGACGCTGGTGTTCCTGTGCGCGGTACTGGTGCTCATGGCATTCGACCATCCGGTCGGCACCTGGACCGTGGGCAGCCTGCTGATCATCGTGCCCGCCTTGATGATCGGGTGGCTGGTCGCCAAACCGCGGGTGCTGGCCATTGCCGAACAGCGGGCCGGATATACCGGTGAGTTTCCGGTGATTCCGCCCATCCCCATGGACGACAAGTAGTTTCCGGCTTCCGGCGCTATACTGGAAAATCGCTGGAGGACCTGCACTTACGACGGCCGCACACGCGAATCGTGTGCGGCCGTTATGTGTTCGAGATCACTGTTTGCCGCGCTTGCTATCGGCTGTGGCCATGGTCATAACTTTCCGAACTCGATTGTCTCGCAGCTGAATATTTGGTTAGCGTCAGGCTCTGCGCGTTCGCAGGGGGCGCGCGGCCAGGGGATACTCGATGAGGAGTGCTGTGAGTTCGCAGTCGGCTGTGGTCGACGAGATGGATATCTCGCCGACGAGTGCCGGGAACAGTGTTCCTGCCACGATTTTCGAGCGATTCGCACTGGTGCTGCGAGCGGTCCGGCGTAATAGTTCCGAGATCGAACTGCCCGCGAAGGTGCGGGAAACGCAATACGCCGCTTTCGCCGCCGCGGGATTCGCGCTGGTGCATGTGCTGCTCGGGGTGACCAGCGGATTCGGCGGATTGCTCGGCAGTGCGGGTCATTTCTTCGCCGCCTGGGTGACCGGCGGTGTGGCACTGTTCTTCGGTCTGCGTTCGCAGTGGGTCTGGGTGGCCGCGCTGGGATTGGCCAGCCTGCAAGCCTTCTACGGTGTCTTCACCCTGGTATCGGCCGAAATGCCCACGGGGGTCGGGCCTTTCGCGGTGCTGTTCGGTGTGATGACTTCGGGTGTCGTGCTCGCGTTGCTGTTGCGCGGCGACTGCTACCGCTGGTTCGTGGCCGCGTAGAGACGCTTTGCCGCCCACGCATTCGCCTGGGCGGCAAGCACTTCCGGCTGGATCACTTCAGGCTGCGGCCCAGCGCCCGTCCGGCCGCGCGGCCCGAGAAGATGCAGCCGCCCAGGAATGTGCCCTCCAGCGCGTTGTAGCCGTGCACGCCGCCGCCACCGAAGCCGGCGACCTCGCCCGCCGCGTACAGCCCGGGGAAGGCGGTGCCGTCCGGGCGCATGACCTGGGAGTCGAGGTTGGTCTGCAAGCCGCCCAACGTCTTTCGGGTCAGAATGTTCAATCGCACCGCGATGAGCGGGCCGTGCGCGGGATCCAGGATCTTGTGCGGGGTCGCCACCCGGCCCAGCTTGTCGCCCAGGTAGCGGCGGGCATTGCCGATGGCCATGAGCTGGCCGTCCTTGCTGAACTTGTGCTCGGTATCGCGGTCGCGCGCCACGATCTGGTGTTCGATATCGGCCGGGTCCAGGTGCGGGCCGCGGGTGATCTTGTTCATGCCCGCGACGAGATCGGTGAGGGTGTCGGCGACCACGAAGTCCACCCCGTGCTGTTTGAACGCCTCCACCGGCCCCGGCGCGCCCTTGGCCACGCGGCTCTTGAGGGTCAGCCTGAGGTCCTTGCCGGTGATATCCGGATTCTGCTCCGAACCCGAGAGCGCGAACTCCTTCTCGATGATCGACTGATCCAGGATGAACCAGGAGTAGTCGTACCCGGTCGAGAGAATCTGCTTCATGGTGGCATTGGTGTCGAAACCCGGGAAACACGGTGCGGGCATACGCTTTCCATTGGCGTCGAACCACAGCGAGGACGGACCGGGGATGATGCGAATGGCGTGATCGGGCCAGATCGGATCCCAGTTGTGAATGCCTTCGGTGTAGTGCCACATGCGATCCCGGTTCACGATGCGCCCGCCGGCGGCCTCGGTGATGCCGAGCATGCGCCCGTCCACATGCGCGGGCACGCCGGAGATCATGTGCTCCGGGCACGGGCCGAGGCGATCGACCGGCCAGTTGCGGCGGATCAGATCGTGATTGTGGCCGATACCGCCGGAGGTGACGATCACCGCCTGCGCGGCAAGTTCGAAGTCGCTCACAATGTTTCGTGAGGATGCGACACCGCGTGCCTCGTCGGAAGGCTCGAGTACGCTGCCGCGCACGCCGGTGACCGTGCCGTCGGCGACCACCAGTTCATCGACGCGATGCCGGAAGGCGAATCCGACCTGTCCGCGCTGTTCGGCGGCGAGCACCGGCTCCAGGAATACCCGCACCACCTCGGGCCCGGTGCCCCAGGTGAGATGGAAGCGCGGGACGGAATTGCCGTGCCCGTCGGCGAATTCGCCGCCGCGTTCGGCCCAGCCGACCAGGGGGGTCACCCGCAGCCCGAGATCGTGCAGATACTGCCGCTTCTCCCCGGCGGCGAACTCCACATAGGCGCGCGCCCACTGGCGACCCCAGTGGTCCTCGTCCTCGCGGTCGAAGCCCGCCGAGCCGAACCAGTCCTGCATGGCCAGTTCGAGGGAGTCCTTCACACCGAGGCGGCGCTGTTCGGGACTGTCCACGAAGAACAGGCCGCCTAGCGACCAGAATGCCTGCCCGCCGAGGTTGGCGCGGTTCTCCTGATCCAGCACCAGCACCCGGCGCCCCGCCTTGACCAGTTCGTGGGTGGCGACCAGGCCGGCCAGACCGGCGCCGACGACGATGACATCCGGGTTCTCGATCATGCCCAATTCCTCGGTTCGTAGAAGTTCGATACACGACTGTATCGAACTTGGCTGTCGGTGGGACATGGCATGGTTCCACTGTGCCGATTTCCTCCCGTGGATCTGCTGTCCTGACCGTCGCGGCGGCGCGTCGGATCGCCCTGGGCGCCCAGGGCTTCGCCACCGCCCGCCCGAGTGCACCGCCCACCCGGCGCACCCTGGCCAAGGTGCTCGACAACACCAAACTGCTACAGATCGATTCGGTCTCCGCGGTGGTGCGCGCGCATTACGCGCCGGTGTTCAGTCGTATCGGGGCCTACGACCGGGCGCTGCTGGACGAGATGTCGTGGAGCGATTCCGCGCGCCGCCCGCGCAAACTGGTCGAGTACTGGGCGCATGAGGCGGCGCTGCTGCCGGTGCAGGATTGGCCGCTGATGCGGTGGCGCATGGTGAAGTACCGGCACGGCCGCTGGGCCGGACTCGGCCGCCATCGCGATGAGAAGCTCGCCGACGAGGTGCTGAGCGTGGTGCGCGAATTCGGTCCGAGCACCGCCGGGGAGATCGAGAAACATCTCGAACTGGATCGGCCGCGCGCCAAGGACAATTGGGGCTGGAACTACAGCGAGACCAAGGTGGTGTGCGAGCAGCTCTTCGCCTCGGGTGAGCTGTCGGTACCCAAACGCGTTGGCTTCCAACGCCATTACGACCTCACCGAGCGGGTGCTGCCCGCCGAGGTCTGCGGCCGGGAACTCGATGAGGCCGACGCCATCCGCGAGCTGGTGCGCCGGGCCGCGTCCGCGCACGGCATCGGCACCGAAACCGATCTGCGCGACTACTACCGGCTGAGCCGCGTCCAAACCGAACCCGTCATCGCCGAACTCCTCGCGGCGGGCGAGCTGGAGCAGGTCACCGTCGAAGGCTGGGACAAGCCCGCCTACCTGCACGCCACGGCCCGCGTTCCGCGCCGCATCACCGGTGCGGCGCTGCTGTGCCCATTCGATCCGTTGATCTTCTTCCGCGCCCGCACCGAGCGCCTCTTCGACTTCCACTACCGCATCGAGATCTACACCCCCGAACACAAACGCGTGCACGGCTACTACGTCTTCCCATTCCTGCTCGACGGCGAGATCGTCGGCCGCGTCGATCTGCGCGCGGACCGCACCACCGGCGTGCTCCGCGTCCCCGGTGCATTCGCCGAACCCGGCCGTGGCATGACCTACGTGGCCTCGGAACTCGCTGCGGCCCTTCGGGAAATGGCCGATTGGCTCGAACTCGACACCCTCGAGGTAGGCGACCGAGGCGACCTGGCCCCCGCGCTCAGGCGCGAGCTGAGCCCGCGCCTGCGCGTCTAGTTCAGCCTCAGAAGGGCCCGTCGGTGTAGGCGTTCAGGACGATGCCTCGCTTACCCTCGCCATTGCATTCGATGGTCATGGGGATGAGCGGGCGGGGGGAGTCGCCCACGATGTAGGTGGGGGACTGGAAGCCATTGCCGACTTGGCGGGTGCCGAGGCATTCGACGACGGCGGCGTACCACATGCCCTCGGGGCAGGTGTAGGTCGCGGTGTCGAGCGTGCGGTCGATGCGGCAGGGCGCGTCGGCGTGCGCGGCCGGTGCGGCAATGCTCACCAGGGCGGCGGCTCCGAGGCTGAGGGCCGAGCCGAGCCCGAGCGAGCGGCGGTGTTGCTGATTCATCTTCAATACTCCCCTTGTGCGTGGACAGATCGTTCGATGACCGTGCGCACCCATACTGGCCTCGTGTACCGCCGCGATGTGGGAATACGCGTGCGGCGTGGCGCGCTAGGCGACCGGGAGCGGTGCGGGTTCGGACAGCACCGGACCGCCGCAGACCGCGACGGTGGATTGGTGAATCAGGTAGTCCCCGTAGACGAAGATGGTGCCGTCGGCGGATTCGGCGGCCGCCGGAACGGACACCGCCACCAGCGCGGCGGCGGCCAAGGTCAACGCTGCTCCGATCGCAAGCGACCGGCGTCGACGGCGAAGGCGAATCATGGCACTGCTCCCCTCTGGTTCGGTGATCTTGCCGGTACCTTCGTCGCCGCGGCGCTCGCGGATGAGATCGACGGCGTGGCGCGGTCCTACACCGGTGTCGTGTCGCCTTCGCCGGATTGGTCGGGAGCCGGGCGTGACGGGGGCCTGTCGGAGGGGATCGTTAATCTGGGTGCGTGCCTGATCCTTCGACGTACCGGCCCGCGCCGGGGACGATTCCTGTTGAGCCCGGCGTCTACAAGTTCCGGGACGTCCACAAGCGGGTCATCTACGTCGGTAAGGCGAAAAGTCTGCGCAGCAGGCTGAACTCGTACTTCGCGGATGTGTCCGGTCTGCACCCGCGCACCCGCCAGATGGTGACCACCGCCGCCAGCGTGGAGTGGACGGTTGTCTCCACCGAGGTCGAGGCGCTACAGCTGGAGTACAACTGGATCAAGGAATTCGATCCGCGCTTCAATGTGCGCTATCGGGACGACAAGTCGTATCCGGTGCTGGCGGTGAGCCTCAACGAGGAGTACCCGCGGGTTTTCGTCTATCGCGGTGCGCGCAAGAAGGGGGTGCGGTACTTCGGCCCGTACGCGCACGCCTGGGCCATTCGCGAGACCTTGGATCTGCTGCTGCGGGTGTTCCCCGTGCGCACCTGTTCGGCGGGAGTCTTCAAGCGGCACAGTCAGATTGGCCGTCCCTGCCTGCTCGGCTATATCGACAAATGCTCCGCGCCGTGCATCGGGCGGGTGACTGCCGACGAGCATCGGCAGATCGTGGAGGACTTCTGCGACTTCCTCTCCGGTAAGACCGACCGGTTGGTCAAGGAGCTGGAGAAGCGCATGCACTCCGCCGCCGAGGAACTCGACTTCGAGACCGCGGCCCGCCTGCGCGACGATGTGCAGGCCCTGCGGCGCGCGCTGGAGAAGCAGGCCGTGGTGCTCGGCACCGGCACCGATGCCGACGTAATCGACTTCGCCATAGACGAATTGGAGGTCGCGGTACAGATTTTCCACGTCCGCGACGGCCGCGTGCGCGGTCAGCGCGGCTGGGTGGTCGACAAATCCGGTGATGCCATCGACGAGGTCGAGGCCGGCGGTGAGGTGCCCGCGCTGGTCGAGCAGTTCCTCACCCAGTTCTACGGTGAGCAGTCCACCCTGGCCGCACAGTCGGGCGAGGAGCAGCCCGGCAATGTGGTGCCGCGCGAGGTGCTGGTACCCGCCCTGCCCCGCGATGCCGAACAGGTGCAGCAGTGGCTCTCGGCCATTCGCGGCTCGGCGGTGCAGCTGCGGGTACCCCAGCGCGGTGACAAGAAGGCCCTCGCCGAGACCGTGCAGCGCAATGCCCAGGAGGAATTGCAGCGCCATAAGCTAAGGCGCGCAGGCGATCTCACCGCCCGCTCGGCCGCGCTGCAGGAGATTCAGGACGCCCTGGATCTGGACAGCGCCCCGCTGCGCATCGAGTGCGTGGACATCAGCCATGTGCAGGGCACCGATGTGGTGGCCTCGCTGGTCGTCTTCGAGGACGGTCTGGCGCGCAAATCCGAGTATCGGCACTACGCCATCAAGGAGGCCGCCGGTGACGGCCGCTCCGACGATGTGGCCAGCATCGCCGAGGTGACCCGCCGCCGCTTCGCCAAACTACGTCGCGATCTGGATGCCGCCGAGGCCGCCGAGCTCGCCGAATCCGATTCGGAGGCAACCGAATCCAGTCTGCCCGGGATCGACCCCAAGACCGGTAAACCGCGCCGCTTCGCCTATCCGCCCAACCTGTACGTGGTGGACGGCGGCGCCCCGCAGGTCAATGCCGCCGCCGAGATCCTGGACGAACTCGGCATCACCGATGTCGCGGTCATCGGTCTGGCCAAGCGCCTGGAAGAGGTCTGGGTCCCCAATGAGCCCGATCCGGTCATCATGCCGCGCACCAGTGAGGCGCTGTACCTGCTGCAGCGCGTGCGGGACGAGGCGCATCGTTTCGCCATCACCTTCCATCGCAGCAAACGTTCGCGGCGGATGACCGCCTCGGTGCTGGACACCGTCCCCGGCCTGGGCGAAACCCGCAAAACAGCGCTGGTGACCCACTTCGGGTCGGTCGCCAAGCTGAAGGAGGCTACGGTGGAGCAGATCACCGAGGTCCCGGGCATCGGGGTGGCCACGGCCAAAGCGGTTCTCGCCGCTTTGCATACCGACTAGGTCACCGGGCGGCACTTGCGCGACACGCCGAGAGCGTGTTGCGCGACACGCCGTCTGTGCAGGTCGGGAGGGAGAATCACAGCTGTGTCTCTCCTCGAGCGTGCGCCTGCGCCGGATTCGGGTATCGGTGCAGGATGATCGTGGGACCCTCAGAGACGAACCCGGTAGGACATGACGCGCGTCGAAGCCAGCAGCAGTGCGGTCGCAAACCAGAGCGGTACGACCCGGACCGGTGAGCAACCGGTCGAGGTGGTCATAGTCACCGGTTTATCCGGGGCCGGACGTGGTACTGCCGCCAAGGTGCTCGAGGATCTGGGCTACTACGTGGCCGACAATCTGCCGCCCGAGTTGATCGGCCGCATGGTCGAATTGGGTGAAAGCGCCGATCCGCCCATTCGCAAACTCGCGATGGTGATGGATGTGCGCAGTCGCTTCTTCACCGGAAACCTCTCGGCGGTCACCGAACAATTGCGCTCCGCGGGCGTGCGCACCCGCATTCTCTTCCTGGAGGCCTCCGACGATGTCCTGATCCGTCGATACGGGTTCGCCCGGCGTCGCCATCCGCTGCAGAGCGAGAGCGCCGACGGCACGCTCACCGCGGGTATCGCGGCCGAGCGTGCGCGTCTTGCCTCGGTCAAGACCGCGGCCGACCTGGTTATCGACACCACCGCACTATCGATCCACCAGCTGCACCGAAAGCTGGAGGAGGCGTACGGCGGGGCCACCCCGACCGCCCTCCACTTAACAATCCAATCGTTCGGTTTCAAGTACGGAGTACCACTCGACGCCGACATGGTGTTGGATTTGCGTTTCCTGCCCAATCCGCATTGGGTGCCGGAACTCCGCGAACAGACCGGACAGGATGCCGCGGTCAGTGAGTATGTGCTGTCGCGTCCCGGCGCCCAGGATTATCTGGGCACCGGCCGCCACCTCATCGATCTCACCACCGAGGGCTACCGCCAAGAGGGGAAGCGATACATGACCGTGGCAGTGGGCTGCACGGGCGGTAAGCACCGCAGTGTGGCAATGGCGGAGGCACTGGGTGACCTACTCGGTGCCGACGCGAACAACGGAGCGGGGGACGTTGTTCGCGTAGTTCACCGGGATTTGGGGCGGGAATGAGTGCGCGCGAGACGGATACCGCGGCGAGCCGCGCAACGGGCCGCGCGACCAATCCGGCGATCGTCGCGCTGGGCGGTGGACACGGTCTGTACGCGACGCTGACGGCGGTGCGACGGCTGACCCGCAAGATCACGGCGGTGGTGACGGTCGCCGATGACGGCGGGTCCTCCGGACGGCTGCGCGGCGAGCTCGGCATGCTGCCCCCGGGTGACCTTCGAATGGCGTTGGCGGCCTTGGCCGAAGAGTCCGACGGCATCTGGGCGCGGACGCTGCAGCACCGCTTCGGCGGCAGCGGCGCGCTCGCCGGGCATTCGGTGGGCAACCTCATTCTGGCCGGGCTCACCGAGGAACTCGGGGATCCCGTTGCGGCACTTGACGAAGCAGGAAAAATTCTGCGGATCACCGGCCGCGTACTACCGATGTCGCCGATCGCGTTGACCATCGAAGCCGATGTGGCGGGCCTGGAGGGTGACCCCCGGGTGAGCCGCTGCATTCGAGGTCAGGTGGCTGTGGCGACCACGCCGGGCAAGGTGCGGCGGGTGCGGTTGATCCCCTCGGATCCGCCCGCCTGCCCCGAGTCGACCTCGGCGATCGAGCACGCGGATGTGGTCGTACTCGGCCCCGGCAGCTGGTTCACGAGCGTGATTCCACACGTCCTCGTGCCCGATTTGCACGAAGCTCTGCTTCACACTCGGGCGCGGAAAGTGTTGGTGCTCAACCTCGCTGCCGAACCGGGCGAAACGGCCGGATTCTCCGCGGAGCGGCATCTCCATGTATTGTCCCAGCACGCACCGGATTTCACGGTAGACCATGTTTTGGTGGATTCCGGCTCCGTACCCGAGGGTAGGGAACGCGAACATGTGGCAAGAGCTGCCGAACAGCTGCGAGCACGAGTAACCTTCGCTGATGTCGCCGAGGCCGGGACAGACCGGCACCACCCCGGAAAGCTTGCCGCCGCACTGGATCAGGTGATCCGGCAACCTCGGCCGGAATCAGCAGGGCTTCGAGTCGAAGGACGGCATATGGGCCAACATGTGCGGTCCGGGTTGGGTGGAAAGGAGCGCGTCTCGTGGCGATGACAGCGGAAGTGAAGGACGAGCTGAGCCGACTCACCATTTCACAGGTGAGTTCGCGCAAGGCGGAACTGTCCGCGCTACTGCGGTTCGCCGGTGGATTGCACATCGTCGGTGGTCGAGTGATCGTTGAGGCCGAGGTGGACATGGGTTCCATCGCGCGCCGACTGCGTCGTGAGATCTTCGAGCTGTACGGCTACGGCTCCGATGTGCACGTCCTGGGTGCAGGCGGGCTTCGCAAAACCTCCCGGTACGTCGTACGGGTTTCCAAGGAAGGCGAGGCGCTCGCGCGCCAGACCGGATTGCTCGATGTGCGCGGCCGACCGGTGCGGGGTCTACCCGCGCAGGTGGTCGGCGGCAGTATCGGTGATGCCGAAGCGGCTTGGCGCGGAGCGTTTCTCGCGCACGGTTCGCTCACCGAACCGGGCCGCTCCTCGGCACTGGAGGTCAGCTGCCCGGGACCGGAGGCCGCACTGGCCCTGGTCGGTGCCGCCCGGCGCATGGGCATCTCGGCCAAGGCTCGTGAGGTGCGCGGCACCGATCGGGTCGTGGTGCGCGATGGCGAGGCCATCGGGGCGCTGCTCACCCGCATGGGTGCGCAGGACACCCGGCTCACGTGGGAGGAGCGGCGCATGCGCCGCGAGGTCCGCGCGACGGCCAACCGGCTGGCCAACTTCGACGACGCCAATCTGCGTCGGTCGGCCCGGGCCGCGGTAGCCGCCGCCGCCCGCGTGGAGCGCGCGCTGGAGATACTGGCCGATGATGTACCCGATCATTTGGCCGCCGCGGGCAAGCTCCGTGTGCTGCACCGGCAGGCGTCCCTGGAGGAGCTCGGCCAGCTGGCCGATCCACCGATGACGAAAGACGCTGTGGCAGGCCGCATTCGACGCCTGCTCTCGATGGCAGACCGGCGCGCAAAGGAATTGGGCGTCCCCGACACCGAATCCGCTGTCACCGCCGAACTCCTCGAAGAGGCGTAAAGGTGTCTGAGGCACCGTACCCACCGGGTACGGTGCCTCCGTCGTAACTGGAACAAAACCGACTGACCCGGAGCTCGCACATCTGCCGGGGTGTGTCCGTGATGTTTCCGTGACGACGTTAGGGTGAGTACCACAAGGGAAACGATCCGCTTGAAAGCTGAGGAGCGATAACGTGACTGTCCGGGTAGGCATCAACGGCTTCGGTCGTATCGGACGCAACTTCTTCAGGGCCGTCGAAGCGCAGAAGGCGCTCGGTACCACTGACATCGAAATCGTCGCGGTCAACGACCTCACCGACAATGCGACGCTGGCGACCCTGCTCAAGTACGACTCGATCCTCGGCCGTTTGCCGCAGGATGTCTCGCTGGACGGCGATGACACCATCGTGGTCGGCGATATGCGTATCAAGGCCCTGGCCATCAAGGAAGGCCCGTCGGCGCTGCCGTGGGGCGATCTGGGTGTCGACGTGGTCGTCGAGTCCACCGGTATCTTCACCGATGCGACCAAGGCCAAGGGGCACCTCGCCGCCGGCGCCAAGAAGGTCATCATCTCCGCGCCCGCCAAGGGTGAGGACATCACCATCGTGATGGGCGTCAACGACGACAAGTACGACGGTTCGCAGAACATCATCTCGAACGCCTCGTGCACCACGAACTGCCTTGGCCCGCTGGCGAAGGTGCTGAACGACAACTTCGGCATCGAGCGTGGTCTGATGACCACCATCCACGCGTACACCCAGGACCAGAACCTGCAGGACGCCCCGCATGCCGACCTGCGTCGTGCGCGCGCGGCGGCCCTGAACATCGTGCCGACCGGCACCGGTGCGGCCAAGGCCATCGGCCTGGTGCTGCCCGAGCTGCTGGGCAAGCTGGACGGCTACGCGCTGCGCGTTCCGGTCCCGACGGGCTCGGTCACCGACCTCACCGTGACGCTGTCCAAGTCGGCCTCGATCGAGGCGATCAACGCCGCGTACCAGGCCGCCGCCGAGGGCGCGCTCAAGGGCTTCCTGAAGTACAACGTGGACCCGATCGTGTCGAGCGATATCGTCACCGACCCGCACTCCTGCATCTACGACGCGCCGCTGACCAAGGTCATCGACGATCAGGTGAAGGTTGTCGGCTGGTACGACAACGAGTGGGGCTACTCCAACCGTCTGGCCGACCTCATCGGTCTCGTCGGCAAGTCGCTCTGAGCACGATGGCGATCAAGACACTCGCAGATCTGCTGAACGAGGGTGTCGAGGGTCGGGGCGTGCTCGTGCGCTCCGACCTGAACGTGCCCCTCGACAACGGTGCCATCACCGACCCGGGCCGGATCATCGCGTCCGCTCCGACCATCAAGGCGCTCGCCGAGGCGGGCGCGAAGGTGGTCGTGACCGCGCATCTGGGTCGCCCCAAGGGTGAGCCGGATCCGAAGCTGTCGCTGGCTCCCGTCGCCGCGCGGCTGGCCGAGGAGCTGGGCCGCAATGTGCAGCTCGCCGGTGATGTCGTCGGCCAGGACGCGCTCGCGCGCTCCGAGGGCCTGACCGACGGTGATGTGCTGCTGCTGGAGAACATTCGCTTCGATCCGCGCGAGACCAGCAAGGACGATGCGCAGCGGGCCAAGCTGGCCGCGGCGCTGGTCGAGCTGGTCGGCGATGACGGCGCGTTCGTCTCCGACGGTTTCGGTGTGGTGCATCGCAAGCAGGCGTCGGTCTACGACGTGGCCAAGGTGCTCCCGCATTACGCGGGTCAGCTCGTGGCCGCCGAGACCGAGGTGTTGCGCAAGCTCACCGAGAACTCCGAGCGTCCGTACGCGGTCGTGCTCGGCGGATCCAAGGTCTCGGACAAGCTGGCTGTCATCGAGGCGCTCGCGCCGAAGGTGGACACGCTGGTCATCGGCGGCGGTATGTGCTTCACCTTCCTTGCGGCGCAAGGACTTCCGGTCGGCGGTTCGCTGCTGCAGGAAGAGATGATCGACACCTGCAAGGATCTGCTCGACAAGTACGCCGATGTGATCCACCTGCCGCGCGATATCGTCGTCGCCGACAAGTTCGCGGCCGACGCGGAGTCGAAGGTGGTGCCCGCCAACGAGATTCCCGAAGGCTGGATGGGCCTGGACATCGGTCCGGAGTCCACCGATCGGTTCGGCGCGCTGCTGACCGAGGCCAAGACGGTGTTCTGGAACGGGCCCATGGGCGTGTTCGAGTTCGAGAAGTTCGCGGCCGGTACCCGCGGTGTGGCCGAGGCGATCGCGGTCGCCACCGGTAAGGGTGCGTTCACGGTGGTCGGCGGCGGCGATTCGGCCGCGGCCGTGCGTTCGCTCGGTCTGCCGCAGGACGGTTTCTCGCATATCTCCACCGGTGGCGGTGCGTCGCTGGAATACCTGGAGGGCAAGGAACTTCCCGGCCTTTCGGTTCTGGAGGACTGAGTCATGGCACGTAAGCCTTTGATCGCCGGCAACTGGAAGATGAACCTCAATCACCTCGAGGCCATCGCCCTGGTGCAGAAGATCGCTTTCGCCCTGCCCGAGAAGTACTTCGCCAAGGTCGATGTCACGGTGATCCCGCCGTTCACCGACCTGCGCAGCGTGCAGACCCTCGTCGAGGGCGACCGGCTGCTGCTCACCTATGGCGCACAGGACGTCTCGACCCACGACGAGGGCGCCTACACCGGCGAGATCAGCGGTTCCATGCTGGCCAAGCTGGGCTGCACCTACGTCGTGGTGGGCCACTCCGAGCGTCGTCAGTACCACCTGGAGGACGACGCGACGGTCCTGGCCAAGGCCAAGCAGGCGCTCAAATACGGCATCACCCCGATCGTCTGCATCGGTGAGGGCCTGGGCGTCCGCGAGTCCAAGACCCATGTCCAGTACAACCTCGAGCAGTTGCGCGGTTCGTTGAAGGGCCTGACCGCCGAGGAGATCGCCAAGGTCGTCATCGCCTACGAGCCCGTCTGGGCCATCGGCACCGGCAAGGTCGCCACCCCCGCCGACGCCCAGGAAGTCTGCGGCGCCATCCGCAAGGAACTCGCCGACCTGGCGAATCCCGAAGTGGCAGCGGGCGTCCGCGTCCTCTACGGCGGCTCGGTCAACGCCAAGAACGTAGGCGAACTCGTCGGCCAAACCGACATCGACGGAGCCCTCGTAGGCGGCGCCTCCCTGAAGGGCGACGAATTCGCCACCCTCTCAGCTATAGCCGCCGGCGGCCCCCTGCCGTAACCGGCATTACGCGAAAGGCCGGACATCCGAAGGGATGTCCGGCCTTTTTGTCGTCTTCGGCCTTTTTGTCCTAGCTCGTGCGATCGATCGCGGACTCGAGTGCGCCTCGGACGGAACGGATTTCGAGTAACCGGCCGGAACGGCCGACAACGGGGGCGGGCGTCTATAGGCTGCGTGCATCATTCCGTATTCGGTGGGAGGGCCGATGGCCTACTTCGATGGACCCGATGATGGTGGAGGGGAATTCGGGGGTGCGGGGGTGCCGGGTGGGGAGTCGGTGCTGCGGTTGGTGCGGGTGTTGCGGGAGGCGGGGTGGGATCCGGCGGCCGGGCGGGTTTCGGCGGTGGCGGTGGATCCGGAGGATGCGGCGCATGTGCTGGTGGGGGCGGGTAATGGTGGGGTCTGGGGGAGTTGGGATCGGGGGGAGAGTTGGCGGGCCTGTACCGGGAGTGCTTCGGCGTTGGCGGTGGGGGCGCTGGCGTTCGATCCGGGTCGGCCGGGGACGGTGTATTGCGGGACGGGGGAGGGCGATTGCTGGTTCTTTCTCGGGGCGGGGGTGCTCGCCTCGGCGGACGGCGGTGCCACCTGGTCGGTTCGCTGTTCGGATCCCTTTGTGGGGCAAGGGTTTTATCAGCTGCTGGTCGACCCGCGGGATTCCGGACGGCTGTTGGCGGCCACCACCGGTGGGATGTACACCTCCGATGATTCGGGTTCGACGTGGGTCCGGCGGCGCTCGGAGTGCACCTGGTCGATGGCGCTGGGCCGCGAGGAGATCTTGGCGGCCAGCTCGGACGGGGTCTGGCAATCCGACTATGCCGCAGGGACTTTCCGGCGCATACGGCTCCAAGGAGCGCCGTCCCGATTCACCCGGCTGGCAGTGGCGACCGCGCCGAGCGATCCCGCCATCGCCTACGCCTGGGGCACCGGCGAACCCTTCGACACCGACGGCAATCCGACCGCCTACCTGTGGCGGCGTGCCCGAAACGCCTGGAGCGCACAGCAACTCCCGCCCGGCGTGCGCACCGCGCAATCCTGGTACGACTGGTTCCTGGCGGTCGCGCCCGATAATGCCAATCAGATCTACGCCGGCGCCATCAACGTCCATCGCGGTGACCGCCGCGGCAGCGGATGGACCTGGATGGAAATCGGCGCCGAACCCGAGGGCGGCCCGGTCGATCAGCACGCCATCGCCTTCGAACCCGGTGCGCCCGGCATTGTCTATATCGGTTGCGACGGTGGGCTTTTCCGCAGTTCGGATCGCGGCCGCAGCTGGTCGCGGCGCGGGATGGGGATCAGCGCGCCGACCTCCTGCTGATAGCTCCGGTAGCGGTCCCCGAACGTCGCGACGAGGATGCGATCCTCCTCGCGCACCCGCCACAGCAGCCATCCCAGTACGAAGGCGAAGGTGACCACGCTGGCCCCGAAGCCGGCCAGGAGCGTGAGCCCGGTCACGGCCCCGAGGATGCCGGTGTAGATCGGATGCCGCACCACCCGATACGGCCCGCCGGTACGCAATTCGTGCTCTCGCTGGATCATCGGGCGCCCGGCCCACATGGTGCCCAGGGCCAGGCGCGCCCACACCATGAGCGCCGCCGAGACGATCACGAGCACCGAACCGGCCTCGGCCAGCGCCGGATTGCTCCAGGTCATCGCCTCCCGGATCGCGGTGGGCAGCAGATCCACGACGGCGATGAGTACGGCGAGTCCGAGCAGCATCCGCAGCTCGGGGAGCAGGGTGCGCGCGAAATACCAGAGCTTGTCGCGCACCGAGCCCGCCCGCCGCGCCGCGAACCAGACGGCGGTGACGAGCCAAACGATCCCGACCACTTGCAGACTCACCAGCGCGGCCGCGGGCAGTGCATGAATGATGACCATATTTCCAGCGTGCTACCGGTCCGCCCGCTCGACCACCACCCTCGGCACGACCGGTGTCCACCCGGGGGTGGACACCGGGCGGAGACGACTAGGACGACCCGGTGCCCGAACCGCTGCCACCGGAACCGCTACCGCCGGACCCGGTATTGATGGAGGTGGTGGTCCGCAATTTCCAGGTGCCGCACCCGGTGGTGAAGAAGGCGATATCACCCGGCTTGATCTCAACGGTGACCTTTCCGTTGATCGCTCCACCACTCTCGAGCACCGCGCTGAGATCCTCGGTGATGGCCGAGAGCCGAGCCCACGCGCAGACGGTCGCGGCGGTGGTCGTGGTGTACACGCCCGGCTTGATATCGACGCCGACCTTGAAGGTGGAGTCATATCCCATCGAATCCGCGACGGTGGCCGACGCGGGCCCCGCCGCACTCATCAGGGCGGCAGCGGTGAGGGCAATACCATTGACCCACAGGGTTTTACGCATGAACGCGAATCCTTTCGGTGGACCCGCGCGGATACCCGCGGCAATGCCGAGGACGCGCCGGCGACCCGACGTAGAGCATGTGAAATCGAAGTGTTTCGGAGAGTAGTGCCCGCCACCCCGCCCCGTCCCCGAAACCGCTCGACCGAGGTGCGCGTAATGACGCAGGCAAACGCCGGGCAGACCCCTGCGCCATTACCTGCGTGATCGCGGATCAGCCCGCGCCGGACCCGCCGCGCCAACTCCGCGTCGAGCGGATACGGCCGCTCCGGTGGCAGCAGCGCCTTGGCGCCTCTACTAAATCGGTGGATTTCCACCCGTGCTCCACCCCGGGGTGGTGGGATCGAGCTCCGGATTCGCCGACGCTCGAAACATGAATTCGCAGAACACGGTTGTCGAGGTCGTCCTCGTCCTGCTGGTGGTCGGATGGTTCGTGTACCGGCAGACCCGCTGGCAGGACCTGGACCCGAATCGGATCTGGCGCGGGCCGATCATTCTCGGCGTCATCGGATTCGTGCGGTTGCGGTCGGCGATTCCGGCGGCGGGGATCGGTGCGGTGGCCGTGGTGCTGCTCGTCATCTCCGCGGCGCTGAGTATCGCGGTCGGACTAGCCATGGGTGCGCTGTCTCAGGTGCGCCGGGCCGAGAGCGGGTGGCAGGCGCGGACCGGTCTGCTGGGTTCGCTGCTGTGGCTGGTCCTGCTCGCCGTGCGGATCGGCGTGGATATCGGGGCGAAGCACGCCGGTGCCGAGGTGGTCGCCTCGGTGGGGGCGATCCTGCTCATGCCGGCCTTGAATCGCGCGGGCCGCGGCGTGGTGCTGGCCGGTCGTGCCGGACAGCCGCGGCTGGTTGCGGCAGACTGAACCCGATGCTGATCGGTACGCCCCCGACTCGCCTGACCAGGCTGTTCCGCCTGGTCGGGCTGATCGCGGTGATCGTGACCTCGTGGCATGCGCCGGCGCTGCACGAGCCATGGGTGCTGATCGCCGCGGTGGTGTCCTGGATCGGCTGGGCGGGCTGGGTGGTGGCACCGCCCGCCGCCCGCGCGGAGCGAAACTGCCTGTGTGCCATGGCGGTCGGCGGCGGTATCACCGCCGTACAGCTCACCGGATCGATGATGACGGCGCTGGTGGTGATCGTTTTCGCCATCGCGGTCATGAGCGACCCGTTCTGGTTCGGACTCACGGTGGCGGCCGTGACCACGGCGGGAATGTTCCTCTCCGCCACGCTGGCCGGATCCACCGCGACCGGATTCCTCGGCCTGTTCGGGGTGGCGGGCCTGGTCGCCCTGATGGGCTGGAACCGGCGACAGACCCGCATCACCGCGGAACAGGATCGCCTGCTGCTGGAGCAGAGCCGGGTGATTCGCATCGAGCGGGATCGCGCCGCCGCGCTGGCCGAACGCGGCCGCATCGCCCGCGATATCCACGATGTCCTCGCGCACACCCTCGGCGGTCTGGTGCTGCAACTCGACGCCGCCGACGCCCTGCTCGAGGCCGGTGCGGTCGACAAGGCCGCCGAACGGGTGAAAGCCTCACACGCCCTGGCGGTTTCGGGCCTGGCCGATGCCCGCCGGGTGGTCGGGGCACTGCGCTCCGCGGAGTTCGATCTCGACGCCGAACTGCACCGGCTCACCACCGAACATCGAGCCGCCGGTGGGGCGGTGGACCTGCGCACCGAGACGAATTCACCCGATATCGGCGACCGAGCGGAGGTCGCGCTCGAACAGAGCGGTCCGACCCCCGAGCGTTCGGTGAGCGAGCAGGTGGCGGTGGCGCTGGCGCGTGCGGTGCAGGAGGCGCTGACCAATGCCCGCAAACACGCGCCCGGACAGCCGGTTACGCTCGTCCGGCACGACGAGGCCGACGATATCGAGTTCCGGGTGTCGAATCAGGTTGTGCCGCATATCGGTTCGCTGGCTCGGTCCGGAGCGGGCGCGGGCCTGCTCGGTATGCGGGAACGGATCGCGGCGGTCGGCGGCACGGTGACGGCGGGGAAGGAGGACGGTCGATGGACGGTGCGAATTCGAGTGCCGCGCAGATGATCACGGTGGTGGTCGCCGATGATCAGACCACCGTGCGGGACGGCCTGGCCACGGTGCTGTCCCTGCTCCCCGATGTCGAGGTGGTGGGCGAGGCCCGCGACGGCGCGGAGGCGGTCGAGCTGGTGCGCCGCCTGGCCCCGCGGGTAATCCTCATGGATCTGCGGATGCCCGGTATCGACGGCGTCACCGCGACCGCGACACTCACCGCGGCGCATCCGGCCACGGCCGTGCTGGTGCTCACCACCTATGCCGATGACGCCTCCATCGCCGGTGCGCTGCGCGCCGGGGCCCGCGGCTATCTCACCAAGGACGCCGGTCGCGCCGAGATCGCCGCCGCCATTCGCTCGGTCGCCAGCGGTCACACCACCCTCGCCGCCGATGTCGGCGCGCGCCTGGTCGCCGGTCTGGAGGCGCCCGCCGCGGCCACCGCCGATCTCACCGATCGCGAACTCGACGTGCTGCGCCTGATGGCCCAGGGGCGCAACAACTCCGAGATCGCCCGCGAACTGTTCATCGGCGTGAGCACCGTCAAGAGCCATATCAACTCCCTGTTCGGCAAACTCGGCGTCCGTGATCGCGGTCAGGCCATCGCCTACGCGCACCGCACCGGACTCGCGCGCTGAAGCCCGACTCCGGCGCGGACGGGGCCGGTCGGTGCCCGCCTCTACGATGCGTACATGACCGCCCGCCAGCGCCTGCGCATCGTCCCGTCACAGTTTGTGGTGGAGCATCTGCCGAACTCGACCTTCCCGGAGGATGACGACTGGATCGCGCTGGTGCGAGCGCCGGAGGGGCTCACCGTAATTCGTGAGGCCCCGGGCTGGGCCGAGGGTGAGCGCTGGAAGGGCATCTACGGCGACAGCGCGCACGGCGTGGATCAACCGGGCATGCTGGCCGCGCTGGTGGGCCCGCTGGCCGAATCGGCCATTCCGGTGTTCGTGGCCTCGACCTACCATGCCGATCTGGTGCTGGTGCCGGATCATCGCCTGGAGGAGGCGTCCACGGTGCTGCGCGAGGCCGGGCACCGCATCGTCGACTGACGCGCGGGCCCCGGATTCGGCTCCGGTTGCGCCGGGCGCACGCCGGGTGCACCATACTACTGTCTACGTACGTAGAACGTATGTGAGGGCATACGCTGCGGACCGGATGAGGAGATGAGACCCATGGGTGCGCGAGGCTTCGGCGAATTGGAAGCGGTCGTGATCGAACGGATCTGGGACCGCGCCGAGAAGACCACCGTCCGAGAGGTGTTCGACGGCCTGGCCGGCGAACGCGATATCGCCTACACCACCGTCATGTCCACCATGGACAACCTGCATCGCAAGGGCTGGCTCGAGCGTGAGCGCGTCGGCAAGGCGTACGCCTACTGGCCCACCCTGAGCCGCGAGGAGTACAGCGCCCGCCTCATGTGCGAGGCGCTGGGCAGCGGTGGCCGCTCCGATCTGGTGCTCGCGCATTTCGTCGAGCAGATGAGCGCCGAGGAGTCCGAGGGCCTGCGCGCCGCCCTGCGCAAACTCACCCGGGGCAAGCGCGCATAGTTTCGTCCCCCATCGTTTCGCTTCGAATTCATCTGCCGTGCATCGACTCGCGTATCTGGTTTCAACTAAGTACGTACGGAGATAGTAGATTGTTTCGAGGCGATGTCAATCATGTCGCCACACCGGGCATGATCGAGCGAAAACGACGCCCGGTCAATCGGATTCGACGGGGGAGGTGGCGTGCGGCAGGTGCGGCGATGGTCACCGGCCATGCTGATCGGATTGCTGGGCGCCATCCTGCTGCTGTTCGCGATGCTCGCCGAATGCACGCTCTCGCATGCGGACCGGCACAGTCACGCCGTAGCCGGGAGCAGCGCGCAGCGGGGTGAACCCGCACCGGATACGGCGAACGCCCCGCTCGATTCCATCGCCGCCGCTGCCCTCGAACCCCGCCGCGCGGTAGGGGAATTCGTCGACTGCTCCCCGCATCACCAGCACTGCCCGGAGGGTCTGCTCGCGGTCACCCCGGAGGGCATCCACGCACCGTCGCTGTCGCTGAACGCGCTCGCGCACGCCGTGCTCACCTCCGCGCCGATCATCGGCGCGCATCCCGGACGCGGCCCGCCATCGTGCCCGCTCCCCACCGTCAGCGGCCGAATGCTGTTGACGCGCTTGTGTATCGCCCGACGCTGATCGGTCAGCGCCAGGCCGATGTGTATTCGCCACCGGCCGGTGTTCGCTGCCCGCACTCGTCCTGCCGCCGGTCGGCGGCTCGATACCGAAAGCGACAGTCATGGACAAGATCACGCTCGGCAAGCTCGCCGCGATGGTCGACGAACAGGTGGTGTCCGCGCCCGGCGTGGCCCGGCAACCGCGCGCCCTGGTGGGCAATACCCCGGTGCTGTGGGTCGGGGAACCCTTCGCGCCCGCCGGATCCGGCTTCTGGGCCAAGCTCGAGGGCTGCAACCCCGGTGGGATGAAGGATCGGCCCGCCCTGCATATGGTGTGCTGCGCCGAACAGCGCGGCGATCTCGTACCGGGCGCACGGATCATCGAATCCACCAGTGGCACCTTGGGACTCGGTCTGGCACTGGCGGGGCTCGTCTATCGCCATCCGGTGACGGTGGTGACCGATCCGGGACTGGAACCGATCGTCGCCCGCATGCTCACCGCGTACGGCGCGCGGGTGGATTTGGTGGCCGCACCGCATCCGATCGGCGGCTGGCAGCAGGCGCGGCGTGACCGCGTCGCCGAATTGCTTGCGGCGGAACCGGATTCCTGGTGCCCGGACCAGTACAGCAATCCCGACAATGTCGACGGCTACGAATCGCTGGCCCTGGAACTCATCGAGCAACTCGGCGTCATCGACGTCCTGGTGTGCGCGGTGGGCACCGGCGGGCACTCCGCCGGTGTCGCGCGGGTACTGCGGCGATTCAATCCGGCGCTGCGACTCATCGGCGTGGATACCGTGGCCTCCACCATTTTCGGGCAGGCCGCCGGGCCGCGGCTCATGCGCGGCCTGGGCTCGAGCATCTATCCGCGCAATGTGGATTACGCCGCCTTCGCCGAAGTCCATTGGATCGCACCGGCCGAGGCCGTCTGGGCCTGCCGCACCCTGGCCGCGGGCTATCACGCCAGTGGCGGCTGGAGTGTGGGCGCGGTCGCCCTGGTGGCGGGCTGGGCGGCGCGGGTATCCGGCCCGGATCGCACGGTGGCGGCGGTCTTCCCCGATGGTCCGCACCGCTACTTCGACACCGTGTACAACGACGCCTACTGTGCCGAGCACGGCCTGTTGACCGCGCCACCCGCCGAGCCGGATACCCTGGCGTATCCGACGCAACGACAGGTGCGGTCCTGGACGCGCTGCGAAACCGTGCTGGATCCCAGCGAATTCACCCCGGAGCCCGCCCGGTGAGCATCCTCGCGAAATTCCGCGGCTTCGATACCGCGGCTCAACTGCTCATGGTCAATCAGTTCGGCATCAACCTGGGCTTCTACATGCTGATGCCCTATCTGGCCGGATACCTCGCCGGGCCACTGGGTTTGGCGGCTTGGGCGGTCGGTCTGGTCCTCGGGGTGCGCAATTTCTCCCAGCAGGGCATGTTCCTGCTCGGCGGCACCCTGGCCGATCGGCTCGGATACAAACCGTTGATCGTGGCCGGATGTCTGCTGCGCACAGCGGGATTCGGGCTGCTGGCCTTCGCCACCTCAGTGCCCGCGCTACTGATCGCTTCGGCGGCAACGGGATTCGCCGGAGCACTGTTCAATCCGGCGGTGCGCGCGTATCTCGCCGCGGATGCGGGGGAGCGACGGGTGGAGGCGTTCGCGGTCTTCAACGTCTTCTATCAGGCGGGCATTCTCGCGGGACCACTGGTCGGACTCGCCCTGATGGCCTTGGAGTTTCGCGTCACCGCGGGGGTGGCGGCGCTCGTCTTCGCCGCGCTGACGGTGGCGCAGCTCTTCGCCCTGCCCGCCCGCCGAGCCGCGCCGACGACCGAGACCTCGATCATGCAGGACTGGCGGACGGTGATCGGTAATCGCCGATTCCGGTACTTCGCCCTGGCCATGACGGGCTCCTATGTGCTGTCGTTCCAGGTGTATCTGGCGCTGCCGTTGCAGGCGGACTACATCGCCGGGGATCGCGCACAGGTGGTGACGTCCGCACTGTTCGTCATCTCGGGCGTGGTGGCGGTGGCGGGACAGCTGCGTATCACCGCGTGGCTCCGTCGGCGATGGGGAACGAGTCGCAGCCTGGTGGCCGGAATGGCGATGCTCGCCCTGGCGTTCCTGCCGCTCGTGATCGTGCCCGGCACAGGCGGATTCGGCCCGGTCGCCGCCGTTGCGGCTCTGCTGATCGCAGCCGCGCTCTTGGCGGTCGGTTCGGCGGCGGTATTCCCGTTCGAAATGGACACCGTCGTCTCGCTGTCCGAGAATCGCCTGGTCGCAACCCATTACGGCTTCTACAACACGGTGGTGGGCATCGGCATCCTGATCGGCAATCTGGCCACCGGCGCGGTGGTGGGCGCGGCCCGTGCGGCCGGTGCGGATCGCGCGGTGTGGATCGGGCTCATTCTCATCGGCGCGGTGGCGACCGCGGCGCTGTACGCGCAGGATCGGGCGCTCACTCGATCGGAGTGCAGACCATCAGACCGATTGCCGCCGCGATCACCGAGGCCAGCGGAATCAGCGCCGCCGACGCGGCGGCGGTGATGAGCGCCAATCTGGCGCGCAGCCGCAGTGCGGGCGCGGCGGGTACGGCCAGACGCTCGACTCGCGCCGTGAGCCCGACCTCTCCGGCATTGCCGAGCGTGCCGACCGGCCCCTCGGCAATGCCGGAGAGGGTGAGCAGCGCCTGAAGTACGGTGCCGCGGCCGTGAATTCGGGCCGCGGCATCGTCGGCGATCATCTCCAGCAGCCGGGCCACCTCGGCCGCGCCCACGGTGAACAGGTCGATTCGCGGCATGACCGTGGCCAAGCCGCGGGTGAGGGCGAGCACCAGATGATGCCTGCCCTCGAGGTGCGCGCGTTCATGACTGAGCACGGCATCGAGATGATCGTCGGTGAGCGCGCGCAGCACGCCGCGACTGACCACGACCGTATGTGGTTTGCCCGCAACGCAATACGCGGCGGGTTGATCGACATCGAGGACGACCGCGTTCAAGCGGGCGTGGTGCCGCCCGGCCAATCGCGCCATCCGCGCGTGCTCATGGGTGATGCGCCGTGCCCGCAATAGCGTCTGGGCGAGCCGGGTCGCCACCAGCCCGGCCGCGAGCGCGGAGAAGCCGGACAGCAGCAGGAGCCCCGCCTGCACCGGCATGCCGTACCGCCCGATCGCCGCATCGTGCAGGTGCAGCAGGCAGCTGTCCATGAAGCGCTGCGGGACGGTTGACACCCGGTGGGTCGCGAGATCGAGAATCAGAATAATGAGCGCGACGGCCCAGGCGAGCACCGTCGAGGCCATTGATGCGAGCCAGGCGGCGAGCGCCACCCGGGGCGTCGCGCCCACATGTCCAACTCGGCGCAGCAGTCGCGGTGCGAGGACGGCGACCGCGAATCCGTAGAGGGCCAGACATGCGGAAATGCTCATCGGGCCATCTGCCGTCCAGCCGCCCGCATCGAACTCCTCCCGTTGACCGGCCCGAGTCTACGTAGAAAACCTGAGGGAACCCTTACTTTCGTGCTTGGGCTATTGCGCCGGGCGATGCTCGTCCGGTAATACTATCTACGTACGGAGATAGTAGATAACAGCTTGTGCCGCCCCCTCATCGGCACAGGGGCGCCGACCGGACCGGCGTCGGCGACGAGCGGACGGGGGACCACCCCTCATCGGGCCTGCTCTGCTCGTCGCCAAACCTCCGTCGAGGGAAATCAGAGCGCGGCGAGCAGTTTGTCCGCCGCCGCCTCGATCCGATCCTCGTCCAGCAGAACGGAATTCGCGGCCGGGCCCAAAGGGATGAAACTGTCCTCACTGGTGACCCGGGCAATGCGCCCGTCGAATCCGGCATCCAGCAGCGCGGTGCACACCGCCTCGGAAACGCCTCCACTGCGGCGGGTTTCATCGGCGATGAGCACGCGACCGGTCGCGCGCGCGTTGTCCAGCAGATCATCGACCGGCAGCGGCGCGAGCCAGCGCAGATCCACGACCCGCGCGTGCACGCCGCGCTCGGCCAGCCGCCGCGCCACCCGCAGACTCATCGGCACGCCATTGGCGAAACTGACGATCGTCAAATGCGTTCCGGTGCCGTGCACGCGGGCCTGGCCGATCTCGATATGACGCACCGCGTCCGCCGGGGCCAGCCAGCCGCCGTCGCCGGGGCGGTGCAGATCACGCGTGTGATAGAGCGCGATCGGCTCCAGGTAGACGCAGACCCGCCCGTCCACCCGCGCGGCGGAGACACAGGTGCGCAGCATGGCGGCGGCATCGTCGGCGCGGGATGGCGTGGCGATCACCAGACCGGGGATATCCCGCAGTGCCGCAATGGAATTGTCATTGTGAAAGTGTCCGCCGAAGCCCTTCTGATAGGCGTATCCGGCGATGCGCACCACCAGCGGATTGCGGTACTGCCCATTGGAGAAGAAGGACAGCGTCGCCGCCTCGCCGCGCAGTTGATCCTCGGCATTGTGTACGTAGGCCAGGTACTGGATCTCCGGAATCGGGACGAATCCGGCCAGCGCGGAGCCCAGGGCGGTGCCGAGCACGCTCTGTTCATCCAGGAGTGTGTCGAAAACCCTTCGCACGCCGAAGGTCTGCTGCAAACCCTTGGTGACGCCGTACACCCCGCCCTTGCGCCCGACATCCTCACCGAACACCAGCACATCCGCATCGCGGCTCAGCAGCTGCCCGAGCGTGTGATTGACGGCCTGCGCCAACGTCATCGGAGTTCCGGCGGCACTCGCCGAATTCGCCCCCGAAACCGGTTGACCCGCAGCGGCGTACTTCGGCGCGATCGCCCGAGGGCTCCCCGATGCGGAGGCGGCCGACCGCGCGGAGCCGCTGACGGCCGAGCCGCCCACACCCGATTCGCCGCGGTCGACCGCGCTCGACCCGGTGCGACCGCCCGAACCCGTGGCCCCAACGGGGACCGATCCGGTGAGAGCGCCCCCGCCGGAGCCGGTCGAGCCGGCGGCCCCGGATCCCGAGCCGATGGCGACCGATCCGGTGAGACCGCCCGCGTCCGGGCCGGAGGAGCCGACGGGGGCGGATCTCGAGGAGCTGCCGGGTGCCGATCGCGTGAGACCGCCCGCGCCCGAGCCGGAGGAGCCGACGCTGGTGGATCCCGGGGAGCTGCCGGGTGCCGGTCCGGTGAGACCACCTCCGGTCGATCTGGTCGACCCATGGGTCGTGGATCCCGTCGAGCCGACCGTGCCCGAGCCGGTGGTACCGACGGTGACCGAGCCGGTAAGGCCGCCTCCGCCGGAGCCGGTGGATCCGCCGGTGCCGGATCCCGTGGAGCCGATGGTGACCGAGCCCGAGGACCCGAGGGTGACCGAGCTGGTGGAGTTGGTGGCCACCGCGCCGGTGGAGATCGCGGCCGCTGTGCCGGTGGCATTGACGGCGGCCGAGCCGGGGATCGCCGAGGCCGTGCCGCTGGTGCGCAGGGCGTCGGTGCGCACCACGCTCGGCCGGGACGGCGCGATCGGGGCCATGATCGCGCTCGCGGAGGTGAGTTTCGCTTCGCCCCAGACGCTTTCGGCCGTCGCGGTGACGCGCGCCCCGATATCGCTGTACCGGCGCAGGATCTCGCCGGGTGTGGCGAAGCCCGCGGTGATCAGCAACCGTGCGGTGCGGGTCACCGGATCGCCGTGCAGATCGCTCGCCAAATCGGCGGGGCGGCGATACGCGGTCTCGACATCGGATCCGGCATGGCCGAGCAGTCGCACGGTCCGCATTCGCAGGAATGCCGGTTTGCGGTGCGCGCGAACCCAATTCGCCGCCTCCTGAGCGGTGGCGAAGGTCTCCGCGAGGTCCGAGCCGTCGGTGTCGAACCAGCGCAGTCCGGGTCGTGCACCGTACGCCTGCTCGATCCATCCGCGCGGGGTCGGCACGCTGATCCCGATGCCATTGTCCTCGCACACGAACAGCAATGGCATGGGCACGCCCAGCTGCGCGGTGTGCACGGCGGTATTGATCGCACCCACCGCCGTCGAGTGATTGGCCGAGGCATCGCCGAAACTGCACACCACCACCGCGTCCGAAGGCCATTCGCAGGCCACCTTCAGCTGCATGGCGCGTTCGAGCGCGAAGGCCAGCCCCACCGCGCGCGGCAGATGCGAGGCGATGGTGGAGGTCTGCGGAATGATATTCGCGGCCTTGCTGCCGAAAACCTTGTGCCGCCCACCGGAAATCGGATCGGCGACCGCCGCCACCACCCCCAGCAGCACATCCCTGATCGGATCCAGCCCCGCGACCCGCCGGGCCCGCTGGACGAAGAACGCCCCCGAGCGATAGTGCAGCAGCGCCGGATCGTCCACCCGCAGCGCCGCCGCCACCGCCGCATTCCCCTCATGTCCCGAGGAGCCGATGCTGTAGTACCCGCGCCCCTCGCGCGCGAGCTGCCGCGCCGCCAGATCCAGCTGCCGCGAGGTGGCCTGCGCCTCGAACAGTTCCAGGCCCTGCGTCCCGGTCAGCCGACTCCCCGGCGTGAGCGATTCCTGTTGTGGCCGAGCCGCTCCCGGTCTCGTGGCCGCGACTTCCGCGCGAAACCATCCATCGACTTCGGCCTCCCGCTCGTTGATGCGACCCACCCTCTCCCGTATGTCCCATATGTCGCGTCCGCCGGGCATCACACTAGATGCGAAAAGCGCAGGTCCGGCGCAACTCCAGTCGGGTCGGCTGGTCGCGGCACTCCCTCGATTGTGGCGCGGCCGGCAGCGGTGTGCGAGCTATTCGGGCCAGTCGCCCCGCCGCATCATGTCGATGATCAAGGCCGCGATATTCCAGGCGTCATCCCCGCCGCGATGATGGGTCCCCTCGAGCGGCAGCTCCGCCGCCTTCAGCGCGCCCGCCATACCGAAGCGGTGCCCGGTGCCGCGCGAGGCCGAGAACGCGAGTTTGGCATTGGTGTGCCTCGAGCCGAAAGGGTAGGGGACTTCGGTTGCGGCACACTGTCGTTCGAACTGCTGACGGTCGTACGCGCCCCAACTGGCCCACGGTCTGGAATCGGCGTGGAATTCGGTCCGCAGCAGCGCGCACGCCTCGGCGAAGGAGATGCCGGTGGCCACCAACTCCGGGGTGAGGGTGGTCAGTTCGGTGCAGAATTCGCTGACCGTCGAGCGCTCCGGGCGCACCAGAATGCTGTGTTCGGCCACGCGTTCACGGGCCTCGGTATACGCGTTCACGGGCCTCGGTATCCAGGACGCAGAGCCCGATCTCGATGATCTCCATCGGTTGGCCGGGCGGGTTCGGCCCGCGCCAGCAGGTGGCTTCCACATCCACCACATTGAGGTACCTGGTATGCATCGCCGGACGGTACCGCTCGGATACCGCCCGGCGACGACGATTTCGACGCCCCGCGCTACTCCGCGTGCAGTTTCAGTCCCGTCCCGTTGCCGGTGTTCTTCAGGCTCAGCGTAGTGGCATCGACTGTGGCCGTGACCTTTCCGTCCAGAGCCGTCAGCACCGCCCGCTCCACATCCATCACCTGCGGATCGCACATCATCTTGGTGGTGGCGATCTGGAAGCTGATCTCGGAGCCGCTGATCTCGGCGCGCCCGGTCATGGTGTTGCAGCCCGCGGTACCCGAGACCGATCCGTCCGGTGCGATGGTGAGCGTCGGGCGCACCTCGTCCAGGGTCCGCGACCGCTCGACCGCGTCATTGCGCACCAGCGAGTCGACGATCCACGGCGTCCCGACCATCGGCTTGTCCGGATTCGCGACCTTGCGATCGAGCAGCGTCACCGTGCTGCCATTACCGGTGATGGTCAGATCCGAGCCGCTGAGCTTCCAGGTCGGCGAGGAGCGCAGCACCCCGAGCGCCCACTCGTCCGCGCCCGCGTTCTCGCCCGGGCAGCCCATCATGGTGCTGGCCAGCTCACCGACCTTCAGAACCCCGCCGTCCAGGGTAACCGGCCCGGTCGCGGTATTGCAGCCCGCGTTCGCGGACACCCGCCCGTCCCGGAACTGCAGCGTCAACGGCCCGCCACCCGGAATCCCGGTCCCCTCGACCCCGGTGGATACGAACGACCGTCCCATCGGCGTCTCCGTCGGCTGATCGCCGGCCTGCTGCGAATTCGTGCACCCGGCCACCGCCCCCACCGTCACGGCGAGCAGCGCACACCACCTGCGAGTTGCTGACATGTAGCCGATCGTACGGACCTCACACCGGCATGCCGAGTGCCGACGCGAGGGTTCCGCCGATCGCCTGGACGAAGGCCGCGAGCGCGCCCGGGTCCAGGAATTCGGTGGGGACGTCACGTTGATGGCAACCCGGTTGGGCGGCAACGCCATTGAGGCGGGCATCGAGCCACAGGACCGCGCTGGCCGTGCCGGAGACGGCGGCGACGCCGTGTTCGGAGAGCAGGTCCCGGGTGTAGGCGACGCTGGCGTTCGGGTCCTGGCAGTAGGTGTCGTAGAGGTTGTTGACCGCGTTGATCGGCATCACCTCGTCGAGCGGGGCCTCGTAGAGGTAGACGGGCGCGGCCGGGGTGCCGCGGCGGCCGAGGCTGAGTTCGTCCAGCACCGGCTGCATTTCGGGCGAGCGCATGGGGTCGCCCGGATAGTCGAACAGGCCCTTGATGTCGATGAACGGGAACCCCGCGAATTGTAGTGCCACGCATTGGTTTTCGTGTACCAGGCGGACGGCCTTGCCGAGCGGATTCATATGCTGCTCGATGAACCGGTTGACCTCGGGGTACTCGCGGGCGACGCCGAACAGCCCGCCCAGGACCGCCCCGCCGAAGGTGGAGGTGCCGTTGTTGTAGTCGACGGCCATGCGGATATCGGCCATCAGGCCGCCCGTGGCGGAGCCGACGATATTCAGTTCGGGAGCGTACTCGGGAGCGAGTTCCGCGGCGTGCGCGGTGGGAATGGCCCCGCCCGAATACCCCCACATCGTGACACGGGTGGCCGCGCCGGTCAGGGCGGCGGGCTCGAAATTCTCCGCGGCGCGAATGCCGTCGAGGGTGATGCGACCGCCGAGTGGGCCGACCGCGTAGGCGGCGTTCGGTCCCTGGTGATCGGGGATGACCACGGCGTGCCCGCGCTGCAACATGGCCTGGACCTCGATGAACTCCGCGCCGATCACGGGATTCAGCGGATTGGGCAGCGACCCCATCTGCAGGGTGTAGGACGGCGCGCAATTCTGCGACAGCGAATCCTCGGCGAACTGGAAGGAGAGCAGGCCGCGCTCGCCGCTCGGGGCAGGGCGATGCGGGACGATGACGGTCGCGACCGCCGCGATCGCCGCACCCCGGGTATCGGTGCTGCGATAGGACAGCTGCCAGGCGTTCACATTGAGCGGAATCAGCCAGAAATTGGCGAGATTCACCTGTCGTGCGGCCAGGATCTCACCGGGTCGCGCCGCCGCCACCTTCGACGAATCCGGTTGGTAGAAAACGGGATCCAGGTATGGCGGGGCCGGGGGCAATGGAAAGGGGAGTGCTGGATCAACCGTAACCGGCTCCGCCGCAGCGGTATTCGGTGCGATCGGGCACAGGCTCATGGTCAATCCGGCTGCCACGGCCAGGCAGGCTTGGGCGATGGTCGCCCGGGTCCCCGCTGTCATTTCGAACTCCTCCACGCCACCCGAGCGCCCACCCCCCGAGTAAATAGAGAGCGCTTGGTATCTAAGTTGTGCCGCCGACCCTAGGGCGTGGGCATGGAGTGTGTCAACGCTCACGTCGGGGTGCTGATTCGTCACCCCCCGCGCACACGGCAGGATGGTGCGATGTGACTGAAGTTTCGCGTCCGCGCCGCACCCAGCAGGAGCGCCGGACCGCCACGGTGACCAAACTGGTCGACGCCACCATCGCGGCGATCGGAGAGGTCGGCTATCAACGCTCCACGGTGCAGGAGATCTGCGGTCGCGCCGGACTCTCGGCCGGGGCCATGTTCCGCCAGTTCGACACCCGCCTGGATTTGATCGTGCGCACCACGCAGGAGGGGTTCGGCCGCCAGCTCGACGCGTATCGCTCGACCATGGAACGCCTTGGCGCACAGGACAATGCCCTCGATACCGCCCTGCGATTCCTGCGCGCGGCGCAATCGTCGCACCTCTCGCACGCACTGCGCGAGATCTTCCTGGCCGCACGTTCGGATGCCGAACTGCGCCGGCGCATCGAACCCATCGCGCAGGCCTACTACGGCGAAATCGTGGCAACCTTGGACCGCACCGGACTGCTCGACGCCTATCCGGCCGAGAGCCGAGAGCCGATCTTCTTCCTGGTGCTGCACCTGTTCTCGGGTGAGGCGGTGGTCCGCGGCGTCTACCCGCGACCCGAGATCGACGATGCCGTCCTGCGGCTGATCGAGGACATGCTCGCCATGTACGCCACCCGCGACCCGTAGCGCGCGGTCGCACCGACGGGCATGTACTCACGCGGCTGCTGCCCCTGCTCGCCCATGACCGGCTGCACCTCTCGTCCTCCGGCAACGGTCTGGTCCTGGCCGCGTTGGGCGCGGACGCGGTCTTCGGCGCGACCCAGCCGAGCCGGGTCCGCCGCCACCTCTCACCCACGCACGACGCCCCGGTCGAGCGGCGCCGCACCCAGTCCCGGTGATCTTGCCGGGAAGCTGCCGCACCGACCAGGGTGTATGCGATCGTGCCGCTGACGACCGCATACAATACCGACCATGCGCATGTTCCTCGACATCCTTCTGATCATCACCAGCGTGCTGCTGGTGCTGCTGGTGCTGTTGCACCGCGCCAAGGGCGGAGGTCTGTCGAGCCTGTTCGGTGGTGGTGTGCAGTCCAGTCTGTCGGGTTCCACGGTCGTCGAGAAGAATCTCGACCGCATCACCATCTTCCTCGGCGTGATCTGGTTGATCTCGATCCTGGGTATCGGCCTCGAGATCAAGTTCTCCTAGCTGAGACAAAGACAATCGCCCGGGTCTCGCTTTCAGCGACGCCCGGGCGAATTGTGCTGTCCGCGTGCATTATGAATGCATGGACTTGGTAAATGCGGTTACGCCGAGCCTCTCGGGGGTATTGCACCGCGATCTGTTCTGGATGACGTGGAACACCGTCTTGGCATGGATACCGGTTGCGCTGGCGCTGCTGGTGTTTCGCTCCGACCCGCAGATGGGCAAGCGTTTGCCGGTCTCGCCGGTGTGGTGGGCGGGGGTGGTGCTGATGATGTTGTTCCTGCCCAACGCGCCGTACGTGGTGACCGATCTGGTGCATCTGCGCGATGACATCAAGGCGATCGGCAACGGGCCCGTGGTGAGCACGGTGCTGCCGGTGTACGGCGTCTTCATCATTTCCGGATTCGTCGCCTACTACCTGGTTCTCGCCGAGCTACGCGGATTCCTGGAGCGGTCCGGATTCGGGGCGTGGCGCACGCCGATCGTGCTGGCCATCCATTTCCTCTGTGCCATAGGCGTTTTCCTGGGCCGCTGGGTCCGGCTCAACAGCTGGGAACCCGTGGTGCAGCCCAAGGGCACCCTCGAGCGCATGGTGCTGGCACTGACGTGGGAGTGGGCGCCGATCCTGATCGCGGCGGTCTTCGTGGCCACCGCCCTGGGCCATTTCGTGACGCGCGCGGTGGTCGAGGCGAGCCTCGCCAGCGCGCGCCGGGGAGCGAGATTGCTGCGGAGTCTGCGGTGGAGCCCGCCGCGGGCCGATCAGGTGTGATCGTCGTCTCGTCTGTTTGAGCGGGCCGCGGCCGGGTACCCGGGGTGTTCGTGTGTGCCCGCACGGGCGCACGATCGGGAGAGCGCGGCCCGCCGCGTTCGTGTGCAGGTGAGGGATGGGTATGGGTGCGAGCCTGATGATCGTGGAGGACGACGACCGGGTTCGCGGCGCTCTGCGGCTCGCCATGGAGGACGAGGGGTACGACGTCGCCGAGGCCGAGGAGGCCGAAACGGCCCTGGAGCATCTGCGCGATCACGGAGTGCCCGATGTGATGATCGTCGATCTCATGCTCGGCGAGATGGACGGATTCACCTGCATCCGTGAGGTCCGCCGCGACCATGATGTCCCGATCATCGTGGTGAGTGCCCGCGACGACACCCACGATGTGGTCGCCGCGCTCGAAGCCGGTGCGGACGATTACGTCACCAAACCGTTCGAGATCAAGGAGATCACCGCACGCATGCGGGCGCTGCGCCGGCGTGCGCGCCTGGCCGGCGCCCAGGACGAGCCGCAGTCCGAATCGCCGGAGGAGGTGGTGCTGGACGCGGATCCGCAGGCGCCGCTGCTGCTTTCCCCCGACGGCGGCACCGTCCGCCGCGGCGATGAGGAGTTGCACCTGACCATTACCGAATTCCGGGTGCTGTGCGAACTGGCCGCGAGTCCGGGGCGGGTGTTGAGTCGCACCGCACTGCTGGAACGCATTTGGGATCGCGGGTTCTTCGGTGACGAGCGGATTGTCGATGTCCACGTGCGCCGACTGCGCACCAAGATCGAGCAGGACCCGTCGGATCCACGGATTGTGGTCACGGTGCGCGGACTCGGCTACCGACTCGACGCGCAGCGTTGATGCCGACCGTGGTGGTCGCGATCATCGCGGCCATATGCGGTGTGGCGGTAGGGGTTTATTTCACCCGGCGGCGGCTCTCCACCACCGTGGAGGAGTTCAACACCATGGTGGATTCGCTGCGACGCCGGGTGGAGCGCGAACGCCGCCTGGTCGGCGATGTGAGCCATGAACTCCGCACCCCGCTGACCACGCTCATCACGAGTGTCGGTGTGCTGAACCGGCATTCGAGTGAATTACCCGAAAGATCGCGCCGCGCACTCGAATTCGTGAGCGCCGAGCTCGAACATCTGCGGCACATCCTGGACGATATGCTCGAACTGGCCCGGGTGGAGGCCGGTGTGCACCGTGGCGACACCGAATTACTCTCGGCCGCAGAGCTTCTCACCCATATGCTGGCCGAGCGGTCATACCCGCCCGATCTGCTCGAGGTGCGCGGTGAGGTGATGATCACCGGTCGCAAGCTCGAACTCGAGCGCGCCATCGGCAATCTGCTCGACAATGCGAACCGGCACGGCTGCGGAGTGGTGGCGGTATCGGCTGTTCGCGCCGGTCCGGAGGTGGTGATCACCGTCGACGACGCCGGTTCCGGAGTGCCTGCGGCGGAACGGGAACGGATCTTCGAACGCTTCGCCACGGTCCGCAATGCCCGGCGCGCCGCCAGCGGCACCGGTATCGGCCTGGCCCTGGTCGCGGAAACCGTTGCGGCGCACCGTGGCCGAGTGGAGTGCGGCGAACGCCCCGGCGGCGGTGCGCGATTCGCCATCAGGTTGCCCAGCCCCGCTCCCTGACACGGGATCGTCACACGATCGTAATGTGGCGAAAAGAAGACCTCAAAGTTTGTTCGCCAACCTGGAAAGGGTCATGCAGACCCAATTCACGAAATTCGACGCACTAGTTCGACAAATCACTCCGGAGCCACCACCGGTACTGTCACCGGTGCGCTGGAATCGCGGCGGGAATGCGGCGGTGCTGCGCACTCCGGACTTGGCAGACGGAGCGCGGTTGTGGCAGATCGCCGCGAATTCGGGAGTCCTCGACACCAATTCGAGTTATGCCTATCTGCTGTGGTGCCGGGATTTCGCGGCCACCTCGGCGGTCGCCGAAATCGACGGCGCGATCGGCGGATTCGTCATCGGCTATCTGCGCCCGCAACAGCCGGACGCCTTCTTCGTCTGGCAGGTCGCGGTGGAGCCCGAACATCGCGGTAAGGGCCTGGGTGTGGCCATGCTCGACTACCTGTTCGACGGTCTCGCCGAACAGGGCATCTCCGCACTCGAGACCACTGTTTCGCCGGACAACGCGGCCTCCATCGCGATGTTCGGCGCACTCGCCCGGCGGCACGGCGCCGGGCTCACCCGCCGCCGGCTCTTCGATCCCGGCCATTTTCCCGACGGCCATGAGCCCGAGCATCTGTTCCGTATAGCCCTCGACCAGGAGGTTGGATGATGACTACCCTCGACATGACCATCTTCGAAGAACTCGAATCGAATGTGCGCGGTTATTGCCGGGCCTGGCCGACGGTATTCGACAGCGCCTCCGGAGCCTGGCTGCGTGATGAGGAGGGCCGCGATTATCTGGACTTCTTCGCCGGTGCGGGCGCACTGAATTACGGCCACAACAATCCGGTGCTCAAGCAGGCGCTGGTGGATTACATTATGGCCGACGGCATTACGCACGGCCTGGATATGTCGACCGTCGCCAAACGTCGACTGCTGGAGACGATTCAGCGCACCATCCTGGCTCCGCGCGACCTGGACTACAAGGTGCAGTTCCCCGGGCCCACCGGTGCGAACGCGGTCGAGGCGGCGCTGAAACTGGCCCGTAAGGTGACCGGGCGGACCACAATCCTGAACTTCACCAACGCATTCCACGGTATGACCCTGGGTGCGCTGGCCGTCACCGGCAATGCCGCCAAACGGGCCGGGGCCGGTGTGCCGCTGCTGCATGCCACGCCCATGCCCTATGACGGCTACCTGCCCGACGCCGATGAGGACCCCTTCCTCTGGATGGAGACCATCCTCGATGACGCCTCCTCCGGTGTGGACAAGCCCGCCGCGGTCATCGTGGAGACCGTGCAGGGTGAGGGCGGTGTCAATATCGCGCGTCCCGAGTGGCTGCGCAGCCTGGCCCACCTGTGTGCCGCGCGTGAGATTCTGCTGATCGTCGACGATGTGCAGATGGGTTGCGGGCGCACCGGGCCGTTCTTCTCCTTCGAGGCCGCCGACATCACCCCCGATATCGTGACGCTGTCGAAATCCATTGGCGGCTACGGTCTTCCGATGGCGCTGGTGCTCATGAAGCCCGAACTCGACCAGTGGGCGCCGGGTGAGCACAACGGCACCTTCCGGGGGAACAATCCGGCCTTCGTGACCGCGCAGGTGGCGCTCGACCACTACTGGTCCGACACCCTGCTGGCCGCCTCGACCATGGCCAAAGGTGAACTGGTGCACCGTAATCTGATCGAGCTGAGTTCGGCCTACCCGGGCCTGTCGACCCGCGGTCGCGGTCTGGTGCACGGTCTGGTCTTCGAAGAGCCCTCGCAGGCGGGCAAGGTGTGCCAGGTGGCCTTCGAGCACGGTCTGCTCACCGAGACCTCCGGCGCCTGCGACGAAGTGGTGAAACTGCTGCCGCCGCTGACGATCACCGATTCCGAGCTCGAACACGGCCTGGGCATCCTGGCCGAATCGGTGGCCACCGTCTGCGACGGAGTGCTGAAATGATCGTGCGCACCACCTCGGAGATCACCGGAACCGACCGCGACGTGGCCGAGGCGGGCTGGCGCAGCAAGCGCATCATCCTGGGCGGTGACGGCGTGGGTTTCTCCTTCCACGAGACCACCATCGAGGCCGATACCGAGCACGAATTCCACTACCGCAATCACGTCGAGGCGGTCTGGCTGGTCGAGGGCACGGGCACACTCGAGGATCTCGACAACGCCGTCACCTATGAGCTCGGCCCCGGCTCGATGTATCTGCTGAACGGCCATGAGCGGCATCGCCTGCGCACCCGCACCCGTATGCGCATGCTGTGCGTGTTCAATCCGCCGGTCACCGGTCAGGAAGTGCATGACGAGCACGGGGTCTACCCGCTCGTCGCCGTACCCGCCGATTAGCCGAAGATGGGAGTTCCCAAGGAATGTCGTCGCCGACCCACACTCTGATCGGTCGCTGTCCCACCCGCACCTCGGGACCCGCCCCGCATCTCGAGCGGGTCGATCCGTGTGGGGCGAGATCGGCTTCCCGGCGTCGGCGGATTTCGAGAACGACGGTTATGCGGTCCTGGACGGGCTGCTCGATCGCGAGGAGGTGGCCGATGTGGAGCCCCGCGGTCCACCTCCGATCGGCGGGGTGTGTCGGCGTTTCGGCGGCGGTCGCCGGGCGAAAGGACGCCGGCGGTGCGGGAAGATGGGGCGGTGACCACCGAGAGCGATCACCCCGAACCGCCGCCCGCGAGCGCGTCGATCATCGTGCTGACCCTGGCGCATCGTATCGAGGCCGAACTCGCCGCGGCCCTGATGCCGCTGCGGCTCACCGTCTCCCGGCTGGCGCTGCTCGGGCATATCGCGAGGGTGCCCGGTGCGTCGTTCAGTGATCTGGCGCGGATGGGGGCGATCAGCGTGCAGAGTGTGCACACCGCGGTGAAGGCGATGGTGGCCGCGGGGTTGGTGCGGGATCGCACGGCGCGGGCGGGTTCGGCCTCGATCATCGAGTTGACCGCCGAAGGGAAGCGGCTGTTGCACGCGGCGCAGGAGGTCGTCGCCGAGGTGGACGAGCGGCTGTTCGGTCCGGCCGCCGATCCGTTCCAGCGCCAGGTGGGCACCGCCGTACTCGCCGCCTTCGCCCGTCGAAACGGTTCCTGATCCTCGATTTCCGCGGTGGCGGTGACCTTTTCACAACCTTCAACCAAGCTGAAGCCCGGCGCTATGCTTCAGCCGGACTGAAGGTTGGAGGATTGTCATGCAGAAGATTCTGCTGTCGATACACGTGCTGGTCGCCATTGTCTTCGTGGGCGGATCCGCCGTCGCCGCAAGCCTGTTCCCGCGCTACG
This sequence comes from Nocardia acidivorans NBRC 108247, assembly GCF_001625085.1. Lineage (GTDB taxonomy): Bacteria > Actinomycetota > Actinomycetes > Mycobacteriales > Mycobacteriaceae > Nocardia > Nocardia acidivorans. The sequence goes on from NZ_BDAW01000012.1 coordinate 49,095, forward strand.
CGCCGCTGGCGGTCGACGCGGCGACGCCCGCGCCGGAGCAAAATATCGCCGTGGCCAAGGCATTCCACCGCATTACCGGCACCTACGCCGCCCTGGCCCTGTCCGTCCCGATCGTGGGCATCGCGCTGGCGGCGGTCCAGGGCCGGATGGGCGAGGTCTGGATCACCCTCTCCATGGGCCTCACCTTCGCGGCGGGCGCGCTGCTGGCGGCCTTCATCCATCCGCTGCAACGCCAAGCGCTCGAGCACCCCGACGCGGGACAGCGCCTGCGCACCCTGTCCATGACCTCGGGCATCTACAACCTGCTCTGGGCGGCTGTCGTGGTCCTCATGATCTCCCGCCCCGGCGCGCACTGACGGCACGAATTCCCCTGTGCGCTGTGAGGTATGGGCGTATCGGGCCACGGGAGAAGCGGCAGAACAGTATGTTTGTACGGTCGCCCTGTGGCTGCCTCTGATCGGTGCCGGAGCTTCAACGCGTGTTGTCCTCTTCTACCGGGAGGGATTTGTTGTGATTGGTGCTGTGTCGTGGATCAACACTCGTGTTGCCCGCATCAATGCGGATCTTGTTGCGCTGTACCGGGATCTGCACGCGCATCCCGAGCTTTCCTTCGCCGAGCATCGGACCGCGGGGATCGCCGCTCGGCGCGCCCGGGCGCTCGGCTTCGAGGTGACCGAGGGCGTCGGTGGGACGGGTGTGGTCGCGCGCCTGGTGAACGGTCCCGGCCCGACGGTGCTGTTGCGCGCCGATATGGACGGGCTGCCGGTGCGTGAGCAGACCGGGCTCGCGTACGCCTCGACCGCCTTCGATCCGGAGTGCGGTGAGCCGGTGATGCATGCCTGCGGGCACGATATGCACACCGTCTGCCTGCTCGGCGCGCTGGATGCGCTGGTGCAGGCCCGCGCGCGGTGGTCGGGCACGGTGGTGGCGGTCTTCCAGCCCGCCGAGGAGGTCGGGCGCGGTGCGCAGGCCATGGTCGACGACGGTCTGTTCGAGCGCTTCGGTAAGCCGGAAATCGTACTGGCGCAGCATGTTCTGCCGATCGCGGTGGGAACGGTGGCGACCCATCCGGGTCCCTTCCTCGCCGCGAACGACAGCCTGCGGATCACCCTGCACGGTCGCGGCGGTCACGGCTCGCGCCCCGAGACGACCGTCGACCCGATCGTGATGGCCGCCGCGGCCGTCCTGCGTTTGCAGACCATCGTCTCGCGTGAGGTCGCCGCCACGGATCGGGCGGTCGTGACGATCGGCAGTCTGCACGCGGGCGCCAAGGAGAACATCATCGCCGATGAGGCCGTGCTCGGGGTCAGCGTGCGCACCTACTCCACCGAGGTGCGCGATCGGGTGGTCGAGGCGGTGCGGCGCATCGTGTGCGCGGAAGCCGCGGCTTCGGGCGCGGATCGCGCGCCGACCATCGAGTTGCTGATGCGCCTACCGGTAACCGTCAATGATCCGGTGGCACTGGACAAGACGCGCGGCGCGCTATCGAATGCCCTCGGGGCCGAACGGGTCCTGAACATCGCCGCCTTCCCTGCGAGCGAGGACGTCGGCATCCTCGCCGAGGCCGCCGGCGCGCCACTGTCCTTCTGGTTCTTCGGCGGAGCCGATCCCGCGAAAGTCGCCGCGGCGCAAGAGAACGGCACCGTAGAACGCGATATCCCCATGAATCACTCGCCGTACTTCGCACCCCTGGCCGAACCGGCCATCGACTGCGGCGTAACCGCACTGACCGCGGCGGCTTTCGCCTGGCTGGACTCGAATCCCTGAGCGCGCAACGGTTTCGGGTTCAGTCGCGCACCCGGGCATTCTCATCCGTCCGAACCTCGCCGACCGCGTCCAGGCCGGCGAGCAGGCGCAGGCCGTCCGCGGCGGCGCTGTCGGGCGCGGCGGACAGCACGATCAGTTCCATCCCCGATTCGTTCGGGAGTGCGAAGTTCTCCTGATGCAGTTCCAGCAGGCCGACCAGTGGATGCCGGTACGCCTTGCGGCCGTGGGTTCGGGCGCGCACATCCGCGCGCGCCCACAGTCGGCGGAAACGCTCACTGCCCATGGACAATTCGCCGATGAGTGAGGCCAGGCGCGGATCGTCGGGGTACTTGCCCGCGGCCAGTCGCAGATGTCCGACCACATCGCGGGTGCACTGTTCCCAGTCCGCGTAGAGCCCGCGCTCGGCCTCCTCGAGGAAGATGTGCCGGGCGGTGTTCAGCCCGGGCAGCGGACGATCGTAGAGGAGTCCGGCCAGGCGATTCCCGGCGACCACGTCCAGGCGGTGGTCCATGATCAGGGCAGGCGCGTCGGCGACCAGATCGAGGACCCGCAGCAGTTCCGGGCGCACCCGCCCGCTCGGTGCCTTGGCGCGGCGACGGCGTTGCCGCGCCAGCCGGTCGAGGTGTTCACGTTCGATCTCATCGAGTCCCAGGACCCGCGCCAGAGCATCGAGCACCTGCTCCGAAGGCTGCGTCGCCCGCCCCTGCTCCAAGCGCACGTAATAATCCACGCTGACCCCCGACAGATGCGCGACCTCCTCACGCCGCAATCCCTCGACGCGGCGATACCGGTCCGCGGGAATGCCGACGGTCGCCGGATCGACCCGGGACCGCCGGGTACGCAAAAAACCCGCAAGATCATCCATGCCCTCCAGTATGGCGTCGCCGCCGCCGGTGAAGGTGGTCCTGCCGTTACCAGGAAGCTCCGTCCGATGGAAGCGCCGCCCCTGAACGAACGGCGGCGTGCGGCCCACGATCGAAGGCATCCGATCCGAAGGAGTTTCCATGAAGACGCTCATCGTCCACGCGCACCCCGAGCCGAATTCGCTCAATGGCTCGCTCAAGGACCTGGCCGTGTCCACTCTCGAATCCCTGGGGCACGAGGTCCGGGTGAGCGATCTCTACGCGATGAACTGGAAGGCGGTGGTGGATGCGGACGATTACGGTCCGGCCGCCTCGAACCCGCTGCGGGTCGCCCGCGATTCCGGCCGCGCGTTCGACGCGGGCACCCTCACCGAGGATGTCCGCGCCGAACAGCGCAAGCTGCTGTGGGCCGACACGATCATCTTCCAATTCCCGCTGTGGTGGTATTCGATGCCCGCCATTCTCAAAGGCTGGGTGGACCGGGTGTTCACCTACAACTTCGCCTACGGCGTCGGCGAGCACAGCGACACCCGCTACGGCGAACGCTTCGGCGAGGGCACCCTCGCGGGCCGAAAAGCCTTGCTGTCGGTCACCATCGGCGGCCCCGAGTCGCACTATTCCGCCCGCGGTATCAACGGCCCCATCGACGATCTGCTCTTCCCCATCCAGCACGGCATCCTCTACTACCCGGGCATCGAGGTCCTGCCGCCCTTCGTCCTGCACGGCACCGACCGCCTGACCGAGCAGGACTATCCGGACGTGGCCAAGGCATGGAAGGAGCGCCTGCTGACCCTGGACTCCACCGACCCCATCCCATTCCGCCCACAGAACTTCGGTGACTACGAAATCCCGTCCCTGCACCTCAAGCACGGGCTGGAACCATTGGGCCGCAAGGGTTTCGAACTGCATGTACGCCACTGATCACACATTCGGCGGCCCGCGTTTCGAGTCGGGAACGCCCCGCCGGCCGAAAGGTCGACGGGGCGTTGGATATTCGATGCGATCAGGCCAGGCCGAGGCGTTCGGCGGCGAGGACGCGGATTGCCTTCTTATCGGGTTTGCCGAGGCCGGTGAGGGGGAGTTCGTCGACCAGCAGGACGTGCTTGGGGGACTGGACCGAACCCTTGCGCTGCTTCACCGCGGCTTGGATTTCGGCGGTGACGACCTCGACGGCGGCGGGGTCGGCGGCGGTTTCGGGGTCCAGGACCAGGACGGCGGTGACCGCTTCGCCGTAGTAGGCGTCGGGGACGCCGACGACCGCCACATTCAGGACCTTGGGATGTTCGGAGACGACGTCTTCGACCTCGCGGGGGAAGACGTTGAAGCCGCCGGTGACGACCATGTCCTTGCTGCGGCCGACGATGAACAGGAAGCCGTCGTCGTCCTGGCGGGCCAGGTCACCGGTGTGCAGCCAACCGTCGACGAAGGTTTCGGCGGTGACCTCGGGAAGATTGAGGTAGCCGCCCGCGAGAAGTGGTCCGGAGACGCAGATTTCGCCGACCTCGCCGGGGGCGACGCGGTTGCCCTCCTTGTCCAGCAACGCGACTCGGATGGCCGTGGAGGGGCGGCCGCACGAGGTCAGTCGCTCCTTGTCGTGCTCCTGCTTGCCCAGGTAGCTGATCGCCATGGGCGCTTCGGACTGACCGAAGTACTGCGCGAAGATCGGCCCGAATCGATCGATGGCCTCCTGCAGGCGATTCGGATCGATCGCGGCCGCACCGTAGTAGACCGTCTCGAGCGAGGACAGGTCGCGGGTCTTGGAGTCGGGGTGATCCAGCAGCGCGTAGAGCATGGACGGCACCAGCATGGTGGCGCTGATCTTGTGCTCCTCGATGGCGCGCAGCACCTCACCGGGCTCGAAGCGCGGCACCACCACGCACTGGCCGCCGAGCAGCACGACCGGCAGGAAGAACGCCGCGCCCGCATGCGAAAGCGGCGTGCAGATAAGGAATTTCGGCCGCGTCGGCCATTCCCATTCCGACAGCTGGATCTGCGTCATGGTGGTCATGGCCTGCGCGGTGCCGATGACACCCTTGGGCTTACCGGTGGTGCCACCGGTGTAGGCGATGGAGATGACGTCCTCGGGCAGCAACTCCACGGCCTCGACCGGCCGCGGGGAGTACTTGTCCGCCGCCGCGAGCAGATCCACGCCCACATCGGCGAGCTCCTCGGGCACCGGCCCGAGGGTCAGCACCCGGTTCAGGCCCTCCACGCGATCCACCAGCTCGCGGGCGCGCTGCACGAACGCGGGCACCGGATCCAGGATCAGTGTCGTAATCCCGGCGTCCGCAAGCACATACGCGTGATCGTCGAGCCCGCCGATCGGATGCAGCGCGGTGCGCCGCGAGCCCACGATCTGCCCGGCGCCGATGGTGAAGAGCACCTCGGGCCGGTTCAGCGCGAGCACGCCCACGGGCGTCCCGGTGGTGACACCGTGCTCCTCGAAGGCCGCGATATAGCGGCTGATGGCGTCGAGTACCTCACCGCCGGTGAGGATTTGGTCACCGAGGGTCAGCACCGGCCGGTTCTTGTGCCGCCGCAGCCCCGCAACGAGGGCGTGGCCGTTGTGCACCGGCAGGCGCAGCAGGGTGTCGGAATCGATTGCAGTCATTGATATCTCACTCCGTCCAGATCACAGCGTATTGGCGGCATACAGGGTGACGACCACCGCGCCGCCCAGGCCCAGGTTGTGCGCCAGCGCGATGCGCGCGTCCGGCACCTGCCGGTCGCCCGCGAGTCCGCGCAGATGCCAGGACAATTCGGTGGCCTGCGCCAGCCCGGTCGCGCCGAGCGGATGCCCCTTGGAGATGAGCCCGCCGGACGGGTTCACCACCCAGGTGCCGCCGTAGGTGGTCGCCCCGGATTCGATGAGCGCACCGGATTCCCCCTCACCGCACAGGCCCAGCGCCTCGTAGGTGATGAGCTCGTTGACGGTGAAGCAGTCGTGCAGCTCGATCACATCGACATCATTCGCGCCGATTCCGGCGGTGGCGAACACCTTCGACGCGGCCGCGCGGGTCATGGGCGCGCCCACCACATCGATCATGGAACCGGTCGAGAACGAGGTGCCGTCATCGGTGGCGAGTTCCTGCGCCAGGATCTCGACGGCCTGCGCCTGAAGCCCGTGCGCCCGCACGTACTCCTCGCTGACCACCACGGCCGCGGCCGCGCCGTCGGACATGGGCGAGCACTGCGAGCGCGTCAGCGGTCCGTGCACCGGCTTATCGGTGAGCACCTGGTCCAGGGTGTACGCATCCTGGAACTGCGCCAAGGGATTCCGCGTCGAATGCTCATGATTCTTCACGGCCACGGCGGCGAGCTGTTCGGGGGTGGTCCCGTACTGCTTCATATGCTCGATGGCGGCGTTGCCGAAGAACTGCGTGGTGATCGGCGCCTGGCTGAACTCGTACTGCCCGCGCATGACACCCAGGTGATGATCCACCGTGGTGGCCTTGGGCCGGGTGGCCGGACCCGCCATGGCCTCCTTGGTCATCTGCTCGAAGCCGACCGCCAGGGCCACATCGACGATTCCCGCGCCGACCCATTCGCGGGCCAGCATGAGCGCGGTGGAGCCGGTGGCGCAGTTGTTGTTCACATTGACCACCGGAATCCCGGTCAGGCCCACGTCGTACAGCGCCCGCTGCCCTGCGGCGGAGGGCTGGAACACATATCCCACGGCGGCGCGCTGCACCTGGTCGTAGCCGACACCGGCATCGCCGAGCGCCCCGCGCACGGCCTCACCGACCATCTCCGGGTAGGTCCACTCGCGGGACCCGATCTTGACGAACGGGGTCATATTGACACCGACGACGAAAACGCGACGCATAACTTGCTGTACTCCTCTTGTCCGGGAACGTTTGTCGGTGGTGACTAATCCGCGCGGGGTACGCGGCCGTCGATATCGGTGAAGCCGTAGTCCTCGGCCAGATCGGCGACCTTCCAGGCTTTTCCGCTGCGCGCCTTGCGATTCGGATCGGCCGCGAGGGCGGCGACGGCGCGCCCCGGGAAGCGCGGGGATTCGGCCTCGCCGAGATCGAAGGTGCCCTCACCGGGCAGGGTGACCAGCCGCCGGCCATCGGCATCGGCCGGAACCATTTGCAGCAGTTCGGTATCCACGATGCCGGGCCACAGTGAGACCGCCGTCGCGCCGGTATCGGCCAGATCGTGCGCCAGATCGGCGGTGAGCCGGTCCAGCGCGGTCTTGCCGACGCCGTAGACGGCATTGTGCATGTACCGCACCGCGCCCGGCGAGGACACGTTCACGATCAGCCCGCTCGATTCGATCAGCAGCGGTGCGGCCAGAACGCTTGCCACATAGTGCGATCGGACGCCGATATCGAAGGTCTCGTCCCATGCCTTGGCGGGCACTTCCCAGAATTTGCGGCCGAGCCAGCGCGCCGCGGCGGGGGAGTTGTAGACATTGTTGACCAGCACGTCCAGGCGGCCCTGTTCGTCACGCACCTGTGCGAACAGTTTTTCCACGGCCGCATCGTCCCGGTGGTCGCAGACAACCGGCACCCCGACGCCGCCGAGCGCGTCGATCTCGGCGGCGGTGCCCGCCACGGTGCCGGGCAACTGCCCGGGGGTGGTGGTGCGCCCGGTGACGTAGACGGTCGCACCGGCCGCGCCCAGCTCCAGGGCAATGCCCTTGCCGATGCCACGGCTGGCTCCGGTCACCACGGCGACCGTTCCGGCGAGAATCTTGGGTATTTCGCTCACGACCTCTGGACACTACCTTGAAATAAGAACGTGTTCTAGAAATTGGAGGCGGTAGTGGAGCTGACGCATCGGACGATCGATACCGGAGAGATCCGAATGCACGTCGCAGAGCAGGGACAGGGGTATCCGGTCGTCTTCTGCCACGGGTTCCCGCACACCTGGTTCATGTGGCATCACCAGCTGGAAGCGGTGGCCGCCGCCGGGTACCGCGCCCTGGCACCCGACCTGCGCGGGTACGGCCGGACCGATGCCCCGGCCGGGCTGGAGTCGTACACCAACGAGGCCGTCATCGGGGATCTGCTGGCCCTGCTCGACGATATCGGCGCGGATAAGGCCGTCTTCGTGGGCCTGGACTTCGGTGCGCAACTGGTGTGGGAGCTGTCGCTGCGCGCGCCCGAACGGGTCGAGGCGGTGGCCGTCCTGAACAATCCGTTCAGCCCGCGCCCGCCGCGCGCCCCCTCGGCGTTCTGGACCAAGGCCGCCGAACGGCACTTCCTGCACCTGTCGTACTTCCAGACCCCGGGTGTCGCCGACGCCGAACTGGCGGCGGATCCGCGCGGCTTCCTGGCCCGGGTGTACTTCTCGCTCAGCGGTGAGTACCACTACCTGGACACCTGGAAGAACCCGCCCGGCCTCGGCTACCTCGAGGTACTCCCCGAGGCTCCGCCGCTGCCGTGGCCGTGGCTCTCGCAGGAGGAATTCGATACGCTCGTCGCCGATTTCGAGCGCACCGGCTTCACCGGCGGTTTGAACTGGTACCGCAATCTCGACCGCAACTGGGAGCTCACCGAGGCGTACGCCGGTGCCAAGGTGAGCGTTCCGGCCTTCTTCCTCTACGGCGAGAAGGATCCGGATATGGAGGGCTTCAGCGGTCGCGACCCCTTGGCGACCATGCGCGCGGGGGTGCCCGATCTCCGCGCGGTGGTCGAGGTTCCCAAGGCCGGGCACCTGGTTCAGCTCGAGCGCCCGGACGCGGTGAACGCCTTTCTGGTGGACACGCTCTCGTCGCTGGGCGTGCCCTCGGTCGTCAGCTCGTAGTGGTGGCAGTGGCCCGCCTGCTCGGCGGGCCACTGGTCCGACGCGGTGTCCATGGGGTGCCACCGCTATGAAAAATGCCGTGTGCCAAGAGAAATCGGCCGTGCCGGAGCGCGAATGCGGCTCCGGCGGCCGAGGGTTCTTCTATCGTCGAGGGCTATGGACAGCACTGCGCTCCGCGCGGAAGTCGGCCGCCGCCTGGCACCGTGGACGACCGAACTCGGGAGCGATCGAGTCGCCTACACCAACCATGTGCTCCGGGTGCTCAGCCTGTGCGATCTGGTCGCACCCGGGAGCGAGCCCGCACCGAGCGATCGTCCGGAGTTCCTGGCGGCGGCCGTATTTCACGATCTGGGCATCTGGACCGCGGGTACCTTCGACTATCTCGCACCCTCCGAGGAACTCGCCGATCACTGGTTGGAGGGCAACGGCCAGGGCGAGTCGAGCCCGCTGGTCGTCCGGATGATCGACCAGCATCACAAACTCAGATCCGCGGGCAGCGCGGACGATCCGGTGGAGATCTTCCGCCGGGCCGATGCGGTCGATGTCGAGATGGGCGTGCTGGGCCGCTTCGGCGTCTCCCGATCGGTCTACCGCACGCTCACCGAGGAATTCCCCGACGCCGGATTCCATCGCCGCCTACTGCATCTCGGCGCGGAACGCCTACGCACCCATCCGCTTTCACCGCTGCCCATACTCAAGTGGTGAGCGGCGAACGCGGATGAGCGCCGGGGGCCGTCCGCGCGCGGACGGACTCAGGCCGGTCGAGTGGCCCGATAGTAGGTGACCCGGCTGACGTGCCGGTAGACGCGGGAATCCACCTCTTCGCAGTCGAATCCGGCGGTGCGCAGCAAACGTGGGATCCCCTCGCCCAGATTGGCGGCCACGTGGGGGTTCTTCAGCATGCGTCGCGCACTGAATCCGTCGGCGGCGGTGAGGTTTCCGCCGATATCCACCAGATGCAACTGCCCGCCGGGGCGCAGTACCCGCAAGACCTCGGCGGCGGTGGCCTCCTTCACCGCCGGATAGAGGTGGTGCAGCATGAACGCCGACAGCACGTGGTCGAAGCTGCCGTCCGGGAAGGGCAACTCCTGACCGTAGGCGCGCTCATAGCGAAGGCCGCTGCGGCCCTTGCTCTTACGCTCAGCGCGCACGAGGGCCAGTGGATCCGGATCGGTGCCCACCACCTCCGCGCCGGGTTGATCGTCCTTGGCCGCGATGGTGAGATTGCCGGTACCGCAGCCGATCTCGAGCACCCGATCGCCCGGTGCGAGACCGGCCTGCCGAATCAGCGCGCGATGCACCCTGCCGACGCCCAGCGCCCGGGTGAACAGATCGTAGAACGGCAGCATGGCATCGCGCCCGGCTGCGGGGAGGTAGTCGTGTTCATTGCCTATGGCCTGCGTGACCGGAGTATGTTTCGTCATGTCGTCCATGGTCGTCCGCTGGCTGACAAAGTAATTGGGTGATTGTCGGCAGAATCAGGATTATCTTTGGTTCATGTCCGAGCGTACGCACCCCGTCCGATACGAGGCCGGGGTGCCGGTGTACCGCTACGCCACCGACCCGTCCGTGCCACCGCTGTCGGTCATGCGCTTCACCGGCGGCATGATGCCCGCGCACGGGGTTCCGCATATCCACGATTTCCCGGTACTGATGTACATCGCCGCGGGCTCCGAGCATCCGGAGATATCCAGGTCCGGCGATCTGTATGTCGTCGCGCCCGGTGCGGTCATCGACGCCGCGGGGATACCGATGGACAGCGCCTGCGGGGTGCTCTTCGACCCCGCCGCGCTCGGTGACGACACCCGGGCGCCGTGGCCCGCATGGCGCGCGCATCCGCTGCTGTTCCCCTTCCTGCACGGCAATGCCGATGGATTGCTGCGATTGCGTGTTCCGGTGCGGCGACAACCGATGTGGGAGAACACCATCGCCGCCATCGAGGAGGAGTTGTCCACGCGCCGCGCCGGATTCCGCCAGGCCGCCGCCGCGCATCTGACCCTGCTGCTCGTGGATGTCGCGCGCCTGGCCGACGATGTGGTGGGCGATCTGCGCCGCAGCAATGAGACCGTGCTGGCGGAGGTCTTCGATGCCATTGAAAAGGGTTTCGGCGAGCCGATCTCGCTGCGCGATATCGCCCGATCGGTCGGCATGACTCCCGCGTACCTCACCACGCTGGTCCGTCGCCGCACCGGCCGCACCGTGCAGGACTGGCTGATCGAACGCCGCATGACCGAGGCCCGACGCCTGCTCTCGGAGTCGGACCTGCCGGTCAATGCGATCGCCAGGCGCGTGGGAATGCTCGATCCCGGCTACTTCGCCCGCCGCTTCCGCGCCGAGCAGGGGATGACCCCGCGCGCCTGGCGTTTGTCGCGGCTATGAATTATTGCCCAGGAACGAAACCGCGTTGGCGGCCCCGGCGACCGCGATATCGGGCTTTCCATCGCGGTTGAAATCGGCGATCACCGGGGTCTGCGGTTGCCCGATCACCGGATAGCTGTCGGCAATGGTCAGTGTGCCGTCGCCATTTCCGTTGAATACCACCATTTTCGAACTGATGACCGCCGACATGGCCGCGTCCAGGGTGCCATTGTGATCGAAGTCGGCCACCGCGATACTGGTCGGGCCGAGGCCGGACAGATTCACCCGATTCGTCTTCTTGAATCCACCCTGACCGTCGGAGATGAGCACGGTGGTGCTGAAGGAGAACGAGTCCGCCGTCACCACATCGTCGATGCCGTCGCCATCGAAGTCACCGGCCCGCACATCCTCGGTGATGAGTCCGCCGCTGCTGGAACCCTTTCGGGTGAATCCGCCGTCGCCGTTACCGGTGAACACCTCGACCTGTTGCAGCAGATCATTGTTTATCGCGATATCAATCGTATTGTCGCTGTTGAACTTTCCGGTGGTGAACGCCGCGGCCGGACCGGCGATAATGGCCGAGGGCCCCGACTTCAACGTTCCGTCGCCCTGCCCCAGCCAGGTCTGCACACCGGTCGGAATCAGGCTCAGCACATCGGCTTTGCCGTCGCCATTGGCATCGGCGACGATGACCTCCTGCTGTGCGCCCTCCACGGTGGTGTACTTCTTGCCCACCTTGAAGGTGCCGTCGCCATTATTGAGGAATACCGCGATCTGCGTCCACGCCTGCGCGACCACATCGGGCTTGCCGTCGCCATTGAGATCACCGGCCGCGACCGCGCCGTAACCATTCCCGACCGAGCCCACCCGTTTTCCGGGCGAGAAGGTGCCATCGCCCTTGCCCGCCATAATGATCGGGCCGTCACCGCCGAAATCCGCGGCGACGATATCGGGCACGCCGTCCCCGGTGAAATCGGCTCCCACCATTCCGATCGGCGACGGTCCCGGACCCCAGGACGGAAATGATCCGCCCGAGGGTGAGTCGACCGCGGCGGCGAAGTGAATACTGGCCGCCGCCGACGCCGCTGCCGGTAATGCGAGAACGACGGCCGAGAATGCGGCGGTGAACGAGAGACCGGCGCGCAAAATGCGAAGTTGCATAGATGTTCCTGATTCGCAGTGACACCACCATGCGGTGGTGGCCACGGACTCTAGGACACCCGCCACCGGCATTCGCACGCCTTCAATGCTTTTCGGCCTATTGCCGCACTCGCATCGTTTCTCTCGTGCAATCCGCCAAGGAACTAGCGGACGCGGCGCAGCGCGTCCGGGGTGAGGTCGGCCAGGGTGGGATAGCCGTCCACCGCCATGATCAGATCCGCCTCGGCGAGCAGGGTGCGCAGCACATGGGTGATGCCGTCCGCGCCGCCCAGGGCGCACCCGTAGGCGTAGGGCCGCCCGATGCCGACGGCAGTCGCACCGAGGGCGAGCGCTTTGACGATGTCCGCACCCGAGCGGATACCGGAGTCGAACAGTACCGGCAGACCCTCGGCCGCCTCGACCACCTCGGGCAGCAGATCGATGGCCGGAATACCGCCATTGGCTTGGCGGCCACCGTGATTGGAGCAGTAGATGCCGTCCACGCCGCCGTCCCGGGCACGCCGGGCGTCCTCGGGGTGCGAGATGCCCTTCACGAGCAACGGCAGCGTGGTGAGCGACCGCAGCCACGGCAGATCGGCCCAGGTGAGCGGATTGCCGAAGACCTGGATCCAGCGCAGGATCGCCGACTGCGGATCCTCGGCGGGGGATTTGGCCAGACTCTTCAGGAACACCGGATCGCTGAAGTAGTTCGCCAGGCAGTGCCCGCGCAGCTGCGGGAAATTACCGGTGGCCAGATCGCGCGGCCGCCATCCGGTGACCCAGGTGTCCAGGGTGACCACGATGCCCTTGTAGCCCGCCCGCTCGGCGCGCTCGACCAGACTGGCCGCGAGATCGCGATCGGTGGGCGTGTACAGCTGGAAAAACCCCGGCGTATCCCCGAATTCGGCCGCCACATCCTCGAGCGGATCGACCATGAGGGTCGAGGCCACCATGGGCACACCGGTGCGGGCGGCGGCTCGCGCGGTCGCCAGATCGCCGTGACCGTCCTGCGAACACAGGCCGATCACACCGATGGGAGCCAGGAAAACCGGTGCGGGCAGGGTCATTCCGAACAGCTCCACCGACAGATCACGCTGCGCCGCGCCCACGAACATGCGGGGGATGAGCCCCCACTGATCGAAGGCCGAGACATTGGCGCGCTGGGTGCGCTCATTGCCCGCGCCGCCGGCCACATACGACCACACCGACGGCGGCATGGCGGTCTGCGCCCGCGCCTCCAGCTCGTCGAAGCTCACCGGCAGCGTCGGCACCACACCGCGCAGGCCGTTGAAGTAGATCTCGTTCTGGTAATCGCCGAATGCCATGGCGTCCGCTCCAGTCTCTCCGCGTAGAGGGTCGACTCGATTGTGCGAGACTGGACGGCGAGGCCGAAGGAATCGCAGGATGTCGCCAGAAGGACCGGTGCCGATGCAGGATGAAGCCAGACTGCTGACCGAGGAGGAGCTGGCGCTCATCCACGCCCTGCAACTGCGGCCGCGCGCCTCCTGGACCGAGCTCGGCGGCGTGCTCGGCGTCGACCCGGTCACCGTCGCCCGGCGCTGGCAGCGACTGAGCGAGCGGGGCACAGCCTGGGTGTGCATGTCACCGGGGCCCGCGCTCTACGATCACGTCTGCGCCGCGTACGTCGATATCGACTGCGCCGCAGGGGAAACCGCGACCGTGGTGGCCGAGCTGGCCCGGCATCGGCATATGCTCACCCTGGAACGCGCCGGAGGCAGCAACCGCATCTTCGCCACCGTGGCCACCCGCGATTTCGATCAGATGGCCCGGTACACCCTGGACGTGCTCCCGGCGATCGCGCATATCGCCGCCATTCGCACGCAGATCGTCACGCACTGGTTCGCCGAGGGCGGCAGCTGGCGTATCGACGCGCTGGCCCCGGAGCAGCGCAATCGCCTGCGCGCGCCCGAGGTGAGCAGCGCCGCCGAGCGCGGCCGTCGCCGCATCACCGCGGTCGATCGGGCCATGATGGGGGAGCTGTCGCGGGACGGGCGGGCCGCGCACCGGGCGGTCGCCGCGGCCCTGGGCACCAGCGGCTCCACCGTCAAGCGCCGGCTCGATGAACTTACCCGGCTCGGCATGGTGAGCTTCCGCTGCGATTTCGCGCGTTCGCTGGGCGGCTGGCCGGTGGCGGTCACCTATCGCGCCACCGCGCCCACCGCCGCACTCCCCGAGATCGGTTACGCCCTCATCCGCCTACCGCAGACCCGCAATTGCGCGGCCGTGAGCGGTACCCACAATCTCATCCTGCAGGCCGGTCTGCATTCGGTCGCAGAGGTCACCCGTTTCGAGAATCAGCTCGCCACCACGCATCCGGGCCTGATGGTCACCGAACGCACGGTGACCCTGCGGCATGAGAAGCTGCTCGGCCGAATCCTGGACTCGCACGGCCGATCCCGCGATATCGTGCCGCCGGATATCTGGGCGGACGCGGCTCAGTAGGCGGCATTCAGATACTCCGCGGCATGGGTCGTCCACAGCACATCGGTACCCGGCATAATGTGTCCGGAGTAGCGCACATGCTCGCCATCGGGCCACGGGGTCAGATAGCCGAGCAGGCCGCGCACCGCGGCGGCGTACCGGTCGATATTGGCAATCGGATGCCGCAGCAGGAAGTTCAGTAACTCGTGGAACAGCAGTGGGGTGAGGTTTCCGATGCGCGCGCCCTCCACGAGCGAGAACGGCGAGATGGCGGTGTCGATACCGCGCAGCGGTGAATCGGCGGGGGAGGCGGTGATGATGTCATCGGGATTGGCGTATTCGCGCACATCGATTCCCACCGGCCACGGTCCGTGCCGTCCGTGCAGGCCGTAAGTGTCGGAGCCGCACAGGTTTCCGACCGATTGCCCGGGCCCGCGCAGCGGATTGGCGATATTGACCACGAACGCGATCTCCAGCGGTGAACCATCGGTATTGGTGTACCGGCCCGCGCGCACACCGTCGAGAATCGTGCTCGCGACAATGCCGCCCAGCGAATAGCTCAGCAGCCCACAGATATTCGGTGAACCCTGAATGGCTTTCACACCCGCTGCCACGCCTTTGCGCACCGAGGTGTCCAGCGACGGGCCCCATACCTCCGGATCTGGTCCGATGGCGGCGGGCCAATCGGGTTCGAAGGCGGTGAACTTGGCCGGGTCCAGCAGTTTGGCCACATCGTGCAGCATGCCCGCCGGTGTGCCGTCGGTATTGCGCTGCTCCCCGGTGCCGCGCAAAGTGATGATATCGATCATGATCATTCCCCTTCGGGGCCGAGCCGTTCGGCTCCCGAGATCACGTTAGGACTGGTCAGCGCCCGAAACCTGAGTAGCGCACTACCCGAAATCGCCGTGTGCGGGCGAGCGTTTCCCGCGACTCGCCGAATCGGGCCGTGATCGGCCAGTAGGGTCGGGGGACCACCAGCATTCGAACCTCGAAAGGCGTCGCTCATGCTCGCCGACCGATTTGCCGAAGCCTTCCACACCGTCGATACCACCGCACTCTGCGATGCGGACAAATCCCTGCGGGTCATGGACAGCGCGATTCGACCGCGCTCGGCCGTCACCGGAATCCTCGGACCCGCGTTCACCGTGCGCTGTCAGGACGACTTCTTCGGCGTCCTACGGGCCATCGAGTCGGCCTCGCCCGGGGATGTCGTCGTCGTGGACGGCGGCAGCAGTGAAATCGCGCTGGGCGGAGAGCTTTTCGCACGCGGTGCGCTGGTGCGCGGCCTCGGCGGGATAATCGTGGACGCCGGATATCGCGATATCGGGTATGTGCGCGAGTGTGAGCTGCCGGTGTACAGCCGATTCGTCACCCCGATGTCCGGTTCCACCACCGAACTCGGCGAACTCCAGGTCCGCGTCACCTGCGGGGGAGTGCCGGTGAGCCCCGGCGATATCGTGCTCGCCGATGCCGAGGGCATTGTGGTGGTCGATCCGGCGGAGATCGAATCCCTTTTCGCCGCAGCGGCATCGGTCAAACAGGCCGAGGCGCGGGTCATCGCCAAACTCGATGCGGGCGCGACGCTCAGCGATTGCGTGAATATCGACGCCCATGCCGCCGCACTGCGCGACGAGGCCGACTCCGCCCTCACATTCCTGGTCTGACCGCCCCGCCTCCCGGTACACCGCTCGTACGTCCGGTACCCTGCCACCCGGTTCGATGATCTGTCCACGATTGGTCCGGAAATCCGAAAGACGGGGCACGATGAGCGGATTGGAAGTTTCACGCGGGGCCGGTACGGCGGTCGCGGCGGCGTGTATCGCGGTATCGATGGCGGCGCTCGCGCCGCAGGCGAACGCGGCGGCCACACCCAACCTGTCGGTCGCCATGACCGGCGGCGGGCCGGTGAAAATCGCCTCGGTGGGCTGCGGGCAGACCGCGGTCGCCACGGTGAAGATGCCCGATGGCACGCCGGTGACGCACGGGCGCGTCGAATTCACCAGCCACCTGGCGAATATGGGCGGCAATGTGGTCGGCACGGTGCCGGTGACCGATGGCACCGCGAGCATTTTCTGGGTTCCCGGGGTCGAGGGTCAGCACACGGTGAGCGCGTTCTATTTCGACGATTCGTCGGATACGCGACCCGCCGTCGGTCAGACCACCATCAACGCGGTGAATCTGAACGGTGTGTGCGTCTGAGTTTGCGCGCTGTCTGCTCCGGCCCGAATTCGATTGGGCCGGAGCTTTTTTCAACTCGCGTACATTCCGATGACCGGCCGCCGCGCCGGTTGCAGGGTGGCGATCAGGGTGCGCATCACATCCTCGGAGACCGCGACGCATCCGGAGGTCGGTTCGCCGATAGCGCCGTGCAGGAAGAATGCCGAACCCGCGCCGGGCAGCGCCGGGGAACGGTTGTAGTCGATGACGATCGCGTGGTTGTACTGCGGATCCACCCGGCCCAGGTTCTCCGCGCGGGTGGTGTCGAATGGGCAATCCGGCGCGGCGCACCGGTATTCGGTGTTGTACAGCGGACTCTCCACATCCGAGACCCACCACCAGGTATTGGACCGGTCGATCGCCAGATAGGGCAGTTGCGCCGCCGGATCGGGGCGGCGGCCGAATCCCTCGGTCAATGTGAAGGTGCCTTGCGGGGTGAAGGCGCGGCCCTCGGCGGCATGGGGGGAGATCCCTTCCGCACCGACCCACGCGGGTACCGCGAAAGTGCGCTTCCAATCCCGGAGTCGATTCCGCTGCCACAACTCCAGGGTCGCGCGCGCCTCGCCGCGGGGTGCGGTCACCCATACGACCTGTGTGCCGGGCACCGTATCCGGATCGAATGGCGGTTTGTCCGGATTTGCGCGGGGTAAAAGCGCAATGCCCAATCCAACGACGAATACCGCCATGATCCACCGCCCTGCTGTTCGAACGCCGGTATCGGTCAATCCCGCTCGCGTCCCCGACTGTCTCCGGCCGTCACCGTCCAGCCTGACAGGCCGAAATGCTCACCGCGCCGGAACAGATCCAATCCGATGCTCGTATAGGGAACCGTGTCCTCCGGGATGGCGTCGATCGGGAACCAGCGCAGGTCCGAACACTTGTCCGGTTCGGCATTGAACGGCTCGCCCGACCAGGTGTCGGCGTGAAAGAAGAATCCCACCCGGCTCTGCCGATCCGGGGGCTGATAGTGCACCGCATTCGCCATTCGAATGTCGCTGCGGGACAGCTCTATCCCGATCTCCTCCCGCGCCTCTCGAATCATCCCCGCCTCCAGATCCTCCTGCGCCTCGAGCTTGCCGGACGGCAGATTCCAGAGCCCGTCCGAATAGCCGGTATTCGCCCGCCGCGCGAGCAGGACCTCATCCCCGCGCGTCAGAATGAGCAGAACATCGACGAAGCTCGTATACGGCATCGGCATCTCCGTTCAAGTGCGGCTCGACCGGGCGCGAGCGCGAAGCGGCGCATCAGCACGTCGACCGCCGAGGTCGCGGACGGCATACGGGCAATCTCGGAGCGAATGCGTTCGGCCGCATCACGATACGCGCTGTCGGCGAACAGCAGGCGAAACTTCCCGCGCTATGGCGTCGGGAGTCACCTGTGCGGAGGTGAGCACCCGGGCCGCGCCCCGCTCGCCGGACGGCGTCGGCGGTCGGGAATTGGTCCGCACCGCGGGGCGAGAGCATCAGCGGGAGCCCGTGCGACAGGGCCGTGAGCGTGGTGCCCGCACCGCCGTGGCAGAGCACCGCATCGCAGCGGGGGAGGCACGCGGCCAGCGACAACCACTGTGCGATATGGATATTGGGCGGTTGCGGGCCGAGTGCCGCCGGATCGGTCTGGCGGCCGACGGTGACGATGATATCGGCGTCCAGGGTGGCGAGGCCGCTCACGAGGGGCTCGTATGCGGCGGGCTGGTTGACGATCGGGACGGTGCCCAGCGAGACGTACGCCACCGGGCGGACGCCCAGCCGCGAAACCCATTCGGGCAGTTCGTCGTCCCGGCTGCCGGAGATCGCGGGCCGGATCGGTGTCGATATCTCCGCGGCCGGGCCGCCGTCGGCGCGCAGGGTGACGCCGCAGGAGACCGAACAGTGGTGGCGGACACCCTGGTGTCCGCCCTGCCGGCCTCCGCCCGACATTCCCGGGATTGCCGTCGCGGTGACCGGGGTTTCGGGGCTACCGGTACGAATTACTTTATCTCGCAATGCCGAAGTCGAATTGCCTGCGGCGAGGTGCCGGGGACTCGCCGGAAAGGGCTGTGCAATCGCCATGATTGGTCGTACCCTGTTCGCGTAAGTACAACCCGGAGTTGTTCTCCGCTCCGGACTTCTCCGCCCTTGATCCACTCCAGACCCCGGTGGCTCTGTTTCGAATCCGACCGAGTATCACCAGGCAATGGGATTGGATATGTAATGGGCTCGCCAACCAGAACTGTCGCGTCAGCACCTGTCCGGAGCATCGAAAGTGTTGCGGTACAAGGCATTCGAATGGCTCGCAGCAGGGTGTCCGTGCTACGGCTGATGCGAGAGTTTCCCGGTGTTCCATCCGCCACGATCCGGGCTGTATTCGACGATGTGCGCGCGGGCCTACGTCCGCATCTGGCGGATTCCCTCATCGAGATGACCGAATTGGTGGCCCGTGCGCGGATTCGACAGACGGTGTCGACCGATTCGAGATCCGGTAGCCATTCGACCGAGTGTGATATTGCCCAGTAAGTCCTGTTTGTGAATGTCGAGCCGCCTGTGGGCGGCTCGACATCAGGTGCGGCGCCGCCTAGGCAATGGCGCGCGCTGATATCCCGGGGCGCGCGGATGCGGGTCTCGGAGCCCGGGGACGCGACCGCGAGCACCTGCTCCCACCCGCTGATCCCGCAGGCACTCGTTGTGCACCCCCGGCCCGATCATGCCGGTCGCGCCGAAGTGGATTACCTTCATGCGCGCATCCTGCCCCAGCGGTAAGGGGATCGAGGGGACGCGTCGGCGACGGCTACGCCGCGATGGGCCGTGTCGATGCGGCGCATTCCCCCCACCGATGAATTTCCGGTGACCGCCTCGTCTCTGGTTGTACAGAGGGAGATGATCATGGGTAGGCCATCGGCCAGTGATCTCTCCGACCGCAGAGAGGAATTCGGGGTATGACGAGACCGTTTCGATTCGGGGTGGTCGCCCCGATCTACACCGATCTGCCGACGTGGCTGGACCGTGCGCGCCGGATTGCCGACAGCGGGTATTCGACGCTGCTGATGCCCGACTTCCCACTGTTGCAGCCTGCGCCCGGCCCCGTACTGGCCACCGTCGCGGCGCTGACCGATCTGCGCGTGGGTTCTTGGGTGTACGCGTCTCCGTTGCGTCCGTCCTGGCTGACGGCGTGGGAGGCGCATTCACTGTCGCTGATGACGGGCGGCCGGTTCGAGATGGGGATCGGCACCGGCAGGCCGGGAATCGAGGACGAACTCCGCGACCGGGGCATTCCCGGCGTTCCACCACCCAGCGAGCGGCTGGCATCGATCCGCGAAACCGTGACGGCGCTCAGGGATTTCGACGGTCCCGACCGTCACACCCCCGTGGCCATGGCCGTCTCCGGCCCGAAGGCCCGCGCGCTGGCCGCGGAGTTCGCCGATACGGTCACCTTCCCGCTGGGCACCCAGCCGCGCGCCGAAATCGCCAGTCTGACCGCGAATTTCCGCGCGGCGGGCACCATCGAACTCGCTCTCGCCATCCCGATCATCGGCGACTACGTCGCACCCCACATGGCTCCCCCCGGCACCGACCCCGCCCCATTCCACGCCGCCGACGCGGTGATCGCCCTCCCCGATGATCCGGCGGCCGCCGCCGAGGAAATCCAGCGTCGCAGAGAAGAACTCGGCTTCTCCTACTTCGTCTTCGGCGCCGACTACGCCGACCGATTCGCCCCACTGGTCGCCAAACTCACCGGAACATAGGCCGTCGCAATCCCTTTCAGCCGACGGCCGGATCGCTCAGTGCGTACATGATCAGCGAGGTGATCGCCGCGATACCCGTGAGGCAGGGAATGGCTCCGAAGCCGACCAGGAATCGAATATTGCCGGAATCCCAGCCGCGAAGGTGCATGCGCACGGAGCTGACCAGCGTACTCGCCAGCCAAATCGTCAGGGCGAGAATAGGCCCCACCCAGAGGCCGAAGGTGAAGAGGGCATACAGCGAGCCCACGAGGCAGATAGCGGTCATCCCGGTGCCCGCTATCACGCCGACCATCACCTCCGCGCAGTAGTGAACCCGGGTCCATACCGTCCGGCGGGTGTTCGCGTTCATCACTACTCCGGGGCGTGATCGGCGGCCAGGAATTTGTCCACTGCCGCGAGGTCGTTCTCGGTGGATTCGAGGAGTCGTTCGTTGAGCACCGGGATCGGCCGCTCCAGCCAGGTGGGGCGTTCGCCCTCGGCGGGCAGTAGTTCGTGTCGTTCGGCGAATTCCTCGGCGAGGTGCCGCACCGATTCGCGCAGGGCGCTGACCACCACCCCCTCGGCCAATCCGGTCAGCTCCTCCAATAGTGCACGGACCCGGTCGAGTTGGTCGGTCTCGGTGCTATCGGCCTGAATGCGCGGCCAGAGTGTGCGCTCGAAGATATCCCCGAAGTCGGCCGCGATCTGATCGGTGTGCGCTCGCAACCGCACGATCTGATCGAGCACCTCACTCGGCGGTATATCCAATTCCGCGACCCGCAGTCCGCTGGTGAGCGCCCACCGCCGCGCCTGCGGCCGCCCGCGCCGCCACCGAATCAATCCGAGCTGAGTCGCCTTGCGCAGCAACGCCGGTCGCAACCCCTTGGGCTTGATCATCAACCGGATGTCCCGCAGCCCGAGCGGAACCCAATCCTCCGGACCGCCCGGCAACGCGAGCAGATCCGCCACCGTGGCCCCCTGCTCCCGGGCGGACAGCAACTCGCTGATCGAAGCCAGCGAAAATCCCCGATCCTGTAGCCGCTGAACAACTTCCAATCGCTCCAGATGCGAACTGTCATACCGCGCCACCCGCCCCACCCGCCGCGGCGCATGCAACAACCCCTTCGACTGATACATCCGCACCGTGCTGGTGGGCACCCCAACCCGCCCAGCCAACTCCTCGACGGTGAGGTCCACATCTGCCGCTCGCATGCATCGAGCATCGCCCCATGCATTCAAATAGTCAAGACTCTTCTAGTAAATGCTGGAACCATTGCTATTTATGCTGAGCACGGCATCGGGATGGCCATTCGAATGCGTCCGGGGCTCGCTCGATGCGCTGAAGAAGCGCCCAATCGAAATCTGCCCAGTAGATCCGGTCGCGCCCTGTTTCAGGGTCGATCGCTCGGCAAACGGCGAGGTCTCCGACGGCACCCCAGCCGTCGACGAAATCCGTCTGGCCCAGGGATCCGTCATGGAACTCGTCCCAGGTCCACGACCACGCGGGCAGATCGGCGGCGGATTTCACCTGCGGCCGCTGGTGACCCGGTTGGCGGAGCAGCTTCCTGAACAGGACGGAGTGCTGCTCGAGTTCCATCCATTCGATCCGCAGGCAGGGCCAGAAGGGCAGATCCCATGCTGCATAACGAATCTCGCGGTCCCCGGGGTATTCGACCCGCTCCGCAACCGGTGCCCCCCAAGCATCCGCGTACTCGGCGATCGTCCTGAAGCTATTGGTCGGATTCGCGAACCACCACCGCTTCTCCGCTATCTCGGCCTCCTCACGAGTGGCCCCCACCCGAGCAAGCAGGGCCGCAGCCTCCGCCGGGGCACTCGTGCACATCGCGTTCAACATCGACAGCTGGAAGTCGTGCAGTGTCGTCACGGGTTCGCCGGTCAAAGTCCCTCCCCGTCAGCGCAATCCAGACCGAAGGTACCAGCGCGAACGAAATGTCGGCCGGAATCAGGTTGGTGCGCTGGGCTTGGCTGGCGCGTTTCCGGGTGGAGTCGGCATTCCTCGAGAGCAATCCGGATCATCGGGCTCGGCCCGGACATCCCTGGATCTCCGGGGTCCGGAGATCGTCCGAGTTCAAAGCTTCCGTGTGGGCTTGATCGAGGTCGTGCGCAAGTTCCGGTGACGGTGGTGGCACAGTTGACCACAGGTGGGCCGAGCGAGGAGGAGTAGCGATGAGTGGACGTGTCCCCAGTCAGTGGGAGGAGCTCACCGCTGCCGATCCCGCACATTCGACCTGGTACGTGGAGCGATTCCGGAAAATGGCGGCCGACGGGCAGGACATTTTCGGTGAGGCGCGGCTGGTCGACGCGATGCTCGAGCGCGGCAGTCGGGTCCTGGACGCGGGGTGCGGTCCGGGTCGGGTCGGCGGCTACCTGCACCGCTGCGGTCACAATGTGGTGGGAGTCGACATCGACCCGGTACTGATCGCCGCGGCCGAGCAGGACTACCCCGGCCCGACCTGGCTCGTCGGCGACCTCGCCGAATTGGACCTCCCCGCCGGCGGCACCCCCGCCGACTTCGATGCCATCGTCTGCGCGGGAAACGTACTCACATTCGTCGCCCCCTCCACCCGCGACGCGGTCCTGACCCGATTCACCCACCACCTAGCCCCCACCGGCCGCCTGATCACCGGCTTCGGCGCTGACCGCGGCTACGACTTCCCAGATTTCCTCTCCGACGCCGAAACCGCCGGTCTCACACTGGATCTACGCCTCTCAACCTGGGACCTTCGCCCTTTCACCGACGATTCGGACTACATGGTGGCCGTATTCTCCCGACCGTGACGACCGGGAGAACACGGCCCCGAATGCGAATTGCGGTCAGCGGCGCCAGAAAATGCGGTGGGTGACGCCGCTTGGGCTGGGGATTTTCTCGAGGTGGAAGCGGTTGGTGAGGTCGTCGCGATGCGCCGCCATAGGCGCACGTCGGATGGTCAGGCGCACAGGGCTCGTGCCGCCGGAACGACATCGCCGATCCACCGGCGCAGCTGGGTGTCGTCGGCGGATTCGGGCCAGTACACGAAGGTGTCGAAGCCGGTCTCCAGGGCGAGATCGGCCAGAACGCGAGCCCACCCTGCGGCATCGGTCCGAATCGGCTCCTCGCCGCGCAGCGTGACCGGCCCGGGGGCCTCGGTGATCGTTCCGACGAGCTGCGCCATCCGGGTGATATCGGCCGGATCCCGCCCCGCGTCGACCGCCGACGCGGAGATGATGTCCTGTGTCGCTTGCCATTTCTCATACGGCAGGTAGTGCGGGATGGGCGCGGCCCACCCGTCGGCGATCCGTCCGGTGAGGGCATTGGCCTTGGGACCGACGCTGCCGAACCAGATTCCGACCGGATGCGCGGGCGCGGGTCCGGCCTGCACACCGTGCACCCGGTACAGCGCGCCATCGACTTTCGCCTTCGTCCCGGGCAACCACATGGCCCGAATGATCGCCGTCGCCTCCTCGAGCGCCCGCAGCGCTTCGGGATTCGATCGCACCGGTCCGCCCATCGCACCGATCGCGGGCCAGAAAGCACCCGCGCCCAGCGCGAGTTCGAATCGCCCGCCGCTGAGCAGATCCAGGGTCGCCGCCTGCTTCCCGAGCATCGCGGGCCCGCGCAACGGTAGGCTCGCCACATCCGGAAACACCCGCAGCCGTTCGGTTTCCGCGAGCACGGTGGCGATCACCGCGAACGTATCGGCCAGCCCACCCGAATACGGATGATCCTGGATTCCGAGCAGATCCAACCCTTCCCGATCCGCGACCTTGGCCATCGCACGCAACTGCGGCAGCTCGGTCACCGTCGGCGCCAACTGAATTCCGAATCGTAGGTTCACACCGCGATAATGCCAGTCGCGGCGGGATCGATCCTCAGGCGGATCCGCCCCCGCGGTGTGAGATTGGGGAGGCGGGCGCGGGGTCGCGCATAGCCGAGCCGACAGCGCGTCACACCGATCGGTCTCCATATCCGCAAGGGCGCCGACACCGGCACCGAACCCCAACGGGAATATTTCTCCAAGACTCGCAGCGGCACCGCTCATCATGCTGACAGGTATGGCAAAACGCATATCGGAGAACTCGACCGCCGGTGCACGATCGGTACGACTCGACGATGGTGAGATGTACGTCGTCGAGGATGGCATGCCGGATGCGCCCGCACTGCTGCTGATCTCGAATGCGGCGGTCCCGACAGCCATGTGGGACACAATGATTCCGCGACTGGCAGCCGAATTCCATGTCATCCGAGTGGATCTGCTGGGTCACGGCAGATCCGCGGGCCCCGCGAGCCGATACGATATCCCCACCCACGCCCGCAAGGTGGGCCAGGTACTGGACCTGCTCGGCATCACCCGGGTCACCGTGGTCGGCCACTCCTCGGGGTGCACCGTGGTCACCGCCCTGGCCGAACAACGCCCCGCCCTGGTGACGGCCATGATCCTGATCGACTTCGGCTCGACCCCGGCCGCCAAGATCCCCGAACCCCTGACCACCCGCCTGCTGGTGACCACATTCCCCGGCCGCCTGCTCTGGCGATTACGCAACGAGAACACCCTCCGCAAAGCCGCGGAGAACGGCTTCACCCGCCCCGTGGATATCCCCGAAGCCCTGGTCGAGCACCTGATGGGCATGACCCATCAATCCATGGTCGGTTCCCTGCGCGCACCCCTGGCGTACCTCGGTCAGCGCAGCCTCCCCGACCGTCTCACCGCCCTGGGCCTACCGCTCCTGGTGATCTTCGGCGAGGCCGATCAACGCTGGCGTTCGTCCTGCGCCGCCGACTACCGCGCTGTCCCCGGTGCCCGCATCGAAATGCTCCCCGGCGTGGGTCACATTCCGATGCTCGAAGATCCCGAAACAACCGCCGCGCTGCTTCGGGACTTCGCCACGATCTGATCAGCCGCGGGGGAGATCCGCCGCGGCGGCTTCGTCCAGGAGCCAGGTGGTGGATTCGGTGCCGATCGCTCCGGCAGCCGGAATATCAAGGGGGGAGGCGCCATTGAGCGCGGCGGCCACCGCGGCCGCCTTGGCCTCGCCCGCCGTGATGATCATGACGTGCCGGGACTTGCGGATGGCGGGCAGCGTCAGCGTGATGCGGACGGCCGGGGGTTTGGGCGAATGCGTCTCCGCCACAACGAGATCGTGCTGCTCGCGGGTGGCGGCGGTGTGCGGGAAGAGCGAGTTGACATGCCCTTCACCGCCCATGCCGAGCAGGTGGATATCGAACGCCCCGTGCTGCGCCAGATGGGCGTGCACGGTGGCGGCGTACTCGCCGGTGGCCTCGAGCACGTCCGGGTAGTCGCCACTGGAGGTTTCGGTCGGATGGACCCGGGCCGGATCGACCGGAACATGGTCCAGCAGCGCCTGACGCGCCTGGAGGTCATTGCGCTCGGGATCCCCGGCGGGCACGAAACGCTCATCGCCCCAGAAGATGTCGAGCTTGGACCAGTCGATGTCGCCGGGGGCCTTGCGAACCCATTCAAGCAGACCGATACCTGTGCCGCCGCCGGTCAAGACGACCGACGCCGACCCGTGCAGTCGCTGCGCCTCGACGATCCGCACCACCAGCCGCGCCGCGGCGGCCTGGACGAGTTCGTCCGGGGTGCCGAAGGTTTCGATGGTGGGCTTACTCATAGGTCACCCTTTCGATGCCGGTCAGCGCCTCGGCATAGATGTCATCGGCGTCGAGGTGCCGCAGCTCCTCGGCCAGGCAGTCGCGAGTCTCCCTGCGCGCCAAGGCGAATCGCTGATCGGGTTCACCGGTGCGGGTCAGGGTCGCGGTACGACCGTGCTGCGGGCGGGAAATGGAGATCGTCACCGTCGGGCGGCGCATCTCCACCTTCAGCTCACCGATCTGCCGCACCACCGGGCAGTCCAGCCGGGCGGCCAGCCATCCGGCCAGCATGTCCAGCGCGGGTTCCTCTCGCAGACCCGAAACCGTCACGGACTCAACGGGTTCGAACGGCGCTTCATCCAGCGCCGCCGCGAGCAGCGCCCGCCAATAGCTGATCCGGCTCCACGCCAGATCGGTATCGCCGGGCGCGTAACTGCCGCGCCGCTTCTTGATGGTGTCCTGCGGATCCTGTGCGAACGTCGCATCGGTGATGCGCCGGGTCGCCAGGCGGCCCACCGAATCCTTGGACGGGAATTCCGGTGCGCCCCTGGGCCACCACGCCACCACGGGGGTGTCGGGCAGCAGGAACGGCACCACCACACTGCTCTCGTGCGCGACCAGCTCACCCTGCAACCGCAGCACGATGACCTCGGCCGCACCGGCATCGCCGCCGACCCGGATCTGCGCGTCCAAGCGCGTGGCCGCATTGCGGTCACCGCGTGCGAGAACTATGACGCGACAGGGATGTTCCCGCGAGGCGTCATTGGCGGCGTCTATCGCCCCCTCCGCCTCGGAGCTGTCCAGTGTGCACACCACCAGGGTGAGCACCCGCCCCATGGTGACCACGCCATTGGCCTCGCGCAGCTGGATCAGCCGCTTGGATACCTCGCGGGTATCGGTATCGGGCATATCGATGATCACGGTCGCCGCCATTCCCGCCCGCTGCGCGCGAGCATCTCATCGGCGGATTCCGGACCCCACATACCGGCCTCGTACGGATCGGGTTTGCCCTGGGCCGCCCAGTGCTCGAGTACGGGATCGAGGATCTCCCAAGACAATTCGACCTCCTCGTTGACCGGGAAGAGCGACGGCACGCCCAGCAGCACATCCAGGATGAGCCGCTCGTACGCCTCGGGAGAGTCCTCGGTGAAGGCTTCGCCGTAGCTGAAGTCCATATTCACATCGCGGACCTCCATGCTGGAGCCGGGCACCTTGGACCCGAATCGCATGGTGATGCCCTCGTCCGGCTGCACCCGGACCACCAGGGCGTTCTGCCCCAGCTCCTCGGTCATGGTCTGATCGAAGGGCAGATGCGGCGCGCGCTTGAACACGACCGCGATCTCGGTGACGCGGCGGCCCAGGCGTTTTCCGGTGCGCAGGTAGAACGGCACGCCCGCCCAGCGCCGCGTCTCCACGGCCAGGGTGATGGCGGCGTAGGTCTCGGTGCGCGAATTCGGGTCGAAACCCTCCTCCTGCAACAGCCCCACAACGGGCTCGCTGCCCTGCCAGCCGGCGGTGTACTGCCCGCGCGCGGACGTCTCGTCCAGCGGCTCGACCAGTTTCACCGCCGAGAGCACCTTGATCTTCTCGGTCTGCAACTGCTTGGGCTGGAAGCTGACCGGCTCCTCCATCGCCGTCAGCGCGAGCAGCTGCAGCAGATGGTTCTGGATCACATCGCGGGCTGCGCCGATACCGTCGTAATACCCTGCGCGACCGCCCAATCCGATGTCCTCGGCCATGGTGATCTGCACGTGATCGACGTAATTGGCATTCCAGATCGGATCCCACAGCTGGTTCGCGAAGCGCAGCGCCAGAATGTTCTGCACCGTCTCCTTGCCCAGGTAGTGGTCGATGCGGAAC
Source organism: Nocardia acidivorans NBRC 108247 (assembly GCF_001625085.1). GTDB lineage: Bacteria > Actinomycetota > Actinomycetes > Mycobacteriales > Mycobacteriaceae > Nocardia > Nocardia acidivorans. The sequence continues at coordinate 76,807 of NZ_BDAW01000012.1, forward strand.
ACCGACGACTCCGGGAACACCCGATTGACCAGCGCGTTCAGCTCGCGAGCACTTTTCAGATCATGTCCGAACGGCTTCTCGATGACCACGCGCCGCCACGCCGGGTTCTGCCCGGCCTGCGCCAGATTCGGTTGTGCCAGACCGTTCTTGGAGAGCTCGTCGAGCACCACCGGGAATTCGGTGGGCGGAATCGCGAGGTAGAAGGCGTGATTGCCGCCGGTCCCGCGATCGCGGTCCAAGTCCTTGAGGGTGGTGGCCAGGCGATGGAATGCCGCGCCGTCCTCGAAAGTGCCCTGGACGAACCGCAATCCCTCGCGCAGCTGCTCCCACACCTCCTCGCGGAACGGGGTACGCGCGGAAGAGCTCACCGAATCCTTCACCAGGGTGGCGAACTCGTCCTCGCTCATATCCCGTCGGGCGAACCCGACCAGGGCGAAACCGGGTGGCAGCAACCCGCGGTTCGCCAGGTCGTAGATGGCCGGCAGCAGTTTGCGCCGCGACAGGTCACCGGTCACCCCGAAAATCACCATGCTGCACGGTCCGGCGATGCGGGGAACCCGGCTGTCCCGCCCATCGCGGAGCGGGTTCCCCTTCGTGACCGTTGTCGCCGCGCGGTCCGTCACGGTCAGTTGCCTCCGGCTACCTGGAGCTGCTCGGTGGTGGCCACCAGCAGTTCCTCCCAGGACTTCACGAATTTGTCAACGCCCTCGACCTCGAGCACCCCGAACACCTCGTCCAGATTGACCCCGACCGCGACCAGCTGATCGAAGATCTGCTGCGATGCCGGTCCGGTGCCGGACATGGTGTCGCCGGTGATCTCGGCATGATCGGCGGCGGCCTGAAGGGTCTTCTCCGGCAGCGTGTTCACCGTGTTCGGCGCCACCAGCTCGGTGACGTACATGGTGTCCGGGAACTCCGGATTCTTCACACCGGTCGAGGCCCACAGCGGACGCTGCGCGTTCGCGCCACCGGAGGCCGCCAGCCGCGCGAACACCGAAGTGTGTGCGCCACCGTCGAATACGTCCTGGTAGGCCGCATAGGCCAAGCGCGCGTTGGCGATTCCGGCCTTACCACGCAGCGCCAGGGCCTCGGGGGTGCCGATGGCCTCGAGGCGCTTGTCGATCTCGGTGTCCACGCGGGAGACGAAGAACGAAGCGACGGAATGGATCTTGGCCAGATCATGTCCGGCGGTGTGCGCGTTGGTGAGGCCGTCGAGGTACGCGCCCATGACCGCGCGGTACCGCTCGACCGAGAAGATCAGCGTCACATTCACGCTGATGCCCTCCGCGATCACCCGCGAGATGGCCGGAATACCGGCCTCGGTGGCGGGAATCTTGATGAGCAGATTCTGCCGGTCCACGATCTTCCACAGCTCGACGGCCTGGGCCACCGTGCCATCGGTGTCGAAGGCCAGTCGCGGATCGACCTCGATCGAGACGCGGCCGTCCTTACCGCCCGAGGCGGCGAACACGTCGGCGAAGATATCGCAGGCCGCGCGCACGTCATCGGTGGTGATGGTGCGAATCGCCGAGTCCACGTCCGCGCCCCGGGCGGCGAGTTCGCGCACCTGAGCGTCATAATCGTGGCCCTGCGAGAGCGCGCCCTGGAAAATGGTCGGGTTGGTGGTGACACCGACGACGCTGCGGGTATCGATCAGGTCCCGGAGGTTTCCGGACTTGATGCGATCACGCGAGAGATCGTCGAGCCACACCGAGACCCCTGCGGCCGACAGCGCCGCGAGGTTGGTGTTCTGAGTCATGATGCCTATCCCTTCACCTTGGTGAGCGAGCGGTTGGCGGCCTCGACCACGGCTTCGGTGGTGATGCCGAACTCGCGGAACAGCGTCTTGTAGTCGGCCGAGGCACCGAAATGCTCGATCGACACGATTTCACCGGCATCGCCGACGAATCGGTACCACGGCATGCCGATTCCGGCCTCCACCGTGACCCGCGCCTTCACCGAAGGCGGCAGTACCTCGTCACGGTAGGACTGATCCTGCGCGTCGAACCACTCCACACACGGCATGGACACCACGCGGGTGCCGATGCCCTGTGCCTCGAGCGTAGCGCGCGCGTCCACCGCGAGCTGCAGCTCCGAACCGGTGGCGATCAGGATCACCTGCGGTGTGGCAGTGGAGGATTCGGCCAGCACGTAACCGCCCTTGCGGACGCCCTCGTAGGAGGTGCCCTCCTGGATCGGCAGGTCCTGACGGGTCAGCGCCAGCGCCGACGGGCCGTCCTGATGCGGTGTGTCCGCGGGCACGAAATGCGAATGCCGTTCGGAGGAGTCACGTTCGAGGATGGTGCGCCAGGCGTACGCGGTCTCGTTGGCGTCACCCGGGCGGACCACATTCAGGCCCGGGATGGCGCGCAGCGCGGCCAGATGCTCGATCGGCTGATGCGTGGGACCGTCCTCGCCCAGGCCGATGGAGTCGTGCGTCCACACGTAGGTGACCGGGGTGCGCATGAGCGCGCCCAGGCGCACCGCGGGCCGCATGTAATCGGAGAACACCAGGAAGGTGCCGCCGTACGGACGCGTCGGACCGTGCAGCGCAATGCCGTTGAGGATGGAGCCCATGGCGTGCTCGCGCACACCGAAGTGCAGCGTGCGGCCGTACGGGTTGGCCTTCCACATCCCGGTGGAGATGTCCTCCGGGCCGAAGCTCGGGGTGTTCGGCATGGTGGTGTTGTTGGACTCGGCGAGGTCGGCCGAACCGCCCCACAGCTCCGGCAGCACCGGGGCCAGCGCCGCGAGCACCGCGCCGGACGCCTTACGGGTGGCCATGCCCTTGGGATCGGCCTCCCAGGACGGCAGCGAATCGGCCCAGCCCTGCGGCAGGCTGCGGGTCCGCAGGCGATCGAAGAGCGCCTTGTTCTCCGGGTTGGCCGCCGCCCACGCGTCGAACTGGTCCTGCCAAGCGGCCTTGGCGGCCTTGGCGCGATCGGCGACCTGATTGCGGGTGTGCGCGATGATCGCGTCGTCGACCTCGAAGCTCTTCTCCGGATCGAAGCCCAGCACCTTCTTGGTGGCGGCGACCTCGTCCTTGCCCAGCGCCGCGCCGTGCGCGCCACCGGTGTTCATCTTGGTGGGCGCCGGGAAGCCGATGATGGTGCGCAGCACGATGATCGACGGCTTATCGGTGACGGCCTGCGCCGCGGCGATGGCCTCCTCGATACCGGTCACATTCTCGCCGCCCTCGACGACCTGCACATGCCAGTCGTAGGCGCGGTAGCGCGCGGCCACGTCCTCGGTGAAGGCGATGCGGGTGTCATCCTCGATGGAGATCCGGTTGTCGTCGTAGAAGACGATGAGATTGCCCAGTTGCTGCGTGCCCGCCAGTGAGGACGCCTCGGAGGTGACGCCCTCTTCGAGATCGCCGTCCGAGGCGATGACGTAGATGAAGTGGTCGAACGGGCTCTGCCCCTGTGCCGCAGCCGGATCGAAGAGACCGCGCTCACGCCGCGACGCCATCGACATGCCGACCGCCGAGGCCAGACCCTGACCCAGCGGGCCGGTGGTGATCTCCACGCCGTTGGTGTGCCGGTACTCCGGGTGACCCGGGGTCAGCGAACCCCACTTGCGCAGATTGACCAGATCATTCAGTTCCAGACCGAAACCCGCCAGGTACAGCTGCACGTACTGGGTCAGACTGGAGTGGCCGCAGGACAGCACGAACCGGTCGCGCCCCACCCACTCCGGATCGCTCGGATCGATGCGCATGACCCGCTGGAACAGCGTGTATGCCAACGGTGCCAGGCTCATTGCGGTGCCCGGGTGACCGTTTCCGGCGTTCTGCACCGCGTCCGCGGCGAGGATTCGGGCCGTATCCACGGCCCTGGTATCCACTTCGGACCAGTCGGCGGGGTGGTGCGGCTGAGTGAGGGCGCGGATGTCGTCTGTGACTGACACGACCGAGGTTCTCCTGACCTTCTCGTGAACACTGAATTGTCGGCGGCTTCGCTGGCGGCGCGATGCGCCGAGTCGATCATCGGACAGCGCACCGGACTATCCACCACCCTAAAGGTGACGGATTCCGCGCCACGCGGGAACCCGCGTTCACCGGCCGACGTGTCGCTATTCGTCACCTCGCGCGGACCTGTTCGTGACCCCGAATCGATGGTGTCGCGGACATATCTCGGTGCGCCCGGGCCGGACCTGGACGAGAGCACGGTCCGCGTGGGTCTACCATGCTCTGTAGTAGTAGCCGCGCCGGCACAGTCTTGTCTCAAAGGGAACGGCAGAGCGCGCTGCTAGTTCCAGACCGGATCAAGTGCACGGCGTGCGAGGAGAAACAGTGCGGATTGGGCAACAGCCGGGTGGCGCTCACGGCTCCTCCGGGACGGTGCTGGCCGACCGCGTCACGGGCAGCGGACCGCTGTCCGCGGGCGTTCGTCGGGTACTCGCCTATATCGCGCTCACCAAGCCCCGTGTCATCGAATTGCTGCTGGTGGCAACAATTCCCACCATGCTGCTGGCCGATCGCGGGCATGCGGATCTGGGGTTGATCCTGGCGACGCTGTTCGGCGGCTGGATGGGCGCGGCCTCGGCGAACACGCTGAACTGCGTGGCCGACGCCGATATCGACAAGGTGATGAAGCGGACCTCCAAGCGTCCGCTCGCGCGCGAAGCCGTACCGACCCGGAACGCGGCCGTCTTCGGTATCGCACTCGGATTGGGATCGTTCGCGTGGCTGTGGTGGCAGGCGAATCTGCTCAGCGGTGTGCTCGTGGTGGCGACGATTCTGTTCTACGTCTTCGTCTACACCCTCGGCCTCAAGCGGCGCACCTCACAGAATGTGATCTGGGGCGGCGCGGCCGGATGCATGCCCGCGCTCGTCGGCTGGTCCGCGGTCACCGGGAATATCGGGTGGCCCGCGATCGTGCTGTTCCTGATCATCTTCTTCTGGACGCCGCCGCACACCTGGGCGCTGGCCATGCGCTACAAGGAGGATTACAAGGCGGCCGGGGTGCCGATGCTGCCGGTGGTCGCCACCGAACAGGTCGTCACCAAGCAGATCGTGATCTATACCTGGTTGACCGTGCTGGCCACGCTCGCCCTGGTGCCCGCGGCCGGTGCGATCTACGCCGCCGTGGCCATCGCCGCCGGTGCCTGGTTCCTGCTGATGGCGCATCAGCTGTACTCGGGTGTGCGTCGTGGTGAGCCGGTGAAGCCGCTGCGGCTGTTCCTCCAGTCGAACAACTACCTCGCGGTGGTCTTCTGCGGTCTGGCCGTCGACTCGGTCATGGGCTGGAACACCCTGGGCCACATCGCCTTCGGCTGACGCTCACGCGCTCGAAAGGAAACCGCCGCCGGACACGAAGTCCGGCGGCGGTTTTGGTTATTCGGCGCTCACGCCGACAGTCTCGAGGACGGGTTCCTCGGGGGCCTCGACCTCTGCGATCGGGGCGTGCTCGGCCTGGGTGGCCGCCTCGATCGGGGCGACCGGCTCGGGCACCGGCGCAGGCGCTGGTTCGGGTGTGGTGACCGGTGCGGGCTGGGGTTCGGGTGCGGGCGTCCGGTCGACGACCGCGGTGAGGTATTTCAGCTCCGCTTTGAGTTCGGCGACCTCCGCAGCCCGTTCATCGCGCATCTCCTCCTGCTCGCGCAGGCTGATTCGCAGACTCTCGATCACATCGTTCACCGTGGCGAGTTTGCGATCGGCCCCCGCCAGCAGCCATTCGACCACCGCGCGCCGATCGACCTCGCCGCTCACCTCCGACACCCACCGCACCACGTACTCCAGCCACTCCTGCGGCCGCGGCATCTTCTCCTCGTCCCACCCCTTGCGCTGCGCGGTCTTGGTGGACAGGATCTTCTCCCCGCCCTCGCCCTTGGACAGCGAATTCACATGCACCAGGCTGATCTTGCCCGCACTGGTCACCACCACGAGCAGCCGATACTTCCCGGCCAGATGCATACGCAACTCGGCCGCACCGCGCCCGTCTGCGTCCATCGCGCCGAGCCACGGCCCCTCGGCGGCCTCGATGATCGACTCCAGAATCCCCAGCTGGCCCACGCCGCGCCGCAATCGGGTCGCGCGTTTGCGCAAGTCCTCGGGCGTATCCCTCATCTGATCCCAGTGCATAGCACCCGCTCTCTCCTCACCAGCCCCAAAACCTGCACTACTGAAGATATATGCGGATCCCCTCTGAACCCGACAGCGACAGCGCATCGGACACGCGGTGATGTCGAACGGCTACCAGAGGGGACCGGGAACGGAATTCAGTTGGGCGGGAATTGGCCGTTCGCCGTGACCGTGGTGCCGCTCAGGGTGAAGGTGACGGTGCTCGGCCCGCCCTCGGGGCAGCACAGCGGTTCGTTGGACTTCAGCCAGCGGTAGTCGACCGATACGGCGGAGCGGGTTTTACCGGTGACCGTGGTGTAGCCGTACGGTTTGGAGGTCGCGGTGCCCAGGTAGGTGCCGTTGGTGAAGTACAGGATGTGCGTGTACGGGTGGATATTGCCCGAGGTGACGATCATGTACGACAGCACGCCGTCGCAGCCGTCGGCGATCGCGTCATCGCTGCCCGCGTAGACCTGCCAGGGGCCCGATGCCGTGCTGGCAAGGCCTTTGACGGCCTGATTCGCCAGGCCGGAGTTCACATCGAAGCAGAGGCCGTGGCCGCTGCCGTTCGGGGCCGCGATGGTGGTGGCGGTTTGCGGCGCGGGCTTCTCGGTGACCGTACTCTGCGGTGCGGGCTCGACGGCGGGGCCGTCCGAACTGCCGCCCGGATCGGTCCGACCGGGTTGCGTTCGCGGCTGTTCGGACTGGTCGACCGGTTGGGTCACCCTGGTGGTCTGGGTCGCCGGGGCCGAGACCGGGGCGGAGACCGAGCGGGTCGTCGACGGTGCGGCGGACTGCGTTGTGGTGGAACCGCATCCGCTCAGCGTCAGCGCGAGGCCGACGGCGAGCACAGCTGTAGTGGGTTTCATCGATTTCCCTCGAAAGTGATGGGGCAACCATCTGGATAACATGATCATCGGTCCATACCGGCCGGACCGTTATCCAACGGTTCGATTCGAGCGTGCCCGAAAATCCTGTGCCCCAAGAAATATGGTCATCAGAACCCGACTCGCCGCACTCGGAGCATACCGGTAGCAAACACCATGAGGGACAATGCGTTATCCAGTGGCATAACCGATACCGGTGACCGATGAGGGTTGGGGATCAGAACCTTGGGCGTGACGTACGAGCAGGCGCGGCAGACCATTCAGGCGTTCTTCGAGCCCGACTGGCGTTGGGGCACCTTCTGTCTCGACGACCGCACCATCACCGAGAACGACGAGATGTACGTCTTCCACGTCGGCGCTCGCGAATACCTGGTGGAGCGCGACCGCGCCTACGCCATCCTCGCCGGTATGCCCGTCGTCTACAAGGAGGACGGCCGTCTGGGCTCGCGGGCCTCCTCGGTGGTGGCGACCGACTCCACGGTCCGCTCCCGCCCGAATCCCAACCCGACCCTCACCATTCCCCATTGATGTGGCTTGAGGCTTTTGATGCCTTGAACTGGTAGTTCAAGGGAAAACTCTCACCGGGATCCTCAATGACAGTCTGGAACCCATGACCATCGAAGAAATCACCGCCTACCTCGAATCCCTCGGCGGCATCCTGAAACTGGCCCCCGCCGCCGGCGACCCCGCCTACCCGGAGATCGCCTGGGGCGACTCCTTCTTCTATTACGCCCCGGATGGCAAGGTCCCGGCCAACACCCAGCCCTTCGCCACCATCATCACCAAGGACTATCCCGCGGACACCACCTCGAATCTCAACCGCCCCAACACCTTCCGCCTGAATATTCACGCGGGTGCCGAAGCCTTCACCGCCCGTATGGGTTTCAGCCCGCGGGAAACCGCCGCCCACCGCGTCGATCCGACCGCGACGGACACCTTCTTTCCCCACCCCGTCTACGCCACCGCCGGGTGGCTGTCGGTGATCAACCCCGAATCGGCCACCGACCCCGTGGTGAAAGACCTCCTGGCGACGGCTCACGTCCGGGCTCGTTCCCGCTATGACCGCGGCGCCGACTAGGTCGATGGCCAAGCCCCGCACCGGATTCGAACCGATTACGCGGAGGCGCCGACCGGCTCGTGGAGGGGGAGGGTCGCCGCCCATTCGCGAGCCATCTCCCCGGGCTTGATATCGGTGGAGGAATCGTGGCGGGCGTGCTCGCCCACCTGAACCGCCCCGCGCGCCACGAGTTTCTCCGCGCAGATCTCACCGCCCCGGTTGAAGGTGTCGCCGTAGATGATGTCGCCCAGACCGAAGACGGCGAAGCGCAGGCCGGTGAGGTCCGGCGCGGTGGCGTCGAGGATCTTGAAGAAGGGTTCCGCACCGGTGGGGAGTTCGCCGTCGCCATAGGTGGAGCAGACGACGATGTGGAAGTCGTCGGCGTCCAGGTCTGCCGGATGGAAGTCGAACATGTCGTAGAGCGACACATCATGGGTGGCGAGCTCGTCCGCGATGGCCTCCGCGGTGAGCTCGGCGGTGCCCATCTCGGACCCGAACAGAATGACTACGCGCACGCGAAAGCTCCCTTCGATGTTTGTAAGGATAACCTAACTTACACGCATCGAAGGGGGAAGATCAGCAGCCGGGTTGGAGGGGGAAGCAGGGGGGAGCGACGGTGGTCTTGGGGATGGTGGGGTCGGTCGTCGTGGTGGCGTTCGAGGAGGTGCGGTGTACGGCGGAGGTCGGCTGGGTTGGGGTGTTCTTATCGGTATGGCGGGTGGAGCCGCCGGTGCACATGGCGGCCACGGCGAGGATGACGACGACCAGGATCAGGCCGAGGATGATCGGGAGGTCTTTGCGGCGGCGTGGGCGCGGGGCTGCCGCGGGGGCGTTCGGTTGGTTCCAGATGGGGAAGCCGGGGGCCGCGGGCTGGGAGGGGGCGGCGGAATAGCTTGCCTGCGGGCTGGATTCGACGGGGGGACCGGCCGGGACTCCCTGCTGGCGTGGCGGTTGACCGCCCTGCCAGCCGGACTGCGATGGACGGGCCTGCCCGGGACCCGGACCCTGCGGTGCGCTCTGGGCGAACCCCTGCCCGGCCGTGCCTTGCGGGAAGCCTTGTCCGGCTTGGCCTTGCGGGTAACCCTGTCCGGCGGGACCTTGCGGCGATCCCTGCCCGCCCGGACCCTGCGGGGACCCCGGTCCGGGCGGTCCCTGCGGCGATCCGCCGGAGGGTTGGTCATGGTGTTCGGAGGAGCCGGTGACGGCTCGATAGGCGGCGGCCGCCGCTGCGGCTCCGGCGATTCCGGCACCGGCCGCGGCGACACGGCCGCCGCTGCCGGACTTCCGCGAGGGTTGTTCGCCACCGGGGGAGTCGCCCGAACCGCTCGGCGCGGCAGACCCGCGAGGCTCGTCCTTCTCGCCGGAAGTGCCGGGGCCGCTGGATGATTCGGCGTCCGTGGCGCCGGGGCGATTCGATGGCGCGGCCGGCGCCTCCGATTGCACCGGCACCGACGGCACCACCACGGTCGGCGCGGCGGACATCGGCAGCGCCGAACTGCGCGCCGACTCCGGCGGGGAGAAACCCTCGGAGACGAGATCGGAGTAGGTTGCGGCGGCGGCGAATCCGAGTGCGCCCAGCGCCTGACCGACCTGCGCCGCATCCCAGGACGGCGCGGCCCCCTCGGCGAGACCGGTGAAGTAATTGCGCAGCGATGACGGCCCATCGCCGATCAGTACGTCGATACCGGGTGGGAGCGTGCCCTTTTCGAGCTTCACCCGACTGCCGAGCTGGGGTACCAGCAGCACCAGCCCGCTGACCGGAACATTCTCCCGGCCGGGCGCGGAGCGGAGCTGGTTGGCCAGCTCCATGGTCTGCCGCCGCACCCGTTCGAGCGGATCGGCGTCACCGTCGATGGGCGCGGGTTTGCCGTCCACGGTCCAGGGTTCGTCCTGGGCGCAGGAGAGCGTCCCGGTGACCCGTTCGGCGAAGGCGTGCACTCCCAGCACCACGCTGGTCTGCGGCGTCCACACCACGATATCGGCGTCCTGGCACTGCACGATGGCGATGCCGGGTACCGCGTGCGGCCCGCTCCAGGATTTGAGCCAGTTCACCACGGTGCGTTCGGTGCCCGACAGCCGTGACGGGTCATCGTTGCGGACCTTCACCAACATCCAAGACCACCTCTGACCGATGCCTCTAACTGCCGCCCGCCCGAACGGTCGCCGCGACTACCTTACGGTGTCCCGGTGTGGGGTCGCGATGAATCGTCTTGTGCGGCAGCAAGATCATTCTGCATGGTGGGCGGTATTGCCGCGCCCGGGGCGGCCTACTGGCGGGTTCCGGACCAAAAGGACCAACTGCCCGGGACATCGGCGTGCGCGATCAACGGTGCGGGAAAGCGACGTGTCCGTCGGGCCGGATGAGCACCCGCGCGCCCTCGGTGACGCCGTAGGCCCGAAACGCGTGACCGTCGAGATCGACCAGCTCAGCGCCGGCGGGGGAGTCCGGAACGGCCGTCCCGGGCCGCGATACGCGGACAACCCGAGTCTGCCCGAGCGCCCCGGTCCGATATCGCGATCACCTGGACGGCTTCGCCGCCGCCGGGCTGAAACTGCCCGGCACCGCGCAGGCCGGCCTCGCCAGGATGTTCCTGGCGACCAGCGGCCGACTGCAAGCCGTGCAAGAGGGTGCGGTCGAAGTGTCCGACGCCGAGGCCGTCGACGCGCTGACCCTCTTCATCTGGCGCGGCCTCACCGGCCGCGATATCGAATAGCTCAGGGCAGCAGGACAACCGACCCGGTCGTCTTGCGCCCCTCCAGATCCCGGTGCGCCTGCTCGGCATGGGCCAGCGGATAACTCGCACCCACCCGCACATTCAATGATCCATCAGCAATGGCGTTCATGATATCGCCTGCGCGCCACAGCAATTCGGTCCGATCGCGGACATAGTGCACGAGCGTCGGCCGCGTCACGAACAATGATCCCGCCGGATTCAAGCGCTGCAGATCGAACGGCGGCACCGGTCCGCTGGCCGCGCCGTAGAGCGCGACCATGCCGCGAATCCGCGTCGACGCCAGACTGGCCTCGAAGGTGTCCTTGCCGACCCCGTCATAGGCCGCCGCCACGCCCACCCCATCGGTGAGTTCCCTTACCCGCTCGGCGATTTCGTCGTCATAGCGCAGCACCTCGGCCGCGCCCGCCTCGCGCGAGAGCTTCTCCTTGTCATCGGTGGACACCGTGGTGATCACCCGAATCCCGCGCCCCGCCAGCAGCTGGGTCAGAATCAACCCGACCCCGCCCGCCCCCGCATGCACGAGCACCGTCTCACCCATCTCGGGCTTGTAGATCGACTCGATCAGATAGTGCGCCGTCATCCCCTGCAGCAGCGCGGAGGCGGCCACCGGCGCGGCCACCCCGGCCGGCACCGGAATCGCCGAAGCCGCGGGTACCAGCACCTTCTCGGCATAACTTCCCGGCGCGGCCGCCCACGCGACCCGATCGCCGACCGCGAAGTCGTCGACCTCGGCCCCGACCGCGATCACCACGCCGGAACCCTCCGCACCCGGGATATAAGGCAGCTGAGTCGGATAGAACCCGCTCCGGATATAGGTATCGATGAAGTTGATCCCGATGGCCTCGGTCTCCACCAGCAGCTGTCCCGGCCCGACCCGCGGGTCCGGAACCTCGGTGAGACGCAGAACCTCTGGACCGCCGTTTTCGGAAACCTGAATGGCGCGCATGAATCTGTTTCTACACCCGCGCCACTGTGAGCTGTACGGCGGCTCATCGACTCCGATCTACCGATGGGTAAACTCCAAGCCATGAGCGCTACCGCTGCCCAGGCACCCGCAAAGCTGTCGCCGTCCGTCGTCGATTCCGTCAAGGGATTCCTCGCCGAACACGGTGGTTCGGCCACCGCGGTGTTGCAGCCCATCGGTCGTATCGGCGTCCGCGTCACCCTGGTCGGCGCCGACGGTATCCTCGGTGATCGGGTCGTCGGCGACCTGGAGACCGCCAAGGCGCTCGTGGCCGCCGTCGACGGTCTCACCGAGGCCGATGAGTGGAACCGCGAGCTCGTCTCCGTCGTCACCCCGGCCAAGGGCCACTGGGCCAAGATGGCCGGCTGGGTGGCCAAGCAGAAGCGATTCCCCAAGGCGCGCAACGAGAAGTAGGTCGAATGAGCCCGCAATCCGCGGGGGGCGTACGGACCCAGAGGACAACGTGTCGGGTCGAGTGACGAAACAGGCGCAGCTGCGTTCCGCGCTGACCACCCTGTGCGCACAGCTGCGCCCCGGTGAGATGCTGCCCAGTGAACGCCAGCTCTGCGATGACTATCGCGTCAGTCGTATGACGGTGCGAGAAGTGCTGGGGCAGTTGGAAACCGAGGGCGTCATCACCCGTATCCCGGGTAAGGGCACCTTCGTCGCCGAGCGGGTGGCGCGCTCCCGCCTGCATATGGCGTCCTTCAGCGACGACATGCGCCGCCTGGGCCGCACGCCCAGCACGGTGGTGCTGCACACCGATTTCGCTGTGCCGCCGCCCGCTTCGATCAATGCCCTCGGAACCGGCGCCGGGGACAAGGCTTTTCACCTGGTGCGGCTCCGATTGGCGGACGGTCTGCCGATTTCCATCGATGACGGCTGGTATCGCGCGGATCTGCTGCCCGGCCTGCTGGATCACGATCTGACGCAATCGCTCTACTCACTGCTGGAGAAGCAGTACGACTGCCCGATCGATCGCGCCGATCAGACGGTGCGCGCGGTGGCGGCCGATGAGCGCGGGGCGGGCTGGCTCGGCACCGATGTGGGCTCCCCGCTGCTGGCCTTCGATCGCATGTCCTACTCGCGTGACCGCTGTATCGAGCACGCCCAATCCTGGTATCGCGCGGACCGATACCAGGTCTACATGACGGTCTCCGCGGCCGACTGACGCCGATACGACCGAGCCCCAGTCTGATTCAGGCCGGAGCTCGGTTCGTTTGCGGGGCCGCTCAGATGGAGAAGAGCACCGCACCGGTGGTGATCGCACCGGCGGCGGCGTGCTGTGCCGATCCCGGAGGGGTGTCCATGACGACCACCGGCACCGCGGCGCTGAGCCCGAGGCGGCGAATGGCGTTCGGGGAGAAGGTAACCAGAGGTTCGCCAACCTCGATGCGCGCGCCCTCGGCGGCTTTCACCTCGAAGAGATCGGGCTTGCCGACGGTATCGATGCCCACGTGCAGTAGCACCCCGACACCGTCCTCGGAGACGATGACCGCGGCATGCGGATGCAGCTTGACGATCGACCCGGAGATCGGCGCGACCACGGTGATCGACTCATCGGTATCGGGTGGTTCGATGGCGACGCCGGAGCCGACCATCTCGGCCGCGAAGACCGGATCGGGCACCTCGGACAGCGGGATGGCGGTGCCCGGCAGGGGCGCGAGAATCTGTGTGCTCATGGTGTTCAGAGCAGATCGTTGATGTCTTCGGCCAGGGCGTCGGCGGTGGGGCCGACCACGACCTGAACCGCGTCACCCACCTTGACCACGCCGTGAGCGCCCGCGGCCTTGAGATCCTTCTCGTTCACCAGGGCAGGGTCCTTGACTTCGACGCGCAGGCGCGTGATGCAGCCCTCGACCTCGATGATATTGCCGGTACCGCCGAGACCGGCGACGATTTGATCGACTTTCGACATCTTTCCTCCGTGCGTGTCGAGTGGACAAAGCTGGTTATAACCAGTTTACTGTGGTTATAACCAGTCACCCTATCTCCTGGTGACCCTATTCACAGACCGAGGACCACCGCTATGGCCGATACCGCCCAGGGCGCACGCAAGAAAATCGACCTGTCCGGACTGCAGAAGCTCGGCCGCAGCTTGATGCTGCCGATTGCCACGCTACCCGCTGCCGGCCTGTTGCTACGACTAGGACAGGACGACATGCTCGGCCGTTGGTCGGCCATGAAAACCGTCGCCAATGTGCTCGCCGGAGCCGGCGGTGCGCTCATCGACAACCTGCCGCTGCTGTTCGCGGTCGGTATCGCCATCGGCTGGGCCAAGAAGGCCGACGGCTCCACCGCACTCGCCGCCGTCGTCGGATATCTCGCGCTGGGCGGCGTTTTCAAGGCCATGTCCCCGGTCGTGCTCGACGGCAAGCTGGATGCCAAGGGCTCCCAGCTGATGATCAACTTCGGGGTGCTGGGCGGCATCGTCATCGGTATCACCGCCGCCATGCTGTGGACCAAATTCCATCGCACCCAACTGCCGGACTACCTCGGATTCTTCTCCGGCCGCCGACTGGTGCCCATTCTGACCGCGGTCGCGGCCGTGGTCATCGGCGTGGCCATGGCGTTCATCTACCCGGCGTTCAACTCCGGCCTCACCTGGCTCGGAAACACCGTGGCGGACAACGCCGTTGCCGGTGGCGGCGTCTTCGGCTTCGCCAACCGCATGCTGCTGCCGCTGGGCCTGCACCACATCCTGAACTCGGTGGTGTGGTTCGTCCTGGGTGACTACACCGTCGACGGTCAGACCTACCACGGCGATATCGCCATGTTCCTGCACGGCGACCCGAACGCGGGCACCTTCATGACCGGCTTCTTCCCGATCATGATGTTCGGCCTGCCCGCCGCCGCGCTGGCCATCTGGCGCAATGCCAAGCCGGAGAATCGCAAGATGATCGGCGGCATCATGCTGTCCACCGGTCTGACCGCCTTCGTCACCGGTATTACCGAGCCCCTGGAATTCGCCTTCATCTTCGTGGCGTGGCCGCTGCTGCTCATCCACGCGTTCTTCACCGGAACCTCACTGGCACTGACCAATTGGCTCGGCATCCACGACGGCTTCACCTTCTCCGCGGGCGCCATCGACTATCTGCTGAACTTCGGCAAGGCGACGCATCCGCTACTGCTGATCCCGATCGGCCTGGGCTACGCGGTGCTGTACTACGTCACCTTCAGCTTCATCATCAAGCGCTGGAATCTGCCGACCCCGGGCCGCGAGCCCGATGAAGAAGAGATCGAGAAGGAGAACGTCGCGTAATGATCAATCGCACCGCTGTAGTCGCCTCGAAGACCGGTCTGCATGCCCGTCCGGCTGCGCTCTTCGCACAGGCCGCCGCCAAATCGCCGGTGCCGGTGACCATTTCGGTCGACGGTAAGCCGCCGGTCGCCGCGGGTAGCCTGTTGCAGGTGATGACCCTGGGCGTGAAGCAGGGCGACTCGGTCATCCTCCATACCGAGGAAGGCAACGAGGACACCCTCGACCAGCTGGTCAAGCTGCTGGAGACCGATCTTGACGCATGAGGTACCCGGCGTCGCCGCCGCTCCCGGTGTAGCCGTCGGACCCGTGAAGTGGCTGGCGTCCGCGCCGGTCACCAGCGCGTCCGACGCCCCCGGCGGTGATGTCGACGCCGAAATCTCCCGCGCCGAAGCGGCTTTCGAGACGGTGGCGGCGCGGTACTCCGCGCTGGCCCTCGATGCCAAGGGCCCGGCCGCCGACATCCTGTTCATGACATCGGCGTTGGCGGCCGACCCGGCACTGTTGGATCAGGTGCGCTCGGGTATCCGTGCGGGTGGCCCGACCGCGCATTCGGTCACCGAGGCCGCCGCGCACTTCGCCGATCAGCTGACCGCCCTGGGCGGGATGATGGCCGAACGCGCCTCCGATCTGCGCGATGTGGGCCAGCGCGTGGTCGCCGAACTGCTCGGTCAGGATCCGCCCGGAATCCCGGACAGCACAGTGCCTTTCGTGCTCGCCGCACAGGATCTCTCGCCCGCCGATACCGCGACCCTGGATCCGGCGATCGTGGTCGGATTGCTCACCGTCGCGGGTGGTCCCACCTCGCACACCGCGATTCTGGCCAAGGCCCTGGGCATTCCGGCGATCGTGGCCTGTCCGGGCGCGGCCGAGATCACCGAGAACACCGTGGTCGTGGTCGACGGCACCGTCGGCGTCGTCGAGATCGAGCCCTCGGCGGAGCGTCGCGAGCAAGTGCTTGCCGTGCGCGCACGGCAAGCGGACGCCCCCACCGGTCCGGGTCGCACCGCCGATGGGCACGCGGTACCGCTGCTCGCGAATGTGGGCAGCGTCGCCGACGCAGAGCTGGCCGTCGAACTCGGCGCGGAGGGCGTGGGCTTGTTCCGCACCGAATTCCTGTTCCTCGGCAGGCAATCCGCGCCCACCGTGGCCGAACAGACCGAGCAATACGCCGAGATCTTCCGGGTCATGGGGGAGCGGCCGATCACCGTGCGCACCCTCGATGCGGGCTCGGACAAGCCGCTGCCCTTCCTCAACCTGCCGGATGAGGAGAACCCGGCCTTGGGTGTGCGCGGCTTGCGGTTGAGCAGCGTCGATGAGGGGACGCTGCTCGATCAGCTCACGGCCGTCGAGGCCGCGCGCGCGGCCACCGGAGCCACCGTGAGCGTGATGGCCCCCATGGTCGGCACCGTCGAGGAGGCGAAGTACTTCTCCACCCGCGCTCGCGCGGCCGGGGTGCGGTCACCGGGGGTGATGGTGGAGATTCCCGCCGCCGCGATTCGCTCGGAACACCTTGGCGCGGAGGTGGATTTCTTCTCCATCGGCACCAATGACCTCTCGCAGTACCTGTTCGGCGCGGACCGCATGTCCGCCACCCTGGCGGCGCTGCACAATCCGTGGCAGCCCGCGCTGGCCGCGACCATCGCCATGGTCATCGCCGGGGCGAACAAGCACGGGGTGAAGGTCGGGGTCTGCGGCGAATCCGCCTCCAATCCCGAATTCGCCTGTGTGCTGGTCGGTTTGGGTGTCGAGACGCTCTCCATGGCGCCGCGCTCGCTGGCAGGTGTGCGGGCACAGCTCGCCGAGGTCACCCTGGAGCAGTGCCGGGCGGCCGCCGCGGCGGTGCTCTCCGCACGCACCGCCGAGGATGCGGTCGACGCCGCCAGGACGGCGCTGGGGCGGAAGAGGTGAGCGGGGCAAGACAATTCGCGACGGCCCGCGGCTCGGGGCGGCGAGCGAGGACGTGGTGCACGGGGGCGACGACGCGGTGAGAACCACACTGCGCGGCCGGGTCGTCACCCTCACCGAGGCGGGCGAACTCGCCGACGGTGTGGTGTCGTTCGACGGACCGCTGCTCGATTATGTCGGCCCGGCGACCGGATTCGACGGTGAGCTCCCCGAGACGGTGGAGGAGCCGCCGGTCATCCTGCCCGGACTCATCGATGTGCACTGCCACGGCGGCGGCGGCTTCGGCTTCCCGGAAACCGATTCCGAGGGTGTGGCCGTGGCCGCGGACTTCCACCGCCGGCACGGCACCACCACGCTGGTCGCCTCACTGGTCTCGGCCACCGAGGCCGAACTGCGCGAACGAATCGACTTGCTGGGCAAGGCCATCGACGCCGGGCTGCTCGCGGGCATCCATCTCGAGGGCCCGTTCATCAGCGAGCACCGCAGGGGCGCACACAATCCCGACCGCATCATCGCGGGCGACCCGGCTATGCTGGAGCGGCTCCTCGACTACGCCGGTGGGCGGATCCTCTCGGTGACCATCGCACCCGAGACCGCGAATTTCGACGCGCTCGCCGATGTGCTCGCCGAGGCGAATGTGGTGCTCTCGCTGGGGCATACGGTCGCCGACTACCACCGCTCGGTGCACGCCATGCGTCGCGGCCGGCGGGTCTCCATCACCCACCTGTTCAATGCCATGCCCGAACTCGCGCATCGCGACGCCAACTTCCTCACCGCCGCCATGGCCGCGGCCGGACGCGGCGATGTGGTGGCCGAGGTCATCGGCGACGGTGTCCATCTGGCGGACGGCACCGTGCGCATGGTCTTCGACACCATCGGCCCGCACAATCTCGCCCTCATCACCGATGCCATGGCCGCCGCCGGGGAACCCGACGGCCGCTATCACCTGGGCAGTCTGGATGTCGTGGTGAAAGACGGCGTCTCGAGGCTCTACGACCCGAACGGCGAGGGAGCCATCGCGGGTGGCACCGCCTGCGCCGCGGATGTACTGCGCCGCACCGTCTTCCATGCGGGCGTGGACCTCACCGCCGCCGCCACCGCGGCCTGCGCCACCCCCGCGCGGCTGCTCGGCCGCGCGCACGAGATCGGCGCGTTGCGCCCCGGAATGCGCGCGGATCTGCTCGTCACCGACCATCATCTCGAGCCTACGATCGTGTACAAGGACGGAGCCCAATGGAACTCGTGATCACCGATAACGCGGCCGAAGCCGGAGTACTGGCGGGCCGCATCATGGCCGACCATGTGCGCCGCGGCGCCCGCGCCATCGGCCTGGCCACCGGTTCCTCCCCGCTCGGCGCGTACCGGGAACTCATCCGCCAGTACCAGGCCGGTGAGGTGAGTTTCGCGGGCGTGCAAGCCTTTTTGCTCGATGAGTACATCGGCCTGCCGCCCGGCCATCCGCAGTCCTACGCCCAGTTCATCCGCGACGAATTCACCTCGCACGTCGACTTCGCGGACGGCAATGTGCACAGTCCGGACGGTCAGGCCGCCGATATCCCCGCCGCCGCGGCCGACTACGAGCGCTCCATCGCCGCGACCGGCCGAATCTCGGTGCAGATCCTGGGCATTGGCGCGAACGGCCATATCGGTTTCAACGAACCCGGGTCCTCACTGCGCTCACGCACCCGCGTCAAGACCCTGACCCCGAAGACCCGCGAGGACAATGCGCGGTTCTTCGAGGACGACCTCACCCGGGTCCCGACCCACGTGCTCACCCAGGGCCTCGGAACCATCAGCGACGCGGACCATCTGCTCATGATCGCCACCGGCGCGGGTAAGGCCGATGCGGTCGCCGCCGCCGTGGAGGGTCCGGTCTCGGCGTTCTGCCCGGCTTCCATTCTGCAGATGCACCCGCACGTCACCGTGATCGTCGATCCGGCCGCCGCCGCGAATCTGAAGGCCGTCGACTACTACCGCTTCGCGGTGGAGAACAAACCCGCCTGGCAGAGCTTCTGACCTTCGCGTATGTCCCGCGGAGGGATTGCCCGTCCCGCATGTGGCCGGAAAGATCTTGCCGGTCATAGTGATTGCCGTATGGGTCTCGTACTCGCCGAGTTTATACTACGATGAGTAGTACTCAAGGCTGTACTCACCCGTAAGGGGTCGCCATGATCGGATCTCCCGCTCCGGCGCGCGTCCAGGACTCCGCTGGTCGACAACTTCGTATGGTCACCGCGATATTCGCGGTCGCATTGCTCGTCCACGGTTCGGATCATCTGCGACGCGGTATGGATACCGTCTCGTCCACCGTGATGGTGCTGGGCACCGTGCAGTTGATCCTGGCCGCGGTCACCATCGTGCTGATCTACCGCAACCACCGCTGGGCGATCCCGGCGGCGATCGGCATCGGCTTCGTCAGCGCCGCCGGATTCATTCTCGTCCACCTGTTCCCGGACTGGTTCGGCCCTTTCAGTGACAGCTTCATCAACGCTCCCGCATCGGCCAGGGTGAACGGATTCTCCTGGTTCGCCGCCATTTTCGAGATCGCCGCCGATGTGCTGCTCGGTATCGTCGCGCTGCGGGTGTTGCGACTCGCCGGGCGAGTCCAGTACGCGTAGAGGCTCGGCCGGTCGGCGGGCGATCCGGCGGATACCTGCTGATCAATGAGGCGCATGGCCGAGCGCAAGGCAAGTCGTACGGCGGTACCGGTATGTCACGGGCGAGCCGTCGCCGATGGGCGGATGGCCGTCGGGCGGTTCAGCGATTCGGTCGCGGTCGAAGTACCGAGCGATGCCGAGCGGCTGCCGGTGGAACAGGTGCGCTCCGGCGTCACCCCGCGGGACTTCGGGGATCGCATCGAATACGTTCTGCTCTCCGGGGCGGGGCGCCGGCGGGCCGGTAGAATCCGATCGCCGATGAACCGCTGCGCTCGACGTGGAGGCCCGAGCGCATGCGAGAACTCCTGGGCGCGAACGGATTCGAGGTCGCCACCGATATCGATCAGCTCACCGTCGCGCCGGAATCGGATCCGACTGTGCAGCGCGGGCCGTTCCCGCGCAGCGGGCGAATCGTGGTGGCGGAACGGATCTGACTCCGGTCCCACCGAAGTCCGCTGCCGTCAGGCGGTTTGGGTGGCGGGCGCGGCGACCTCGGCGACGACCGTCTCCCGGGTGCGCATGGCGGCCCAGAGCGCGGCGGTGGCCGCGGTGCAGGCGGCCGCGCCGCCGACGTGAATGGCGACCAGGGCGGCCGGGACATCGGTGAAGTACTGCACCAGGCCCACCAGCGCCTGACCGCACACCAGCGCCAGCAGCACGATCAGGCGGTTGCGAACGGCCCTGTTCATCCCGATCGCCGCCAGACCGCAAGCCAGGCCGATCAGCAGGGCGAGGTAGGCCACCAGCAGTTCGGCGTGAATGTGCACCAGGGTGACGATCTCGACCTGGAGACGTTCGACAGGCTTCTCGATGCTCTTGTCGCCCGCGTGCGGTCCCGCGCCGGTCACCAGGGTGCCCGCGATGAGGGTGCCGGACAGCGCGATCGCGCTCAGTGCGGTCAGCAGGCGCAGCGGTGCGGGTACTCGGACCGTCTCGATGCCGTCATCGGGTTCATTGATCTTGGCGTACAGCAGCACCGACAGCCACACCATCAGCATGGAGGCCAGCAGATGCGGGGCCACGGTCCACCACACCAGGCCGGAGCGCACGGTGATACCGCCGATAATGGCCTGTAACACGGTGCCGCCGGGCATCAGCCACGCGTAGATCCGCACATCGCGCCGCCGTCGCGCTCGCGTCACCGCGATCACCACCGCGGCCGCGCACAGCGTGACCGCGAAAGTCAGCATGCGGTTGCCGAATTCGACCGCCTGGTGGATCGCCGGGACCTCTGACACCGCGGTGGGCACGAAGCTGCCCGGGAAGCACTGCGGCCAGGTGGGGCAGCCGAGTCCGGAGGAGGTGACGCGAACAATGGCTCCGGTCACCGAGATTCCGGCCTGGGACAGGATCACCGCGAAGGCGATGATGCGCTGCGCCCGCGGGGACGGAAGCGGGAACAGATCGGCGAATCGCTGGAAGGCGCGAGATAGCACGGATCGATGGTAGCGGGAGCGTATTCGGGCCTGTCACCGGCCCTACTACGACCTGTCGTGGAGGGTCAGTCGAAGCGGAAGAAGCGGGTGGCGAGCCAGCCGCCGACCGCGCTCCAGGCGGCCAATACGGCCAGGCCGTACCAGTCGATGCTGTTGCGCAGCGCCTGTTCCAGGCACTCCGACAGCGCGCCCGAGGGAATGATCCGGGCGATCAGACCGACCGCGTTCGGCAGATCGTCGGACATGAAGACCAGGCTCGCGGTGCCGAGCATGACGAACCACAGGATATTCGCCAGCGCCAACACGATCTCGGCCTTGAGGGTGCCGCCGAGCAGCAGCCCGAGCGCTCCGAAAGTGACTGTGCCCAGCGCGATCACGATCGCACCGAGCAGCAGCCCGGTGATCGAGGGCCGCCAGCCCAGTGCGACACCGATGCCGCCCAGCAGAATCGATTGCAGCACCACCACGATCAGCACCGCCGAGCATTTGCCCGCCACAATGCCCCAGCGCGGGAGCGGCGTCGCCCCAAGGCGTTTGAGCGCCCCGTAGCGCCGGTCGAAGCCGACCGCGATGGCCTGGCCGGTGAACGCGGTGGACATGACCGCCACCATCATCACGGCCGGGACGACGCGATCCACCCGATGCTCGCCGAGCCCGCTCAGCGGCAGCAGCGTCAAACCGATCAGCAGGGTGATCGGGATGAACATGGTGAGCAGCAGCTGTTCGCCGTTGCGCAGCAGCAGGATCAGCTCCATGCGGGTCTGCGCGGCCAGCATCTTGGCCCGGGTGGTGGGCCGCGGTGCCGGCGTGAACGTTCCGGGCGCGAAGCGGTTGATGGTCTCGGTCACCCTCTGATTTCCCGTCCGGTCAGTTCCAGGAACACATCCTCCAGGCGGCGCTGGTCGATGCGAATATCGGTGGGCAGCACGTCGATTCGCGCGCACCAGGCGGTGACGGTGGCCAGCACCTGCGGGGTGATGTCGCCGTGCAGCTGATAGGAGCCGGGGCTGGCTTCCTTCGGTGTGAAGCCTTCCGGGAGCGCCGCGGCCAGCAGGGCGAGATCGAGATTCGGCGGGGCGGTGAAGGCCAGCCGGCCCTCCGCGCCGTGCGAGGTGACCTCGGTGGGCGTGCCCTGCGCGACGATCCGCCCGTGATCGATGATGACCAGCTGGTCCGCGAGCTGCTCGGCCTCGTCCATCAGATGAGTGGTGAGCAGCACGCTCACGCCGTCGCGGCGCAGCGCGTCGATCAGCTCCCACACCAAATGCCTTGCCTGCGCGTCCAATCCGGCGGTCGGCTCGTCGAGGAAGACGATCTCGGGCCGTCCCACCAGGGCGCAGGCCAGGGCCAGGCGCTGCTGCTGTCCGCCGGAGAGCCGCCGGTACGGGGTGCGCCGGGCGTCCTGCAAGCCGAGCGTGGACAGCAGCCAATTCGGATCGAGCGGATTCGCCGAATACGAGGCGACCAGATCCAGCATCTCCCCGGCCTTGGATCCCGGATACGCGCCGCCGCCCTGCAACATGACGCCGATGCGCGGTCGCAGTCGATCGGAGTCCGCGATGGGGTCCAGCCCCAGCACGCGCACCCTTCCGGCATCGGGGGAGACGAAACCCTCGCACATTTCGGTGGTGGTCGTCTTGCCCGCCCCATTGGGTCCGAGCAGCGCCAGCACCTGCGCGCGTTGCAGTTCGAAGCTGAGGCCGTCGACCGCGGTGGTATCGCCGTAGCGTTTCACGACGCCGTCGACTCTGACGGCGGGTTCGGAGGCTGCGGTCACGATGAGACACCGTAGGCCGTGGGCTGCTGTGACGGAGCCGACACCCCCGGCTGATTGCGCCACGGCAGCACATTCCGGGTGAGGAAGATCAGC
Source organism: Nocardia acidivorans NBRC 108247 (assembly GCF_001625085.1). Classification (GTDB taxonomy): domain Bacteria; phylum Actinomycetota; class Actinomycetes; order Mycobacteriales; family Mycobacteriaceae; genus Nocardia; species Nocardia acidivorans. Next base: position 99,644 of record NZ_BDAW01000012.1, read on the forward strand.
AGCAGGCCCACGATCACGGTGGCGATGGCGGATTCGACGATCTGGAAGACATAGAAGTCCGCACCGCGCGGCATGACGATCATGCTGACCACCACCGAGAGCACGACGGCCGGAACCCGGAACGCGGGCCGGTTCGCCCATGCGGCAAGGGGGACGATCGCCCACAGCAGGTACCAGGGCTGCACGACCGGGAACAGCAGCACCAGCGCGCCCAGGCCGACGCCGAGCGCGCCGACCGGATTGAGGCGGCCGGTCCAGGTCGCGACGAGCATGCGAATGATGACGAACCCGGCCACGATCTCGGCCATCGGCCGGATGAGATCGAGCAGCGCGGTGGTGTGGTCGCCGAGCCCCAGCAGCACGCCGCCGAATCCGGTGATGATGCTGACCGCGGTCGGCAGGGACAGGTAACTGCGCACCGAACTGGCCTGATTCAGGGTGTAGACCCAGCCGAATCCGAGGCCGCTGAAACCGCTGACGAATGCCGTGGTGGCGACCGCGATCGCCGCCAATATCGCCCCCGCCAGCAGCACCGACCGTATTCCGTTGCCCCAGCGCCGGGCGAGCGCCATTCCGACGAAGCCGAGCGCGACAATCGAGGTGATCTTTATCGACGACGACAGGGTGATGACCACCGCGCCGAATACCATTGTGGCCCAAGAATTTCGGTCGAATTCCGGTGAATCGTCGACCGCCCGGAGGCAGAACTCCAATCCGGCGAGCATGAGCCCGAGCATGAGCGCGTCATTGTGCACGCCGCCGACCAGGTGGAACAGCACCAGCGGATTGGCCGCGCCCAACCACAGCGCGCTCACCGGCGCGACACCGCAGCGCCGCGCCAATCGGGGCAGCGCCCACACGATCAGCGCCACACCCGCGAGCGCCAGCAACCGGTGCATCCAGACCCCGGCGATGATATTGCTGCCGGTCAATTCCGCGATACCGCGACCCATCCAGAGGAACAGCGGTCCGTAGGGCGCCGGTGTTTCCCGCCAGATATTCGGCACATTGTTGGTCAGCACATTGCTCAGCCCGAGCCCGTCGACCGGCCCGACCGTATAGGGGTCGAGCCCGCGCGCCGCGATCTCACTCTGCGCCAGGTACGAATACACGTCATTGCTGAACATGGGCGGTGCGACGCTGAGCGGAATGATCCACAGCAGCAGCGTCCGATCCATCTGCGATCGCGTCAGCCGATGCCGCGGATTCCCGCCCCACCCGCCGACCGCGAACCGACCCAGCAACAGCCACGCCATCACCACCAGGGTCGCGCCGATCATGCACATGGCCAGCGTCGAGGTGTGCGCCCGCGCGAAGAACCCCAGCACCCGCAGCCCGGAGGTCGGATTCTGATGCACCGGCTGCGCCCCCACCCCCAGCGCGGAAATCGCCATGATCACCACACCGGTCGCCCCGAGCAACCGGATCCGCATCAGCTGCAGCGTTTCTCGCCGGTCGAGGCCCGGCACCTCGGTCTCAGTGGTGTGCAGCACCGCGATCGTGTGGTCCGAAGGCCGGACGTCCAGGCCCAGCACCCGCCGCCCCAGCTCGACTATCCTGCGCCCCGCGCCATCCACAACCGCCACAATCGCCCAGCCTAATGGGGAACAGCGGCCTGCCCTCCCAGCGCATGGCCGCATCCGGCACCGCGTCCGGATCACTCCCTCGAGCGATCTTTGGTGGCGAACCGTCCGCAAGGAGTGGAGTGATCGTCCGTGCCCGTTCCCGCGATGCATCCGCGCCCGGGGAACCTGCGCGTCGTGGTTGAGCAGATCGAACAGGCCACGGGTTTGCGTGGTTGCCTGCCGCTATACGGAGATCGCTGATCCGGCACAGGGACGCCGACCGTCACCGTGGTCGTCCGCGTGGACCGTTCCAGTGGCGGTGCGGCCGGTGCGAAAATGCACGCGGTGCAATCGGATTGGCTGTGAACCGGGTCGTTCATCCTGCCGGTGTCGAACCACGCTCATAGGCTTGATGCATGGTTTCCGAGTCCAAGGGGCGGATCGAGGTGGCTGCGGCGGGGCTTTTGGCACGTCACGGCTATCACGGTTTCGGTCTCAAGAAGCTGAGTGATGCGGCGGGCCTGCCGTACGGGTCGATCTACCACCACTTTCCGGGCGGCAAGGAGGAGATCGCGGTCTCCGCCATCGCAGGTACCGGAGCGCAGGTGGGGAGCATGATCCGGGACGGGTCCGCGGATGTGTTCGCCACGGCCGCAGCGTTGTTCGAGTTCATGGCCGCGAAACTCACTGCCTCTGAATGGACGGACGGGTGTCCGGTGGGGACCCCGGCGCTCGACGGGGGCAGTGACGTGGAGGCGGTGCGCACCGCGTGCGTCATCGCATTCGATGCCATGGCAGGGGGTTTCACGGAACTGCTCATGGAAATGGGTCTGTCGGAACAGGAGTCGTATGAGCTGGCGACCACGGTGATCGCCGCCTACGAGGGTGCGACCCTGCTGGCCCGAGTGCGCCGCTCCGACGAACCGCTGCACACCGTCGCCGCCGCCATGACCCGGCTCATTCGCGCGAGCCTGGCGGAACCGGCTGCCGTCGAGACGAATTCACCCTAGCGGGCGCTCCCGGCCGATTCTCCGTAATCCGCTGATCGGCGCTCACGCCGGTACGCTGATGCCATCGCCCAGTGATTCGGCGCTGAGCAGTGCGAACAGCACGGCCATGATGGCGTAGTGATGGCGGACGGTCCAGTCCTTCCACCGACCCAGGGTGACCACGCCGCGTCGCGCCGCGCCAAATGCGCACCGGCCGGAATCGGGACGCCCAGCGCGGCGATGGCCACGAAGATCAGCAGCACCGCGAAGATCCCGCCGACCGCCAGCACCCATCCCACCGCGAACACGAGCGCATGGGATCTACCTCGTGGCGCCGCGGGCAGGAGTATCACCGGCGATCAGCGCGAGCGGGCTGATCGCGACGCCGACCGCATGGCTCAGAACGGGCCGACCGCATGTCCCATGGTGATCTCCTGTCGCTCGGAATACCGGATCCGACAGTAGCTATGAGTTTGCTTATTGCGTGGAATCTGAACGCACCCACCCTTCCCGCTCCGATGCTGTGCATAGGTTCACACCTCCGCACCCCCAGAAGTCAGGTGACCCTTACTGGAACGTGGGAAGTAATTCCGTCACACTGATGTTGTGAAAACCGTGGGTTTGCGGAATATGACAGCCGAAACCGGGCGCCAGCAGGGCACCCGGGCTGCTGTTGTGTCCGCACCGGCGGGTGAGGGGCACACCCGTGAGGCCGTTATCAAGCTCTTGCTGGAGGAGGGTCCGATTACCGCGACCGCCATCGGCAAGCGGCTGGGCCTGAGCCCCGCGGGTGTGCGTCGGCATCTGGACGCACTCATCGAATCCGGTGAGGCGCGGGCGGCGCGCTCGGCGGCCTGGCAGCAGAAGGGTCGCGGGCGTCCCGCCAAGCAGTACCAGTTGACGGCCACCGGCCGCGGCCGTCTCGGCCATGCCTACGATGACCTCGCAGGTGCCGCCATGCGTCAGCTGCGCGAGATCGGCGGCGACAAGGCCATCGTCGAATTCGCGCGCAAACGGGTCGGCGCCATTGTCGCCGGGATCGGTCAGCTCGAGCGGCATACCCCGGAGTCGACCATCGACAAGGCCGATGAGATCGCGGACGCGTTCTCCGAGGCCGGGTTCGCCGCCTCCACCCGGAAAGTCGGTGCGGGCGTACAGATCTGCCAGCACCACTGCCCGGTATCGCATGTCGCCGAGGAATTCCCGGAGTTGTGCGCCGCCGAGCTGGAGGCTTTCAAGGAGATACTCGGCACGCATGTGCAGCGGTTGGCGACCATCGCCAATGGCGATTGCGCGTGCACCACGCACGTTCCGCTCACGCTCACCGTGCCGCCCAAAACGCATACCGCTGAAACGAATACCGCTGAAACAACCCACGTTGCCCAGCCCGCAACGACTTCTACACACGACTCCGGAAGGAGTGCCGAATGACGACGACAGCCGCGGCGAGCCGCGAATCTGACACCGCCCAGGTTCCGCCTCTTACTCAAGAGGAGACCATCGCCTCCATTGGGACCTACGGGTACGGCTGGGCCGACACGGATGTCGCCGGTGCCAGTGCCAAGCGCGGCCTGTCCGAGGAGGTCGTGCGCGACATCTCGGCGAAGAAGAGTGAGCCCGAATGGATGCTCGACTTCCGGCTGAAGGCGCTGCGCATCTTCGAGAAGAAGCCGATGCCCAGCTGGGGTTCGGATCTCGAGGGCATCGACTTCGACAACATCAAGTACTTCGTGCGGTCCAGCGAGAAGCAGGCCGCCACCTGGGATGACCTGCCCGAGGACATCAAGAACACCTACGACAAGCTGGGCATCCCCGAGGCGGAGAAGCAGCGCCTGGTCTCCGGTGTCGCCGCGCAGTACGAGTCCGAGGTCGTCTACCACTCGATCCGCGAGGATCTCGAGAAGCAGGGCGTCATCTTCCTGGACACCGATACCGCGCTCAAGGAGCATCCGGAGCTGTTCCGGCAGTACTTCGGTTCGGTCATCCCCTCCGGTGACAACAAGTTCTCCGCGCTGAATTCGGCGACCTGGTCCGGTGGTTCGTTCATCTACGTGCCGAAGGGCGTGCACGTCGATATCCCGCTGCAGGCGTACTTCCGCATCAATACCGAGAACATGGGTCAGTTCGAGCGCACGCTGATCATCGTCGACGAGGATGCCTACGTGCATTACGTCGAGGGTTGCACCGCGCCGATCTACTCCTCGGATTCGCTGCACTCCGCGGTCGTGGAGATCATCGTGAAGAAGGGTGGCCGCTGCCGGTACACCACCATTCAGAACTGGTCGAACAACGTCTACAACCTGGTCACCAAGCGGGCCAAGGCCGAGGCGGGCGCGACCATGGAATGGGTCGACGGCAATATCGGCTCCAAGGTCACCATGAAGTACCCGGCCGTGTGGATGACCGGTGAGCACGCCAAGGGCGAGGTGCTCTCCATCGCGTTCGCCGGTGCGGGTCAGCACCAGGACACCGGTGCCAAGATGCTGCACCTGGCGCCGCACACCTCCTCGAACATCATCTCCAAGTCGGTGGCGCGCGGCGGCGGTCGTGCCTCGTACCGCGGCCTGGTGCAGGTGAACAAGGGGGCGTACGGCTCGAAGTCGACCGTGAAGTGCGATGCGCTGCTGGTGGACAACATCTCTCGCTCGGACACCTACCCGTACGTCGATATCCGCGAGGACGACGTGACCATGGGTCATGAGGCGACCGTGTCGAAGGTGTCGGCCGATCAGCTGTTCTACCTGATGAGCCGCGGCCTCACCGAGGACGAGGCCATGGCCATGGTGGTGCGCGGCTTCGTGGAGCCGATCGCCAAGGAACTGCCGATGGAATACGCCCTCGAGCTCAACCGCCTGATCGAACTGCAAATGGAAGGAGCCGTCGGCTGATGACGGTCGAGAATGTAGCCGCCTCGGCGGTGCCGAACGTCATCGCAGCTGCCGAGGCTCGTCCTCCGGCATTGAACAAGGGCGAAGTCTTCGCCTCGTTCGACGTCAACGCGTTCGAGGTGCCCTCGGCGCACGACGAGGCGTGGCGGTTCACCCCGCTGCGCCGCCTGCGCGGACTGCACGACGGCACCGCCGTTCGTGACGGACAGGCTGTCGTGGAGGTGTCCTCCGTCGAGGGCGTCACCGTGGAGACCGTCGATCGCACCGACGCGCGCCTCGGCGACGCCGGTATCCCGACCGATCGTGTTGCCGCACAGGCGTACTCGGGCTTCGAGCAGGCGACCATCGTGTCCGTCGGCGCGGAAACCGAAGTGGCCGACGCGGTGACGATCACCGTGACCGGTCCGGGCGTGGACAAGACCGCCTACGGTCACACCCAGATTCGCCTGGGCAATTTCGCGCACGCCAATGTGGTCATCGACCAGCGTGGCAGCGGAATCTACGCGGAGAACGTGGAATTCGTGCTCGGCGACAGCGCCAAGCTCAATGTCATCGTCATCCAGGACTGGGCCGACGATGTCGTGCACGCGGTGGCCCATCACGCCAAGCTGGGTCGCGACGCGATGCTGCGGCACACCAATGTCACCCTCGGCGGCGATCTGGTGCGCCTGACCGCGACCGTGCGCTACGCCGGTCCTGGCGGCGATGCCGAAATGCTCGGCGTGTACTTCGCCGATGACGGTCAGCACTTCGAGCAGCGGTTGCTCATGGATCATTCCGAGCCGAACTGCAAGTCCAATGTGCTGTACAAGGGTGCGCTGCAGGGCGATCCGACCTCGAAGAAGCCCGATGCGCGCACGGTGTGGGTGGGCGATGTGCTCATTCGCGCGGCGGCCGAGGGCACCGAGACCTACGAGGCCAACCGCAACCTGGTGCTCACCGATGGCGCACGCGCCGATTCGGTGCCGAACCTGGAGATCGAGACCGGCGAGATCGTCGGTGCCGGACATGCCTCGGCCACCGGGCGTTTCGACGATGAGCAGCTGTTCTACCTGCGCTCGCGCGGTATCCCGGAGGAGGTGGCGCGACGACTGGTCGTGCGCGGCTTCTTCTTCGAGATCATCTCCAAGATCACGGTCCCCGAGGTTCGGGAGCGGCTCGAGGCGGCCATCGAGGCCGAACTCGCCGCTGTCGGCGCCTGACACCAACTTCCCCTCCCTGCAAAGGAATTCGAATTCGATGACCACCCTGGAAATCAAGGACCTGCACGCCGAGGTCGCGAACCCGGACGAGTCCGGCGAGCCCATCAAAATCCTCAAGGGCGTCAACCTGACCGTGCGCTCGGGTGAGACGCACGCGATCATGGGCCCCAACGGCTCGGGCAAGTCGACGCTGTCCTACGCGATCGCCGGCCACCCCAAGTACACCGTGACCTCCGGCTCGATCACCCTCGACGGTGAAGACGTGCTGGAGATGACCGTGGACGAGCGTGCCCGTGCGGGCCTGTTCCTGGCCATGCAGTACCCGGTCGAGGTTCCGGGCGTCTCGGTCTCGAACTTCCTGCGCACCGCCGCCACCGCCGTCCGCGGTGAGGCGCCCAAGCTGCGCACCTGGGTCAAGGAACTCAAGGAGTCCATGTCCGAGCTGGAGATCGAGCCCAGCTTCGTCGAGCGCTCGGTGAACGAGGGCTTCTCCGGCGGTGAGAAGAAGCGTCAGGAGATCCTGCAGCTGGGTCTGCTCAAGCCGAAGATCGCCATCCTGGACGAGACCGACTCCGGCCTGGACGTCGACGCGCTGCGCATCGTGTCCGAGGGCGTCAACAAGTACAAGGAGCGGGAGAACGGCGGCATTCTGCTGATCACCCACTACACCCGCATCCTGCGCTACATCGAGCCCGATTTCGTGCACGTGTTCGTGAACGGCCGCATTGTCGCCGAGGGCGGCAAGGAGCTGGCCGAGGAACTCGACTCGAACGGTTACGTGCGCTTCACCTCCGCTGCTGCTGTTTAGGAGCTACTGCTGATGACCACTACGGTGCCCGCTTTGGACGTCGCTCGCATTCGCGCCGACTTCCCGATCCTGAGCCGCACGGTGCGTGATGGCAAACCCCTGGTCTATTTGGACTCGGGTGCCACCTCGCAGCGGCCCACGGCGGTGCTGGACGCGGAACACACCTTCCTGACCCAGCACAATGCGGCGGTGCACCGTGGTGCTCATCAGCTGGCCGAAGAGGCAACGGACGCTTACGAAGACGCGCGTGCGGATATCGCGCGGTTCGTGGGTGTGGATGCCCGCGAGATCGTGTTCACCAAGAACGCGACCGAATCGCTGAACCTGGTGACCTACTCGTTCTCCGATTCGCGGTTCCCGTATCACGTGGGTCCGGGTGACGAGATCGTGGTGACCGAGCTCGAGCATCACGCGAATCTGGTTCCGTGGCAGGAGCTCGCGCGCCGCACGGGTGCGACGTTGAAGTGGTACGGGATCACCGATGACGGGCGCATCGATCTGGATTCGCTCGAATTGTCGCCCGCCACCAAGGTCGTCGCGTTCACGCATCAGTCGAATGTGACCGGTGCGATCGCCGATGTGCACGAAATGGTGCGCCGGGCAAAGGAAGTCGGCGCGCTGACGGTGCTCGACGCCTGCCAGTCGGTGCCGCATATGCCGGTGAACTTCCGTGAGCTGGGCGTGGATTTCGCCGCGTTCTCCGGGCACAAGATGCTCGGCCCCTCGGGTGTCGGTGTGCTGTACGGCCGGTATTCGCTGCTCGAGGAGACCCCGCCGTTCATCACCGGTGGTTCCATGATCGAGACCGTCACCATGGAGGCCACCACCTACGCGGCCCCGCCGCAGCGGTTCGAGGCCGGTGTGCCGATGACCTCGCAGGTGGTCGGACTCGGCGCCGCCGTGCGGTATCTGGAGCGGATCGGTATGGACGCCGTTGCCGCGCACGAGCATTCGCTGGTGCAGGCGACGCTGGAGGGTCTCGCGAAGATCGACGGTGTGCGCATCGTCGGCCCGACCGACACGGTGAACCGCGGTGGCGCGGTATCTTTCGTCGTGGACGGGATCCACGCGCACGATGTGGGGCAGATCCTCGATGACGAGGGCGTCGCTATCCGCGTCGGTCACCACTGCGCCTGGCCGCTCATGCGCCGCCTCGGCGTGCCGGCCACCGCACGCGCCTCCTTCGCCGTCTACAACACCCTCGACGAGGTCGACGCACTGCTGGCCGCGGTGCGGAAGGCTCAGAGCTTCTTCGGAGTTGCATAGATCATGCGCATGGAGCAGATGTACCAGGAAGTGATCCTGGACCACTACAAGCACCCGCACCACCGCGGCCTTCGCGAGCCGTTCGGTGCGCAGGTGCATCACGTCAACCCGACCTGCGGTGACGAGATCACACTGCGCGTACAGCTGGACGACAAGGGCGATGTCGCCGATGTGTCCTATGACGGCCAGGGCTGCTCGATCAGCCAGGCCTCCACCTCGGTGCTCACCGATCAGGTCATCGGCCTGCCGGTGCAGCAGGCGCTCAAGGTGGTCGACTCGTTCAACGAGATGATCTCCAGCCGCGGCACCCTCGAGGGCGATGAGGACATGATCGGCGACGGCATCGCCTTCGCCGGTGTGTCCAAGTACCCGGCGCGGGTCAAATGCGCACTGCTGGGCTGGATGGCGTTCAAGGACGCGGTCGTTCAGATAGCCTCCGCCGAGGAGACCAAGCTGCCGATGTCGAACGGGGAGAAGAACAACGATGAGTGAGACCACCGGAACTCCGGCCGACGGCTCGGTGCAGGACACCGCCGTGGCCGAGACCGCCGAAGCCGTTGCGCCGCAGGCGGAATTGAGCGAAGAGGACGCCAAGTTCCTCGAGGACCTCGAAGAGGCCATGCGCGATGTCGTGGACCCCGAACTCGGCATCAATGTCGTGGATCTGGGTCTGGTCTACGGTATGCAGGTCGAAGACGGCATCTGCAAGCTCGATATGACCCTGACCTCCCCGGCCTGCCCGCTCACCGATGTGATCGAGGACCAGTCGCGCAACGCCCTGGTCCGCAGCGGTCTGGTCGAGGATCTGCAGATCAACTGGGTCTGGATGCCGCCGTGGGGTCCGGACAAGATCACCGACGACGGCCGCGAGCAGCTGCGCGCCCTCGGCTTCACCGTCTAGCGGGCACGTCCCGTTGATCACCCCCGCCGGAAATCCGGTGGGGGTGAGTTCGTTCCGGGCCTGTCGAAGTCACCGGTGGGGATGGTAGGCATACCGTATGCGGCTTGATGAGTGGATTGCCGGTGGCGAGCACATACGGCTGGGCGGGCACGACATCTTCCATCGCCAGGACGGTCCGGTCGACGGTCGCCCCGTGACCCTGGTGCACGGCTTCCCGACCTCCTCGCACGATTGGGCTCCCATCGCGCCCGCACTGGCCGAATCCGGTTGCCGGGTAACCACTCTCGACTTGCTCGGCTTTGGCGCGAGTGCCAAGCCGGTGGGCCACGACTACCGAATCACCGAACAGGCATCGATCGTCGAGGAGCTCTGGCAACGCCTCGACATCGACGAAACCGCCCTGGTCTCCCACGACTACGGCGTCTCGGTCGCCCAGGAACTGCTGCACCGCAACGCACCCCGCATCACCTCCGCCGCATTCTTCAACGGCGGCCTCTACCCCGACCTGCACCGCCCGATCCGAATCCAGCAACTCCTACACGGCCCCGCGGGCTCCCTCCTGCAACACCTCTCCACCGAGCGCATGTACCGCCGATCCCTGAAGGAGGTCTTCGGCCGTCCCGTCAGCGACGCGGACCTCCATGACATGTGGCTCGCCACCACCATGAATCACGGCAAACGAGTCCAACACCGCCTCCTGCGCTACATAGACGAGCGCCGCGCCCACGCCGATCGCTGGCGCACCGCCGTCGAAACCTACCCCGGTCCCGTCCAATTCATCTGGGGCCCAGCCGATCCCGTCAGCGGCGCGCACGTCCTACCCCGCCTCCGCGACCGCCTCCCCAAAGCCCACTTCCTCATCCTCGACCAGGCCCCACCCACCGGCCACTACCCCCAAGTCGAGAACCCCACCCCGGTAGCCGAGGCCCTGGTCACCTTCCTGCGCTGACTATTCACCGGTGGGTGACTACGGTCAGGGTGCCGTTGCGGTTGGTGATGTAGGCGGTGTGGGTAGTGGGGTCGGCCGCTGTGGCTGTGGCCGTGCCGTCGATGGGAACTGTGCCTGTCACCATCGCTTTGGCGGTGTGGATGATGGAGACGGTCGTGTCGCCGGCGTCGATGACGTATGCCGTGTGATTGACCGAGTCGACGGCGATCCATTTCGGTTTGCTGCCGACTGGGATTGTGTTCTTCACGGTGAGTGTCGCGGGATCGACCACGAGCACGGCGGCAATGGGACCGTCGGAGCGGAAGTGTCACGTATCAGCATGGTCGAGGTGTAAATGAGATGGGTGTCGGGGTCGACGGCCAAGCTTGCCGGATCGGCGGTAACGGGAAGCCACCCACCTTTGCGCGGGCACGGGTTTTCCAGTGCAGGCCGAACCTCGAAGGCTAGTCGGGGGTCGCGGTTCGGTGTTGTTCGCGCAGGGGTGCGCCGACGCGGTGGAGGTGTTCGAGGGCTTCGCGGTAGGAGGAGATGAGGCCGGTTTCGTGGTACGGCACACCGATTTCGGCGCAGAAGTCGCGGACGATCGGGCGGGCGCGGCGCAGGTTCGGGGTGGGCATGCTCGGGAACAGGTGATGTTCGATCTGGTAGTTGAGGCCGCCGAGGGCGACGTCCGTCAGCAGGCCGCCTCGCACATTGCGTGAGGTCAGGACTTGGCGGCGAAGGTAATCGGGGCGGGCGTCGCCGGTCAGGGTCGGCATGCCCTTGTGGTTCGGGGCGAAGATGCAGCCCATGTACAGGCCGAACAAGCCCTGGTGGACGGCGATGAACGCGAAGGCTTTATCGGCGGGCAGCACCGCGAATAGGGCGGTCAGGTAGAGGGCGAAATGGCCGAACAGCAGTGCGCCCTCGACACCGCGACGCTTCACCGAACGATTCTTCAGCGCCCGCACGCCCGCCACATGGAGATTCAGCCCCTCCAACAGCAGCAGCGGGAAGAACAGGAACGCCTGCGCCCGCCCGATGAGCCGAGCCGGACCGCGACTGGACCGCGCCTGCCGCTGCGACCACACCAGAAGGTCCGGTGCGACATCGGGATCCAGCTCCTCATGATTCGGATTCGCGTGATGCCGAGTGTGTTTGTCCTGCCACCACCCGTACCCCAGCCCGATCCCGAGATTGCCGACCACCCGCCCCATCAGCTCGGTAGGCCGCCGCAACCGGAAGACCTGCCGATGCGCGACATCGTGCATGACCAGCGCGACCTGCGCGAACACCACCGCCATCGACCCGGCCACGACCAACGTCCACCACGAATCGCCGATGAGCGGAAACGCCCCCCACCCACCCGCGAACGCGGCTCCGACAAGCCCGAGCCGCACCGCGTAATAGACCGGCCGCCGCCCCATCAACCCGGCCTCGGAGACCCGCCGCAACAGCCGCGGATAATCCCCGCCCTCCCCCCGGCGCGGTGATGGTGGAGCAGACTCGGGAACCAGCGCAGGTGTCGTCATATCCCGAAGCTATCGGCGGATTTCTCGTTCGTTGTAATCCCTTGGTATGACAGGGAATAGCACCGTGGTGTGATATCAGCCGTGCGCCGTCGGATCCATGTGGGCGAGCACATTGATCACCGTGCCCCCGGGATCCTCGACGAAGAAGCGTCGCACACCCCAGGGCTCGTCGGTGAGCGGGTACACGATCTTCGCCCCGCGCCGCACGGCTTCGGCATGGGCCGCGTCGACGAGCCTCGGATCACCCACGTCGATACCGAATCGCGGTGTCGGAGTTTCGGTTCCGGGCGCGAGCACGATGACCTGCGCCGCCGGATTGCCCGGCGCGCGCAGCCCGAGCACGGGACTGCGCATGGCGACCTCGAGCCCGAAGACGCCGGAGTAGAACGCCGCGAAGGCCGCCGGATCATCACCGTCGATATAGGGGTGGATGCGTTCGATCATCCGATGATCATGACGGTGCACACCTGCGAACCGCTTGTACGAATCGGAACAACGGGGGTGGAGTGCACTCCAAGTCGACTTTCGTCATCGAGATCGCGGGATGAGAGTGCGGGCGGAATTCGGCCGGTGCTGTTAGGGTGTGCCGGTCGCGCCGGAAGGGGAGTCTTGTCGTACATCGTGAGCCCGTATGCCGTTGACCTGGACGGGATTCGGCTGGTCGGGTCCTATGGGCAGGAGTTTTCCGATGCGGTGGTGCGGTCCACGCCGCAGCATGTGCTGGATCGGCTGGACGAGGCCGAGGAACTCGGGCTCACCCCGCGCGATGTGATGCGCCAGCTCTTGGTGGGCGAGCCGATGGATCCGGATTTCGGCCCAACCTACGGCCATGCGCTCGAGGTGCTGTGCTATCACGCGGGAACCCTGCTGGACAATGCGCACTGGGCCGGGATGCGGTTCCGGTATTTCTCGATGGTGGAGCAGGCGCTCGCCGATATCGGGGTGGAATTCGATCCGGCGCAGTTGGTGCTGGGCGGTGCGCCCATCGATCTGCCGCCCATCGACGATTTCCCGAGTATCGGATTCGTGGAGAATTACCGAATCGATGCCATGGCAGACACTTTGAACGCGGTCGAGTTGGATCGCCTCACCGATGACGCCATTCGCGGTTCGGTCGCCCAGATGCGCGAATGGGCGCGCACCTGCCAGGCCGAGGGTCTCGGCCTGGTGTGCTTCTACTACTGACTCAGGGTCGTTTGGTCCAGAAGAGCTTGTCGAGGTTCTCGCGCCGCCCGTCGGCCCAATCCCACATGTAATCGGCTATGCGCGCGGGATTGTCGAGGGTGGTGCTGAACATATGCCCGCCCTCGCGATACTCCAGCAGGTAGGAGTCGGCCCCCTGGCGCAGCGTCTGGATGAAGGTGTCCTGATCGCCCGGCTCCTGGACGATCAGGAACGGCGTCCGCGCCAGCTTCGCCAATTCCGGTATCCAGGAATGCAGTTGGCGTTCGGTGAGCACATCGAAGTAGCGCTGGCCGCCGAGATTGACCCGCATCCGTCGCATCTCCGGCGTGCCCAGGCTACCGTCGCGCGAATCGTAGAGCGCGAATTCGGTTCCGGCGATGAGCTCTTCGATCCACAGCAGCGCCCGCCAGGCGGCGTGCTCGGGCACCATGACCCGCACGCACTCACCCACCGCGGCCAGCGTGATACGCCCGTTCCATACCGGGATCTCGGTATTCCAGCGCCACAACCCGGCCAGTACCGGTCCCAGACTCACCGCCGGTATGCCGTCACTGGCCGCCACATAGTCTTCGACCTCAGCGGCCGACGCGACGGAATCTGCCGGTAGCACGACGAATTCGCAACTCACCCGACCAACCTAATCCACGGCGGCGACACACGCGGACCGTTGGCCGCAGTCGGCGAGCAACCGCCGCGCCACACCGTAGGATGCCCGGGTGACCGGATACGACGACTTCGACGGGTTCGCCCACCTCGACACCTCCACCCTGCCGCCGCGCCAGCAGCAGATTCTGTGCACGATCCGCGATTGGGTGCAGCGGCACGGGTATTCGCCCAGCAGTCGCGAGATCGGCGAGGCGGTCGGACTCAAGTCCGGTTCGTCGGTATCGAAACATTTGAAGGCCCTGGAGGATCGCGGATTCCTCACTCGCGGTGAATCGGTCACCCGGCCGATGGATGTGCGGCTGTTCCTGGCCGAGTCCACGGGGTCGCGGCAGCAGTCCGGCAATTCGGTTCCGGTCCCGGTGGTCGGTGATATCGCGGCCGGTACCCCGATCCTGGCCGAACAGCACACCGACGATGTGCTCTCGCTACCGCGCGAATTGGTCGGTCGCGGCACCGTCTTCGGTCTGCGTGTACGCGGTGATTCGATGATCGACGCGGCCATCTGCGATGGCGACATCGTGGTGATCCGGCAGGAGAGCGAGGCGCACTCCGGGGAAATCGTGGCCGCGATGATCGATGGTGAAGCCACCGTCAAGGTCTATCGCCGGCGCAACGGCCATGTGTATCTGGAACCGCGCAACCCCGCCTACGACGTGATCGACGGTGACAAGGCCGTGGTGCTCGGAAAAGTTGTCTCTGTTATGCGCCGGGTGTGATTCCGTCCGAAAAGACTGGATTGGACAATGCGCAGTCGCTCGACAAGGATTCGACCCGTTCCAACAATTCATCACGGGGAGTATCGAATGTCGTTGCTGCGCAAGGCCGGAATGGGCCTCGCCATCACCTCGATGGCCGCGATGGGCGTCATGGCCGCCGGTCCCGCCAATGCGGCGGAAGACCAGCCGGGATTCACGGCCACCTCCGGTGATCTGTACGGCGCCCTGGCGCTGTCGCGGAGCACCGGAAATGTCGCATACGCGGTCAATTATGGCAGTTGGGGCGGTGCCGACGGCGCCGCCGTCAACAAGTGCGGTGGCGGCGACTGCGAGGTCGTCGTGCACTTCGCCAATGCGTGCGGCGCTGTCGCACAGGGCGCCGACACCCGCTTCGGCTGGGCGTGGGCGGCCACCAAGGTCGATGCGGAGAAGGGTGCGATCGACGTGCTGGGCAACAGCGCGCCGAAGTTCCCCGATGTCGGTTCCGCCTCGCCGCGTTCGGCGAAGGTGATCCTGTCGGCGTGCACCGATAACGCGCGCTGATTCCGCCGGGACCGCGCTGATCCAGCGCGATCAACTGTGCGTCGTGCCGGATTCCTCCGGTACGGCGCACTTTTGTTTGCCGGACCCATTTCCCAGCAACACGCCCATCGCGCCGGAGATGATTTCGTGGTGGACGACATCACCTACGAGGACACCCGGTTCGCCATGCACGCGGCGGCGGAACTGCTCATCGCGGGTCCGCAGTATCGGCGCTTCGGGAGTATTCGCATGCGCATCGTGCTGGGTGGCTTCATCGGGGTCAAATGGCCGGTTTCGGTGACCGGCGCGGATCTGGTCTGGCCGCAGGGGCGTATCCGATTGCATGGGACCTACTCGGAACTGGCCCTGGCCGCGGGTTTCGAGGCAGATGGCCCGCCGGACGGCCTGTACTCCGAGGGCACCGGTATGGATCCGAACGAGCCCTTCACCGTCGATTCCGAGGCCGCTGCCGCGGTGCACGACTGGTTCGCGGTGGGGGACACCGCATTACGGCGTTTCGCCACCGAACAGCCGGTGCTGTGGCCGGAGCGCTTCGACCTCTCGGTCTCGGTGGGCGAGGTGAATTACGGTGTCTCACCGGGAGATTGGGAGAACCCGCACCCCTACGCCTACGTCGGACCGTGGACGCGTCGCCACGGCGAATTCTGGAACGCCCCGTTCGGTGCCAAACGCGCCCGCACGGAGGTCTCGACCGTCGAGGGCCTGCTGGAATTCTTCCGCGAGGGCCAAGCGCGCGCCATCGCGGACGCATGAGGAATGCGCGCGTGGTACCCGTCGGGACCGCTCGACGGGTACCGCGGCCGATTCAATGCGTCGGTAGTCGATCCGTATTGCCTTCTGCCAGCGCGGTTTCCACATTCGTGATACCCGCCAGCACGCCCGCGCCGTAACCGTCGTCCTCGAGCGCGTCGATCCGTTCGCGCGCGGCATCGAGATGCCGCCGCGCGGTGTCGAACGCGCCGAGCCGCCGGTAATTGTCGGCGAGATTCAGGTGTAGGGACGGGTAGAACCCGCGCACGCTGAGGGCGGAATGCTCCCGCTGGGCGCGTTCATCGGTGAGCGAGTCCGCCGCGTCGAGCGCGCGCACGTCCCAGGTGAGCGCGTCGGCCGCATGATCGAACAGATCGGCCAGAAAGTGCGCGATGGTGACCCGGTGTAGCGCATCACCGGCCACGCCGACCGAATTCCACAGTGCGGCAAGGTCTTCCCGTGCCTGCACGGTCTTCCCCTGCCGCCCGAGCGTGACGGCTTCATTGATGGCGGCCATGGTGGCATCGGTCATGCCGCACACGCTAGCGAAGGGGTCCGACAGCTTTCGCCGTCGAACCCGGTGCGACAACCTATCGGCTGATGCGCGGGCGTCCGCCCTCACCGGCTATGCGCCCCTTGCGAATCAGTTCCCGCTTGGTCCCGGGGGTCAAAGTCACCTGATCGCTGTCGCCCGCCGCGGCGGTCTCCTCGCTGACCGGTGTTGGATTCGGCCGTACGAACAGCGTTACGGTGGTGCCCTCGCTGAAGCCGTTGCGCTTCATCAGCGCCGCCGAGGCGGTGTTGTGGATTTCCACATCGGTGACGATCCGGCGCGCCCCGGCCTGGAACAGGGTGTCGCAGCAGGCCGACATGAGTCGCCCGGCGATGCCGCGCCCCTGCGTATCCGGTGCGACCGCGATCCATTCCAGATACGCCCAGTCGTCGCGCAGTTCGAACTCCATCGATCCGAGGACGAATCCCACCACGCGATCCGAATCCACCGCCACCCAACAGGAGCGGCTGGGGCTGTCCATATGCTCGGCCACCGAGGTGAGCGACCACGACGTATACGGCTTGGTGGAGGTGTCGAACACCTCGTAGCCCAGATCCAGGACCTGGCGCAGGTGTCCGAGTCCCATGGGGACGATGGCTATGGCGGGTTCCATACCGGACAGTTTGCCAGGTAGATGCCATACCCACCGGCTCCGGCCCGCGATTCGAGCAACCGGCCGGTTTCAAGCTCCCTTGCGAGTTTGCTTGGCCGGAGCCTTCTTCGCCGCCTTCTTCGCCGCCTTCTTGGCGGGCTTCTTGCCCGCCGCGGTGCTCTTGGCCGCCGCTTTGGCGGGCGCCTTCTTGGCGGCCGGAGCCTTCGAGCCACCGCGCCCGGATGCCTCCAGACTGCGCTGCAGGGCCGCGACCAGGTCCACCACCTCCGCATCCATCTCCGGCGCGGCGGTCTCGGGCGCCCGGGTGACCTTGCCGCTGCCACTGGCGATGGCCTCGTCGAGCATCTTCTTCAATTCGATCTGATACTCGTCCACGTACTGGGTCGGATCGAAGTCGTCCGAGAGGGTGTCCACCAGCGTCTCGGCCATCTGCAACTCCTGCGGGCGCGGCGCGAAGACATCGTCGAGTTTGTCGAAGGCCACCGAGCGCACCTCATCGGGCCACAGCATGGTCTGCAGTACCAGCACCCCGTCCCGCACCCGCAGCGCCCCGAGCCGCGTCTTCTGCCGCAGCGTGAAGTGCACCAGCGCGATGCGCTCCGTCTGTTCCAGCGTCTTCGCCAGCAGCACATAGGCTTTGGGCGTATTGGAATCGGGTTCCAGATAGTAGCTCTTGTCGAAGAGGATCGGATCGATCTGCTCGGCGGGGACGAACTGCAGCACCGGTATCTCATGCTTCTCGGCCGCGGGCAGTTTGCTGAAGTCCTCATCGGTGAGGATGACCCGATCCCCGTCCGGTGATTCATACGCCTTGTCGATATCGGCGTACTGCACCGGCTGGCCGTCCACCGTGCAGACCCGCTCGTACCGAATGCGCCCCCCGTCGGCGGCGTGCACCTGATGGAACTTGATGTCGTGGTCCTCCGTGGCGGTATAGACCTTCACGGGAACATTGACCAACCCGAACGCGATGGAGCCCTTCCAAATGGACCGCATGATCCCGATCGTACTTCGGACAAGACTTTCCGGTCGGTAACTGGCCCGCGAGCTCGGGATTCAGGGCGCGGGACGCGGATGCGGCGGGCGCAGCGTCCAATGCCGATGGGCGCTCTTCCATTGATGCCTGGGCTCGACTTTCACGCCCGGATCATTGTCGGGTGGACCGAGAGGTTTATTGCGGGCCGACTCGTCGATGGGTTGCGGACCGGCCGCGCCATTGGGGCTGGATTGGTCGGCGGTGTGATTGTGAATGATGGTGGCGGCTTGGCCTGTGGTGCTGAGGTTTTCGGTGGGACGGTCGTTGTAGAAGTAATCATGGAAGTTGTCCGGCACGGTTTTGCCGAAGATGGCCAGGGTCCCGTCCCAGCCCTGGTCCGGACCATGCCAGAGATCGACGAGCGAAGTGGCTACGCGGCCTTCGACCGAATCCCCGATATCCCAATTCCGGGTGGCGGCGTCATTCTCCAGATTCGCGGAAAAGCCCGAGCTCCAGACGAACCGGTAATCATCGAGGGCGTACATGGCCACCGCATCGGCGAATCCCTCGGTGAACGCACAGGACGGTGAGGAGGCCAGATTGATGTAGTGCGGGTTGCAATTGCTGACGTCCGGCCATTGTTCGTGCTGCCAGAGCCATTGCAGATTGTGCCCGGCCTCGTGGAGCGTCACATGCCGGGTATTCGCATCATCCTCGGTGAGATAGATGAATCCCGCCGTGGTGAAATAGGAATTCCCGTTGCGACCGCCCGGCGACGGCCAGATCACCGAAATACCGGTGCAGCGCGTCTGCGGGGTCCAGCAGTCGCCCGCCGCGGCCGGGCGTTTCCACCACAGCAGATTCAGGGTGTCGAGCACCTTCCACGCACCGGCCATCTCGTCCGGTACCGCCACCGTGCCCAGGTCACGGGTGCCGGTGACCGTTTTCGCCGGGACCGTGAAGGCGTACGGCTGTTCGGTGTCCCCGCGCTGGGGCAGCACCTGCCACAGCGCGGAACTCTCGGCGATGAAGCTCAGATACAGATCCGATCCCGCGACCCCGTCGGCGCAGGCGGTGAATTTACCGTCGCGGTCGGTGAGGTCCGCGGCCAGCGGGCGATCGAAGAATCCGGGATGCGCGGTGCCGTACAGCGCCCAATTGGCATTGCGGGCCGGGGAAGTCACCATGGGCAGCGCGGTGCCCGCCTCGGCATCGGGCCGGGTGTAGGTGAGTGTTCCGGTGAGACAGATCGTCTCCTGTCGTGCGTATGCGCTCCCGGGCCACACCGAGACCGTGGTCAATGCCATTGCCACGACGAATGTCGCCCGCCAGATCCTGCCGATTCGCGTCATCAACCGCAATGAAATCGGACATTTCAGATATTGCTCCGCAGCGACACGCGAGCAATCCGGGACACCTACGTCGGCGGCATGTCTTGATGAACCGTGAGCAGCAGATGGTCGAACCTGCTGCGCAGAGCGGGCGCGGTGGGCGGCAGTTCGTCGAGTTTGGCGATGATTCGCTCGGCCAGCACGCGGAGCTTCATATTGGTCTCCTGTGACCGCCAGACCAGCACCCGGAACGCCTGATCGGCATTGATGCCGTAGGTCATCATGAGCAGACCCTTGGCCTGTTCGATCCGGGCGCGGTGTTCGACCATCTCCGGGAGCAGTTCGCCCAGCACCTCATTGCGCTGTTCGGCGACGACGTCGGTGAGGTCGACGTAATAGCCCGCGGTGCCGACGACGTCGTTCTTGTCATCGGTGACGGCATCGGAGACCACGATGACGTGATGGGTCTCGCCCGCGGTGTCGACGATCCGATGGCGACTGGAGAACGGCGCGTGGTCGCGGACCGAGGTGACCAGATCGGCCTCCACCCGCTCGCGGTCCTCCGGATGCTTGTGCGACAGCAACAGCTCGGTGGTCGGGGTGACCTCGTCGGGGCCGTAGCCGTGCATGCGGGCCACCTCGGGCGACCACTCCCAGCGGTTGTCGTCGAACCAGAAGCGGAACCAGCCGATGTCCTGCGGTGATCCCGCGGCGACGACCTGTTCGATGGTGCGCCGCTCCTGCTCGTCCATCATCGGCCCAGTATGGCCGACAAAGAGTGACATGACCTCTTTTCGCAGATCATTGGCACGAACCTCCGAACTCGTTCATCGAGAAGCCGAGACCGACTGGCTTGCAATGATTTTCGTATCCCGCAGCCGGATTGGCGATAAAATCCACGTGCTCGGATCATGCACTCGGCTCCCGGAGACCGTGTGACTCCGGACTCACCGCCCCAGACCCCACCGACTCCGATATCCGTGAGCTGAGCTGGACAGGAGCGATGATATACGCGGACCACACCCCTGCTCCGGTTGCGGCGCGCCGCCGGCCCCTGCGTGGACGCCTGCCGCACCGGTCGCCCCCTCGCGATCGATGACATTTCCCGAATGCGTCCGCACCCCGCCTTCGCCCTCCGCTCCGCGCGCCTGGGCCCGCGCAGCGTGCGCTCGCTTCCCCTGCTGTGGGTCGGAGAACCGCTCGGCGCGCTGAAACTATTCGGCGACAGACCCGGCAGGGTCACCGCGGGCGACGTGGGCTGCGGTGACGCCCCGGTCGGCCTCGCCGCCGGCGCGCTCTGGCACACCAGAGCCCTGACCGACGCCCGCATCCGCAACGACCGTCTGCGACAGGCCCTGGACAGCCGCGTGCTGATCGCACAGGCCAGGGGCATGCTCGCCGAACGCACCGGCCTGCCCCCGGACCCGCCTTCGGCCTGCTGCGCGGCCATGCCCGCCGCACCCGTCGCCGCCTGATCGATATCGCCCGCTCAGTGGTGGACGGTGCGGAGGACGTCGATGCTGTCCCGGGCATACGGGCGATACAGGGTGGCGCAGGCCAATCCGTTGACGGTGGTGAGCACGACGGTGACGAGCAGGAGTCCACCCTCCAGCCCGATCGCATCGCCGAGGACACCGGTCAGCAGTGAGTAGAGACCGTAGGCGAGTCCGTCCGCCGCCGAGACCGAGACCGCGAATCCCAGCGGTCGCAGCGGCGCCGGCACCACCGCCATGACCAGGGGCCGATTCACCACCGGGACCTGCCCCTGGAGGAAGCCCACCATCGCGAAGATCGCGACATAGGCCCCGATGGAGGCCCATGCGATCCCGATGGCGAGGAAAGCCGCTGCCGCGAAGGCCAATTGGCTCAGCTGCAGCATGATGATGCGACCGCTGGACGGTAGCGCCCGATGTACCCGGTCATTGACGCGGCCGCCAATCAGCGTGCCCGCGATGTAGCCGAGTGCGAAGGGCAGCGCCACCATCGACGCGGTGGCGGTGGAGAAGCCGCGATCGTGCACCAGGAAGGCGGTGCCGAAGCTCATGATCACATTCTGTCCCGAGCACAGGCGCTGGACGAGAATCAGCCGGAATGTGGGAATCCCGAACAGTTCTCGCAATCCGGCGCGCACCGTGCGGGCCTTGCCGCCGAGCGATTCGGCGGTGCCGCCCGCCGCGGCGGTGTGGCCGCCGGTGCCGGGATCCCGCAGGAACAGCAGGATCAGCACGCCGACGATGACGCAGACGCCACCGGACAGGAAGAACCCGTAGCACCAGCCGTTCTCGATTCCCGACAGTCGCCCGAACAGGGGCGCGGCGATACCGGTGGCCAATGCCGTTCCCGCATAAAACATTCCGGTCGCGCGGCCACGCCCGCTGTCGTCGTACAGATCACCGACCATGCCCAGTGCGATCGGACCCGCGCCGGCGAACCCGGCCGCGGCGAGCGTGGTCAGGATGAGCAATTGCGCGAATGTCGTCGACAGTCCGGCCGCCATGGCCCACAGTCCCCAGAAGCCCGCGCAGATCGCGAGTACGTTCTTGCGCCGGTACCGCCGGGCCAGGAATACCCACGGCAGCGCGGCCACCGTGCCGACGATCTTGCCCGCCGCGACCAGTGCGCCAAGCGCGGTCGCCGAGAGTCCGAGCGCCTCGCGAATCATCGGGAAAAGCACGCTGATCACGCTGGTTTCGGCATTGTCCATGGCGTGCGAAGCGGTCAGCAGGGCGAGATTGCGGCCCCGCCGGGGCATCGCGTCGGTCGCGATCGGGGTGGTCACCGGGCCGTCTCCGGGACCGGTCCGGCGACTGCGGCTGCGATCTGGGCGAACATCGGCACCAGTGGTGGCGGCGGCACCGCGGGGGACAGGATATGCGCGCCGAAGTGCACGATGACCAGGTCCGATCCGGGGGCGACGAACAGGCGCTGACCGTGGATGCCACTGGCCATATACGACCCGTGCGCATCATCGAGCAGCCACCAGAAATCGTGATAGCTCATGGTCGCGGGCGCATCGGCACTCGCGCGGGGTGCGGTGACGCGCCTGGTCGCGCCGTCGGGCACCCGGCCGATGGTGGCAACCACCTCGGCCGGAATGATCTGCCGATCGCCGATCGCACCACCGCGGCGCAGCATCTCGCCCAGGCGTGCGATATCCATTGCGGTGGCCGCGAATCCGCCGCAGGCCATCTCATCGCCCGCGCTGTCGAGCAGATACAGGCCGTCCTGTGCGGCACCGATCCGGGACCAGATCAGTTCGCCGAACAGCTCGGCGGTCGAGACGCCGGTGACACGCCGCAGAATCTCGGCCATGGTCTCGACATTGCCGTTCTCATAACGGAATTTGTGCCCGTAGGGTCCGGCCGCACGGGCGGTGGCGAGATGGTCGAGAATGGTGGTCGGCCCGGTGTAGCCCTGCGGGCGCAGGCTCGGCGTCACCACGGCCCAGTAGCGATGGGCCTCCAGGACGCGGTCGTAGGGCCGGTCGGCGAATCGCACATGGGTGGTCATATGCATCAGTTGCTCGACGGTGGCGTCGCCGAATCCGGTTCCCGCGAGTTCGGGAATGTAACTGCGCGTCAGGGCATCTCGGCGCAGCAGACCCTGATGTTCGATCATCGCGACCAGTAGTCCGAAGTATGATTTGGCCGCGGAGCCGTTCAGGTGCGGCTGGTGCGCCCGATAACCGTGCAAGTAGGACTCGTAGACCACCCGCCCGCGATGCAGGACCACCAGTGCGTCACTGTCGGATTCGGCGAGAGCCCGCGACAGCGGCACTTTTCGCCCGTGGGTCCACGCGATCGGCAGCTCACCCAGATCCCGCTCGTCATGGGGTAGCGGCCAGGGGTCCGTGTCACCTCGCTGGACCGCGCGGGTCGGACCGTTCTCCGAGACCGCAGTGGCGTGCTGGCGCACATGAGCCGGGTCGAGAAACCCTCGCGCCCACATTAAATCATCATTCCGCGCGATTCGCGTCATCGAGTCGCTCCTGCTCCGGCTCGACCTCGATGGCGAGCCTCCGTGAAGGGGGTGTGGGTAGAAAATGCTGTGGGCCAACTGATTACGGCGTCGGGAGCGCGCCTATGGACGCTGCGGCAATGCCCGCGCAGGCGATCGCGGCGGGCAAGGCCGGAATCGGTCGCGGATCTGCCGGTGCGCCGCGGTAACGGCGGATGCGGAGGAATGCGGTGGCGGTCAAAGTGACCGTGGTAAAGCACAGTGCGACGAAACCGATTGCGGCCCAAACGGTGTGGCTCACCAGCATATTGCGGGCGAGTACCAGCATCGTGGCGGCGCCCGTCAGCACCGTCCGTCGCCAAGCCAGAATGGTGCGCTCGGGTTGCAGCCCGGACGGTGACTCATCGGCGGTGCGCTCGGACCGCGAATCCGGTGCTGAACTCACCAGGCCACCAGCGCGATCGACAGTGCGGCGGCCAGGCACACCCCGGCCACCGTGAGGATCACCAGCGGCGGGCGGGGCAGCGGCGCGTCGGCGCGCATGGCCGCCTGCACCCGTCGCCACTGTAGGAAGGCCCCGACGGCGATCAGGCACGCCATCGCCACGCACACGGCCCCGACCGCGCGCAGCACCGGGGCATCGGTATGCGGAAAATATAACTGGCTCACCGCGACTCCGCCCGCGAGCAGTCCGAGCCCGGTGCGAATCCAGGCCAGGAAGGTGCGCTCATTGGCGAGGGTGAATCGGTAATCGGGTTCGCGGTCCACCGGCGCGGTGTCGAGTGCGCCGGTCATGTCAGCAGCAGTTGCCGGGCGATGCCATTACGCTGGATCTCCGAGGATCCGGTGAGAATGCGGAACATGCGCAATCGCTGGAACAGGGCTTCGATCTCACCGCCGCGGACGACTCCGGCCTTGCCGTGGATCTGCACCGCGTCGTCGGCGATGCCGAATGCCTTCTCGGCCACGAACAATTTGCACATGAACGCCTCGACCCGCGGTCGCTGCCCGGCATCCAGGGCCGCGAGCGCGTCATAGGTCATGGCGCGTGCCGCGTAGTAGTCGGTGGCCATATCCGCGAGCCGATGCTGAATCGATTGCAGCATGCCCAGTGGCGCGCCATTGACCATGCGGGACTTGGCATGGCCCACAGAGAGTTCCAGTGCCCTCCGGGCCCCGCCGAGCGCGGTGGGACAGTGCAGCAGCCGATTGACGGTGACCCGGCCGAGCCCGATGCGCAGGCCCTGCCCGCTCTCGCCGAGCAGCTGTTCCGGGCCGACATAGCAGTCGCTGAGGATGATGTCGGCCTCGATATGCTCGCCCGACATCGGCAGATCCCCTTCGGCCACAGTGCATCCGGGTGCATCGAGGTCGACCAGGAAGGCCGAATAGGAGTCGATCGGCGTGCCCGAGGCATCGGCCATGCGCGCGATGAGGACGGAGAAATCGGCGAACGGTCCGGCCGAGGAGAACACCTTGTGACCATTGAGCCGCCACCCGGCACCGTCGGGGGTGGCGGTGGTGAGAATGCCCCGCACATCCGAGCCCGCGTCCTGTTCGGTCAGTGAGAAGCAGCAGGCGCGTTCACCGCGCAGGACCGGCAGCAGATACTTCTCCAGCTGAAAAGGCGTGGCGTACTCGAAGATCGAGCCGACCCGCAGCGGTCCTCCCATATCGCCGAGGACCGAGGTCGCCAGTATGCGCGGCGAGGCCCCGATCTCCTCCTTGAGCGCGGCGAGTTCGGTGAAGCTCAGCCCCTGGCCGCCGTATTCGGCCGGGAGATGGATGCCGTAGAAGCCGAGTTCGCGACTGCGCTGCCAGACCGGCTCCAAATCCGCTCGGGTGTAACGGGATTCGCGGGTGAGTCCGAGCCCTGACTCGTAGTCGGCCAATTCGCCGTCGAGATAGGTACGCAGGCGTGCGACCAGATCCCGCAATCGCGGATTGTCGTCGTAACTGGGCATGAGGGTGAAAGGCATTGTGATTCTCCGTTTTCAGTTCACGCGCCGGTCGGCTGTGCCCCAGTAGCGCTCGCGGACCGCGCGGCGGTCGAGCTTGCCATTGCGATTGACCGGCAGCGCGTCGACGAAATCCACCGTCCGAGGCTTCTTCATCCGCGCCAGCCGGTTCGCGCAGTGTTCGATCAGCTCGCGCTCGTCGGTGGTCGATCCGGAACGGGTCACGACAACGGCTTTGACCGCCTCACCCCACTGCTCGTCTGGTACGCCGACCACGCAGACCTCCGCGATCGCGGGGTGCTCGTAGAGGGCGGCCTCGACCTCGCTGCAGTAGATGTTGAAACCGCCGGAGATGATCATGTCCTTCTTGCGGTCCACGATGAACAGATAGCCGTCATGCCGGAAGTAGCCGATATCGCCGGTGTGCACCCATCCGTTGCGGAAGGTCTCGGCGGACAGCTCCGGCTCATGGAAATACTCGCGCACACAATCCGGACCGCGCGCCACGATCTCGCCGATCTCCCCGGCGGGCAACGGATTTCCGGCCTCGTCCACCACCCGGACCTCGGTGTCGAAGACCGGGCGACCGCATGAGGAGAGCAGTTCGGCATCGGATTCGATGGCGTGCGCGATCTCCTCTGCCGTCAAAACAGTGATCCCACTGGTGGTTTCGCCCAGGCCGTAGCCCTGCATGACGATCGGCCCGAAGAGGTCGACCGCATCGCGCAGCCGCTGCGGCGATACCGGTGCACCGCCCACCCCGAGGGTACGCAGGCTCGACAGGTCCACCTGCTGGACCGCCGGATGCCGCATGAGCATGTTCAGCATGGTCGGCACCACGAAAGTGGCCGTGATGCGCTCGGTTTCGATGGTGCGCAGGAAGGTCTCGGGATCGAAGGTGGGCAGGACGACCACCGCTCCACCTCGGGCGAGAATCGACAGCAGCACCATGCCGGAGGCGTGCGTGATCGGCCCGGGAGCCAGGTATCGCTCATGCAGGTGGGGGGCCGAGCCCGGGCTCATCAGGCGTTTGCGCATATTGGCCAGCCGATTTCCGGTGGTCTGCACCGCGGCCTTCAGGGATCCGGTGGAGCCAGAGGTGTAGTTGAGCACCGCCGGATCGTTGAGCGCCACCTCGACCGCGATGGGTCGATCCGCCGCCTCGGCGATGAACTGCGCATAGCCCTCGGCGGCGGCACCGTCGTAATCGATCACCGTGCAAGTGATTCCGGCCTCGGCGATGGCGGTATACGCGGCGGCCGCGTGTGCGGAGTCCGCGAACAGTACCCGCACCTCGGCATCGCGCAGCACATGCGCCAGCTCCGCACCGCCGAGCCGGGCATTGACGGGTACCCGGACGAAACCGCCCTTGGACAGCGCCATCTCGGTCACCACCAGTTCACCGCGGTTCGCCGCGAAGGTGGCGACCGCTTCGCCCGGCTCGACGCCGTGCGCACTCAACGCCGCCGCGAGCCGGTTCGCCTCGGACTCCAGTTGTCGGTAGGTCCAGCGCTGTGAGCCGCAGACCAGCGCCTCCCGCTCGGGCCAGAACGTGGCACTTCGGGTCAGATAACCACCCAGATTCATCGACAAGACTCCAAACCGACACAGTGACTGATATTGGACATCGTGTGTATTTACGGCCGCTGTGTCAACAACGGCTAAGCTGACCCGGACTGCCGAACCTCTAGGAAGGGGCGCTCGTGCCTCCCGAAGACCGCCGCGTCCGCCGCAGCCGTCGCGCCCTGCGGGACGCCCTGGTGGGACTGGCGCTGGAACGCGGCTACGCCAACGTGACCGTCGAGGACATCACCGCGCGGGCCGATCTGGGCCGCGCCACGTTCTACACGCACTACACCGATAAGGACGACCTGCTCAGTCACGTCGTCACCGATCTGCTCGACGAGCTGGAGGCGCGGCTGCGCCCGCTCGCCGATGTCTCCGATGTGGGATTTACCGGCAAACCGGTGCTCGAGATGTTCCGGCACGCACTGGAGGAGCGGGATGCCTATCGGGTGATCCTGCGCGGTGAGGGCGACGGCAGGGCGCTGCGCCGTTTCGATGACGACCGCAGCGCCGCGGTCGCGGCGGCCTTCGCGGCGCGGGCCGAAAACCTCGGCGTCACACCGCGAATCGATATCGATGTGGTCGCGCGCGCCTGGGTGGGTGAGCAGACCGCGCTGCTGCGCTGGTGGCTGGAGTCCGATCCGCCGCCGGTTCCGCTGGATGAGATCGCCGATATGCTGCGCAATCTGTCGCTGCACGGGCGGTACTGGGCCATCGGCTTCGAGGGCGAACCGCCTGCCTGATCCACCCAATCTCCTGCGCCCCTGATGCTTTCGAGCATCGGGGGCATTTTTCACGCCAGAGACGTTCTTGAACAGGCTTACCAATGTTGGACATATTGTCTGGTATTGAACTCTGCGTTCATGTGTGGTGTTATTGCCGTCACATTCGCTCGCTGTTGCGAGCTGCTTCACACATCAGATGAGGAAATCCATGAGCAGAACCGTCATTGCCGCCGGAACGCTGATCGCCACCCTGACCGTCGGCGCGGGCGTCGCGAATGCGGCGCCCGCACCGGACGCGGCCGTGAACTACACGAGCGCGACCACCGAGCGCGGAGCGGTCATCACAACCGATTCCGGATCGATGGTCGTCGAGAACGGCGTCTTCAAGATCGAGTCGACCGGTGGAACCGTGCTGGCCGGAGCCGAATTGTCTTTCCGGGTAGACGATTTCGTCTTCCCCATCGCCGCCGATATCACCGGCCGCACCGCCGCGCTGACCCCGCTCTTCGATCGCGAGCACGCCGTCTATCAGCCGGTGGCGCTGCCGTTCGACGAACAGGCACCGTGGAAGACGCAGTACGAGCGGGAACAGGCGGCCTGGGCGCGGCTCTCCTCGACCATTCAGATGGGCGGCACCATCGGCACCACGGTCGGCGGCATCGGCGGTGCTGCGGTCGGCTGTGTGCTCGGCGGTATCGCCGGTGCCACCGTCGCCTCGGCCGCGCTGATCGGCCTGTTCGGCGGCTTGCTGCCCGCCGCCGCGATCGGCTGCCTGGGTGGAATCCTGGCGCTGGGCACCCTCGGGACGCTGGCGGGTGCGCTGCTGGTAACCGCGCCGGTCGCGCTGCTGGCCGCGGCGCAGTATTTCACCACCATCAATTCACCCGCACCCGCACCCGCTCCGGCGAAGTAACCCTCCGATTCGCTCGACGCCGGGGGATTCGCCCCCGTGCGCCGGTAGGTTGTCGCTGTGACGACGATGCGGGTGGGGCGTTCGGATTCCTTGGCGGCACTGCGGGACGAGCGGGCGAGTGTGCTCGACCTGTGTGGCGGGTTGAGTGCGCGGGAGTGGGCCATGCCCAGTGCCGCGGCGGGGTGGAGCGTGCGGGATGTGGTGGTGCACCTGGCGGCGGTGACCCGGGCCGCCATTACCCCGGCGGCGTTGCGGGCCATGACTTCTCGGCAGATCGAGCGGATGAATGCCGATGTGGTCGCCGAGAGTGGTTCGGGCACACCGGAAGAGGCGCTGGCGGACTTCGCGACGTGGAGTTCTCGAGGGATCGCCGGGTTGAGCGCGGCGACGCTGCCGGGGATCGGTGCGCTGCCCCTGCGGGTCGGTGAGCTCGGATGGTATCCGCTGCGAATCTTTCCGGGGCTGTACGTATTCGACTGGCATACGCACCTGCGGCATGACATCGCCCCGGCGCTGGGGTTGCCCGCACCGCACACCGATGCGCGCCGCATGACCGCGATCCTGGACTGGTTGACCGCGCTGCTCGAACAGTCGCAGCGGACGCGATTGCGGTGGTTGGAGTCGACGGTGGCGCTCACCCTGTCCGGGCCCGGCGGCGGGACCTGGCGGATCACCCCCGCGCCGCGAAATCGATTGCGGGTCACTCTTTCCGATGAGGCGGGGGCCGCGGTTCGCATCCACGGCCGGGCATTGGAGTTTCCGGCCTGGGCCACCACTCGCCGCGCGTGGCGCAGTTGTGATGTGACCCTCGACGGTGACGCCGAAGTGGGTGAGCGGTTCCTGGACTCGATCAATCTGGTGTGATCCCCGTCCGTTCACGGGTGGCGGACGGCTCCGGTGACTCGGGCCGGAGACGCACGGCCCGGCACTGGAGTTACCGGCCGATAACAGGCCGCCGATATCCGGACAAATCGCGGGGGTCCGTGATCGGATGGAGCGATCTCGGACGGGTCGAGCCGCGCCGACGAGGGCGCGGCGGGACGGAGGGACGCGGTATGTCCATGGCGGAATTGCGTAGTCAGATCGTGCGGCGCAAACCGATCGGGGAGATCGAGGACGATACGCCGGCCGATGAGCGGCTGGCCCGGCATCTGGGGTTGTGGCAGCTGACCGCCATCGGGGTCGGCGGCATCATCGGTGCGGGGATCTTCTCGCTGGCGGGATCGGTGGCCAATAAGACGGCCGGGCCCGCGGTGCTGGTGTCATTCCTCATCGCCGGTGTGGCGAGTGCGTGTGCGGCGCTGTGTTATGCCGAATTCGCGGGCATGGTGCCCAAAGCGGGTTCGGCGTACACGTACGGCTATGTGTCGCTGGGGGAGTTGGGCGGCTGGTTCATCGGATGGGATCTGCTGCTCGAGTACACGGCGGTCTCGGCGGTGGTGGCCATCGGCGTCTCCGGATACTTCAATTTTCTGCTCGATCAGATCGGTGTGACTCTGCCGGACTGGATGCTCGGCGCGTCCGGGACCGGGGACGGGCATGTGGTGGATGTATTCGCGGTGCTGTTCTGCCTGGGCACCGCCTTCGTGCTGACCCGCGGGATCAAGAGCGTCGGGCGCTTCGAAACCTTCTTCGTGGCGGTCAAGGTCGCGGTGGTGCTGTTGATCATCGGGCTGGGTGTATTCCATATCGACAGCGCCAATTACACGCCGTACTTCCCGTACGGTCATGCCGCGGTGTGGACGGGCGCGGCGACGGTGTTCTTCGCGGTCTTCGGCTATGACGCCATGAGCACCGCGGCCGAGGAGTCCACCGAGGCGAAAAGGCATCTGCCCAAGGCGATTCTGTACTCCCTGGCCATCGCCATGGTGCTGTACGTGCTGGCGACGCTGGTGCTGACCGGCATGCAGAAGTACACCGAGATCAATCCGACCAGCGGCTTCTCCAGTGCGTTCAAAGCCGTTGGGCTGCCGGGGATCGCGAATATCATCGCGGTCGGCGCGATCGTCGGCATCGCGACGGTGGTGCTGGCGTTCATGCTCGCGGTGACCCGCGTCTGGTACGCCATGAGCCGCGACGGTCTGCTGCCGGGATGGTTCGCCAAAACCCATCCCACCCGCAGGGTGCCGACCCGGGTCACCTGGATCGTCGGTGTCGGATCGGCCGTTCTGGCGGGTGTGCTGCCCATCAATACCGTTGCGGAGCTGACGAATATCGGCATTCTGATGG
The DNA here is from genome assembly GCF_001625085.1 of Nocardia acidivorans NBRC 108247. Classification (GTDB taxonomy): domain Bacteria; phylum Actinomycetota; class Actinomycetes; order Mycobacteriales; family Mycobacteriaceae; genus Nocardia; species Nocardia acidivorans. The sequence goes on from NZ_BDAW01000012.1 coordinate 130,404, forward strand.
CCTTCATCGTGGTCAGCGTCGCGGTGATGATCCTGCGCTACAAGCGCCCCGATGAACCCCGCGAATTCCGGTTGCCGCTCATGCCGGTGGTTCCGGTCGTCGGTATCGGATTCTCGATCTACCTGATCTGGTCGCTGCCCTGGGAGACCTGGTTGCGCTTCGCGATCTGGCTGGTCGTCGGCCTGGTCGTGTACTTCCTCTACTCGCGAAAGCATTCCAAGCTCGAACAACCGGGCCCGGTGACGGCAGCGTAAGCAGTACCAAACCCAGTGCCAGCACGGCTGTTCCGCCCCAGGACAGCGGTGGTAGCCGTTCGCCGAGGATGCCGACGCCCAGTACGGCGGCGACCGCCGGTTCGGCGAGGGTGAGGGTCGTCGCGACGCCGACGCCGGTGTGCCGCAGTCCATATCCGAACAGGCGATAGGCCAGCAAGCAGGTGAACACCGCGAGGTGCAGTGCGACCAGCGCGCCTCGCGGTGTTGCCAGCCAATGGATTCCGGCGTGCAGCACCACCGGGGATACCAGGAGCCCGGCCGTGCCGAACATGATCCCCATGACCGCGCCCGAAGGATGGCCGCGCGCAATGAGTTTCGCGCCCGCGAGCGAGTAGACGGTGTAGGTCAGGCCACCGCAGGCGGCGAGGGCGATGCCGATCAGGTCCACCGGCGTTCCCGAACCGGTCAGCTGCGGTCCCAGAACCAAGACGGCACAGCCGATTACGGCCAGCACCGTCGAGACGGTCCATCGGCTGCTCGGTCTGCCCTGTCCGGTCGCCCAGAGCAGTAATCCCGCGAATACCGGTGCGCTCCCGAGCGCGGTCACGGTCGCGACCGCGACACCCGTCCGTGCCACCGCCGGATAGAAGGTCACCGGATAGACCGCGACCGCCACCGCGCCCAGAGCGAGCAGTCGTCGTTCGAATCCATTGGGCTGTAATCGATTACCTCGCGAGGTGAGGAACAGCAGCAGCCCGCCGAAGGTGAGCCCGGCCGATCCCACCGCACCGGCGGGCGTCCCGGCGGGCGCGAAGGCGGCCGCGGTCCCGGTACTGCCCCACAGCACCGCCGCGAGCAGAATGGCAGCGGTCCCGGACAATCTCTCTGACACAGTCGTGTACTCCGTAGTCGAATCGTCATGACGAAATTCGAGAACGGGCGCACGAAATTCCGGACTGCCCGTCGGGGTCAGCCGGTGCGTGCGGCGAGATTCAGCCGGTGCGCCCGCTCAGCGGAGCGGCGGCGGCGTGACGCGGTGCCGGTAGGTACTCACTCGGCGATCGTATCGCCTTCCCCGGATTCATTCGGCGCGGACCGCTGCGTTCGATACAGCTCCCATGTCGCATACCCGGCCACACCTATGCAACCGAGTGCGGCCAGAATCAGAGATTGCAGGGTACGAGGCACTTTGTAGGTGAAGCGGGTCCACGTCGTGATCTCGGCGCCGTCGCCCCGCGGCGGGTGCGCGGGGCCGTACGTGATCTGCGCGGTCGCCCGCAATTCGGCCGCGCTCACATCGGGTCCGCACCCGTGCGCCTGCCACCGTGCCCCCGCCGACACCGGCGCGGACACCAGCAGCAGGCTCGGCCGCCCGACCACGAAGGCGGTATTGCACTCGGTCCTGGTGCTCGTCCCCACCGTGGTCACGGCACCCACCTCACCGCTGAACACCTCGGTCACCTGGAACTCGTACAGATCCGAATCCCGCCCGTGCAGCACCTTCGTCGGCGTCCCGATGAAGACCGCCGCCGCCCCCGCCACCGCCTTGTCCGGATCGACCACCGCACACGAACAGGTCCCCTGCGGCACGCCCTGCAGAAAGAACCCCACCACCGCCAACAGGGCGACCACCAGTCCCCCGAACGCGATCCGGCGCACCGTCCGCCAAAGGCGCTGCGAACGAACATATTTCGGCTGTGGCGGACCCTGGCTTGTGCTCACGCCGCAGACGCTAGCAGTGCGCGCGCCCCGCGCCTACCGCGCGCGTGGGTTGTTCCGAGTCACGATGAGCGGAGGTGCTACCCGCACCGTGCCTGTCAGAGGATGAGATTGGTCAGCTGTTCCCAGTCGAGTTGAATTCGGATGGGGAGTTCGATGGCGAAGCCGGTGCCGGGCTTGAGGGTCTGAGCTGGACGGTAATGGCCGGCGCTGTGGTCGAGGCCGAAGGTCTCGATCGCGGTGACTTCGCTGTCGGAGACGCTGACCAGCCAATACCAGGGGATTCCGGCGGCGGCGTATTCACTCATCTTCTCCAGGCGATCGGTCTTGATGTGGCTCGGGGAGATGACCTCGACCACGAGCTTCAAATGCCATGCCGGTACCGGTCGGACCTCGGCGGGAACGCATTCGAACAAGGCGACGTCCGGGCGGCGAATCGTCGCGCGGGGCGCTTCCCAGAGAACGACATCGAAGTCTTGGTTCGCGTCCAGACAGACCGACGGATCCTCCACCATGTGGTCACGCGCCGCGGCCTCCAGCATCGTGAGCAAGCGGTGCACGGCCTTCTGATGCGCTCGGCTCGGGGATTCAGCGCGCACGGCATCGCCATTGACCACTTCGACCAAGCGGCAGAACTCCTCGGGGAGTTCGCGCCAGATCTCGAGGGTGATCGGCTCGGGCTGGATATTCTCCGGTCGTGCCCAGTCGAAGATGGCGGACATGAGCTGAAGTCTATGTGCGGGCGCAGCGTAGTGGGTGTATGCGGAGGTATGGCGTATCTGCCGTCAGCGCCGAAATTGATTGATCAGGCGGTCGAGGAGGCTGGGTGGGCGGTCGCGGTGGAGCCAGTCGGCGATATCGGTGACGACGGCGGGGTCGAGGTGGGCGGGGGGCTTGATAGGCGGTGGGCGTGGAGGGACCGGTGCCGGGAAAGAACATGTGGTCGTCGGAGTCGTAGAGGTGGATTCGAGCATCGGGGTGGTCGGCGAGGGCTTGTTGCCAGGCGGGGAGGTCGTCGGTGGTCGTGACCTGATAGTCGCGGACGCCCTGCCGGAGCAGGATCGGTTTGTTCAGGGCCGCAGCGGTTTCCGCCGGGGCGTAGGTGCGCAGATCCAGCCGGTAGGCGGCGGGCCGGCCGAAGAGGAGGTCCGCGGTGGAGGTGACCGGGACAGGTGGGGGTCTTCGACCCATGAGCCTGGCGGGTGAGCGAGTCGAGGTGGCGGCGGTGTGCGGGCCGGGGTCCAGGGCCGCACAGTAATTCGCGACTCGAAGGACGGCGCGGGGGAGCGGTGCGGTGTCACAACCGGCACAACCCGACCCGGAGTAGGTCAGCGGCGTTCGATTCGGGTGGGGGCGGGTGCTACCGCGCCGTGCTTACGCAGGTACGCCTCGAAGGCGTCGAGGTCTATCGGGCCGACCTGGAGGTCGGTGGCGCGGGTGAAGACGGTGAAGCCGTCGCCGCCCGAGGAGAGGAAGTTGTTGGTCGAGATGCGGTAGGAGGCAACGGGGTTCAGGGGTTGACCGGCGATGCGGACGGTGTCGGCGAGGACTTTGTGGCCTTTGGGGGCGGCATCGGAGTAGGCGTAGGTCAGGCCCGCGAGGGAGAGCACGGCCTGCTTGCTGACGTTGTCCCATTGCTGTTCGAGCAGGTCGATGATCTGCTGTCCGGTCAGGGTGACGGTGACCACTTGATTTCCGAAGGGCTGCACCGTGTATGCCCGCTCGTAGGTGATCGGCCCGGCGGGGAGACCGGCGCGCACTCCACCCGGATTCATGAGCGCGGCCACCGCTCCGGCGGCGGCGGTGCTGTCGAGCATGGCGTCGGCCAGGAGATCGCCGAGCGGTGAATCGCCGGTGGGCGCGACATCGGCGGGCAGTGCCGCGGTGGCGGTGCCGATCACCCGTTCGGCGAGCGGTTTGGACTGGTCCGCGAAGAAATTCACCAGCTGGGTTGCGGCCGGGTCGGGGGTGATATCGCGGGTCACCATGCGGTTGACGGCCTCGGCATCCACGCTGCCGTCGTGGAACCGCAGCGTGACATCGGTGATCAGTCGCCCGAAGGAGGCCGCCTGGGTGATGACCTTGCCGTTGACGGTGCAGTTGTACGCCTGATGGGTGTGCGCGGTGAACAGCACCTTGACCGCCGCATCGGTGCGGTTCGCCAAATCGGTGACCGGGGAGGTGATATCGGCGCACCCGTTGTAGTCGACCGGCGCGCCCTTGGTGCGCTGCGCTCCGCCGTCGTGCAGCACCGCGACCACGGTCTCCGCGCCCGCGGCCTTCATCTCGGGCAAGTACTTGTTGATCGCGTCGGCCTCATTGCCGAAGCTGTAGCCCCGAATACCCTCGGGCAGCACGATATTGGCGGTATCGGTGGTGACGGTGCCGACCACGCCGATCTTGTGCCCGCCGACCTCCAGCATCGTCCAGGGCCGCAAGCCATTCGGCAGCTTGCCCGTGGCGTCGGTGACATTGGCGGCCAGATACGGGAACTTCGCACCGGTGAACGGCTGGCCCGGCACACAGCCGTCCGCCGCACAACCGCCCTGCTGCAAGCGTGCCAATTCCACTACGCCGTGGTCGAATTCGTGATTTCCGACCGAGGACGCGGCCACCCCGATCGAATTCATGAAATCGATGGTCGGCTCATCGTGGAAGAGCGCCGAGATGAGCGGACTCGCCCCGACATTGTCCCCCGAGGCCACAATGGCGCTGGCCGGATAGGCGGCCTTCAACCTGGCCAGATGCGCAGCCAGATAGGCCGCTCCGCCCGCCTGCGCACCGCCGATCTGCCCATTGCTCCCGGTCGGCGGTTGCAGATTCCCGTGCAGATCGTTGATGCCGAACAGATGCACCTCACCCGGCTGCGCGGCGGGCAGGTCACCGGTCGAAATCGCCGGTGTCGCAGTGGATGTGGTGGGCGCGGGGCCGTCGGTTGTACCGCATCCGGCGAGCAGCAGCGCGCCGAACAGGACCGCGCATACGCCGCGGGTGCGTCGAGTCATATGCCGACTCTGGCAGATCCCGTTGGCACCCGCACAACAGGCAGGTGAATTCGCCGGAGCAATGCAGCGCGGTGCTGGGGCGGCGGTGCAGCGCGGTGCTGGGGGTGGCAGTGCAGCGGGGTGCCGGGGGTGGCAGTGCAGCGTGGTGCCGGGGCGGCAATGCCGCGTGTGCCGGGGCGGCGATTCAGCGCAATGCCAGCGCCAGGAAGAAGTCGACGCGATCCTCGAGCCGGGACAGATCACGCTCGGTGAGTTCCTCGATCCGCTGCACCCGATAGCGCAGCGTATTCACGTGCACGTGCAGCAGATCCGCGCACTTGGACCACGAGCCCGACACCTGTAGGAAGGTCTCCAGGGTGTGCACCAGATCGGCCCGATTGTCCCGATCGTAGGTGGCGAGGGGATCCAGCAGCCGCACCCGGAACATCCGCCGCACCTCATCGGGCACGCTGGCCAGCAGCAACATATGCGTGGCCAGCTCGTCATGGCGCACCACACTGGTGGGCTGATCGCGTTCGGCCGCCATCCGCCGGGCATAGCGCGCCTCTTCGACAGCGCCACGCAGACTTTCACCGTCCACGCCGCCGCTGATGCCCACCGCGAGCCGACTGCCCTGCAAACCGGGTTCGAGCGCCTCGACCGCGCGATGAATGCGATCCTCGAGATTGCCGTCGTCATCGATGGGAACCAGTGCGATGGCCTCGCCGTCCACCACACCGGCGGCCGGGCTTCTGCCGTAAAGGATTTCGCGCAACAGTGATCGTAATTCCCTGGGCCGCACCGCACCCGAGTCGGCGGTGGCCGCGACCGCGAGATACCGCTCGGACAGCGCGAGTCCGGTGAGCTCCAGCCGGGAGACGATCTCGGCCGGTTTGGCATCGGAGACGACCAGTTCGATGAGCTCCTGGGCCAGGCGTCCCTCGGCGTTCTGCCGGTCGTCCTGGCGGACACGCTCGAGCGCCACGACTGCCGCGAGTTCGCCGATAATCGCGCGATGTTCCTCGGGCCAGTCCTTGTAATCGCTCTCGAACACCATGAACCAGTCCGCGACCCGCGAGGTTCCGTCCGCGTCGACGGCGAACAGTGAGAACAGGCTACCGTCCAGCGAACACGTGTCGGGCAATCGCTGCGCCGATAGGCAGGCGGCCTGCACCTGTGCCGAGAGCGGCTGCTGGGGTCCGGCCACCACCCGTCCGGTGGAGGAGACCACCCAGCACGGCGTGCCCAGATTCCGGTGGATCAGCTCGAGCACCGAATTCAATCCGCCACCGGAGACGAGCTGGCGATGCCGGTCCAGAATCGCGGCCAGATCCGCCGCCCGCCCGGTCGAGAGATTCCGATTGACCTGCTCGGTGACGGTGGCGAAGGCGATATCCTCGGGCACCCGGAACAGCGGGATGCGATACCGCTCGCAGGCCGCCACCAGATCCGGCGGCGGCGCGCCGTACTTGGCATCGCCCGCGGCCACCGCGGCGACCTTGGCGCGCGCGAGCGCGGAGATGAACACCTCGCTGTCCTGCGGCCCGCTCCGCCATTGCAATCCGGTCAGCACCAGTTCCCCGCCGGAGAGATATCTGGCAGGGTCGAGCATGTCTGTAGTAACCACCCAGCGAACGAACCTTTCGAGTTCGTCCTCCCCGGAGACCAGTTCCAGACCGGCTTCGGTCAGGGCGAGCAGAGAACGCAACCGCATGATTGCCCACGCTAACAGCCAATGACCTCCGGGTTACCGGCTTGGATGTATCTACAAAACGGGTGTTGTGAACTGGACCACAGGTTCGGAGGTCTCGTCCCTGCCGCCGACGGTCCCCGGCGGATGTACTTATCGGGCAAGTCGCCAATGGATGGAGGTCGGATGTCGGGTCGCCTGGAATGGCTCGGGTCGCTGCCCCTGGAAGAGGCCGAGCCCCAGCTGCTCACCTGCTGCGCCTCGCGGGAATGGGCCCGCAAGATGGTGGCCGGTCGGCCGTACATCGACGAGTCCAGCCTCATGCAGGCCGCGCTCTGGGGCCTGGACGCCCTCGACTGGACGGATATAGAGGAGGCCCTCGCGGCTCATCCGCGCATCGGCGAGCGCGCGGAAACCCCGCGCGCCGAAGGTGTTTCGGGAGAATTCGCGCAGCGGGAGGCGCAGTGGTCGAGGGACGAACAGTCCGGTGCGGACCTCGCCTCCGATCAGGTCAAGATCAGGCTCGCGGATTTGAACGTGGCCTATGAGAACCAGTTCGGTCACATCTTCCTGATCCGCGCCACCGGCCGCACCGCCGCGGAGATGCTCGCCGAACTCGAGCGCCGCCTGGGCAATTCGGTCGAGGCCGAACGCGCCGTGGTTCGCGCCGAACTGGCCGCCATCACCCGGCTGCGTATCCGCAAATTGCTGGGGTTGATATGAGCCTGTCCACCCATGTGCTGAATGCGGCCACCGGTCGCCCCGCGGACGGCGTGTCGGTGCGGTTGGAAGCCGCCGACGGCACCCTGCTCGCCCGCGGCAGGACCGATGCGGACGGTCGCATCAAGGATCTGCCCGCCCCCGAACCGGGTGTGCACCGGCTGATCTTCGACACCGGCGACCTGAGCCCGTTCTACCCCGAGGTGAGCATCGCCTTCACCGTCATCGATCCGGCGCAGCACTATCACGTGCCGCTGCTGCTGAGCCCCTACTCCTTCTCCACATATCGAGGTAGCTGACAATGTCGATCAAGCTCGGTCCCAACCGCTATGGCAAGGCGGAGACCCGCGTGGTGCGGGTGAACAAGAACGGGACCAAACACCAGATTCGCGATCTCAATGTCAGCGTCGCGCTCTCCGGTGATATGGAGGAAGTGCACCTGACCGGCGACAATGCCGCGGTGCTGCCCACCGATACGCAGAAGAACACCGTCTTCGCCTTCGCCAAGCAGCACGGTATCGCCTCCCCGGAGGATTTCGGCCTGAAGCTGGCCCGCCACTTCGTGGACTCCCAGCCCACCATCGATCACGCCCGCGTCGAACTCGAGGAGTACGAGTGGGAGCGAAATGTGGTGGGGCTCAACGCCCATCCGCACTCGTTCGTACGCTCGGGCCGCGAAACCCGCACCGCTCTGGTGCATTACGACGGCGACCGTGCCTGGGTGGTGTCGGGTCTGAAGGATCTGACCGTCCTGAACACCACCAAATCCGAATTCCACGGCTTCATCAAGGACAAATACACCACGCTGCGCGAGACCCGCGACCGTGTGCTGGCCACCGAGGTGAACGCGCAGTGGCGGCACTCGACCGAGAATGTCGAGTGGGACAAGAACTACGAGGTGGTCAAGCGCTGCCTGCTGCAGGCGTTCGCCGATACCCACAGCCTCTCGTTGCAGCAGACCCTGTACGAGATGGGCGAGCGCGTTCTTGAGACCTGCTCCGATATCGCCGAGGTCAAGCTGACCCTGCCCAATAAGCATCACTTCGAGGTCGACCTGTCGCCGTTCGGCATGGTCAATGACAACGAGGTGTTCTGGGCCGCCGACCGCCCCTACGGACTCATCGAGGGCACGGTGGTGCGCGAAGTACCCGCCGCCGGCCCCGCGTGGTCCTGAAATCAGAGGTGACGCAATGGATTTCCTACGACCTACCAGCTGGGCCGACGCACTCGCCTTGAAGGCGCAGCGCCCCGAAGCCAAACCCATCCAGGGTGGCACCGATGTGATGGTCGAGCTGAACTTCGACCGGCATCGCCCGGAGGCGCTGCTCGATCTGAACCCCTGCCGCGAACTCTTCGAGTACGAGGAGACCGCCGACGCGCGCCTGCGCATCGGCTCGGGTGTGCCGTATGAGCGGATCATCCGCCGTCTCGGCGACCAATTGCCCGGTCTGGCACAGGCTTCGCGCACCGTCGGCTCCCCGCAGATTCGCAATCGCGGCACCGTGGGCGGCAACCTCGGCGGCTGCTCACCGGCCGGTGACGCGCATCCCGCGCTACTGGCCGCCAATGCCACCATCGAGGTGGAGTCCGCCGAGCGCGGCACCCGAATGATCCCGATCGACGATTTCTACGTCTGGGTGAAGAAGAGCTCCATGGAGCCGGATGAGCTGATTCGGGCCATCTGGCTCGCGCCCGCCACCGGTCCGCAATACTTCGCCAAGGTCGGCACCCGCAATGCCATGGTCATCGCGGTGTGCTCGTTCGGCATCGCCCTGCACCCGGACACCCGCACCGTGGGCACCGGTATCGGCTCCGCCGGTCCGACCCCGCTGCGCGCACACGAGGCCCAGGATTTCCTTGCGGCACAACTGCCCTGGGAGAACCCGGGCCCACTGAGCGATGCCCTGCTGCGCGAATTCGGCACGCTCGTCGCCGCCGCCGCCAAACCCATCGACGATGTGCGCGGCACCGCCGACTACCGCAAGCACGCGCTGTCGGTGATGGCACGCCGCAGCCTCGGCTGGGCCTGGAACGACTACACAGCTGAGAGGAGGGCCGCCTGATGCGAGTGAACTTCACCGTCAATGGCACCCCGGAGACCGTGGACGATGTGTGGGAGGGCGAGAGCCTGCTCTACCTGCTGCGTGAGCGCGCCGGGCTGCCGGGTTCCAAGAATGCCTGCGAGCAGGGCGAATGCGGTTCCTGCACAGTCTATTTGGATGGCACGCCGGTCTGTTCGTGTCTGGTGGCCGCCGGTCAGGTGCACGAGCGCTCGGTGCGCACCGTGGAGGGCCTGGCCACCGGCGACAAACTCGATCCCATGCAGCAGGCGTTCGTCGAGGCCGGTGCGGTGCAGTGCGGGTTCTGCACCCCGGGTCTCATCGTGCAGGCGCACGATCTGATCGAGCGCAATCCGGACCCCTCCGATGTGGAGATCCGTGAGGCGCTCGCCGGAAACCTGTGCCGCTGCACCGGTTACGAGAAGATTCTGGACGCGGTGCGCCTCGCGGCTCAGCGGAAGGCGGACGCGCGGTGAGCACCGTGAACTTCTCCCTGCCCAATACCGGCAAGATCGTCATCGAGAATGCCTATATCGCACCGGTCGTCGGCGATGAGATCCCCTCGGGCTACCTCGTCATCGACAACGGTCGTATCGAAGCCCTCGGAGCCGGACCGGCTCCGACGGTGGTGGGAGCCGAACGCGTCTCCGGCGCCGGATGCCTGGTGACCCCGGGCCTGGTCAACACCCACCACCACCTCTACCAGTGGGCCACCCAGGGCATGTTCCAGGATTCGACGCTGTTCGAATGGCTGACCGGCCTGTACCGCACCTGGGCGGGAATGGACGCCGATGTCGTATACGGCGCTGCCACAGCGGGTCTGGGCTGGCTGGCGCTGACCGGCTGCACCACCTCGAGTGATCACCACTACGTGTTCCCCAAGGGCCGCGGTGATCTGTTCGAAGCCGAGGTGATGGCCGCACGCGAGATCGGCCTGCGGTTCCACCCGTGCCGGGGCTCCATGGATCGCGGCCGGTCCCAGGGCGGGCTGCCGCCGGACGAGGTCGTCGAGAATCGCGATGAGATCCTGATCAACACCCAGGAGATCATCGACCGGTACCACGACGCCTCGTTCGACTCCATGCTGCGCGTGGCCGTCGCGCCCTGCTCGCCGTTCTCGGTGAGCGAGGGCCTGATGCTCGACGCCGCCGAGCTCGCCCGCGCCAAAGGTGTTCGCCTGCATACCCATCTGGCCGAAACCCTGGACGAGGAGCAGCATTGCATCGAGCAGGTCGGCTGCACCCCGGTGGAGTACATGGAGAAGCTCGGGTGGCTCGGTGACGATGTGTGGTTCGCGCACGCCGTGCACCTGCACGATGCCGATATCCGCCGCTTCGCCGAGACCGGCACCGGTTCGGCGCACTGCCCGAGCTCCAATGCCCGCCTCGGCGCGGGTATCGCCCGCGTCTCGGAACTGCTCGCCGCCGGTGCGCCGGTCGGCCTGGGCGTCGACGGTGCCGCATCGAGCGAATTGACCTCCATGGCGGGTGAAATGCGCCAGGCGATGCTGTTCCAGCGCGCCGTGCACGGCCCGACCGCCCTCACCGCCCGCCAGGCCCTGGAAATGGGCACCCTCGGTGGCGCTCGAAACCTGGGCCGCCAGAACGAGATCGGCAGTCTCGAACCAGGCAAGCTCGCCGATATCGCCATGTGGCGCGTCGACGGCTTCCGCGCCGCGGTCGAGGATCCGGTGTGCGCCCTGGTCTTCGGCCCCACCCCGCCGCTGTCCCGACTGCTCGTCGGCGGCCGCACCGTGGTCCAGAACGACGAACTGCGCACCCTCCCACACGATCAGGTCGGCCGCGCGGGTGTGCTCGCCCGTAAGCGCCTGCTGCGTCAGGAGATTCGATGACGACATCACGCACCACCCGATTCCCGAGCGAGGTGGCCGCGCCCGGTCGCGGCGGCGTCGGCGAGAGCCCCTTGCGCCCGGACGGCACCCTGAAGGTCAAGGGCGAGTTCGCCTATGCCTCGGATCTGTGGATGGACGGCATGCTGTGGGGCGCGACCCTGCGCAGCCCGCATCCGCGCGCGATCATCCGGAGCATCGATATCGCTCCGGCACTGGCCATGACCGGTGTGCACGCCGTGCTCACCCACGAGGATGTGCCCGGCCGCAAGGTGTACGGCCTCGATCACACCTGGGATCAGCCGGTGCTGGCCATCGGCGAGGTGCGCCATCACGGCGAGCCCATCGCGCTGGTCGCCGCCGACCATCCCGAGATCGCCCGGCGCGCCGTCGCGGCCATCGAGATCGATTGGGAGGTCCTCGAACCCATCACGGACCCGATGGCGGTGCTGTCGGCTCCCAAGAAGCTCGCGGTGCAGGAACGCGGCGGTATCGCCCGGCACCAGCCCGTGCGCGTGGGCGATATCTCGGTGGGCCGCGAGATGGCCGCCGTGGTGGTCACCGAGGAGTTCGAGGTCGGCATCCAGGACCAGGCGTTCCTGGGCCCGGAGTCCGGCATGGTGATTCCGGCCGAGGACGGCGGACTCGACTTCTACGTCGCGACCCAGTGGATGCACAACGATCTCTCGCAGATCGGTCCGTGCCTGGGCCTGGCGGACGACCAGATTCGCATGACCATGGCCGGTGTCGGCGGCGCGTTCGGCGGCCGCGAGGACCTGTCCATGCAGATCCACGCCGGCATGCTCGCCATGCACACCGGTAAGCCGATCAAGATGGTGTACAACCGCGAGGAATCCTTCTTCGGTCACGTGCACCGGCATCCGGCCAAGATGCTCTACGAGTACGGCGCGACCGCCACCGGAAAGCTCACCTACGCAAAGGTTCTCATTGTCCTGGACGGTGGTGCCTACACCTCGGCGACGCTGAACGTCACCGGTAACGCCTCCTCACTGGCTGTAGGTCCCTACGAAATCCCGCACATCGAGATCGACGCGTACGGGGTGTACACCAACAACCCGCCGTGCGGCGCGATGCGCGGATTCGGTGCGGTGCAGGCGTGTTTCGCGCACGAGTCGATGATGGACAAGCTCGCCGAGGCCCTGGATATGGATCCGGTGCGGGTGCGCCAGCTCAATGTGGTCTCCCAGGGCTCCAAGCTCGCCACCGGTCAGGTGGTGCACGCGCCGACCCCGCTGGCCGAGATGCTCGGTACGCTGAGCGCGATGCCGCTCCCGGATGTCATGGACGCCAGCGATATTCGCAATCTCCCCGGCGGTGCGTCGCAGACCACCCACGGTGAGGGCGTGGTGCGCGGCGTCGGCTACGGCGTCGGCATCAAGAACATCTGCTTCTCCGAGGGCTTCGACGATCTGTCCACCGCCCGGGTGCGTCTGGAGGTCATCGGCGGCGAGCCGGTGGCGCTGGTGCACACCGCCGCCGCGGAGGTCGGCCAGGGTCTGGTCACCGTCGAGGCGCAGATCGCCCGCACCGAACTCGGTATCGAACGGGTGGTGATCCACCCGGCGGACAACGGGGTCGGCGACTCCGGCTCCTCGTCGGCCTCGCGCCAGACGTATATGACCGGCGGTGCGGTGAAGACCGCATGTGAGGCGGTGCGCGAACGCGTACTCGCCCTGGCGCGGGCCAAGCACGGCGCGCACAGCGCTCTGCAACTCATCGGCGGCAAGATCGTCTCCGGAACCGGCGAGGTGCTCTCGGCCATCGCCGACGTCCTCGGTGACGAGGTCGTCGAGGAGACCCGCGAATACCACCACAGGCCCACCACGGGTATGGATCCGGTGACCGGTCAGGGCAACAGCCACACCCAGCTCGCGGTGTGCGTGCACCGGGCCGTGGTCGATGTCGACACCGACCTCGGATTGGTGAAAGTCGTTGCCCTGGACGCGGTCCAGGACGTAGGCAAGATCATGAACCGCCTGTCCCTCGAGGGCCAGATCCACGGCGGATCGATTCAAGGGCTGGGTCTGGCAGTGATGGAGGAAATCCAGGTAAGCAATGGCAAGGTGCGGAACCCGTCCTTCACGGACTACCTGATTCCCACCATTCTCGACACACCCCCGCAGCGGCTGGAGATCCTGGAGAATCCGGACCCGCACGCACCGTACGGGCTCCGCGGGGCGGGCGAACCGCCCACCCTCTCCTCGACACCGGCGATTGCCGCAGCCATTCGCGACGCCTGCCGCAAGCAGGGCGGCACCGGGAACCTGACCCGTGTGCCGGTGCGACCGGAAGACATAATCCGGAGCAGTTGATCAACAGGGGCAGACCGGCGCACGCCGGTAGGGACTCCACAACAGCAGCAACCGAATCCGCGGTCCGGGAGCGCATGAATCCCGGACCGTAGGTCGGCTACGCCCTTAGGAGGGCATGCCATGACCCAAATCCAAGACCCGACCCCCACCACCACACTCGCCGGGGGTTCGGCACTCGACCGGTTCTTCAAGTTGAGTGAACGCCGCACGACCATCTCGCGCGAAATCCGTGGCGGAATCACCACATTCGTCGCCATGGCCTACGTTATCCTGCTTGTCCCGCTCATCCTCGGCGGGGTCACCGATATCGACGGCAACCATCTCAGCATCGCTCAGCTCACCACGGCCACCGCGTTCTCGGCCGGACTCTCCACAGTCCTCATGGGCCTGGTCGGCAACGTACCACTCGCTCTCGCAGCGGGCCTCGGGGTGGTCCCGGTGGTCGCCTTCCAGGCGGCCCCGCATATGACCTGGCCCCAGACCATGGGCCTGGTCGTCCTGATGGGCGTGATCATTGTGATCATGGCCGCCACCGGCCTGCGCACCATGATCATCAATGCCATTCCGGTGGCGCTCAAGAACGCCATCGGCGTCGGCATCGGCATGTTCATCGCCATGATCGGCCTGGTCTCCTCCGGGGTCGTCGGGCACGGTTCGGCCGGTGGGCCGCCGGTCACGCTCGGCGTGGACGGACACCTACAGGGTTGGCCCGTGGTCGTTTTCGCCTTCGGCCTACTGCTCATGCTCGCGCTGTACATCCGCAAGGTGCCCGGTGCGATCCTGATCAGCATCGCCCTGTCGACGCTGCTCGCGATTGTGATCAACGCCATCGCGGATATCGATCCCAAGGCGTGGGGGACCGTCGTTCCCCAGCGGCCCGACTCCCTGTTCGCCACACCGGATTTCGGCCTCATGTTCAATATCGATCTGGTCGGCGGCTTCGCCCGCGCCGGTGGCCTGGTGGCGAGCGTGGTGCTGTTCACGCTGGTGCTGACCGGCTTCTTCGATGCCATGGGAACGGTTTTCGGCGTCTGTGACGAAGCCGAGCTGCTGGATGAGAAGGGCACCGTGCCCGGTATCGGCAAGATCCTCACCGTCGACGGTGTCGCCCAGATCATCGGCGGCGTCAGCGGTGGGGCGGGCAGTACGGTCTATGTGGAATCCGCGACGGGCGTCGGTGAGGGCGCACGTACCGGACTCACCAGCGTGGTCACCGGCGGATTGTTCTGTGCGGCGGTCTTCTTCACCCCGCTGGCCGCGGTGGTGCCGATCCAGGCCGCGGCGCCGGCCCTGGTGCTGGTCGGCGCGCTCATGATGACCCAGGCCCGCAAGATCGACTGGAACGATCTGGAGATCGCGGTCCCGGCCTTCGTGACCATCGCGCTCATGCCCTTCACCTACTCCATCACCAATGGCGTCGGCGCGGGCCTGATCTGCTACGCGGTGATCAAGCTCGCCCGCGGCAAATTCCGTGAGATCCATTGGCTGGTAGGCGTGGTCAGCGTGGTGTTCGCCGCCTACTTCGGAATCAACGCCCTCGAATCGGTCCTGGGAGGCTGATATGCGCGACATCGCGGCACAACTCTTGGAATGGCATGCGGCGCAACAGGATTACGCCGTAGCCTCGATCATCGGAATCGGCGGCAGTGCGCCCCGGCCGGTGGGCGCGGCGCTGGCGGTGAACTCCGGCGGCGTGGTCGTCGGCAGCATCTCCGGCGGTTGCGTGGAGGGCGCGGTCTACGAGCTGTGCCGCGAGTCGTTGCGCACCGGGGAAATTCAGCGGGAAACCTTCGGCTACAGCGATTCTGACGCCTTCGCGGTCGGATTGACCTGCGGCGGCACGATCGAAGTCTTCGTACAACCGGTCACCGCGGCCAATCGCGCTGCCTTCCAAGCGTTTCTGAGCTCCGAAGAGCCGGTCGCACTGGTCCGTGACCTGAATTCCGGGGCCGCCATGGCTCTGGGCTCGTGGTGGACCGTCGGCGCGGGTTTCGACGAGACCGTGCTCGCCGAGGGGCGCGCCATGATC
Source organism: Nocardia acidivorans NBRC 108247 (assembly GCF_001625085.1). Classification (GTDB taxonomy): domain Bacteria; phylum Actinomycetota; class Actinomycetes; order Mycobacteriales; family Mycobacteriaceae; genus Nocardia; species Nocardia acidivorans. The sequence continues at coordinate 146,003 of NZ_BDAW01000012.1, forward strand.
GACACCGGCGCGACCGGTGTCCGCACCCTGGGGTGCGATGACGCCGAAACCACCGTCTTCGTGGAGTCCGAGGTACCGGCCCCGCGCATGATCATCTTCGGCGCAATCGATTTCGCCGCCGCGGTCGCGCGCATCGGCAAATTCCTCGGCTATCACGTCACCGTCTGCGATGCCCGGCCCATTTTCGCCACCCCCGCGCGCTTTCCCGAAGCCGATGAGGTGGTGGTGGATTGGCCGGACCGCTACCTGGCCGGTACCCACGTCGATGCCCGCACCGTGCTGTGCGTGCTCACCCACGACGCCAAATTCGATGTGCCACTGCTGGAAGTGGCCCTACGCCTGCCGGTGGCCTTCGTGGGCGCGATGGGATCGCGGCGCACCCACGACGACCGGCTCGAGCGCCTGCGGGCCATCGGCATGCCCGAGACCGAACTGGCCCGGCTGCGTTCGCCGATCGGACTGGATCTGGGCGGCCGCACGCCGGAGGAGACCGCCGTCTCCATCGCCGCCGAGATCGTGGCCGTGCGCCGCGGCGGCTCCGGCGTCCCGCTCGGGGCCAGCGGTGCGCCCATCCACCGTGACACCGTGCCGGTGCCCGAGGTCGAGGTGCCGAACGCACTGCAATTCACCGCCGGGTGAGGTTCGTCAGTAGCCTGTTCGCCATGCGGCTGCGCGCGGAATTCACCACCGAACCCTTCGACGGCGAGGGCGATCCCCCGCCGCATGCCACCGAAACCTTCGCCGCCCTCGAAAAGCTCGGGTTGACATGCGAATTCGGTCCGCTGGGCAGTTCGGTGGCGGGACCCGGCGCGGTACTGCTGCCCGCGCTCCAGGAGATGCTCGGGGTGGCTTTCGCCAATGGCGCGTCCCGGGTGACATTGCAGGTGGAGCGGGACGATGAGTGAGCGCGCCGCACCGGATGTCACGCACCCGGTGCTGGTGACGCTGGCCCCGCTGCTGGAGCGGGTGGGCGGCAGGCTGATTCCGGCCGCGGCGGGTTTGCCCGATGATGTCCCGCTGGTCTGGGAGGGCGAAACGCTGGCCTGTGTGCGCCTCACGCCCGCCGATGCCGAACCGGCGGACGGGATTCGGGGACTGCTGAGCGAGGTGGCGGCGGAGTTCGGTGCGCCGCTGACGGAGCTGCCGCGCGCCGAGAAACAGCGCGCGGTGCGCCTGCTCGAGGAGCGCGGGGCGTTCAGCTACCGCAAATCCGCCGAGACGGTCGCCGAGGCGCTGGGCGTCACCCGTTTCACGGTCTACAACTACCTCAACCGAACCCGCTCCTGACCGGCCGGAGTCACGGTAGGAACCTTTGAAACCCGCTGCAATGCAGCGGGTTTCGTCGTTTCCGCGCAGGTCGCGGATGACGGGTGTGTACTACGTTTCAACCAATTTCAACAATCTGTTGACGACATGGCGTGACCCGTGCCACTATTTCGTAGGACGGAATATGACTTCCGTAATGCGAGAAAGTGCTGTTTATGGTCACGGTCGAAGAGTTCAACGAGTGGGAGCGCGAACGGCTGCGGCCCGCCCTGCTCGAATGCTGCGATGTACCCGCCTGGGCCGACGCGTTGCTGCGGGCCCGGCCCTATCCGGATCTGGCCGCCCTGCTCGATGCCGCCGATCGCCTGGCCGCCGCCCTCGGACCCGAGGATGTCGAGCGCGCCCTGGCGGCGCACCCGCGCATCGGCGAGCGTCCCGAGGGCGCGGATCGCACGGCCGCCTGGTCCCGTCAGGAGCAGTCCGGGGTGGCCGCCGACGCGGAGACCGCCGCGGCGCTGCATTCGGCGAATCGCCTGTACGAGAAGCGATTCGGCCGTGTCTTCCTGATCTGCGCCACCGGGCTGTCCACCTCGGACATTCTGACCGCGGTCATGCTGCGCCTGGGCAATGACCCGGCCACCGAGGCGACGGTGGTCGCCACCGAACTGCGTAAGATCGCCCGCCTGCGCCTGCAACGCGTGATCGTGGAATCGGGCCGGGCCGCATGAGCGCCGTCACCACGCACGTGCTCGACACCGCCCTGGGTCGTCCCGCCGCCGGAGTTCGCGTCCGGCTCGAACGACTCGACGCCGCCTCCCCGGCACTGCTCGCCACCGGGGTCACCGACACCGACGGCCGCATTACCGAGCTCGGCCCGGATCATCTCGAATCCGCGTGCCACCGACTCGTTTTCGATGTCGCCGCCTACGCCTCGGCCACCGGGCAGGACTACTTCCTGACCGCCGTCGACATCAGCTTCAGCCCCACCGGCGGCCGCGCGCACTATCACGTGCCGCTGCTGCTGAGCCCCTTCGCGTGTACCGCCTATCGAGGAAGTTGAGTACCTATGGCCATCCAGCTGGGACAGAATCAGTACGGCAAGGCCGAGAGTCGCGTGGTGCGCGTCTACCGCGACAGCGCCCGGCACACCATCCGGGACCTCAACGTCTCCTCGGCGTTGCGCGGGCGCTTCGAGGATGCGCACATCACCGGCGATCAGGGTGACGTCCTGCCCACCGATACGCAGAAGAACACCGCCTTCTCCTTCGCCAAGGAGAAGGGCATCGACGCCATCGAGGATTTCGGGCTCATCCTCGCCGATCACTTCATCTCCCGCTGCCCGGGCGCGGACGGTGCGCGCATCGAGATCGAGGAGTACGCCTGGGACCGGATTCCGGTCGACGGTGCGGGACATGACTTCTCGTTCGTGCAGGCGGGCGGGGGAGTGCGCACCGTCGTGATCAATATGGACGGCCACGGCGAAGACCGCCGCACCCATGTGGTGACCGGTATCCGGGATCTGGTGCTGCTCAAATCCACCGGCTCGGAGTTCCACGGCTTCTTCGAGGACAAGTACACGACGCTGCAACCCACCAAGGATCGCGTCATGGCGACCTCGCTGGTGGCGCGCTGGCGGTATGACCGCACCGATGTGGACTGGGACAGGTCGTTCGCCTCCATCCGCGCGACCCTGCTGCGGCAGTTCGCGGTGGTGCATTCGATGGCCCTGCAGCAGACCCTCTACAGCATGGGACGCGCTGTGCTGGAACAGCATCGGGAAGTCGCCGAGATCAAATTCTCCGCGCCCAACAAGCATCACTTCCTGGTCGACCTGAGCCCGTTCCACGTGGAGAACAACGGTGAGGTGTTCATCGCCGCCGATCGGCCCTACGGCCTGATCGAGGCGAGCCTGCATCGCGATGACGCCGTTCCCGCGGGCAATGCCTGGCTCGGCGTACCGGGATTCTGTTGAGGAGAGGCGGGCGAGTCCATGAAACTGCAAGGACGACAACGACATCCGGGGCCCGAGGATGAGCGGTATCCGCTGCCCAAGCTGGTGGCGTACGGGACCCAGCACATTCTCACCATGTACGGCGGGGTCATCGCGCCACCGCTCATCGTGGGCGGCGCGGCCGGACTCTCGGGCGGTGACATCGCGCTACTGGTGACCGCGGGACTGTTCGTCTCCGGTGCGGCGACCCTGCTCCAGACGCTCGGCCTGGGCCGGGTGGGCAGCAGATTGCCCATCGTGCAAGGCATTTCGTTCGCCAGCGTCTCGACCATGGTGACCATCGCCAATGCCGACGGCCTGCGGGCGGTGTACGGCGCGATCATTGTCGCCGGGCTCATCGGGCTGGTGCTCTCCAGCTTCTTCGCCAAGCTGGTGCGATTGTTCCCCGCCGTGGTCACCGGCACCATCATCACGGTCATCGGGCTCTCGCTCATGCCCGTCGCGCTCAAGTGGGCGATGGGCAATGACGCGCACAAATCGGATTACGGGTCGATGGGCAATATCGGATTCGCGGGTCTGACCCTGCTGATCATCCTGGTGATCAGCAGGGTGTTCCAGGGCGCGATATCGCGATTGTCGATTCTGATCGGCCTGGTGGCCGGCACCGTGATCGCCGCCATTGCGGGCCGGACCGATTTCTCCGAGGTCGGGCGGGCCGAGCTGATCGCCCTGCCCGAGTTCTTTCCCTCGGGCGCACCCACTTTCGAGGTCGGGGCCATCATCTCGATGACCATCGTGATCCTGGTGATCATGACCGAGACCACCGCCGATATTCTCGCCATCGGTGAGATCGTCGGCACCGAAGTGGATTCGGGTCGGGTGGCGGACGGTCTGCGCGCCGATATGGCGTCCACCGCGATAGCGCCCGTATTCGGGGCCTTCCCGTGCAGCGCCTTCGCGCAGAATGTCGGGCTGGTCGCGCTGACCGGGATCAAGAGTCGATTCGTCGTGGCCACGGGTGGACTGGTCCTACTGGTACTGGGCCTGGTTCCGGTGATCGGCGCGGTCGTGGCCGGGATACCGTCACCGGTACTCGGCGGCGCGGCCGTCGTACTGTTCGGATCCGTTGCGGCAAGCGGGATTCGGACCCTCGCCAGGGTGCAATTCCATGACAACCTGAATATGCTCATTGTGGCCGTGGCGATTGCCGCCGGACTCATTCCCATTGCGGCGCCGACATTCTGGGACGCGTTCCCGGAATCGTTCGCGGTGATCATGCATTCGGGTATCAGCGCGACCGCCATCGTGGCGATCCTGCTCAATCTGCTCTTCAACGAATTGACCATCGGCAATCGCTCCGGCGCCTCGGTCTTCACCGCCGCGCAGGACGAACGCGACGGTTTCGGCGAGCGCATCGACGACGACATCCGCGACTGATCGACACGGGCTGGATGAACCTACGAAATCCCGCCCCGAACGATTCCGACCATTGTGCTCATCACGGCTTACGAATCCGCTGTGACGGCCGACATAATTTCGACCAACGGGGGAGGAAGGACCATATTATGCCCCTCATTTTCCTGAACGGCGGCGCCATGCGCGGCGGTCCGCTGAATCACCTGCTCGCGGGCGCACCGTTCGCCGGCGAGGTGACCACCGCACCGCAGTACCGGTTCTATTCGGTCGGCGATCGCTTCCCGGGACTGCATCCGGTCTCCGACGGCGGTGCGCATGTCAGCGGTGAATTATTTGATGTGTCTATGGATGTGCTGCGCACCAGCCTGCTGCCGGCCGAACCGCCGGAGCTCGAACTCGGCGTGATCGAACTCGATGACAAGCGTTCGGTGCTCTCCATGGTGCTGCGCCGCCCACCCGTCTCCTATCCGCAGCTGATCGACATCACCGAATTCGGCAGCTGGACGACCTATCGCGAAGGAATTCGATGAAATACACCTCCGGGGGCGCGCTCCGGAAATTCGACGTCAATTGCTCGATTCTCTTCACCGACCTTCCGCTGCTGGAACGGCCCGCCGCCGCCAAGGCCGCCGGATTCGACGCGGTGGAATTCTGGTGGCCGTTCGGCGAGGATCCGACACCCGCCGACGCGGATATCGATGCCTTCGTCTCCTCGATCGAGGACGCGGGCGTGCAACTGGTCGGGCTGAACTTCATCGACCTGATTCCCGCCGGGCGTGGCCTGGTGTCGATTCCGGGACAGGAGACCCGATTCCGGGACAATATCGAGGTCGCGGTCGGGATTGCCGAGCGCACCGGATGCCGGGCGCTGAACGCGCTGTACGGCAACCGGATTGCCGCGGAGGACGCGGAGAAGCAGGACGAACTCGCCCTGGAGAACCTGCGACTGGCCGCCACCGCGGCGCGGCGCATCGGTGCGACCGTACTGCTCGAAGCGCTCAATGCCTATGAGTCGCAGGACTATCCGATCGTCTCCGCCGCCCATGCCGTCCGCATTATCGAGCAGGTCGGGGAGCCGAATCTGCGGTTCCTCTGCGACCTCTACCACCTGGCCCGCATGGGCGAGAACCTCGCCGGGGTGATCGACGGCTACGGCGGCTACTTCGGCCACGTGCAGATTGCCGACACACCCGGCCGCGGCCGTCCCGGCACCGGTGCGCTGGACTTCGAGGAGCTCTTCGGGAAGCTCGACGCCGCCGGATACGACGGCTGGATCGGCCTGGAATACAAAGACCCCGAACTGGATTGGGAGTGGATCAAATGAGTGAAGCATCGCGCAGCGATTCCGTGACGGGCGGCGGTCGGGCGACGGGCGGGCGCACCATCGGATTCGTTGGACTCGGCATCATGGGCGGCCCGATGGCCGCACACCTGGTCGCGGCCGGGCACGAGGTCACCGGGTACGACCACAGCTCCGCGGCGGTCGACCGCTTCACCGCGGCCGGTGGCAGGGCGGGCGCGAATGCCGCGGAGACGGTGCGCGACAAGGACATTGTCATCACCATGCTGCCGCAGGACGAGCATGTGGAGTCGGTCTTCGCCGAGGTGCTCGAGCACGCCGCCACCGGCACGCTCTACATCGACTTCTCCACCATCACCCCGCGCACCGCCGAGTGGACCGCCACCGAGGGCGCGAAGAAGGGGCTGCGCGTCCTGGACGCCCCCGTCAGCGGCGGCGAGCCCGGCGCGAAGAACGCCGCGCTGTCCATCATGGTCGGCGGCTCGCGCGATGACTTCGAGTCCGCCCGAGCGGTTTTCGAGGCCGTCGGCAAGACCATCGCCCTGGTGGGGCCGAACGGCGCCGGTCAGGTCGTCAAGGCCGCCAACCAGCTCGTGGTCGGCGGCACCTACGCTCTGATCGCCGAGGCCATCCTGCTCATGGAGAACCTGGGCGCGAACGCCGAGGCGGGACTGGATGTGCTCGCCGGCGGTCTCGCGGGCAGCAAGATCCTGGAGCTGAAGCGAAAGACCATGCTGGAGCGCAGTTTCCAGCCCGGCTTCCGCATCGACCTGCATCACAAGGATATGGGCATCATTCTGGCCGCCGCGCGCCAAGCCGAGGTCGCCATTCCCATGGGCGCGCTCACCGCGCAACTCATCGCCGCCGCCCGCGCCATGGGCCACGGTTCCCTGGACCACTCCGCGCTGCTGCTGGTCGCCGAGGCGCTCTCGGGCAAGGGCCAGGCGTGACGGCGCGAACCCTGCGCACCGGGCACGGACCACGTATGGCGGGTGGACACGGCATCTGCGCCATCGGCGTACCCGCGGGCTGGGTGGTGCACGAGTGCACCGTGCAGCCGCGCAATGCGCCGATGTCCGTCGTATCGACCGGTCGGCCACTGACCCTGATCCGAAAGGGGATCTGATATGACTCGTATGCGGGCCGTGGACGCCGCGGTACTCATTCTCGAAAAAGAAGGCGCGACACAGGCTTTCGGCCTGCCCGGCGCGGCCATCAATCCGTTCTACAGTGCCATGCGGGCGCACGGCGGGATCAAGCATATTCTCGCCCGGCACGTGGAGGCAGCCTCGCATATGGCCGAGGGCTTCACTCGCGCCGCACCCGGCAATATCGGCATCTGCATCGGCACCTCCGGCCCCGCCGGGACCGATATGATCACCGGGTTGTATTCGGCGAGTGCGGATTCCATTCCGATTCTGTGCATTACCGGGCAGGCCCCGGTGTCCAAGCTGCACAAGGAGGATTTCCAGGCGGTCGATATCGCCTCGATCGCCGCACCGGTGAGCAAGTGGGCCGTGACCGTGCTGGAGCCCGCGCAGGTGCCCGGTTCGTTCCAGAAGGCGTTCCAGCTCATGCGTTCCGGGCGTCCGGGGCCGGTGCTGATCGATCTGCCGATCGACGTGCAGCTGGCCGAGATCGAATTCGATATCGAGACCTATACGCCCCTGGAAGTGCAGCGGCCCGCCGCCACCCGCGCGCAGGCCGAGAAGGCCATCGCCATGCTCAATGCCGCCGAACGGCCGTTGATCGTGGCGGGCGGTGGCATCGTGAATGCCGACGCCGCGGATCTGCTGGTCGAATTCGCCGAGCTGACCGGCATTCCCGTGGTGCCGACCCTGATGGGCTGGGGCACCATTGCCGATGATCATCCGCTGCACGCGGGCATGGTCGGCTTGCAGACCTCGCACCGGTACGGCAATGCCACCATGCTGGAGGCGGATTTCGTTCTCGGTATCGGTAACCGGTGGGCCAATCGGCATACCGGTGGGATCGAAACCTATACGCGGGACCGTACTTTCGTGCACGTCGATATCGAGCCCACCCAGATCGGCCGCGTGTTCGCACCCGACTACGGCATCGTCTCCGATGCGGGCGCGGCGCTGGCCGAGTTCCTGGATGTGGCTCATGAGCTGAAGCTCACCGGTCAGCTGCGCGAGCGCGGCGACTGGGCCGCGACCTGCCGGGAGCGCAAGCGAACCCTGCTGCGCAAGACGCATTTCGACACCGTGCCGATCAAACCGCAGCGGGTGTACGAGGAGATGAACGCGGCATTCGGACCCGACGTCCGCTATGTCACCACCATCGGACTGTCGCAGATCCAGGCGGCGCAAATGCTGCACGTGTACAAGCCGCGGCACTGGATCAACGCGGGCCAGGCCGGGCCGCTCGGGTGGACCCTGCCCGCCGCCATCGGCGTGGCCACCGCCCTGCCGGACGAGACCGTCGTGGCGCTCTCGGGTGATTACGACTTCCAGTTCCTGATCGAGGAATTGGCCGTCGGCGCACAGTTCAACATCCCGTATGTGCATGTGGTGGTGAACAATTCGTACCTGGGGCTGATCCGCCAGGCCCAGCGCGCCTTCGATATGGACTACTACGTCCAGCTGTCGTTCGAGAACATCAACAGCCCGGAGGTCAACGGCTACGGCGTCGACCACCTCAAGGTCGCGGAAGGACTGGGCTGCAAGGCGATTCGCGTCACCGAACCCGACCGGATCGGCTCCGCCATGGCCGAGGCCAAACGCTTGATGGCCGAACACCGGGTGCCGGTGCTGGTCGAGGTCATTCTCGAACGCGTCACCAATGTGTCGATGGGTCTCGAAATCGACAGTATCAACGAGTTCGAGGAGCTCGCGGATTCGTTCGAGGACGCGCCGACCGCCATCGCGGCACAGCCCGAGTACGAAGCGGCCGGGAGCCCTTCGTGATTCACGCGCGCGGTGGTTCGGGGCGGGGCTGGCGGGACGGGCAGGTGATCGTCGCCCCGGACAAGTTCAAGGGCTCGCTGACCGCCGCGGAGGTGGCCGCGCACATTACGGCCGGACTGCGGCGCATTCGCCCGGAACTGCCCGTGGTCGCGGTCCCCGTTGCCGACGGCGGGGACGGAACCGTGGACGCGATGGTGGCCTCGGGCTTCGCGGGCCTGCAGACCGCCGTCACCGGGCCGGTCGGGAATCGAGTGGCCGCCTCGTTCGCCATGAGGGGCGAGACGGCCGTCATCGAACTCGCCGAAGCCTCCGGGCTGCGGCGACTGCCCGACCGGCCCACCCCGGCCACCGCGCGCACCGCCACCAGTGCGGGAACCGGAGAACTGATACGCACCGCGGTCACCCGCGGCGCACGGCGAATCGTCCTGGGGCTGGGCGGAAGTGCCTGCACCGACGGCGGTTCGGGCATGCTGAGCGCGCTCGGCGCGCGCTTGCTGGACGCCGACGGGGTCGAGCTGCCGCCGGGCGGCGCGGCGCTGGCGCACCTGGAACGCATCGATATCGGCGATATGCTGCGCGTCCCGGTGACGGTCGCCTCCGACGTGGACAACCCACTGTTGGGCGAGCGCGGTGCGGCCCATGTGTACGGGCCCCAAAAGGGCGCCGGCGCAGCGGATGTCGCGGCGCTCGAACGAGGACTGGCTCGGTTCGCCGAGATCGCGCGGCGCGATCTCGGCGTCGACCTGGCCGATCGGCCGGGCGCGGGTGCGGCGGGCGGCGTCGGATTCGCCGCCATCGCCTTCCTGGGCGCGCGCAGTGAGCCCGGCATCGAATTGATCCTGCGGCACCTGGATTTCGCGGAACGGGTGCAGGGGGCGCGACTGGTGATCACCGGTGAGGGCTGCCTGGATGAGCAGACCCTGCACGGTAAGGCCCCGATCGGCGTGGCCCGGGCCGCCGCCGCGGCCGGGGTTCCGGTGCTGGCCGTCGCGGGTCAGCGGTTGTTGACCCGGGATATGCTGCGCCGCTTCGGATTCGAGGACGCCTACGCACTCACCGATATCGAGCCCGATCCGCAGCGGTGCATCAGCCATGCCGGGCCGCTGCTGGAACAGCTCGCGGTGCGGATAGCCGAAACCCGCCTGGGCGATCTGCTGTCCCGAAACGCGTAGCGCCCGAATACATCTACTGAAAGAGGAAGCGATGTCGGACTTCACCAGCCTGCCGGACCTGGCGCTGCGCACCTACCGCGCGAGCGTGATCGCCGCCAGCGACGAATCCTTCGAAGAGCGCGAAAACCTCATCCAGCCCTGGGAACCGCGCTTCTCCGCCGAGACCTTCGGCACCAAGGGCCAGGAATACGACGGCTGGGAGACCCGCCGTCGCCGCAACGCACCCGGAAACGACTGGGCGATCGTACGACTGGGCATGCCCGGCGTCGTGCGCGGCGTGGTCATCGACACCGCCTGGTTCAAGGGCAACTACCCGCCGTTCGCCTCCGTCGACGCCTGCCGGGTATCGGGTTACCCCGGTGTGGCGGAACTGGATTCGGCCGACTGGGTCGAGATCGTGCCCAAGACCCCGCTCCAGGGCGACGCCAAACATGAGCTGCCCGTCGACAGCGAGCAGATCTTCACCCATGTGCGCCTGCATATGCATCCGGACGGCGGTATCGCCCGCTTCCGCGTGCACGGTGACGTGGTGCCGGATCCGGTCCTGCTGACCGGGCTCACCGTGGACCTGGCCGCGCTCGAGCATGGCGGTCGCGCCGTCGACTGCTCGAATCTGTTCTACTCGGGTGCGGACAATATGCTCGCGCCCGGGCTCGCGCGGAATCAGGCCGAGGGCTGGGAGACCGCCCGCCGCCGCGACGACGGCAATGATTGGGCTGTGATTCGCCTTGCCGCCCAAGGTGTTCCGGAGCTGATCGAGATCGACACCACCAACCTGGTGTTCAACTCGCCCGCCGAGGTGCGCCTGCTCGGCGTCGATCTGCCCACCGGCACACCGGTTCCCGCCGCCGACTCCCCGGCCTGGTTCGAACTGCTGCCCACGGTGGCGATCCAGCCCGACACCCCGCACCGCTTCCGCGTGCAGGGCGCGCGGCCGGCCACTCACGTGCGTCTCGATATCTACCCGGACGGCGGCATTGCCCGTCTCCGGCTGCTGGGCGCTCTCACCCCGGCGGGACTCGAGGCGCTCGTCACCCGCTGGGGTGCGGCCTGATCCGTACACCCACGCGCTCCGGCGGGTGAACGCGTCCGTGGCCGACCGCCTGATCAGCGGTCGGCCACACGTGTAGGCTCATTAGGTGAAGCAACTAACCATCGGTGTAGTTGCGACCTCCCGCAAAGAGGACGAGCACCGACTGGCGATCCACCCCGCACACCTCGACCGGATCGACCCGCCGCTTCGCGACCGCGTCTTTCTCGAACGCGGTTATGGGCAACGATTCGGCTATACCGACGAACAACTCGCGCCCTTGGTCGGCGGTCTGCGCTCGCGCGCGGAACTCCTCGCCGAATGCGATGTGCTGCTGCTGCCCAAACCACTGCCCGAAGACCTGGAGAATCTGCGCCCCGGACAGGTGGTGTGGGGGTGGCCGCACTGCGTGCAGGACGAGCGGATGACCCAGCTGGCCATCGATCGCGGGCTGACGCTGATCGCCTGGGAGGCAATGAATCACTGGACGAAGGAAGGCAACTTCAGCGTCCACGTCTTCCATAAGAACAATGAATTGGCCGGGTACTGCTCGGTTTTGCACGCTTTGCAGTTGCGCGGCTCCAGTGGGGACTACGGGCGGCGCATGCGGGCGGCCGTGATCAGCTTCGGGGCCACCGCGCGCGGGGCCGTGCGGGCGCTGTCGGCGCTCGGCGTCAGCGATGTCACGGTATTGACCCAGCGCAGTGTCTCCGCGGTGGCCGCGCCGTTCGCGTCGGTGCGCATGCAGCATTTCGCGCGGGATCCGGCGAATCCCGGTCGGACCCTGGCCTTGAAAGCGCCCGAGCCCGGGCCGCTGGCGGAGATGCTGGCCCAGTACGACATCGTGGTGAACTGCATTCTGCAGGACACCGAAGAGCCGCTCATGTTCGTGACGAACGACGATCTGAGCCTGTTCGCGCGCGGCACGCTGTTCATCGACGTCTCATGCGATGCCGGAATGGGATTCGAATGGGCGCGTCCGACATCGTTCGCGGATCCGATGTTCACCGTGGGCGAGGATCTGCACTATTACGGGGTCGACCACAGCCCGTCGTATCTGTGGAACTCCGCCACCTGGGAGAACTCCGAGGCGCTGCTGGAGTATCTGCCGATCGTCATGGCCGGATCCGATTCCTGGGACGGTTGTGAAACCATCAGGCGCGCAATCGAAATCCGTGAGGGGCGGGTGCAGAATCTGCGGATTCTCTCGTTCCAAGGGCGCGCGGCCGCCTATCCGTACGCCGTCGCGTGACGGATGAATCGGTGCGCCAACGGATTACCTGACGATTGCCGCCGCCAGCTTTCGGCGCAACCGCCACGGTAGCGCGGCGAAGAGCGCCGACATGGCGGCGGCGGTGCCGGGCAGATCATCGCGGCCGGACAGATAGGCGCGCTGCCGGGCGACCGGGAGGGCGAAGAAGGCGTCGAAGAAGAGCGGCAGGTCCTGCGGGGGGAGGGTCAGCAGGGCGCGTAATCCGGTCTGGCGCAGCCGGTTCACGGTGCGGGCCGCGGGCGTCCAGATCGAGTCGCCCAGGGCGACGCCGTCGGCTGTGCGCAGGGCCGCGGCGACGCTGTAGCCGGTGGCCGGATGGGTCAGCGCGCCCGCGGCTCCGAAGAATCCGGCGCGCGGCCGACCGCCCTCGACGGGGAAGCGGACGCGTTCGACTCGCTCCGTACCCGTGAGAGTGATTCCGCGAGAACGTAATCGGTGCATCAGACGGTCCTCGAGGGTGTGGGATTCCAGGGCCGGGCGACCGGCCAGGCAGGTCTCCTCGAGCAGAATCGTGTTGGCGCTCAACGGGATCGCGTAGAAAAAGGATCGCGGTTCGCCGGGGTCCGCGCCGTTGTCCGCTCGCCAGTCCATGAAGAGCGTATCGGGTTCGGCCCACTGCTCGCTGTCGATCACCACGCCGTACGCGGTCTGTTCGGCGAGCGCGGGGGAGCGGGGGATACCCCGGGCATCGACGACGCGCCCGCCGGGCAGCACTGCTCCCGAAGGCAGGCGCACCGAAGGCATATCGAGCGCGTGCGGGCCGGACCGCGACGGTGGGACGATCTCCGCGACCCGGTCGGTGATAATCGTGGCACCGGTCAGATCCAGCGAATCCTGGAGTGCGGCGGTATCGAAGACCACGTATTCGCGTTCCACTTCGATACGCCGTGTGGTCCACACCGCCGGACGCTCGACCACCGCCGCGAAGGTCCGCGACGGCACCCATTCGGGCAGCTCATCCGCCCAGGCCGCGTAGGTCGCGGTCCACCGATGCCCCGGTCGCGGGTCGATGACCGTCACCGACTGTCCCTGGGCCAGCGCGCGATGCGCCAGCGCCCGCCCGGCCGGACCCGCGCCGCAGACAATGAGATCGGAAGTCACACCTGATTGGATCATGATCGAGGACCGTCATACGCTTTCGTGACTGTCGCCGGGTCGGGAGGTTCCGGCGCACCGTGAAAGGTTGACTACATGACTTATCCACCCGGACCGCCGTCCGGACCCGGATTCGGTGGCGATCCGCAGGGGCAGGGCGGGCAAGAGCCCGAAAACCCCGCCTGGTGGGATCAGCCGTCGCAACCCGCGCAACCGCCGCAGCCCACCTGGGGGCAGCAGGACGATCCGAATTGGCAACAGCCCGCCGCGCATCCGGGCTGGCCCGGGCAGCAAGACCTGATCTGGCAACAGCCCGCCGCCCAGCCCGGATGGCCTGGGCAACAAGGCTATTCGCAGCCGCCGGGGTACGGGGCACCGCCGCCGCAGCGCTCCGATACCGGTCTGATCGTCGGCATCGCGCTCGCGGTGATCGCCATGCTCGCCGTCGGGGTCGGCGCGATCGTCGTCCTCACCGGTAAGGACAGCTCCGATCAGGCCGCGACAGTCACCACGACCACGGAGGCGCCGACCCTCACCGGCGCGACCACCACCCGCCCCACGACCACCACCAAGGCCGCTCCGGCCGGTGGGCGCTTCACCTACACCGAATACGGCCACGCATGGAACTTCCGGCTCGGCGATGTCGCGCTGCAGGCGGACTGGGTGGAGGGGCACGACTACGGCTCCTGCGCACCCATCGAAGAGGCGGCCAAATTCACCGGCCTCGGCTGCCGGTACGCGTCCGAATTGGTCTGGAAATCCGAGAACGGCGGTCTCATGCTGACCCAGTTCATCCTCACCATGAGCGATGCCGCCAAAGCCTCGGCCGCCGAAGGCCAATTCGACGACAACGACATCAAGCTCCCCGCGGGCAGCACCATCTCGCATTTCGAAACCGGTAAATGGCGGGACGGCAGCCAGTCGGAGTTCCTGGTGATCACCCTGGCGACGGCCGACACCACCGTCGATGAGCCCACCGTCGAGAAGTATCTGCGCTACCGGCACAGCGACACCCTCGGCGCGCTGATCTTCCGCTAGGCGCGGGCGTCCGCCCCGCATCGAATCACGATGCGGGGCGGACGTTTTCGTCTCCCTAGATGCCGCCCGTGGCGAGCAGGCCGCCGTCGACGCGAATCGTGGTCCCGGTGATCCATCCCGACTCGTCCGAGGCCAGAAAGCCGATCAACCCCGCCACATCCTCGGGCGAGCCCAGTCGCTTCATCGGATACACGGCCGCTGCCGCTTCCTCATCGGCCGAGTACAGCGCGTCCGCGAACTTGGTCTTGATAACCCCCGGAGCGACCGCATTGACCCTGATCTTCGGCCCCAGCTGCCAAGCCAACTCCTCGGTCAGCCGAATGAGCGCGGCCTTGGAAGCCCCGTAGGCGGCGATCACCCCGGTGGACCGCAACCCCGCGACACTGGCCACATTCACCACGGCCCCACCGTGCTCACCCATCCAAGCCCGGTACGCCTCCTGCACATACCCCAGCGCCGCAACGACATTCACATCGAAGATCTTGCGCACCGCATCCAGATCCGCCTCCATGAGCGACCCGTATACCGGATTGATCCCGGTATTGTTGATCAGCACATCCAACGACCCGAACTGCGCCACCGCAGCCGCAACCTGCTCCGCCCGAGCCCCGGCCTCCCCCGAATTCCCCGCTACCGCAAGAACTTTCCCGGCATACCCGAGTCCCCGCAACTGCTCCGCCGCCTCTTCGAGTGGCCCCTGCTTGCGCGCCGTCACCGCCACATTGGCACCCCGCCGCAAAAGCTCCGAAGCCACCGCGAACCCGATCCCCCGGCTCGCCCCGGTAACCAGCGCACTCTTCCCAACCAGTTCATCGCTCATGTGATGGCAGAGTACTTCAGTCCCGTCACGCGGCTGGATCCGCTCCTCGTCGGAGTTCGTTCCCGCCTTCGGTGGCGAATACGAGGTGAAGGACCGGCACCGGTGATCTCACGCCGCCGTCGCACTCGAGGGAGCGCTTGTCGGTCTGCGTTGCCAGCGGTTCACGACTCGGCCGATCGTTCTGACCAAGCGCGAGCGATGCCGGGCAAAGAGTTCATGATTACGGGTGGCCGGTTCGATTCTGCGGTTCGCGAGCATCTGGGAGACCGACTCACCCCGGTCGGTCAAGCGAAGCGCCCGGCAGTCGGAACGGCCTCCATGAATATCGTCCGTCAGGAGTCCGTGTGCGGCGATAAGGCCGAGCGTCGAGTGTAAATCTGCACGCTGCCCCGGAAAGAACCTCGTCAGCATTGCCATAGTGCAACCGGATTCGGATAGCAGGTCCAATATCTCGGTCACGTGCGGATGCCCTGCCAACTCCTGAAGCAACATCGTGTCGCCATCATTGCCGACCATTCCAACCATCTCCTCACGGCCCGCGCCCAACTCGGACTGGAAACCGAACTTAGCGCGTTCGAACGGTGAAATCCGCGGCGTTGATACTTCCTTGGCGTGGTCGGTGCCGTTTTTTGACGAGATCAGAACGGTCCGGTAGCGCCGCACCGCGCCTCATTAGCCGTGGGAGTAGCGGAGGCCGGCGCTGCCCCGCGAGAGACTCCCGGACCGGCAATATGCCGCCATGCTCAGAAGCTGTGCTTCGACTGCGACCCACACGGCCAACAGGCGGTCGTTCCCGCATGCGCGAAATGCGGAATAGGACAACTGAACTCGCGGACACCAAATCCCTCGGAGTTACCGTCCGGTCTGGGGTTGGATCAGACGGCAGTTCGGAAGAATGGGTTTTGTGCGCCGGCTCCTAGGACGAAGTTGAGAATCGCAAATATGCTGCCCTCGATCACAGACTCACCTGGCGCTGTCACCTTCTCGGCGGAAGCGTCTCCCGCCGTACCATCCCATATGGGGACGGTAGCGTCTGCCCCGACATCCATCGGGTCGCGATTCCGGTTGAGCTGCAGGATGGTACGACCGCGGTCACTCGGGCCGCGGCGATCCAATTGCCGCGCGGTGCGGCACCGAGTCGTACCGGGCACTACTTCATCGACCTGTCCCGGGCTTGGCTCCTGCATGGTGACCGTGCGAAGGCGTTCGGTTCGCTACAGCAGGCCCGCACGATCGCACCGCAGTTGACGCGCTATCACCCCCAGGTGCAGGAGACATTGCGAGCGCTGGCGGTCACCGATGCCCGATCCACGAAAACCCTTGCGGGCTTTGCCGCGTGGTGCGGGGTTCGAAGCTGACACGATGGACCCATGAACGAGCAAGGGACCCCTGTCCTCTACGCCATCGTCACCGGGTCACCGGCAGCGCGCGATGTCGGCAAGCTGGTCGACCTCGCCCAAACCGACGGCTGCGACGTGTGCGTCATCGCCTCGCCCGATGGCAAGCGTTTCATCAACGTTGATGCACTCGAGGCCAAAACCGGTCACCCGGTGCGGAGCCAGTACAAGGAGCCCGACGCGCCGGATGTCCTGCCGCCGGCGGACGCGATGATCGTCGCCCCGCTCACCTGTAACTCGCTGGCCAAGTGGGCAGTTGGGATCTCCGACACCCTTCCGCTCGGGTTATTGGTGGAAGCCGTCGGCAAGAAACTGCCCGTCGTGGCGATGCCGTTCTCGAACTACGCCCAAATCAGCTTCCCGGCACTGCAGCAGGCGATCCGCGGCCTGTCTGACTGGGGCGTCACCATGCTCGTGGGGGACGAGGTCTACAAGCAGCACGACCCCGGCACTGGAGAGAACTTCATTCACCTGTTCCCATGGGCTCTTGCCTGGCAGGCCGTGGCTGAACACCCTTGGCTGTCAATTGAATCCGGAGATTAAAGGCCGCTCGTGCCCCGATCAAGGACCATCCTCACGACCGTCCTGAATCCGGCGCACTCGGCGGTGCGGGCGAGTCGGACGTTGTACCGCGGGTGGCAGGGTGACCGACGGTAGCTCAGCGGCGTCGGGGCGCAGCGAAGTCCTCCGGGCCGCTGGGACTGCGGCCCGGAGGCGCTTGGAGGCGGCTGCGGGGCAATAGCTCATTCGCGCTTATCGACCGGCAGCTTGCGGTCGCAACTCCGAACCTATGATCTCGAAAACCATAGAATACGGCGCGAATACCGAGATTGGTGGCGCAGATCGACTGCGGGTCGGCACGGGAGGTCACAGATATCTTGAAAATAGCTGCGTAGCTTGGTCGGTCATGCAGAATGCGAGGCGAAACCGTTGGGCCGCGGCAGCGGCGACCTCGAGGGGGTATTCGGTGGACGACGATATTCTCGGATCGACCGTGCGCCAGTTGATCGGCGAGATCTTCACACGGTACGGATCGATCGACGCCTTCTGTGACTATCTGCGGGGCCTACTGGACGCGCCGACGTTGCCCTTGCCGATCGTGTCGGTACCCGCAGGCCGCGGCGGTCGGCACCGCCTCGAGGAACGGGTCGCGTGGCACCGGTAGCGCCAGGGTTCAAGCCGGGAGGGATTCCTCAGTCCTGAATGCGTTCGGCCAGTGAGACGATGATGCCCTCCGGGCCGCGAATATAGGCCATGCGCCATATGCCTTCGTATTCGCCGATGCCACCGACCATGCCGTAGCCCGCGGCGGCGGCATGGTCGACCGCGGCGCGCAGGTCATCGACCTGGAAGGCGACATTGCGCAGGCCGAGTTCGTTGGCGGGGGCGGTGGGGGAGCCGGGGAGATGGTCGGGGCGGGTGAAGCTGGAGAGTTCGAGGGTGGTTCCGCCGCCGGGAACCCGCAGCATGACGATTTCGGTGGCGGCGCCTTTCATTCCGACGACCGTGTCGAGGAATTCGCCCTCCACAGCCATCTTCTGATCGGCTTCCAGGCCGAGGCCGACGAAGAACGCTGTCACGGTGTCGAGGTCGGCGACGGTGATGCCGACATGGTCGAAGCGCTGTGCGAAGCCCATCTCCGGACCGTAACACCAACCGGTTCAAATGGTTTCGGACTTCGCTTGCACTCGCTTAGGTTGAGTGCTAAAAAATATCTCTGTCGGCGAACAGAGATTATCTGATCACCACCCTCGGGAACGGAGTGCTAAGGGAGCCCGCGATGACCACGATGACTACTACTGCCTCACCTACCGGCGTCCGGTCGTGGTGGGATGTCAGTCGGCCGGCCATGCCCGCCGACCCGGCCGTGCCCAAATCGCCCGACCCGCGCCATCCCGGCGCTCGATCGCCGTTTCTGCACCGATCCGGCCCGGTCAGGAGTGCGGTTCATCGCTGAGTATCGTCTTCGCGCTGACCGAGGCGGCGTGGGTGCTGAGCCGCCGGGGCGACGGAGACCTCAGCACCGGCCTGTTCGATGCGGCCCTGTCCGCCGCCCGCCGCGCGGGCAATACCCGCTACGAATCCATGGTGCACGCGCGAGCCGCCATTGCCCACCTCATCGCGGGTCGGCTCGCCTCGGCCGCCGACGCGGCCGAACGTGCCGAGACCACCCGCGACTCCGCCCGCACCGGCGCGGTGGCGCACACCTACAACATGCTGATCCGCTATACGGCTCTGAAAGGGCTGGGCCGCAATGATGATGCCGCCGAATGCCATCGGATCGCCCGCAGTCGAATCGCCGATTTCGATGCCGCGCTGATCAGATTCGACCTTCGCGTGGACGCCCTGCGGAACCCCCGCCCCGGCAAACCGGCCGATCCCGCGTCGCCGATCACCGCTCAGTCGGCGAGGTACAGCGGCAGGCGCAGCGCGCCGGTGGCGGTGGCCGGTACCGCCGGGGCGGTGGGGGCGACCGGGGTCACGCGCCGGTAGGGCGTCCCGAGCGCGGGTCGCGGGTCGGCCTCACCTTTGTTGGGCCACAGGGCGATTGCGCGCTCGGACATGGCGGTGATGGTGAGCGACGGGTTCACGCCCAGGTTCGCCGAGACGGCCGAGCCGTCGACGACGTGCAATCCTGGATGGCCGTGCACGCGGTGATAGGGATCGATCACGCCCTCGGCGGCGGAGTCGCCCATCGGGCAGCCGCCGATGTAGTGGGCGGTGGAGGGAATATTGAACACATCCATGTACATGCCGAGCGGATCACCGTCGATCTTCTCGGCGAAGAGCCGATTCGCCTCGTGGCCCAAGGGAATCCAGCTGGGATTCGGATCGCCCTGGCCCTGCCGGGTGGAGAGCCGGTATCCGAAGATCGACTTCTTGCCGAACGAGGTGAGCGAATTGTCCAGCGATTGCATCACCAGCAGAATCGTCGATTTCTCCGAGGCGCGATAGTTGCTCTGCGAGCGCGCGAATACCAGCGGATGCCGCAGCATCAGCAGCAGGAAACGCGGGAAACGCCAAGGGCCGCCGTCGATCATGGGCGCTGTCATGGGGAACAGCACATTCTGGCCCTTGCCGTAGCGGCACACCTCGATATGGGTATTGGGCTCGGGATGGATCGAGGAGGTGATGGCCACGCCGTCGGACAGGTCGTGCCGGGTGCGGCTGGTGGAGGTGAGCACGGCCTCGGAGTTGGTGCGGGTGAGTTCGCCGAGCCGGGGCGAGATATTCGGCAGCCGCCCGGTGTCCCTGAGCTGATGCAACAGCTGCTGGGTGCCGCGAGCCGCCGCGGAGAACACGACCTGTGCTGCGGTGAATGTGCGAGTTCGCTTGCGCAGCAACCGTCCCGAGCGTTGGGTCGTGACGCGGTACCCGTCGTCGGGCAGGGCGTGCAGATCGGTGACCGTCGTCATCGGAAAGACCTGTGCCCCAGCCTGTTCGGCGAGATACAGGTAGTTGGTCGTGGTGGTGTTCTTCGCGCCGTGCGGACACCCGGTCATACACCGCGCGCAGTGCACGCAGCCGGTCCGATCGGGCCCCGCGCCGCCGAAATACGGGTCGGGGACGGTCTTTCCGGGTTCGCCGAAGAAGACGCCGACCTCGGTCGGATGGTGCGTATCGGCCACCCCGAGGTCCTCGGCGACCGCGCGCAGGGCCTCGTCGGCGGCGGTGACGCGCGGGTTCGTCGCGACGCCGAGCATGCGCTGGGCCTGGTTGTAGTAGGGCGCCAATTCCTCGCGCCAATCGGTGATATGCGACCACGACGGATCCCGGTAGAAGCCGGGCAGCGGTTCGTAGAGCGTATTGCCGTAGATGATCGAACCACCCCCCACCCCCGCACCGCTGAACAGAGTCACCTTGCCCAGCAAGCTGATTCGCTGCGTACCGGTGAGGCCGAGCCGCGGCGCCCAGATCGATTTGCGCAGATTCCAGTTGGAGGCGGGCAGATCCGCCGCCTCCCAGCGCCTGCCCGATTCGAGCACCGCGACGCGGTACCCCTTCTCGGTCAACCGCAGCGCCGAAACGCTGCCGCCGAATCCGGAACCGATAATGATGACGTCGTAGTCATCGGCGGTGTGCTGTGCACGTGCGCGGAGGGTCACGAGGTGACTGTAGGGCGGCGAACCGTGGCCTCAGGAGAGATCATCGGACACCCGATCGATATTTTCGGCCACTCGGCCACTCGGCCACTCGGCCACTCGGCCACTCGGCCACTCGGCCACTCGGCCACTCGGCCACTCGGCCACTCGGCCACTCGGCCACTCGGCGACTCTGCCCCGGCAACCCTCGCGCGCCGCACCGGATCGCCGGGCACCAATCCGGTCGCGGGTTCGCTCCGATACCCTCCTCGGCCGTTCCCGCTCCGGGGCGGTCATCGGCTGATCCACCATTCGAGAGGGCTTGTTCATGACATCGATCAGTACCCTGTACGGAATCGGCGCTGCCGTGGCCATCGGCGGCTTGGCCGCGGGGGCGGCATTGTTCGGCGCGGGTGCGGCCTCGGCCGACCCGATGGGTGATATCGAACCGCTGTTGCGTTCGAGTTGTTCGTTCGCGCAGGTGGACGCCGCTTTGCATCGGGTGGCGCCCGAGACCGCCGCGCAACTGGATGCGGTTCCAGCGCAGAAGGCGGCATTGCGGAACGCCTACGACCAGCCGGTGGAGCAGCGGCGGGCCGCGTTCGAGCAGTTGATCGCCGAGCAGCAGCGCATGGGCATGACGGCCCAGGCCGATCAGGAGTTCGGCGGCAAGTTGAGCCAGGTGGTCGACACCTGCCATCAGTATTGAGCCGATCGGCCTCTCAGGTGACGGGCACCGCGCCGACCGGATCGGTGGGTTGCGGTGAACCGCCCGCGGGTTCGACCGACAGGGCGATCTGCGCGGCCTGGTCGAGACGGATCAACAGGGGAGCGCTGTCGGTGGGCAGCGTGCTGAAGACCGTGACCGAGTGTGGTTGCCCCGCACGGGGTATCGACCACAGCTGATAGGACCTACCATCCGGCGGATTCGGGACCTGCGCGAAAGACACCGTGGCGGTGTTCAAATCGCGTGAGGCGTTGACGGTGATGGTGCCACCCACGGCGAGTTGTGCGGTTTCGCCGTGGGTGTCGGCGTGCGTGCGGACCTGTTCGGCGGTGACGCTCGCCGATTCGCCGGAGCGATTGACGGTCACCGCGATCACCGCGCCGAGCGCGATCACCGCGATCAGTGCCGCCGCGGCGAGCAGCCGGCGGCGACCACGCCGCGCGTTCAATGACGTGGTGCCCAACTGTTCGTCCAGGGCGCGCTGCAGGGCCTCCTCCACACTCGGCGGGGCCGGATGCGCGTCCGTGGTCGTCATGGCCGCCAGCGTCTCGCGGATTTCGCGGACCGTACGGCGAAAGTCGGTCGCGGTGGGCTCGTCGGCGTCGTTCAGCAATTGCTCGACCGACTCGCGTTCACTCTCGGTGAGTGCGTCGAGGGCGTACGGGTACGCCAGCTCGAGCAGGTCGTCTTCGTGGTGCTCAGGCATCGTTCATCGATCCTGCCAAACAGTTCCGCAGTCGTTTCAGACCATCACGGATGCGGGTTTTGACGGTGGACAGGGGAATGCCGAAGTGGTCGGCCACCTCGGCATAGGTGCGCCCGCCGTAGTAGGCGAGCGCCAGCGCGTCACGCTGGGTATCGGTGAGCGAGCCCAGGCAGTCGACCACCGCGCGCTCCTCCGAGCGCTGCCCCACGGTCTCGGCCACGATATCGTGGTCGCGACCCAGTTCGCGCTGCCCGTACGCGAGATCGCGTGTGGTGGAGCGGATTTCGAGACGCACCCGGTCGACGGCCCGGCGATGGGTGAGCATCATCAGCCAGCCGATGGGACTGGCGAGTCGTTCGTCGTACTGCGACGCCGTATTCCAGACGTACAGGAAGACCTCCTGGGTGATCTCCTCGGCCGCGCTGTCGCGGCGCAGTACGCGCAGGGCCAACCCGAAGACCCGATCGTGGGTGGATCGGTAGAACTGGGTGAAGGCGTCGCGATCTCCCGAGGCGATATCGGCGAGCAATATCGTCAATCGGTTCGCGACCTCGTCAGCGGTCTGTTGTTCCGCCATCAGCGATGGTTCTCCATGGTTTGTCGCATGCTTCCCGCGAGACTAGTGGTACTCATCGTGTCCCAGGAAGCATCCCAGCGGTATTCAGCGTGGCGGGCGTGGAAAGAAGTAGGCGGTGCGGCGCCGGTAGTCCTGATATCCCGGGCGGTCGCCCATGGTGCGCTCGAGCAGCCGCGCGCCGGTGCCGCGAATCAGAATGTACGACATCAGCGCCGGGCACAGGACGGTGAGTACACCCGGCCAGGCGCTGGCCGCGATCAGCCAGATTCCCCACCACACACAGGCGTCGCCGAAGTAGTTGGGATGCCGGGTCCACGCCCACAGGCCACGATCCATGATCTTGCCGCGATTGCGTGGATCCGCCCGGAATCGCCGGAGCTGCCGGTCGCCGACCGCCTCGAAGAGGAATCCCAGCAGCCAGATGGCCACACCCGCGATCAACACCACCCGGGACAGGCCCCGGGTCGGCCCGGCCACCGCGGACACCTGGATGGGCAGCGAGATCAACCATTGCGACGCGCCCTGGATGAGGAAGATGCGCCGAAAGGCCACCCCGGCCCCGCCGCCGTGCCGCTCCAGCAGTTCGGCATAGCGCGGATCCTCGCCGTGCCCGGCGGTACGGCGATGCATATGCCAGCTCAGCCGTAATCCCCACACGGACACCAGGATCAGCAGTGACAACCGGCGGAACCCATCCCCGTCCCCGAGCACCGCCGCCAGGAGGGCGACCAGGACGAATCCCAGACCCCAGATGACATCGACGACGTTGTACCGCCCGATCCGCCGCCCGATCACATACGTAATGCCTTGCAGCACAGCCAGAACCAGCAGGGCGAGCAGGGCGATCCAGGAGAGGTTCGCGATGCTCATCGGTGCTCCCGGGGACGATCGAGGACGAAATGCCGGACATCGAGGTAACGGGACCGGAATCCGGCCTCGGAGTACGCGAGATAGAACTGCCACACCCGCCGGAAGTACGCGTCGAAACCGAGTGCGTCGACCTCGGCGCGACGGCTGTCGAAGCGTTCGCGCCAGAGCCGCAGCGTCTCCGCGTAGTGCGTCCCGAAGCCGTACTGGTGGCGCACCCGCAGCCGGGTATGCCGGGCCGCGGTGGCTTCGATGGCCGCGGCCGAGGGCAGGAAACCGCCCGGGAAAATGTACTTCTGAATCCAGGTGTACGTGCCGCGGGTGGCGAGCATGCGCCGATGCGGCATGGTGATCGCCTGTAGGGCGATGCTGCCGCCGGGTGCGAGCAGCCGGTCCAGGCATTGGAAATAGGTCGGCCAGTACCGGTATCCGACCGCCTCGATCATCTCCACCGAGACGATGGCGTCGTAACTGCCGTGAATTTCGCGGTAGTCCCGCAATTCGATGCGGACCGTATCGGAGAATCCGGCCGCCGCCACGCGCAGACGGGCCAGCTCCAATTGCCGGGCGGAGAGCGTCACCGAATGCACGATGGCCCCGCGCGCGGCCGCCCGCACACTCAATTCGCCCCAGCCGGTGCCGATTTCGAGTACCCGGCTGCCCGACCGCACTCCGGCGGCGTCCAGCAGCCGGTCGATCTTATGGCGCTGGGCATCGGCCAGCCGCTCCCACGACACCAGCCCGCGCTCGAGCTCGGCGTCCTCGAACAGCGCCGCCGAGTAGGTCATCGTGTCATCGAGGAACAGCTGGAAGAGCTCATTGGACAGGTCGTAGTGGTGCTCGATATTGGTGCGCGCATTGGCCGCGGTGCCTCGTTCACCGGCCGGTGGTGCGGGTAGCAGCGCCCGGAACCGTTGCAGCGGAGCGGGAATCAGCCGGGTGAGATCGGTGGCCAGCACCGTGAGTACCGCCGCCGGGTCCGGTGCGGTCCATTCGCCGGCGGTATAGGACTCGCCGAAGCCGATCAGTCCGTACCGGCCGATCCGGGCGAAGAAGGCGGCCGGATCGCGAATGATCATGCGCGGCAGCGGCTCCCGGTCCGCCTGGGCTCCCAGAACGGTTCCGTCGGGGAGTTCGACCCGCAGCGGCAGGCGGCGCACCGCGCGCCGGAACAGCGCGGCCGTGCCGCCCGCGAGCAGCCGGGCGCACAGGCCACGCGGGACGGGAGGGTGGGCGTCACCGGTGGTGGTGACGAGGCACGAACTGGTCACGGAGCTGTCCTTCGGGTCGATTCGGCGAGTGGTCGCGGTGCGATCGGGACTCCTCGCGCCCACAGCGCGATGCCCTGTCGGCGGATACGGGCCGCGATCAGCCACGGTGCGAGCGGGGTGCGCACCTGGGCGCGCAGCACGGTGCGCGTGCTGACCGGTACTCGGTGGCCGCGCATCGAGGCCAGGAACGGCGGCTGTCCATCGCGTCGCAGCGCGATGGACAGGGCCACGGTGTCGCCGGGCTCGGGCAGGCGCAGCAGGTAGTACCCGTCCACCTCGTTGAAGGGCGATACATAGAATCGCTTGTCCACCGCGGCGCGACCGAGCTCATCGGTGCGCAGCAGGTAGGCGTGGCGTTCGCCGTAGGTGTTGTGCACTTCGGCGATGACACACTGCACTTCGCCCGCGGGGTTATGACACCAGAAGACGGTCAGCGGGTCGAAGACATAGCCCAGTGCCCGCGCGTTCATCAGCGCGGTGATCCGGCCGTGGCAGTGCACCCCGTGTCCGGCCAGGAAGTCGTCCACCCGATCGCGCAGTGTGTCGCCGGTGCCGGGTGTGAGATGGTCGCGGGCGCGGAAGGAGACCAGGGGCCGCAGGGCGATCGGCACCGCGGGTGGGTTCTCGATATCGAAATACCAGCTGTAGCCGCGATATTCGAATTCGTGCCGCACCGGCGCGCGGCGACTGTGCCGAATGCGGGTGAGGTACAGCGCGGGTGCGCCGGTCATCGCGCGCTCACCGTCTCGGCCGCTCGCCCGGTCGCATGCACCGGCCATCGGCCGCCGAGATGTTCGGCCGCGCGCAGTCCGGAGAGCGCGCCGTCCTCGTGGAAGCCCCAGCCGTGATAGGCCCCCGCGAATGCCACGCGCGCGGTGTGGATCTCACGCAGTCGAGCCTGCGCGGCGATCGAATCGAGGGTGTAGATCGGGTGCTCGTAGGTCATTCGCGCGATGACCCGCGCGGGATCGACCAGGTGTTCGCCGCCGAGGGTCACCAGGAATCTGCGATCGGTGATGTGGTCCAGACCCATCAGCCGGGTGAGGTCGTAGGTCACCACCACGCCCGCGGTGGGTTCGTCCGGTACCAGGTAGTTCCAGGCCGCCCGCGCGCGCTGCGAACGCGGCAGCAGCGATTCGTCGGTGTGCAGCTGCGCCGGATTCACCGAATACGGCATGGCGCTCAATACCGCTCGCGTCAACGGCGGTGGATCGGTGAGCAGGGTGAGCGCCTGCTCCGGATGGGTCGCGATCACCGCGGCGTCGAAGCGCCGGGTGGTGGATCGGTCGGTGACCAGCACACCGTCCGCGAGCTCGGTGATCGCGAGTACCGCGGTGCCGGTGCGAATCTCATCGAGCCGATCGGCGATCTTCTCCACGTAGCGGGCGGATCCGCCGACCACGGTGCGCCAGGTGGGGGAGCCGTGCACGCTGAGCATGCCGTGGTGGTCCAGGAATCGGAACAGGTATTCGGCGGGATACGCGCCGGTCATCCCGGGTTCGCAGGACCACACCGCCGCGACCAGCGGGGTCACGAAGTAGTCGGTGAAATAGCCGCTGAAGCGGTGCCGTCGCAGGAATTCGGCCAGGGTGAGCCCGGAGTCGGCCTGCCGCAACACCTCTCGCGCGGCCCGGTGAAACCGCGGCACCTCGGCCAGCAAGCGCAGATACCGTGGTGTCCCGAGCGCTCGGAGCGTCGGGAAGAGTCCCGAGAGCCCGCGGGCCCCGGCGTACTCCAGTGCGGGCGCGTCCGCCCGGACCGACATCGACATCTCGGTCTCGCGGGTCTGCACCCCGAGTTCGGCGAACAGCCGAGTAAGCGTCGGATAGGTGTGGTCGTTGTGCACGATGAATCCGGAGTCCACCCCGACCCGCCGACCGGGTGCGAGCTCCACGTCATGGGTGTGCGCGTGTCCGCCCAGGCGGGTGTCGCGTTCGTAGAGCGTCACCCGATCATGTTTGGCCAGCACGTGGGCCGCCGTGAGTCCGGCGACTCCGCTGCCGATCACGGCGATATCGCGTCTCGAGTCCATACCTCGACTTCGACATGCGCGGGCACCCGGTTTGGATTCGGCCGGAGTTTTTTCGGTGGGGACCAAACCACCGCTCGGGTCTGGGCGAAACCCTTTCGTAGTCGTAGAAGTCAGACGGCTACCGGGGCCCTGAGCCCGCCCCGTGCACGCAGGTCACCGGCCGGTCCAGTCCACCCCGACCCCATCCGGCCGGTGACCGCGTCGGGAGCCGGGGGATCCCGCCGTATCTCTTACTACCCACGCCCGCATACCGGGCCTACCCACGAAGGACACGAACGATCATGAACCTGACACAGCGCACCCTGGCCATGACCATCGCCCTGACCGCCGCGGCCGCGGGCATCTCCGCCTGTTCCAATGACACCTCGGGCTCGGGCGGCAGCTCGACCAGCATCATGGCCCCCTCCGGCTCCGCGGCACCCGCCGCGAACCTGGTTGGCCCGGGGTGCAAGGAATACGCCCAGCAGGTGCCCACCGGCGCCGGATCGGTGAGCGGGATGGCCCAGGATCCGGTGGCGGTCGCGGCCTCGCACAATCCGTTGCTCACCACGCTGGTCTCGGCCGTCTCCGGTCAGCTCAATCCGCAGGTCAATCTCGTCGACACCCTCGACGGCGGACAGTTCACCGTCTTCGCCCCGGTGGATGCCGCCTTCGCGAAGATCCCGGCGGCCACCGTCGATTCGCTCAAGACCGATTCGGCCACCCTCACCAAGATCCTGACCTATCACGTGGTGCCCGGTCAGATCGCGCCCGATCAGATCGCCGGTGCGCACAAGACGGTTGAGGGCGCGCAGGTGACCGTCACCGGGAGCGGGGACAACCTCAAAGTCGGTGACGCCGCGGTCATCTGCGGTGGCGTCCGTACCGCGAACGCGACGGTCTACATGATCGACAGCGTTCTCATGCCGCCCGCCTGATCGGCCGGTGCACCGTCATGGTCGCTCAGATTCATCACGTCGTCAGGAGGCGAGGGGCAGATGTCGACGCCGCGAATTCCGTTCACCCCGGCCGGAACTGGAGGAATAGCGCAGGTGCCAGCGTGACAGAGGAAGAGAATTCGCGAGTCGTACCACTGTTCCGGGACCTGGGCGGCGACTTCACCGCCGGCGATTCCGCGGCCGGGCCGAGCTGTCCCACCGGCGGAATCGCCCGGGACGAACAGCTGACCCGGCGGCTGAGCGGCCTGGTCGTAGCGGTGGGCGGTGGTGATCGCGAGGCCTTCACCGAGCTGTACCGGCTCACCAGTCATCGGGTCTTCGGCCTCGCGCTACGTATGTCGCGCAATCGCGCGACGGCGGAGGAGGTCACGCAGGAGGTGTATCTCCAGGCGTGGTCATTGGCGGATCGCTATGACGAGCGCATGTCGAGCCCGATGGGGTGGCTCATGATGCTGACCCATCGGCGCGCGGTGGACCGCATTCGGGTCGAGCACTCCGCCGCCAATCGTGAACTCGTCTACGGACAACTACATATGGGCCGCGATCACGATGTCGTACTCGAGGCCGTCGAACAACGGATGGACGAGTCGGACGTATTGCGCTGCCTGGCGACATTGACTCCGCTGCAACGGGAGACGATCGCGCTGGCCTACTACGGCGGTCATACCTACAGCGAGGTCGCCGACCAACTGGGCACCCCGGTGCCCACCGTGAAGACCCGCATTCGTGACGGTCTGAAGCGCCTAGCGGCCTGCCTGACAGGAGGTGACCTACCATGAGCGCCATCGAGCGGCCCGGGATCGAGCCGGGCAGCGATCTGCTCGAGCTCGCTTACCCCTATGCGATCGACGCGGTGACCGACGGCGAACGCGCGGAGATCGAGCTGCGCCGCGCCCGCGCCGATCGGCTGACCGTGGCCGAATTCGACGCCATCGTGAGCTGGGTTCGGGAGACCATGGCCGATCTCAGTATCGCCGACTCCTGTTCCGCCCCAGCCGGTCTCGAGGATCGGCTGCTGCGCGCGCTGGACGCCGCCGCGCCGCCGCCCGGGCGTAGCGATCGGCGTCGTACCCTGCCGCATCGAGTGAACTGGCTCGCCGCCGCGGCGGTGGTGATCGTGGCGCTCGGAATGGGACTGGGGTTCCTGGTCTTTCGCTCCGGCGAGCACACCGCCCCCGATGCCCTTTCGGCCGTGCTGATCGATCGGCAACCGGATACCACGATTCGATTCGTTCCGGTCAGCTCCGGAGGCGAACTCGAGATTCACACCTCCGCAACGCTTTCCGCCGCCTCGGTGCGCTTGCGCGCGGTCCCGGAGCCGCCGTCGGGGCACACCTACCAGATGTGGCTGGTGTCGCTCGGCGGTGTTCCGCGCTCCACCGCCGTGTTCGATGCGATCGTCGGCGACCCGGTGGTCATGGCGTTCCGGCCGGTGGACACCCTCGCGGTCACGGTGGAGCCGCTCGGCGGATCACCGCAGCCCACGACCGCCCCGATCGCCAGCCTCAACCTCCTCGCATGAACGCGGTCAGAGGTTATTCGGCCGCGGGCCGCCGACGGCTGCGTGGCGCCGCAGCCGGATTGCTCGCGGCGGCAACGGTATTGGGTATCGGACACCTGGTGGCGGTGCTGATCGATCCGGCCGCCTCGCCGTTCTACGTGCTGGGCGCGACGATGGTCGATCACACGCCACATGCCTTGAAAGATGCTGCGATTCGGCGCTTCGGCAGTCATGACAAGCTCGCGCTGTTCGTCTCGATGGCCGCGGTCATGGCCTTGGGCGCGATGCTCGCGGGCCTGCTGGAGCGGCGGCGGCCGATCGGCAGCGCGCTGCTGATCGGATTGGGCGTGGTGACCGTGGCCGCGGCGATGGCGCGGCCCACCGCGACGCCCTGGTTCGCGGTGCCGACCATAGTCGGCATTCTCGCGGGCATCGTGGCACTGCGCGTACTGACCACCGGATCGCCCACGCTGCGCACCCCAGAGCCGAACTCCCTGTCCCGCCGCCGATTTCTGCTTTCCGCGGCGGCTGTCGGCGCGCTCGCGGTGAGTGCCGCGGCGACCGGGAAATGGCTGGGCACGCGATTGCACGATATCGTCGCCGACCGGGCACGCTTTGTGCTCCCGCGAACGGCACGTCCGGCACCGGCGGTCGCGGAGGCGGTTCAGCCGCCCGTCGACGGGATCACCCCGTTCCTCACCTCCGCCGATCGCTTCTACCGGGTCGACACGGCCTTGCAGGTGCCCGCGCTCAGCAGCGGCGACTGGCGACTGCGGATACACGGAATGACCGATCGCACAGTGGAATTCGATATGGATCGGCTGCGCACGCTCCCCGCGGTCGAGCGCATCGTCACCCTCACCTGTGTGTCGAACGAGGTCGGCGGTGAGCTGGCCGGTACCGCCCGCTGGCTCGGCTATCCGCTGGCCGATCTGCTCGCCGCGGCCGGTGTGCATCCGGACGCCGATATGCTGCTCTCCCGCAGTATCGACGGATTCACCGCGGGCACACCGGTATCGGCCATCCTGGACGGTCGCGACGCCCTGCTCGCCATCGGGATGAACGGTGCGCCGCTGCCGATCGTGCACGGCTACCCCGCCCGGCTGATCGTGCCCGGACTCTACGGCTATGTCTCGGCTACCAAATGGGTGGTGGATCTGGAGTTGACGCGGTTCGACGCCGCGCGCGCCTACTGGACCGATCGCGGCTGGGCCGATCGCGCCCCGATCAAGACCGCCTCGCGCATCGACGTCCCCGCGGCCTTCGCGACCGTCCCGGCCGGACCGGTGACGGTCGCGGGCACCGCCTGGGCGCAGCGGCGCGGCATCGCGGGGGTGCAGGTGCGGGTCGACGACGAGCCGTGGCAGTCCGCGACCCTGGCCGCCGAATATTCGATCGACACCTGGCGGCAGTGGACCTGGCAATGGAACGCGACCCCGGGTAATCACACGCTGCGGGTGCGCGCCGTCGACGGTCGGGGTGAGCCCCAGACCGAGCAGCGCACACCGCCCTTCCCGAGTGGTTCCACCGGCTGGCACAGCCGCGTGGTGACGGTCCGATAATCGCTCTGTTTGTCTGAATTGACCGATTCCCCAACGGATTTCACTTATCGACCAATCCGGCCGTGCGGTCTGGACGACTTCCTCTGGAGCTTTGCAGAAATGTTGCTGCATGCCCTAAGGGCACCGTCCAGATCCTCTATCGGCGATTGGAGTGTTCTATGACCGCACTGACCTCGGAGCCCGCGGGTCGTGACGCATCGGACACCGTCTTTTCTTTTCCCTTGTCCGAAGCGCAAATTGGGATATGGAACGCGCAACACATCGCACCCGACCGGCCCCTGACGGTCGCGCAGTACGTCGCGATCCACGGAGATTTCGATGTGGCGCGACTGGCACAGGCCATGCGCCTGTGTGCTGGCGATTTGCAGAGCCTTCGACTGCGTATCGTCGAGGTGGACGGCAGTCCGCGCCAGCTGGTGGGGCCGGACGAACCGGTCGATATCGCGCGCCACGACTTCCGTTCCTGCGATGAGCCGCGGGCGGCCGCCATGGACTGGATGCGCCGCGATGCCGCCGTCTCGATACCGCTGCTCGGCGAGCGCCTCTTCACCAGTGCCGTCCTGCGCACCGGCGCGGACGAATACCTGTGGTACGCCAAGATGCATCACATCGCCATCGACGGTTACGGCGCCATGCTGCTGGTGGCGCGCATCGCCGAACATTACAACGCGCTCACCGACGGCAGCGCGCCGAGCCCGCTGTCCGCGGGCGAGCTGTACGCCATCTACGAGTCCGAACGCGCCTACCGGGATTCGCCCGATTTCACCGAGGATCAGCGCTACTGGCGCGGGCGTCTGAACGCCATCGGCGCGATCTTCAGCCTCAGCGACCGCTACGGTCCCGCCGAGACCGATCGCCGCATCGAGAGCGGTGTGCTGGATCCCGCTCGTATCGCCGAACTCGATTCGGTGCGTGCCCGATTCGGCGCTTCCCGCCCCGCCCTGCTGACCGCCGGCGTGGCCGCGTACCTGGCCGCGGTCACCGGACGCTCGGAGGTCACCCTCTCTCTGCCGGTCACCGCCCGTACTACGCCGGAGCTGCGTATGTCCGCCGGGTACGTCTCGAATGTGGTGCCCGTGCGGGTCGAGATCGCCGCCGAGACCACCGTGGCCGAGTTGGTCGGCGCGGTCGATCCGAGCATTCGTGACGCGCTGCGGCATCAGCGCTATCGGCACGAGGATATGCAGCGAGATCGGGGCGTGGCGGGGGAGCACCGCAGCCTGTTCGGTCCCGTAGTCAATATCATGCTGTTCCACAACGGAATTCGCTTCGGCCCCGCCGAGGCGACCATGCATCTGCTCTCCACCGGTCCGGTGGAGGATCTCTCGATCAATATCTACAACGGCGCCGGACCCGGCGAGCTGCATATCGACTTCATCGGCAACCCCGCGCGCTACACCGCGGACGAACTGCGTGCCCACCACCGCCGGTTTCTGGACTACCTCGCCGAATTCCTCCGCACCGCACCGGAAACGAACCTCTCACGGGTGACGGTCATGGGTCCGGCGGAACGTGAGCTGGTACTGCGGGATTGGGCGCTCACACCGTCGCTGGTGCGCGATGGCGACCAGACGCTGGCCGATCGATTCGACGCGACGGTCGCCGAGCACGGCACCGCGACGGCGGTGCGCTGTGACGGGGTGGGGCTGAGCTACCGGGAACTCGATGAACGGGCGAATCGACTGGCTCGCACACTGATCGAGCACGGGGTCGGCCCCGAAGCCCTGGTCGCGGTGGCGCTGCCGCGTTCGCCGGACCTCATTGTCGCGCTCTTGGCCGTGGTGAAGGCCGGTGGCGGTTATCTGCCGATCGATCCGGCCTATCCGGCGGACCGCATCGCGTACATGCTCGAGGACGCGCGGCCCGCGTGCGTGATCACCACCGCGCAGCTGCGAACGGGATTCCCGGCGGGACTGCCGCTGATCGACGTGGCGGCCGTCGACCAGACCGCGAACGGCGCACCCATTACCGCCGCCGAGCGCACGGGCGCACTCACACCGGGCAATATCGCCTATGTCATCTACACCTCCGGCTCCACCGGCCGCCCCAAGGGTGTGCAGATCCCGCACGCCAATGTGCTGACCCTGTTCGGAAATACCGCCGCCGCTTACGAATTCGATCGGCACGACGTGTGGACCCTGTTCCACTCCTACGCCTTCGACTTCTCGGTGTGGGAGCTGTGGGGCCCGCTGTTGCACGGCGGCACCCTGGTGGTCGTGGACTACGAGACCTCGCGCTCGCCCGAGTTGTTCCTGGCGCTGTTGCGGCGCGAGCGCGTGACCGTGCTGAACCAGACACCCTCGGCGTTCGCCCAGTTGGTGGCCGCCGACCGGATCGAGGCCGAGCTCGACCCGCTGGCGCCGCCACTGTCGTTGCGCTACATCATCTTCGGCGGTGAGGAGCTGGAGCCGCGCCGCTTGGCCGACTGGTATCGGCGGCACGACGGACCCGGCGCGCCGCGCCTGATCAACATGTACGGCATCACCGAGACGACCGTGCACGTCACCTACCGCGCACTGGACCGCGCGGCGGCCAACTCCGGAGGCGGCGGAATCGGCCGTGCCATACCGGGACTCGGCATTCTGCTGCTGGATACCCGATTGCGGCCCGCGCCGATCGGGGTCGCGGGTGAGATCTACGTCAGCGGTGCGCAACTCGCCCGCGGCTATCTCGGCCGGCCCGCGCTGACCGCGGCGCGTTTCGTGGCCGATCCGTACGGGGCGCCGGGCACACGCCTGTACCGATCCGGCGACCTCGGCCGCTGGAGCGCCTCCGGCGAACTCGAATACCTCGGACGCGCGGACGATCAGGTGAAGGTGCGCGGTTTCCGCATCGAACTCGGTGAGATCGAGGCCGCGCTGCTGGCGCTGGAGCAGATCCGCCAAGCCGCGGTGATCGTGCGGCGCGGTGACGCCGGCGCGGCCGATATCGTCGCCTACCTGGTCACCGAACCCGGTGCGGCCCTGGATATCCCGCAACTTCGCGGTGCCCTCGGGCAGCATCTGCCGGAATACATGGTGCCCGCGGCGTACGTGGTGCTCGAGGCGTTGCCGCTCACCGCCAATGGCAAACTCGACCGGCGGGCGCTGCCCGAACCCGTCGCGGTGACCGCCGCGTACCGGCCCGCGCGCACCCAGGCCGAGCGTACGGTGGCCGCGGTGCTGGCCGAGGTGCTCGATATCGCGCGCGTCGGTCTGGACGACGGTTTCTTCGCCCTCGGCGGCAACTCCCTGAGCGCGACCCGGGTGGCGGCGAGGATCGGCGCGGAAGTCGGTGTCGCGGTACCGGTTCGACTGGTGCTCGAGGAGACCACGGTGGCGGGACTGGCGGCCCGGGTGGCGCTGTTGCTGCCCGGGACCGCCGGTGCCGAGTTGAGCGCCCGTCCGCGGCCGCCGCGCATTCCACTGTCCCCGGCGCAACAACGAGTGTGGTTCATCAACCGTTTCGATCCGGACGCATACACGTACAACATTCCGTTCGCGGTGCGGATGCTCGGCGAACTTGATTGCGACGCTTTGGGTTCGGCGGTGGCGGACCTCATCGAACGCCATGAGCCGCTGCGCACCGTGTTCCCGGAGGACGTGGACGGCCCGCACCAGGTGATCCGGTCCGCCGCCGAGGTCCGCACCGACCTGACTCCGGTCGAGGTGACCGCGGCGCGCCTCGATGATCACCTGCATGCCTTCGCCTCTCGGGGTTTCGAGTTGACCACCGAGACCGCGCTGCGGGTTCGCCTGGTGCGGATCGGCGAGCGCGAGCATGTGCTGGCGGTGGTCATCCATCACATCGCAGGTGACGGCTGGTCGCTCGCCCCGTTCTTCGCCGATCTGTCCCACGCCTACGCGGCGCGATCGAAGGGCCACGCCCCCGAGTGGACGCCGCTGCCGGTGCAGTACGCCGACTACAGCCTCTGGCAGACCGAGACGCTCGGTGATATCGCCGATCCGTCCAGTCCGGCCGCGGCGGAGCTGGATTACTGGCGCACCCAGCTCGCGGAGCTGCCCGATGAGCTGTCCCTGCCCTACGATCGCCCGCGCCCGCCGGTGCAGTCCTTCCGGGGCGCGAAGGTGGAGTTCGCGGTGGACGCGCGGGTGCACGCGGACTTGCTGCGGGTGGCGCGCGCGGCCGATGCGACCCTGTTCATGGCGGTGCACTCGGCGTTCGCGGTCCTGTTGGCCCGGCTCTCGGGCGGTCTCGACATCGCGGTCGGCACCCCCGTGGCCGGTCGCGGTGAGCGGGGCCTGGACGGGTTGATCGGCATGTTCGTCAATACCGTGGTCTTCCGTACCCGGCCCGATCCGGGCGAGTCGTTCCGGGACCTGCTGGTGCGGCAGCGTGCGGTCGATCTCGCGGCGTTGGCGCACGCGCGGTTGCCGTTCGAGCGTTTGGTGGAGGAGCTGAATCCGGTTCGCTCCACCGCCCGGCACCCCCTGGTGCAGGTCGGTTTCTCGTTCCAGAACCTGGGCCGGATCGACGTACGATTGCCGGGAGTCACGGTGCGCGGCAGCGAGATCGAGACCGGCGTCGCCCAATTCGATCTGCAACTGGTGCTGACCGATCACTATGACGAATCCGGTGCGCCGACCGGAATCAGCGGGCATTTCGTCTATGCCACGGACCTCTTCGATCAGGCCACGGTGGCCGGGTTCGCCGATCGCCTCATCCGGCTGCTCACCGAGATCGCGGACGGCCCGGATCGGGCGATCGGTGATATCGACCTGCTCGAGCACGCGGAGCGGCAGCGTATTCTGCACGGCTGGAACGACACCGGACATCCGGTCGATCCCCGGCAGACACTGGCCGCTCTCTTCACCGCCCAGGCGGCGCGTACCCCGGCCGCGGTGGCGTTGATCGCGGATCGGGGCCGCGACCTCGAACCGGTGACGGTGACCTATCGGGAACTTTCCGAACAGGTGAATCGACTTGCCCGCCATCTGATCTCCCTCGGGGTCGGCCCGGAGGTCCGGGTCGCCCTGGCGGTACGCCGCTCGGCCGAGCTGCTGGTAGGCATGTACGCGGTGACCGTCGCGGGTGGCGTCTACGTCCCGGTGGATCCCGATCAGCCCGTCGAACGCGTGGCCGATATTCTCGCCGCCGCCGCTCCGCGCTGCGTGCTCAGCACCCGCTCGGACGCGCTGGATCTGCCGTCGGCGACGGTTCCGGTGCTCGAGCTCGACGCACTGGATCTGTCGGCGCTGCCGCCGTACCCCGTACTCGACCGGGAGCGCACCGCAGCGCTGCGCGCGGAGCACACCGCGTATGTCATCTTCACCTCCGGATCCACCGGTCGCCCCAAGGGCGTGGCGGTGCCGCACCGGGCGGTGGTGAACCAATTGCTGTGGAAGCAGCAGACATTCGGGCTGGACAGCGACGACACCGTGCTGTTGAAGACGGCCGCCACCTTCGACCTGTCGGTGTGGGAGTGCTGGTCGGGTGTGCTCGCCGGCGGCACGACGGTGATCGCGACCCCGGACGGGCATCGTGATCCGGCGTATCTGGCCGCGTTGATCCGCGAGCGGCGGGTGTCGGTGCTGCATCCGGTGCCCTCGCTGCTGACGGCATTGGCGTCCGCGCCGCAGCCGGAGCTGCCGGCCACCCTGCGGCTGGTGCTCGCCATCGGTGAGGCATTGCCCGCCGCGACCGCCCAGCGGTTCCGCCGCGCGAATCCGCATACCGCGCTGTGGAACCTCTACGGTCCGACCGAGGCCGCGGTCTCGGTGACCGCGCATCGGGTGGACGATATCGATACCGGTGGCGTCCCGATCGGCAGGCCGGAGTGGAACTCCCGGGTCTACGTGCTCGACGCCCGGCTGCGGCCGGTGCCGCCCGGTGTGGTCGGCGAGTTGTACCTGGCCGGAATCCAATTGGCGCACGGCTATCTCGGCCGAGGCGGGCTGACCGCCGAGCGGTTCGTTCCGGATCCGTTCGCTCTCGGTCCGGGCGAGCGCATGTACCGCACCGGCGATCTCGCGTCCTGGACCGCCGCGGGGGAGCTGGAGTACCACGGCCGCACCGATTTCCAGGTCAAGGTGCGCGGATTCCGCGTGGAGCTGGGCGATATCGAGGCCGCGCTGCTGGCGCGGTCCGCCGTCGACAGCGCCGTCGTGGTCGCGCATTCGGATGCGCGCCGCGGTGATCAGTTGATCGCGTATGTGGTTGCCGCACAAGGTCATACGGTCGAACCGGACAACCTCCGCGCTCGTCTCGCAACCGTGCTGCCCGCCTATATGATTCCCGCCGCGGTCATGGTGCTGCCCGAACTGCCGATGACCGCCACGGGCAAGGTGGATCGCCGGGCGCTGCCCGAACCGGTATTCCCCGTGGCGAGTTTCCGCGCGCCGGTCACCCCCGCCGAATGCGCGGTGGCCGAGGTCTTCTCGGACGTGCTGGGCGGCACGCCGATCGGCCTCGATGACGACTTCTTCGCACGCGGTGGCAACTCCCTGCTGGCGACCAAGGTCGCCGGGCGGCTCGGCCGCCTGCTGAACACGCAGGTCGAGGTGCGGGCGCTCTTCGAAGCGCCGACGGTGGGCGCGCTGGCGACCCTGCTGGCGAACCTCGCCGACGCCGCCCCGCGACCGGCCCTGACCGCCGCGCCGCGACCGGAGCGGATACCGCTGTCCTCGGCCCAGCGCCGCCTGTGGTTCCTGAACCGTCTCGACACCGACTCCGGGGTGTACAACATCGCGGTGCGCCTGAGTTTGTCCGGGCCGCTGGATGTTCCGGCGCTGGAGCGGGCGCTGGGCGATGTCGTCGCCCGGCACGAGGCGCTGCGCACCCGCTTCCCCGAGGATGGACAGGGCCCGCATCAGGTGGTGCTGCCGCCGGACGTCACGGTGCCGTTCGCACACCTGGTCACCGATCCGGAGGGCGTGGACGCCGATGTCCGGGATTTCGCCGCCACCGGATTCGACCTCACGGCCGACACCCCGCTGCGCGCCGCGCTGCTGCGCCTGGCCGCCGATGAGCATGTACTGGTGGTGGTCGTCCATCACATCGCGGCCGACGGCTGGTCGCTGACCCCGCTGGCCGCCGATCTGGTGTCCGCGTATTCCGCGCGCCGCGCGGGGGCCGCGCCGGGCTGGCGGGCGCTGCCGGTGCAGTATCCGGATTTCACCGTGTGGCAACAGGATCTGCTCGGCAGCGAGCAGGATCCGCTCAGCCCGGCCGCGCGTCAACTCGCCTATTGGCGCGAGCGCCTCGCCGGGTTGCCGGAGTGCCTGGAACTGCCCGCGGATCGCCCCCGGCCCGCGACCGCCTCTCGGCGCGGCGGGACCGTTCACGCCGAGCTGGACCTGAATCTGCATGCGGCACTGGGGAGTATCGCGCAGCGCCACGGCGCGAGCCTGTTCATGGTGTTGCACGCCGCACTGGCCGGTGTGCTGGCCCGGCTCGCCGCCACCGCGGACGTGGCCATCGGCACCCCGGTCTCCGGCCGCAGCGATCCCGCGCTCGACGATCTGGTCGGCATGTTCGTTGGCACCCTGGTGCTGCGCACGGCCGTCGACACCGGTGCGCCCTTCGCGCAGCTGCTGGATGCGGTGCGCCGTACCGACCTGGACGCCTTCGCGCACGCGGAGCTGCCCTTCGAGCGTCTGGTGGAGGTCCTCGAACCGGTCCGCTCGGCCGCGTACCATCCGCTGTTCCAGGTCATGCTCTCGGTGCACAGCGATGTCCCGGATGCGGTGGAACTGGACGGATTGCGCTGCACCACGGCCGCGGTGAACACCGATGCGGCGCGCTGGGACCTGGAGTTCACCCTCGTCGAACGGCATTCCCCACACGGCGATCCCGCGGGCGTCGAGCTCGGACTCACCTATGCCACCGATCTCTTCGACCGGGACAGCGCCGATCGCATCGTCCAGCGCCTGCTCCGGGTGCTCGCGGCGGTGGCCGCCGATCCCGAGGCGATCGTGGGCGAGCTGCCACTGCTGGACTCCGCCGAAATCGCCACGCTGGCACCGGTATCGGGACCGACCGCGGCACCGGTCGGCACCCTCGCCGAAATCTTCGACAATGCCGTCGCCCTCGATCCCGGCGCGATCGCCGTGCGCTGCGGTGACCGCGCGCTGACCTACGCCGAACTCGACAGCCGCGCCGATCGCCTGGCCCGCCTGCTGATCGGGCACGGGGTCGGTCCGGAAGATATTGTCGCGCTCGGCATTCCGCGCACCCTGGAGTGGGTGTGCGCGACGGTGGCGGTCGCGAAGGCGGGTGCGGCCTTCCTGTCGATCGACCCCGCCTATCCGCTCCCGCGCAAACAACATATGGTGACCGACTCCGGGACCCGGATCGGGCTCACCCTCGGTGCGCATCGTGGCGAACTGCCCGCCGACGGGATGAACTGGCTGGTGCTGGACGATGCGGAGACCCTCGCGGCCGTCGCGGCTCTGCCGGACGGACCGATCAGCGATGCCGATCGGCGCGCACCCTCGCATATCGGGCACCTGGCCTACCTCATCTACACCTCCGGATCGACCGGAACACCCAAGGGCGTTGCGGTCACGCATGCCGGCATCGGCAATTTCGCCCGGTCAATGGCCGAGCGCTGTGGCCTCGAATCCGGGGACCGCACACTGCTTTTCGCCTCGCCGAGCTTCGACGCCTCGATTCTGGAACTGCTGCTGGCCTGGTGCGCGGG
The DNA here is from genome assembly GCF_001625085.1 of Nocardia acidivorans NBRC 108247. GTDB lineage: Bacteria > Actinomycetota > Actinomycetes > Mycobacteriales > Mycobacteriaceae > Nocardia > Nocardia acidivorans. The sequence goes on from NZ_BDAW01000012.1 coordinate 185,595, forward strand.
CGCGACCGCGGTGGTGGTCCCGCCGCAGGTGTACGGCGGCGACGAGCTGGCGGAGCTGCTCGAACGCGAACGCCTCACGCACGCCTTCCTTACCCCGGCGGCGCTGGCCAGCCTGGACGCGGGCGCTCGGGCACTGCCCGACCTGCGCGGACTGATCGTCGGCGGTGAGGCGGTCGGTCCGGAGCTGCTCGAGCGCTGGGCGGACCGGCACCGGATGTTCAACGCCTACGGGCCTTCCGAGGCCACCATCGCGGTGGCGATCTCGAATGCCCTTGCCCCGCAGCAGCGAATCGTCCTGGGCGGGCCGATCCGGGGTGCGGAGCTGGCGGTGCTGGACAGCCGACTGCGCCCGGTCCCGGTGGGCGTCATCGGTGAGCTGTACATCGGCGGCGCGGCGCTGGCGCGCGGCTATATCGCGCGACCGGGCCTGACCGCGACACGCTTCGTCGCGGACCCGTTCGGCGGCCCCGGCGCACGCCTGTATCGCACCGGCGATCTGGTGCGCTGGACCGCGGAGCGCGAACTGGTCTTCGTCGGCCGCGGCGATGATCAGGTGAAGGTACGCGGTTTCCGCATCGAGCTGGGCGAGATCACCGCGGTGCTGGCCGGGTTCGAGGGCGTCCGGTTCGCGCACACCGAGGTTCGCCAGGACGAGAGCGGCCGGGCGCAGCTGGTGAGCTATGTGCTGGGAACGGACGATGCGCTCGACACCCGGGCGCTGCGGGCGCGGGCGGGGGAGCGGCTGCCCGCCCATATGGTGCCCGCCGTCATCATGCCACTGGCCTCGATTCCCCTGTCGCCCAGTGGAAAACTCGACCGCCGGGCGCTGCCGGACCCGGTGTGGGACCGCGGCGTCGAGGGCCGGGAGCCGCGCACGCCGACCGAGATCATGGTGGCCGCCGAGATGGCGGGCGTGCTGGGCCATGACCGGGTCTGCGCCGATCACAGTTTCTTCGAGCTGGGCGGCAATTCACTCGCGGCCACCACGCTGGTCTCCCGGATCGCCTCGGCCGGTGGACACCGGCTCGCGGTGCGCGAGGTCTTCGAATACCCGACACCCGAGGGCCTGGCCCGGTTGGTCGACGCGGCCGCGGGAACCGCGGCCCCGGACCGGCCACGACTGGCCGGTCGGGAGCGGCCCGCGCGCATTCCGCTCTCCTCGATCCAGCGCCGACTGTGGTTCCTCAATCAGCTCGACACCGGCTCGGGCAGTTACAACATCGCCATCGATGTGCGCCTGCGCGGCGTCCTGAACGAACCCGCGCTGCGGGCCGCGCTGGCGGATCTGCTTGCCCGGCACGAGATTCTGCGCACCGTGTACCCGCAGGACGAGCTGGGGCCGCATCAGGTGGTGCGCCCGGTGCACGAGGTGCCCTCGGTGCTGGAGCCGCTCAAATCCTCCCCGCTGGAGTTCGCCCTGCACCTCCAGGTGGCGGCCGCGGACGGCTTCGATCTGACCCGGGATCTGCCGGTGCGAGCCGTGCTGCTGCGCACCTGGGGCGAGGAGTACGCGCTGCTGCTGGTGGTGCACCACATCGCCATGGACGGCGCGTCGCTGGCCCCGCTGGCGGCGGATCTGCGGACCGCCTATACCGCCCGCTGCGCCGGACAGGCCCCGGAGTGGACCGAACTGCCGGTGCAGTACGCGGACTTCGCGCTCTGGCATCGGGAGCTCCTCGGTGCCGAAGATGATCCGAACAGTGTTGCCGCACAACAGTTGAAGTACTGGCGGTCGCGGTTGTCCGGCCTGCCGGACTGCCTCGAACTGCCGACGGACCGGTCGCGTCCGGCCGTCGCGACCCAGCGCGGCGATTCGGTGCGGATGCGGGTGGATTCCGAACTGCACAGGCGGGTCACGGCATTGGCACGCCGCCACGGGGCCAGTGAGTTCATGGTGCTGCACGCGGTGCTGGCGGTATTGCTGTCCCGGCTCGGCGGCGGCGGCGATATCGCCGTCGGGACCGCGATCGGCGGGCGCGGTGAACCCGAGCTGGACCGGTTGATCGGCGCGTTCGTCGGCACCGTGGTGCTGCGCACCGCCGTCGATGTGCGCACGCCCTTCGCCGAGCTGTTGCGTACGGTGCGCGATCAGGACCTGGATGCCTTCGCGCACAGCGAGATCCCCTTCGAGCGACTGGTCGAGGTACTCAATCCGGTGCGCTCGACCGCGCACCATCCGCTGTTCCAGGTCAGTCTCTCGGTGGACGATTTCGGCTCGGCCGCACCGCGATTGCCCGGGCTCGAGGTCGAGGTGCACCAACTCGACTCGGTGGTGGCGAAATTCGATCTGCAATTCGCCTTCACTCCGGTGGCCGAGGAGGGCGCGGGGCTCGAACTGTGCCTCATCTACGCCACCGATCTGTTCGACGAGGAGACCGCGGCCGAGTTGACCCGCCGATTCCTGCGCGTGCTGAGCGCGGCGGTCTCCGAACCCCGCAGTGCGGTAGGCGATCTGGAGCTCCTCGCGCCCGCCGAAGCACGGGCGCTGGCCCCGGTGCGGGGGCCGGTCGCCGATCTGGTGTGCACACTGCCCGAGCTCTTCGCGACCGCCGCGGCCGATCCGGACCGGACCGCGCTGAGCACCCCGGGCCGTACCCTGACCTATCGCGAACTCGACGAATGGTCGAATCGGCTGGCGCGCACCCTGATCGCACAGGGCGCGGGGCCGGGCGAGATCGTCGCCCTCGGCCTGGCCCGCTCGGTGGAGTCGGTGGTCGCCACGCTCGCGGTCGCCAAGACCGGTGCGGCGTACCTGCCGGTGGATGTCCGGCATCCGGCCGACCGAATCCGGCATATGCTCGCCGACTCCGGGGTCCGCATGGGCCTGACCACCGCGGCCGATCGTGCGCTGCTGCCCGGCGATCCGGCGGTGCGCTGGCGGCTGGTCGATGACATCCCGCCGGGCGAATCGACTGCGCCGGTGACGGATTCGGACCGAACCCGGACACTGACCGTCGACGATATCGCCTACGTCATCTACACCTCCGGCTCCACCGGCGTTCCCAAGGGCGTCGCGGTGCCGCATCGCGGTCTGGCCGCGTTCGCCAGGGAGCAGCGGGACCATTACGGTCTGGACGCCCGCAGTCGCACCATGCATTTCGCCTCGCCCAGCTTCGACGCCTCGGTGCTGGAATTGCTGCTGGCATGGTGCGCCGGGGCGACCATGGTGGTGATCCCGTCCGAGGTTTACGGCGGCGACGAACTCGCGGTCCTGCTCGAATTCGAAGCCGTGACACACGCGTTCATCACCCCCGCCGCGTTGGCCAGTATCGATCTCGTGCGCTGGGAGCTGCCGGAGCTGCGCTGCCTGGTGGTGGGCGGCGAGGCGGTCGGCGCGGATCTGGTGGCGCGCTGGGCAGTCGGCCGGGACATGTTCAATGCCTACGGGCCCTCGGAAGCGACTGTGGCACCGGTCCTCTCGCGGGCGCTCGCCCCGCACCGGCCGGTGCTGCTCGGGCGTGCGATTCGCGGCGCCGAGCTGGCCGTGCTCGATACCCGGTTGCGGCCGGTGCCGGTGGGTGTGGCGGGTGAGCTGTATATCGCGGGCGCGGGTCTGGCACGCGGGTATCTCGGCCGGGCCGGTCTCACCGCCGCGCGGTTCGTGGCCAATCCGTTCGCCGCGCCGGGGGAGCGGATGTATCGCACCGGTGACGTGGTGCGCTGGACCGCCGCCGGCGACCTGGTCTTCGTCGGCCGCGGCGACGATCAGGTGAAGATCCGCGGGTTTCGAGTCGAGCTCGGTGAGATCAGCACCGTGATGGCGGGTCTGGAGGGAATCCGCTTCGCCCACACGGAGATTCGGCAGGATACGGCGGGGACCCCGCGCATTGTCAGCTATATCCTGCCCGTCGAGTCGATGGAGCCGGATGTGCGGGCTCTGCGCGCTGAGGCGGCGCGGCGACTGCCCGCCTATATGGTGCCCACCGCCGTCGTCCCGTTGGCGGCCATCCCGCTCTCGCCCAGCGGCAAACTCGATCGGCGCGCACTGCCCGAGCCCAGTTGGGATCTCGGCGAAGGACGCGCACCCCGGACGCCCAGCGAGATACTGGTGGCGGCCGCGGTCTCCGAGGTGATCGGCTGCGCATCGGTCAGTGCCGATCACGACTTCTTCGAACTCGGTGGCACCTCGCTCACCGCGACCCGGCTGGTGGCGCTGCTCGCCGCCCGGACCGGACGCCGGCTCGGCGTGCGCGCGGTCTTCGAACACCCCACCCCCGAAGCTCTGGCGCGCGTCGTGGACGAGATGCTGGCACAGGATGATCCGGATCTGCCGGAACTGTCCGCGGTACGGCGTCCCGAGCGGATCCCGCTCTCGCCCGCACAGCAGCGGCTGTGGTTCCTCAATCGATTCGACACCGATTCGGGCGCGTACAACATTCCGGTGGCGCTGCGGCTGGACGGCGCGCTGGATACGGCCGCGCTCGGTGCGGCGCTGCGCGATGTGATCGAGCGGCACGAATCGCTCCGGACCGTCTTCCCGCGCGATGCCGACGGCCCGCACCAGGTGGTGCTGGCGATGACGGCGCGCGAGATCGAGGCGGGGGTGCGGCTGCCGGTGGTGCGGGTGGCCGCCGATGCGGTCGGTGATCGGTTGTGCGAGTTGGCCGCCCGCGGTTTCGAACTGGCCACCGAACCGCCGGTGCGCGCGGAGCTGTTGTGCGTGGATGAGCACGATCACGTGCTCGTGGTGGTGCTGCACCATATCGCCGCCGACGGCGGGTCCGCCGCGCCGCTCGCGGCCGACCTGGCGACGGCCTACACCGCCCGCCGCGCCGGTCGTGCGCCCGAGTGGACCGAACTGCCGGTCCAGAACGCCGATTTCAGTGTCTGGCAACACGAATCGCTCGGCGACGAGGCGGACCCCGACAGTCTCGCGGCCCGGCAGCTGCGGTACTGGACACAGCGTCTGGCGGGGATCCCCGAATGTCTCGAGTTGCCCGCCGACCGGCCCCGTCCGGCACTGCGATCGCAGCTCGGCGCCTCGGTCTCGACCCGGCTCGACGGCGCCTCCCATGCCGCGCTCGTGCGCCTGGCCCGCGATCACGACGCGAGTCTGTTCATGGTGCTGCACACCGTGCTGGCGGTATTGCTGGCGCGGCTGACCGGCACCGCCGATATCATGATCGGCACCCCGATCTCCGGTCGCGCCGATGCCCGGCTGCACGCGTTGATCGGGATGTTCGCCGGCACGCTCGCACTGCGCACGCGGGTCGACCGGGCCGTACCGTTCGCCGAATTGCTGGCGACGGTGCGCGATCACGACCTGGATGCCTTCGCGCACGCGGAGATTCCCTTCGAGCGTCTGGTCGAGGCCCTCGATCCGGTGCGCTCCACCGCGCACCATCCGCTGTTCCAGGTGATGCTCTCGGTGCAGGACGCCCTGCCCGAACTGCCGCGACTGGACGGCGTGCGGGTGGCCGTCGAGGAGATCGCGCTGGAGATCGCGAAATTCGATCTGCATTTCACCTTCACCGAATTCCGTGGCGCGCAGGGCGATCCGGACGGCCTCGACATCCGCCTGACCTACGCGACCGATCTCTTCGACCCGGAGACGGCCGAATCGCTCAGTGCGCGGTTCGTACGGCTGCTGGCCGGGGTGGGCGGGCGGCCGCAGATTTCGGTGGGCGATATCGATCTGCTCTCGGTGCCCGAACGCGCCGCGCTGGCCCCCGCGCGCGGTGTGCACGGCCCGGTTCCGGCCACCCTGCCGGAGGTGTTCACCGCCGCCGCCGTCGATCGCGAAGCGATTGCGCTGGTATCGGATTCGAGCACGCTGACCTACGGCGAACTCGATGAGCGGTCGGACCGGATCGCCCGCGCGCTCATCGCGCTGGGCATCGGTCCCGGGGATATCGTCGCGCTCGCACTGCCGCGTTCGGCGGAGTCGGTGCTGGCCACGGTGGCGGTCATGAAGACCGGGGCGGCGTTCGTGCCGATCGACACCCGCTATCCGGCCGAGCGGATCAGCCATATGCTCACCGATTCCGGTGCGCGACTGGGCATTACCGCCGACACCGCGGGGACCGCGCTGCCCGCCTCGCTGCGCCGGGTCACCCTCGATGCCCTCGAGCGCTCCGAATCGGCGGTACCGCTATCGGATTCGGATCGACTGCGCTGGCTGGGCATCGACGATATCGCCTATGTCATCTACACCTCCGGGTCCACCGGCAGGCCCAAGGGCGTCGCGGTCACCCATCGCGGCCTGGCCGGGTTCGCCGCCGAACAGCGTGCCCGCTACGACGTCGACTCATCCTGCCGGACGCTGCATTTCGCCTCTCCGAGCTTCGACGCCTCGGTACTGGAGCTGCTGCTGGCCTGGTGCGCGGGGGCGACGATGATCATCGCGTCCCCCGATGTCTACGGCGGTGACGAACTCGCCGCGCTGCTGGAGCACCAGGGCGTGACCCATGCGTTCCTCACCCCGGCGGCGCTGGCCAGTATCGACGCCGCGAAATGGCCGCTGCCGCGGCTGCGCGTGCTGGTGGTGGGCGGTGAGGCGGTCGGCGCGGAGTTGGTGGCGCGCTGGGCCGCGGGCCGGTCCCTGTTCAATGGTTACGGACCCACCGAGACAACCATTATGAGCGCGATCTCCGCACCGCTGCGCGCCGCCGAACAGGTGGTGCTGGGCGGCCCCATACGCGGTACCTCCGTCGTGGTGCTGGACGAGCGGTTGCGCCCGGTTCCCCCGGGCGTGGCCGGTGATCTCTGCATCGGCGGTGAGGGTTTGGCGCGCGGCTACCACGCGCGGCCCGGGCTGACCGCGCACCGTTTCATCGCCAATCCCTATGCGACGGTGCCCGGTGAACGCCTCTACCGCACCGGCGATGTGGTGCGCTGGACCCCGGCCGGTGAACTGGTCTTCGTCGGCCGCGGCGATGATCAGGTCAAGATCCGCGGCTTCCGCGTCGAACTGGGCGAGATCACCGCGGTCGTCGCGGAGGTGGAGGGAATTCGCTTCGCGCACACCGAGATCCGCTCGGACGCGGCTGGACGCCCGGCCATCGTCTGCTACGTCGTACCGCGGGCGCGCACCACACCGCCCGACCCGGTGCGCCTGCGCGCCCTCGCCGCCGAGCGGCTGCCCGCGCATATGGTGCCCGCGCTGTTCGTGCCACTGGAGTCGATTCCGCTGTCGCCCAATGGAAAACTGGATCGTCGCGCCCTGCCCGAACCGGTCTGGGGCGCGGTGGCGAGCGGTCGTGCACCGCGTACACCCAATGAGAAGCTGGTGGCGGCGGTCATGGCCGAACTGCTCGGTCATGACCGGGTCGACGCCGATCAGGGCTTCTTCGATCTGGGCGGCAATTCGCTCTCCGCGACCCAGTTGGTCGCGCGGATCGCCGCGGCCGGTGGTGCGCAACTGCCGGTGCGCGCGATCTTCGAACACCCGACACCGGCGCGGCTGGCACTGCTGCTGGACGGCGGGAACGGCGTCCGCGATGCCGGCCGTCCCGCGCTCACCGGTGGTCAGCGGCCCGCGCGGGTTCCGTTATCGCTTGCCCAGCAACGCCTCTGGTTCCTGAACCGTTTCGATCAGGGCTCGGCGGCCTACAACATTCCACTCGGCCTGCGGCTGGTCGGCCCGCTCGACGCCGAGGCCATGCGGGACGCGGTCTCGGATGTGGTCGCCCGGCACGAGGTGCTGCGGACCGTCTTCCCCGAGGACGTCACCGGTCCGTATCAGCAGGTGCTGGCCGAACCCGTGGTTCCGTTCGCGCGGATCGTCTCCAGCCCGCGCACGGTGGACGCCGACGCGTACGAGGTGGCGCAGGCGGGATTCGATCTCGCCGTGCAGATTCCGATCCGCGCGACCCTGCTGCGGGTCGGGCTCGACGAGCATGTGCTGGTTGTGGTGCTCCATCACATCGCCGCCGACGGCTGGTCGCTGACCCCGCTCGCCCGGGACCTGGCCACCGCCTACGCGGCGCGCTGCGCGGGTACCGCCCCGGAGTGGTCGCCACTTCCGGTGCAGTACGCGGATTTCAGTGTCTGGCAACGGGAATTGCTGGGCAGCGAGGACGATCCGGAGAGCCGGACCGCCGAACAGCTGCGGTACTGGACGCACCGCCTCGCGGATCTGCCGGAGTGCCTGGAGCTTCCGGCCGACCGCCCGCGCCCGGTGGTGGCCTCGCATCGCGGTGCCACCACCTCGGTCCGGATCGACGCCGAATCCCATGCGCGCCTGGTTGACTCGGCGCGCGCCCACGATGTCACGGTCTTCATGGTGCTGCACGCGGTGCTCGCGGTGCTCATCGCCCGTACCAGCGGCAGCGGTGATATCGCCATCGGCACGGCGGTGGCCGGACGCGGGGACGCGGGCCTGGACGAGCTGATCGGCATGTTCGTGGGCACCCTGGTACTGCGTACCCACGTCGATACCGGCGCGGGTTTCGGCGAGGTGCTCGCGGCGGTGCGCGATACCGATCTCGACGCCTTCGCGCACGCCGATCTGCCCTTCGAACGACTGGTCGAGGTACTCAATCCGGTGCGCTCGACCGCGCATCACCCGCTGTTCCAGGTGAGCCTGTCACTGACCAATATGGGCACCCCGAGCCTGCGGTTGCCCGGTATGACGGTGGAGGGCTTCCCGGTCGATCCGGGCCTGGCCAAATGCGATCTGCAATTCACCTTCACCGAAGCGGTGACCGCACAGGGTGATCCGGACGGGATCGAGATGTGCCTGGCCTACGCGACCGATCTGTTCGACGCCGCGACCGCGGACCGGTTGAGCCGTCGCTTCGTGCGCCTGCTCGCGGCCGTGCTGGCCGACCCGGACCGGCCGGTCGGTGACGCCGATGTGCTGTCCGCGTGGGAGCGTTCGGTACTGGCCCCGGCCCGGGGCGCGCGTGCCGCCGCGCCGATCACCCTGCCCGAACTCTTCGCACATGCGGTGGCGGCCGATCACACCGCTCTGGTCGCCGATGCCCGGACGCTGACCTACGGTGAGCTGGACGCCTGGTCGAATCGATTGGCGCGCATGCTGATTGGGCACGGGGTCGGGCCGGGCGAGGTGGTGGCGCTGGGGCTGGCCAGATCGGTCGAGTCGGTGGTGGGATCACTGGCCATCGCCAAGACCGGCGCGGCGTTCCTGCCGGTGGACGTGCGCCATCCGATGGACCGGATCCGGCATATGCTCACCGACTCCGCGGTCCGCTTCGGGCTCACGGTGCCGGTCGATCGTGCGGCGCTGCCGACCGACCTCGGCATCGAATGGCTGCCGGTGGACGCGGTGACCGAGCTGGCGTCGGACCCGCTCGCGGTCGGCGAACTGGTTCGGACGCCGCGGCTGGACGATATCGCCTATCTCATCTACACCTCGGGCTCCACAGGTCTGCCCAAGGGCGTCGCGGTGACCCATCGCGGCCTGTTCAATTGCGCGCAGGTGCAACGGCTTCGGTTCGACGTGCGGCGTTCGTCGCGGACCCTGCATCTGGCCTCGCCGAGCTTCGATGTGGCGGTGCTGGAACTGCTGCTCGCCTGGTGCGCGGGCGCGACCATGGTGATCGTGCCGATCGACGTCTACGGCGGCGATCCGCTGGCCGAGCTGATCGAGGCGCACGGCGTGACGCATGCGGTGATCACACCGGCCGCGCTGGCCAGTATGGACGCCGGTCGCTGGCCGCTGCCGCGGCTGCGCACCCTGGTGGTGGGCGGCGAGGCCTTCGATCGGGATCTGGTCGAACAGTGGGGCCGCGACCGTGATCTGGTGAACGGGTACGGACCGTCGGAGGCGACCATCGCCACCACCTTCTCCGAACCCCTGCACCCGGACCGGCCGATCGTGCTGGGCCGCCCGATGCGTGGGGTGACCGCGGTGGTGCTCGACGCGCGCCTGCGCCCGGTGCCGCCGGGGGTGATCGGTGAACTGTATGTCGGCGGAATCGGTGTGGCGCGGGGCTATCATCGCCGGCCCGCGCTGACCTCCGAGCGTTTCGTGGCCAACCCCTACGGTGCGGCCGGTGAACGGATGTACCGCACCGGGGATCTGGTCCGCTGGAACACCGAGGGCGAACTGGTCTTCGCCGGTCGCGCCGACGACCAGGTCAAGGTCCGCGGCTTCCGCGTCGAATTGGGGGAGATCACCGCGACCATCGCGGCCTGTGCCGGAGTTCGCTTCGCGCACACCGAGGTTCGCGAGGACGCCGGAGGGCGGGCGCAGATCGTCTGCTATGTGGTGGCCCTGGACGGGCATTCGCCCACCGATCGCCAACTGCACGACCTCGCCGCCCAGCGCCTCCCGGCGCATATGGTGCCCGCGGCCTTCGTCATGCTGGAGGCGATTCCGCTCTCGCCCAATGGGAAACTGGATCGGCGCGCATTGCCCGCACCGACCTGGACCGTGCTCGATACCGGCCGCGCGCCGAGCACTCCCGCCGAGATGGTGGTGGCCGCGGCCATGGCCGAGGTGGTCGGCCATGAGCGAATCGGCGCCGACCACAGCTTCTTCGACCTCGGCGGCAATTCGCTCTCGGCGATCCAGTTGGTGGGGCGGATCGCCGCGCTGTCGGGCTGCCGACTCGAGGTGCGCGCCGTGTTCGAACACCCCACGCCCGCGAAATTGGGTGCGGCACTGGAACGGATGCTCGGCGCCGGGGGCTCGGACCGTCCCGCGCTGATCGCCGGTCCGCGTCCGGAGCGGGTGCCGCTCTCCGCCGCACAGCAGCGCCTGTGGCTGCTCAACCGTTTCGACACTGCCTCGGGCGCGTACAACATCCCGCTGGTGTTGCGGCTGCGCGGTGAGCTGGACGCGGATGCGCTGCGGCAGGCGGTCGCGGATGTGGTTGCCCGCCACGAGGCGCTGCGCACCATCTTCCCCTCGGATTCGACGGGTCCACATCAGCGCGTACTGGGCATCGCCGAATCGGTGCCCCGGGTACCGCTGCGCGATATCGACGCCGCAGCGCTGCCGGAGTTCATCGCCGACTGCACCGGCGAGGGATTCGATGTGGCACAGCAGATTCCGGTGCGCGCCGCACTGCTGCGGATCAACCCCGAAGAGCACGTGCTGATTCTGGTCATGCACCATATCGCGGCGGACGGGGCCTCGGCCGCGCCGCTCGCGGCGGATCTGGCGGTGGCCTACGGTGCCCGGCACTCCGGCGGTGCACCCGAATGGTCCGCGCTGCCGGTGCAATACGCCGATTTCAGTCTGTGGCAGCATGCGGTGCTCGGCCGGGTGGAGGATCCGGGCAGCCCGGCCGCGCGTCAGCTGGCCTACTGGACCGGCAAGCTCGCCGACGCGCCCGACTGCCTCACCCTGCCGATGGATCGGCCGCGCCCGGCGATCCCGTCCCAGCGCGGTGCGTCGGTCCGCACGCGCATCGACGCACCCCTGCACGACGAGCTGATCGAATTGGCGCGCTGGCACGGCGTGAGCGTGTTCATGGTGCTGCACGCGGTGCTGGCGGTGCTGCTCGGCAGGCTCGGCGGCACCGAGGACGTCCTGGTGGGCACGCCGATCGGCGGCCGGGTCGATCCGCAACTCGACGCGCTGGTCGGAATGTTCGTGGGCACATTGGTGCTGCGCACCCCGGTCAGCGGCGGCGGTTCCTTCTCCGAACTGCTCGATATCGTCCGCGAAACCGATTTGGACGCCTTCGCGCACGCGGACATTCCGTTCGAGCGACTCGTGCAGGCGCTCGATCCGACGCGTTCGGCGGCGCATCACCCGCTCTTCCAGGTGATGCTGTCGGTGCACAACTCGGTGCCGGAGTTGCCGGCGCTGGCCGGGGTAACCGTCACGGTGGAAGATCCGGGATTCGAGGTGGCCAAGTTCGATCTGCAGTTCACCCTCACCGAATGCCATGCCGCGGACGGAGTTCCGGACGGCATCGAGGTGTGCCTGACCTACGCCACCGATCTCTTCGACGCCGAGAGCGCGCGGCGGCTGTGCGGACGCTATGTGCGCCTGCTCACCGCCGCGGTCTCGGATCCGGCGACCGCGGTCGGGGACCTGGACCTGCTCGAGCCGCGGGAACTGCGGGCGCTGCTGCCGGTTCGTGGTCCGGAAGCGGGTGTGCCGCAGACCTTCGCGGCACTGTTCCAGGCGGCCGTGGCCGCCGCGCCGGGTACGGTGGCGATCTGCGATCGCGAGATGCAGATGACCTACGACCAGCTCGACCGTGCCACCAACCGGCTGGCGCGGGCGCTGCTGCTGCACGATGTGGGCCCGGAAGACTATGTGGCGCTGGCTGTTCCGCGCTCCCTGAGCTCCATCCGGGCCATGCTCGCGGTGCTGAAGACGGGCGCGGCGTTCGTACCGGTGGATCCGGACTATCCCGACCGGCGCAAGCGTCACATGCTCGACGATTCCCGGGCTCGTCTCGGCATGACCGTCACGCGCTGCCGGGACAGCCTCCCCGAGGGGACGCGCTGGCTGGTGCTGGACGAGCCGGGCTTCCTGGCCGAGGTGCGGGCGCAATCGGATGCGCCGCTCACCCCGGGCGAACCGTACGGACCTGTGCACCTGGGCAATCCGGCCTACCTGATCTACACCTCGGGATCCACCGGTGAACCCAAGGGCGTCACCGTCACGCACGCGGGCCTGGCCGACTTCACCGCGGAGCTGCTGCATCGCGGTGGTGTCACCGGCCGGTCGAGGGTGCTGAATTTCGCCTCGCCGAGTTTCGACGCCACGATTCTCGAGATCCTGCTGGCGCTGGGCTCGGCCGCCACGCTGGTGATCGCCGATACCCGCGTGTACGGCGGCGCGGATCTGCGGGAACTGCTGCGGATGGAACGGATTACGCACGCCTTCGTGACACCGGCGGCCCTGGCCACGGTCGAACCGGAGGCGCTGGACGACCTCGAGATGATCATGGTGGGCGGCGACCGCACCGGACCGGAACTGGTCGAACGCTGGACCGCGGGGACGCCGTGGCGCACCATGCTCAATGCCTACGGTCCTTCCGAGGCCACCGTGGCGGCGGCGATCAGCGCACCGCTGCGGGCGGGGGCGCCGGTGACCATCGGGGCTCCGCTGCGCGGCTTCGGGCTGGCGGTGCTCGATGGCCGACTGCGGCCGGTGCCGGTCGGGGTGCCCGGTGAATTATATTTGGCCGGAACGGCTTTGGCGCGTGGCTATCATCGCCGACCGGGGTTGACGGCGGTGCGCTTCGTCGCCGATCCGGGTGGGCGGCCGGGTGAGCGCATGTACCGCACCGGTGATCTGGTGCGCTGGTCGGCCCGGCCGAACGGGCTGGAGCTGGAGTATCTCGGTCGCGGTGACGATCAGGTGAAGATCCGTGGCTTCCGCATCGAGTTCGGCGAGATAGACGCCGCGCTGGTCGCGCATCCGGGGGTCCGGGCCGCGGTCACCATCGGCTATGAGATGGCCAGTGGGGCAACAATTCTGGCTTCCTACGTATGCTGTGCCGAGGCGGCCGCGCCGACCGCCGAGGAGTTGCGCCGACAGGTGGCCGCGCTGGTCCCGGGATATATGGTTCCGCAGGCGATCACGCTGCTGGACGCGCTGCCGCTGACCCCGGGCGGCAAGCTCGACCGGGCGGCCCTGCCCGAACCGGAGCTGCTCGCCGCGTCGGACTATCGGGCGCCGGGCACCATGGCCGAGGAGCTGATCTGTGCCGCCTTCGCGGCGACACTGGGTCTGGATCGCGTCGGCGTCGACGACGGATTCTTCGAACTCGGTGGAAACTCGCTGCTGGCAACGCGATTGGTCGCCGATATCCGGGAGCGGTGCGGAGTCGAGCTGCCCATGCAGGCGCTGTTCCTGGATCCCACCCCGGCGGGCTTGGCCGCACGGGTCGGCGAGCCGGGGACCGGCTCCCGGGTCGCCGTGGAGGCGACCCTGCGCCCGCTGCTGCCCATTCGCGAGAACGGTTCGCTGCCACCGCTTTTCTGCGTGCACTCGGCGGGGGGCGTGGCATGGAGCTACACCGGGCTGCTGCCGCATATCGAGCCGGAGCGGCCGCTGTACGGCCTGCAACTGCCGCACCTGAGCGAGCGGGTCACCGACCTCGACACCGTCGAGCAGGTGGCCGACCGGTATATCCGCGAGCTGCGCGGTGTCCAACCGCACGGCCCCTACCATCTGCTGGGCTGGTCGCTGGGCGGTCTGATCGCCTATGCGATGGCCGCGCGACTGCGTGCCGCGGGCGAGACCGTGGGTCTGCTCGCGCTGCTGGACAGTCGGGTGCTCGCCGGGGAACCGCGGGTCGCCGATCCGAGTGCGGGTGAACTGCTCGCCGCGCTGCTGGGTGATGCGAGCCTGGCCGCCATGGAGATCACCGCCGAGCGCGCCGCCGAACTGCTGCGGGAGCGGCAGGGGCCGTTCGGTGCGCTCGACGCCGAGCATGTGGAGCGGCTCTACGCGGGCTATCTGGCCGGGACCGCCATGGGCTATCGGTTCCGGCCCGGCCGATACGACGGTGATCTGCTCTATTTCACCGCCACCGAACCGGATGCACCCGCCGCCGGAGGTCCGCCCGCGCCGATCGCGGGGGCGGAGCCGTGGCGGGCGCTGGTCGGCGGCACGGTGCGCGAGCACTTCGTGGCCTGCGCGCATATGGATATGGGCTCGCCCGGGGCACTGGCCGAGGTCGGGCCGGTACTGCGCGATCATCTCGGCGAATATGACTGTCTCACAACGAGTTCCCCGCCGGCCGGTACCGACCGGAACCGGCTGTACACCCGGAAGAACGAAGGAAAGGACGGCGAATGAGCGACACCAATCCATTCGACAATGCGGAGGGCCGCTTCGCGGTGCTGGTCAATTCCGAAGGCCAGCATTCACTCTGGCCGGACTTCGCGCCGGTGCCGGACGGGTGGCAGTCGGTGTACGAGGGCGATCGATCGGAGTGCGTCGACTACGTCGATCGGCACTGGACCGATATGCGGCCGAACAGCTTGATCGCCGCCATGCAGGGTGACCCGCTCCGATAGCGTCGGCTTGCGGCCGCCATCGTCTCCGATGGCGGTCGCGGCGAGGGAGCGCTAGGAGATCGTGGGAAGCGGCCGGAGCCGTTCGATGCAGTCGCGCAGGCGCAGAGCGATATCGGCGGACGAAAGCCCCAGCTGTTCGGCCACTTCCGAGTAGGTCCGGCCGCCGTAATAAGTGAGAGAGAGGGTTTCGCGCTGTGCCGCGGTGAGCGCGTCGACATTCGGCATGCGCCGTCGAGAACGCGGTGCTGCCGCGGCGGGCCACGCGTCGATGCCCGAGAGGCGGTGCTGCGGCGGTACCGCCCCCGCGCACGAACGGGATTCGCCACGCACCCGATCCACCGCCCGGCGATGGGTCAGCGCCACCAGCCATCCGATCGGACTGTTCGCCCGCCGATCGTATTGGCCGGCGATCTCCCAGACCTGAAGGTAGACCTCCTCGGTTACCCGCTCGGCCGCCGCCCGCGTCCGCACAATGCGCAGCGCCAATCCGAACACCCGGTCGTGCGTGGAGCGATAGAAGCGCACGAACGCCTCACGGTCACCGTGTGCGATGGCCGCCAACAGCCCGATATGCGCAGCATCATCGTCGATCGCCTGAACGAGCTGTTCATCTGCCATAGAGTGCTTTCTCCGTGGGTTCGTGGGTTGGGAGATCGATCCGCCGCGGTTCCTGACTCGGGATTCAAGGCTATCCGCGCACCCGAAGCCCACCGTTCCCGGGGCGCGGTGCCGCCCACCGCACGTGCTGATTCCGGTGGGTTGCGGATGACCCAGCGAGTGGGTCATCCGTCTCCGAACCGAGGAGCCGGGCGGAGTGCTACGCGGCGGCCTTGTTGTACGCGGCGACGACCTGCGCCGACACGCGTCCGCGGCTGGAGACGTCGAATCCGTTCCGGCGCGCCCAATCCCGAATGGCCTGGGTCTGTTCGCGGTCGGCTGCCGGACGGGGCTTGGCGACCTTCTCACGGGACGTACGGGACACCTTGCGGGCGTGCGGCGTCCACTGCTCGAATACCCCGCGCAGCGCGGCCGCGTTGAGCGTGGACAGGTCGATCTCGTAGTCGGTGCCGTCGAGGGCGAACTGCACCGTCTCGACCGCGATGGACGTTCCGTCGTAATCGTCCACCATCTCGACGATGACCTTGCGTGCCATGTAGACAAGCCCTTCTTGTATGGGATCCTGCGAACGACGCGAATCGTAATGCCCACCGCGCCGATGGTCCGACACCGGAGTGTTCGCGGGGGTGCGGGTGTCGCCGTGGACCTGTTCCCCTCGGCCGCATCGCCATGCGATGCGGCCGAGATTCGGGCTGGGTGTTGTTGTATTACCGCCGTATCGGAGTGCCGGCGGTGAAGGTGGCGTCGGCCCGGCCCGCATGATCCTGCCAGGCTCTGATGTAGTCGGCCGAGAAAATCGGGCCGGTGAGGTCCGGGGTGTCGAAGGCGGCGACGAGGGCGGGTAGGTGCGCGATGAGCAGGGCGTGATGGTGATGAAGTTCGGTGGTCAGCTGCGCTGCCCGGTGCGGTGGTATCAGGTCATGGGCTGCGTACCACATCGCATGGACCCGCGGTGATGATGGCTTCGAGGTTGCCGATCCAGTCCGTGAGGCGGTTCACGCGCAGCGCCCCCTGGGCCGCGGCTCGTTGGCGGCAGGTCATCAGCACCCGGTGGGCGGTGTTGGACAGCAGGGGTTTTGCCAGCATCGACCAGAGTGCGTCGCCGGCATCGGAATTGGATTGATCCGCGCGCATGTCGCGGATCTGGCGACCGAGCACGCTGGCGGCGTAGACCGCGACCAGCGCACCGACCAGATCCTGTTGCACCGCATCGCGATCGGCCATGCGCATTCCGGCTCCCGGACGGCGCTGGCGGCTGTAGTTGACCAGTCCGGCGAGTCCCGCGCGGGCGCTGGCGATGGCGGCGTTGGCCAGATCGAGGCGTCCATTGCCCAGCACACTGATCGCCGCGTGGAATCGTCGGCGGGGCGGGAGTGCGCACTCGAAGTGCCCGTCGGCCTCGATTCGAGCCCAGTCACCGCCCAACAGCGCGTCGACGGGAAGCCGGACCCGATGGAAACGCACCATGGCATGGTCCATGGGGGCGGAATCCTTGTCGGGCAGCCTGACCACGTCCACGCCCTCGGCCAGACCGTCCGCGGTGCGCAGCCGGAGTAGGAACGGCAGGACGCCTTCGTCACGCCCGTCCCCGAGCAGACGTGCGGTCACGACAACGGTTTTGGGTACGGTCGGGTCCGCGACATCGGGCATGAATTCGATCGCGGCGGGGGAGGGCGTGGTCAGGATGAACTCCGCGGATTCCGGATCCCAGGTGGCGGTGGTTTGCTGGTCCGCGCCGTTGGTGCCGCCGAGTTCGGTGAGCATCAGCGCACCGAGCGCGGCTCCGGTGTCGAGTTCGTCCAGACAACTCCGCTGGTAGCGCGAGCCGTTGCCGAGAGCGAGGACCGCGCCGATCGCGAGGTCGAAATGTCCGGTCAGGATGAGCAGCAGCCGTGGCGCGGCGACCTGGGCCCAATCACAGAGCGCGCCACGCAATTGCGGATCCGCGGCGATCTCACGGGCCGGATGCCCGAGTTCCCGGATGACCGCGCGCAGGAGGTCGTGGGCGTTCTGTGTCTGCTCCGCGTACGTGGCTCGCTGCGGTAGCGGGCGTGGGTGGGGCCGTCCGAGCGCAATGCGTTGGGCCGCCATTCGACCATCGGCAGCATCGGCAGATCGGCGGGCACCGTCCGCTGCCAGGTCCGTGGATCGGCGGGAAAGTGCACCGGATCGTTCAGGATTCGCACCGCGGTGTGGAAGTTGATGACCAGGGTCGCGGGCACACCCGGAGCGAGCTCGACCGGCACCAGAGAGCCGTAACCCGCGCGCATGCGGTTGTATGCCCGGTGCGTTCACCGGGGTTCGGCTCCTTGCAGGAAGGTCAGGGGCGGTGACGGCGGAAAGGTCACCGGTACGGCCACCGGCGCGCGGTGGAAAGTGCTGGGGTGCCAGGACAATTCCTCGATCGGTACGGCGAGAGCGATCTCGGGCAGAGCGTCCAGGAGTTGATCGATCGCCTCCTGCGCGATGAGAGTGGCGACCGACTGAGCCGGACAGCTGTGCTCGCCCGCGCCGAAGGCCAGGTGTGATCGGTTTCCGGCACGGTCACCGCCGACCGCGGGATCGTTGTTGCACGCGGTCAGGCTGATCACCACCGGCTGATCCGCGGGCAGCCACACATTTCCGATGATCTGCGGTTGGCGCGGAAAGCGCGGGCAGCCGTTGCGCACCGGTGGGTCCAGGAACAGCACCGCGTCGATGGCATCGCGGACCAATAGGGTTCCGCTGAGCAGGTCATCGTGGAACTGGGGATCGGTGGCCATCGACAGCAGCGCGTTGACGATCAGATTCCATGTCGGCTCGGACCCCATCACGTAGAGTTCGGCGACCTGCTCCACCACCTCGGCGTCGTCGAATCCCGCAGGGTGCGTGAGTAATCGCGAGATCATGTCATTCGCGGGAGCATGTCGTTTGGCCGTGACGATCTCCCCGACCGTTTTCCGGATGAGCTGCTCGCCCTGGTTGGCGATCTCCGGATCGGCCGTCTCGGTGAGCACGCTCATCGCGGTGTGGATCATGCGCCGCGAGTCCGGGGGAAACCCGAGTAGTTCGTCCAGCACATGTGTGGTGAGCGGGCGGGCATAGCTGCCGAGCAGGTCGGCCGAGCCCGAGCCGCAGAAACTGTTGATCAGTGGGACCGCGGCCGCCTCGACGGCGGCTCGCAGCGCGTGTAGATCGATACCGTCGATAGCGGTGAGGTAGGCGCCGCGGGTGCGGGATCGCTCGTCGCTATCGCTGTTGGCGGGTCCCCACTCCATTATCGGGAGCACCGGGCAGTCGTCCGGGAGAGCGGACTGCCAGGCTCGATGGTCGGTGGGGAAACGATCGGAATCGCTCAGGACATGTAGCGCCTCGCGGTAGCCGATCACCAGTGTCGCCGGGACTCCGGCGGCGAGGTGGACCTGGGCGGCCGCGCCGTGCTGCCCGCGCAGGTCGTCGAAGTACCGGCGCGGCTCGGCCGCGAACTCCTCCGTGTACAGCCTCATGTGAGTAGGCAAGGTCGTGCTCCTGTGGACAGTGGGAGCGGAACAGTGAATAACGCATGGCCGCGGCCGGTTTCAGGCGCGCAACACCCGGACCGACCGCGGCCGACCTGGAGCTAATGGTTCAGGTCGAAAATTGTCTGAAAGGTACCGATTGCTCTTCGGATGCAGAGAGAGTGAACGTTCCCTTTGTGCCGCAGCGGAATACGGCTCCTCAACTCCTCGACCCGAAACAGCCCTGTTGGCGGCGTGAATCCACGGGTGCGCCGGCGAGGATTCAAACATGTTCCGCTGTAACACGTTTCGTCCACCCGATGATGATAGCTGTGAGTTGTTGCCCACGCAGTACGAATGTGTGCACAGCGTCTCAACCACGGTGAGCGCCCGCGGGTCCGCAACGTTCCAGCAGGGTTGCCGATGGTGGATCGGTCTCGGGCCGCGTCCCGCCCGGCCGTCCCGGTGCCGAGACGCGGTCGACTGGAACCGGTTGCTGAACCGCTCGGTTTCCGGCCGGGTGGACCGGGCGCTCAGTCCTTGCGGGTGGGGCGGCTGACCGGGAGGGCGCGGCCGGTCTCCAGGAGGGATTTGAGGTCGCTGAGCATGAAGGGGTAGCCGCCGCCGAAGCCCTCGGGTTCCAGATCGCCGGAGATGAGGATCGCGATGAGGGGGGCGCCGGCCACGTCGTGGATGACGGTGAGGGCGCAGGTGCCGTCGCCGCGATCGCGAATCTCGTAGCGCAGGTGGGTTTCCGGTTGGGCGAGGAGGTTCTCGTCGCCGAGGAAACGAATGCGCGCGCCGAAGTGGGTCGGTGGGTCATAGGCGGTGACCGTGCCGCGGATGATGATGTCGGGGTCGGCGTCCAGGGCGCGGGGGCCGGAGGGGGCGAAGACCGTGAACGCGCCGCCCACCCGGGGTGCGATCACGCTGCGGCCGCCGAATCCGTAGCGCACGGTCCATTCGGGATCGGTGACCGCCGCCCAAACGCGCTCCGCCGGTGCGGCTATGACGATGCGGTGGATCTGCCGGGTCTCCGGGCGCGCCCGGGAGAGGATGTTCTCGAGGCTCACGATTCCAGATCCTTCTTCAGATCGGTCAGGGCAGCGATCCGCTGTTCGGTGAACTTGTCGATCCAGCGGTCGTGAATCAGCCGGATCGGCACGGGATTGAGGTAATGCAGCTTCTTGCGCCCGCTGCGCACCGCGGTGACCAATCCCGCTTCCTCGAGCTGGCGCAGATGTTTGCTGATGCCGAATCGCGTCATCTCCAGCCCGGATTCCAATTCGGTCAGCGTCTGGCCGTCCCGGATGAACAACGCGTCCAGCAGATGTCGCCGGGTGCGATCGGCCAGGGCTTTGAACACCGCGTCCTCGTCCACACCGATCACTTTATACGAGACCTATCGGTCACATGATCGTTGACATGTGACCATTTAGTCACCTATCTTCGAATCATGAAACGGTACATAGTCCTCTACCTCGCACCCCTCTCGGTCGCCGAACGATTCGCCCGGGCCACACCCGAGGAAGCCGCGAAAGGCATGGAACTGTGGGTGGATTGGAGCAATCGAATCGGCGCCGGGCTCGTGGACGGCGGCAAACCGCTCGGCAATGCCCGCCGGATCACCCCGACCGGCATCAGCGAAACCGATAGCGGCGTCATCGGCATGTCCATCCTCCAGGCCACCTCCATGGACGAAGCCCTGACCATGGTCGGGGACCACCACCACCTGCACTGGGCCGAGCAGTGCGAGATCGTCGTCCTCGAGGAACAGCCCATCCCCGAGCTACAGACGGCTCGGATCGATTCGCCCCGTTGACCTTCCACCGGCACATGGTGGAATACGGGTATGAGCTTTTTCGTGCGAGCCCGATTCGATATTCACGACGGCCGTCAGGCCGACTTCGAAGAGGCCGCGCTCGCGCTGCGGGCGCAGGCGGCCGAGGAGCCCGAGACGCTCCGATACCGCTGGTTCTCGAACGCGCCCGGTAGTTATGTGGCGATCGAGGAGTATGTCGACGCCGATGCGGCAATGACCCACAACGACCGTGGCGCAAAGCATTTGGAGCGCATTTTCGAATGCGCCGAATTGGTCTCCGCCGAGATCTACGGCCCGATCGGCCCCTGGGTCCGCGAGTGGGCCGACACCCGCCCCCAGGTCACCCTCTACGCGGACTTTCCCGACCCGGACCAGCCCAGCGGGCAGATCAGCCTGCGCCAGGACACCGAATCGCCCGCGTAGGTCGAGAGGATTCGGGCGTCACAGGTGGAACCCCGCGCCCGGTCCGCCGCGGCGATCGAGGTCTTCCAGAATCGCGGTGATGCCGGTGCCCGCACCCCAGGACCATTGATTGCCGATCAAGGTTTCGCCCATGACAACCGGGGAACCGGAGTCACCGGGGTACGCGGAGACGGTGGTCAGCAGGTAGGGCCCCGCCGTGCCGAGGGTGATCCCGCAGGTGCGAGCACTGGTCATACCCTGTTTGCAGACCGGCGTGCCGTCCGGCGGCGGTGCGCCGATCGCCCGGACGGTCGTCTCCCCGACGGTCGTGACCGGTTCCACGGTCGATCGATCGAAGACGATGACCGCGTAGTCCAACCCCGGACCGTTCGGCCCGGGCACGACCGGATTGCCGCCGCTGATAAAGGCGACCCGGCCCAGTAGATGCAGATCGGGCACGGTCGCGCCCGGGGCGAGGGCCTCCGATTGCAGCAGTACCAGATCGCCGAGCCACTGCTGATCGCCGTCGTATTCGCAGTGCGCGTTGGTGAGACCGATGAGGTCGCCCCGCGCATCGTGACCGATCGCGGTGAGCGTGCACAGGTAGATGACGGAGTGGTCGGTCAGCGCTCCGCCGCGCAGCACCGCCAGCCCGGTGCCCGCGCCGACCTGCACCCGTGCCCCGATGACGGTCAGACGGCCGTCATCGCTGAGTGACGGGGTTCCGGCGAAGTCCCGGCCGGGACCCGGCCCGAGATCGGCGAGCAGGCGCACCGAGCGGCGATCACGGATGTCCCACAGCTCGATTCGACCGTCCACCACACTGGTGGTCATGGTGCCGACCGCGCTGATGGCACCGGAGTTGGCGGACCAGCCGATTCGGCCGCCGATCACCGCGGGCGGAAGCGACCACAGCCGCAATCCGCCCTGCGTGCCACCGACGGCGACGGTCTGCCCGTCCGCGGCGAAGGCCAGCGCGCCGGGGCTGTCCCGGCAGGGCTGAAAGCTGTTGGCGTCCGGGCACGGTGGTGACGGCGCGGCCAGCGGCTCACCGAGCCGGGTCGGATGCGCGCGGTCGACAATGCTCCACAGGGTGATGCTGTCGCGGTCACCGGTGGCCAGCATGCCGCCCTCGGGATCGAAGGCCAGCGAACGCAATTCGGATTTGCTGGCCACCACCAGTGGACTCCCGATCTGCGCCGGTGGTCGTTGCGCGGTCAGATCCCAGAGGGTGACGGTGGCATCGGCGGCGCCGGTCGCGACGAACGCGTCATCGCCGCCGCCGACCGCCAGCGTCGCGCCGTCGCGGCTCAGGGCCATGGCCTGAATCCGCGGACCCGGCACCGTGATCGGGTCGCTCACGGCCGCCGGTGTCGCGCCGGACGAGAACAGCTGAACGGTGTGCGCACCCGCGACCGCCAGTTGACGGTCCGGCCCGAACGCGATGGTCGACACCGGCCCCGCGCCCGGCAACCGAGCGGATCGCCGTGGTGCGCCGGGGTTTTCGATTCCCCACAGCGTGACACTCGAACCGTCGGTGACGGCGAGCGACTTTCCGTCCGGAGCGATCGCGAGCGCGCTCACCGTTCCCGCTTCGGATGCGGAGAGCTGTTCGGGTCGGGCGGGATCGGCCACATTCCAGATCCGAATCTCGGTACCGCACGCGGCGGCGAGCAGCGTGCCGCTCGGGCTGAATACCGTTGCGGTCGCGGGGTTCCCGCAGTCCAGCGGTGATCCCAGCGGTGCGGCGTGCGCGATATCGGCGACATTCCACAGCCGTACCGCGTGGTCCTGTCCGGCCGAGGCCAGCACCCGCCCGTCGGGTCGATACGCCACCTGATTCACCGCACCGCGATGCCCGGCCAGCGGCGCGGCCAGCGGCAGGTTCTGGGTGCGCAGCAGGCGCGAACGGATATCCGGATCGCCCGGCCGCAGCCGGTCCGCCACCAGTTCCAACTGAGCGGACAGCGACGGATCGCTCGCCCGGACACTATCCCGCCTCGGCCAATGTCGCGACCAGATCGGCATTCTCGCGCTCCTGCGCCGAAAGCCTGGTCTGGGCGTAGGCGGCGATACCGAGCACCAGCACCCCCACGCCCAGCAGCGCCAGCACGCTGCGGGTGGCCAGGGCGAGCCGCCGGGTCCGGGCGCGGGTGGTCTGCGCGGCGGTGAGGAAATCGCCGATGACTCCGCCCGGGTTCCCGCTCACCTGCTCGGCGGTGGCGAGCCGCGCCCCCCGATACAGCAGGGCCGGATCCCGCTGTGCCGCCGCCCATTCGGCGGCATCGAGTTCGAGCCGCTGGCGCATCAGTTGGTCGACCCGGCCCGCGTCGATCCAGGCCCGCAGGCGCGGCCACGCGTCCAGCACGATTTCGTGGGTGAACCAGACGATTTCGCGCGCGGGCCCGCCCTCGGGCTCCGCGCCGTCCGGCGCTGCGCCACCGGCCACGCCCACCGAGTCCGCGGTGATCAGCCGTGCGTCGATCAGACGGTCCAGGACCGCGGCCGCCGCATCGGAATCACCTGTGCGCGTGAGCAATTCCGCGCGCGGCACCCGCCGCCGGGTATCGCGGCTGTCGACCCGACGGTGACCAGATGAAGCAGCAGTTCCCTGGCGGCGGCCTGTTCGGCGGGATTGAGTCCCTGCCACGCCTGTTCGGCGGTGGCGGCCACCGATCCGGCGACGCCCCCGGCCTTGCGATAGCCCGCCACGGTCAATCGAGCGCCCGACCGGTGCTCCCAGGTGGCGGCCATGACATGGGAGAACAGCGGCAGTCCGCCGGGATCGTAACTGCGCCGATCATGTCCCGCGCCGAGACCGCACAGCTCGGTGACGACCAGTTCGGGCAGCCCCGGTTCGAGATTCAGACCGGCCGCTCGGGCGGGTCCGGTGACGGCCTCGCCGAGCTCCCGCACGCGCATGGGGCCCAGGGCGTAACAGCGCGTGTTGATCGCGTCCTCGAGCACCGGATAGGCGAGGCAGTGCGGATAGAAGTCCGCGCGCACCGCGAGAACAGCCGTGGTGCGGGTGTTTTCGTGCAGGGTGGCGAGTCGGCTCAGGAATCGCTCGCGTTCGGGTTCGTTCTGGCAGAGGGTGAACGTCTCCTCGAATTGGTCGATGACCACGAGGTCGGGGCGTTCCGCGTTCTCCTGCGCGGGCTCCAGCAACTCGGCGAGGGTTTCGGCCGGTCGATTGCCCGGGGTCATGGTGGCGACGCTGCGGTCCCGGTCGGCGCGCAGGGCCGGGATCACGCCCGCGTGCAGCACCGAGGATTTACCTGCGCCCGAGGCGCCGAGGACGATGACCGGACCCGCGCCGGGGCCGTCCATCGTCCGGCGCAGCAGTTCGGTGATCTCGGCGGTGGCTCGGGCCCTGCCGAAGAACCATGCGCTGTCGTCCGGTCCGAAGGCGGCCAGGCCCGGATAGGGGCAGGCGATGTCGGCGTCGCCGCCGCGGGCCTGGGCCGCGCGCCAGATCGCGCGCCACGCGGGCAGTTTGATCAGTTCGGGCGCGGGTGCGCCCGCCTCGGTGGCCGATTCGATCAGGGTGAGCAACACCGGCAGCAGCGAATCGAACTCGGCGGGAACGGCTTTACCGGCCCGCCAATCGCTGATCCGCTGCACGGTGGCCGTGGTGCTCGCGCCGGTGGCCGCCATCCGCGCGGACGCGGCGGTCGCGACCGATCGCAGGGTCGGGTTTCCGGCCGCGTCGAACAGCGCCGTCAACCTCTCGGCGAAAACCCTGCGCGGCGGGACATTCGCCCGCCGTCTCGGGACCTCGCCCGTACCGCTCGACACGCGCCCATGATCTCCCGAAATCCGGTCTCGACCAAACCGCTGGTCAGCGGCGGGACATCGCGGAGCGCGGTGCGCCGAGGCGGCGTGTCGCGTCTACGACTATTGAGTCGGCGGTACCCCCGCGGCAAGGCCGAGACCGCCGAACTGTTCCGCGGCACCACCCTCATCGAGCCCGGTCTGGTCCCGGTCGCCACCTGGCGTCCCGAACTCACCGATCGCCCGATGGCGGTGGCCGAGGCCGAAAGCGCGTGGTGCTGGCGGGAATCGGCCGCAAGTCCTGAGCCGGCGAGCGGTTCGGATCAATTGACGGTGAAGGCGGATCGAACGAATTCGTCCCGCTTCACCGCCTCGACGAACGCCGAGTACTCATGCTGGTCGAACCGGAGCCGCGCGGTGCCGGCGGTCGGCGCGTACTCCGGCGCGGCGCGGAATTCGTAGTGCCCGTCGGTGGTGTGCGCGATCAACAGGATGCGCCGCACGGGCGTGCCCGCCCGGATCGCCTCCTGGATGACCTCGAATTGGTCGTGGTCGAAGCTCAGACATTGGTCGAGCGGGACGCTGGTGTGCGCGGTGTCGACAGTGGCGAGCTTGTCGTCCCAGACCAGGGTGCGGTGGTCGTCCCGGTAGACCATGACGCATGCCTGTTGCGGAGAGCTGGAGCTGGCCTTGCGGAATTGTCCGGCGGTGGGTGTCGACGGCATGGAGGATCCTTTCGAACTGCGCGGACGACAACCGTTGTCGCCCGCACATCTATCTGTTCGCGCTAGGGGAGGGTTCCGATAGCAGCGAAGTTGCATGGACGGGCGTAATCGGTGGTGTCCACCGGTTGGTCGGGATGCCAGTCCGTGGCGTAGGTGATGCCCGGTTCGACGAGTTTCCATCCGTCGAAGAAGGTTTCGAACTGTTCGCGGGTCCGCAGGGTGACCGGCGTGCTGGTGTCGCTGAAGACCGCCGCACCGGCGGCGACCTGCTGTTTGATCTCCATGCCCGCGTCCTGGAGGGATACGTGCGTCATGGCCAGCGCACTGCCGGGTACGACCGCGGTGCGCAGCCGGGCCAGCAGCGCCGCGGGCTCGGCGGCGTCGGGCACCCAGGGCAGCACCGAAACCAGGAGCAGCCCAACCGGTTCGGAGAAATCGATCAGCCGCCGGGTCTCCGGATGTTCGAGAATCCGTGCGGGATCGCGGAGATCGGCGTCGAGCATGACGGTGCTGTCGAGCAGGTCGTTCGCCCGCAGCAGATCTCGGGCCCGATTGATCGCCTCCTCGTCATTGTCGACATAGACCACGCGGGCGTCCGGGGCCAGTTCGCGGGCGACCTCGTGGGTATTGCCGCCGGTCGGCAGTCCGGAGCCGATATCGAGGAACTGGCGAATGCCGCTGTCGATCATGTATCGCACGGCGCGAGTGAGGAATCGGCGATTGTGCCGCGCCCACAGCGGATAGAAGGGAATCTCCTCGTAGAGCCGGTGGATGAATGGCAGATCCGATTCGAAGATCACCTCACCGGTGATCATATGGTGGTAGATACGCGCCGGACTCGGCTTGTGGGTGTCTATCGGACGGGGCTCGAAGGCATTGCTGGACATCGTGTTTCCTCTGCGATCAGGGCTGGCGATGAACGGTGGGGCGGCTGCGCAGGCCGCGAACGAGGTGTTCCATGAACTGACGGGAATCGGCCGGGCCCAGGGCGGTCATGGCCAGGCGGTTGAAGATGCGGTCCCGGATGCCGACCGCGGGTTTGTCATCGATGTAGCGGATCTCGCCCTGCGCCTCCACGACCACCATCTCGAGATCACCCGCGGTGCCGGGGGAGGGCACCCGGACCAGGATGTAGCGGTCCTCCATCCCCGCACCGGGGGCCTGATGGGTGAACGGCATGACCTGGAGCTGGATATTGGGCCGATGGGACAGCTCGATGAGGTGGCCGAGCTGATCGAGCATGACGCCGTCGCCGCCGTAGGTCCGGCGCAGACAGGATTCGGAGAGGATGGCATGGAATTCCGGTGCGCCGCGCTTGAACAGGATCTGCTGGCGCGCGGTGCGGGCCTGTACGTAATCCTCGACCGTCACCGCGTCCGGATCGCCGGGATCGGGCTGGAAGGGCTCGTGCAGTGCGCGGATATAGCTCGGATGCTGGAGTAGTCCGGGCACGATCTCCGCGCCGGTCTCGCGCAGTCGATCGGCCACATTCTCCAGATCGACCAGGAGCCGGAGTTCCTCGATATAGGCGCGGCGATATCCCGAGTTCCAGAACCCGCGGCGGTGGCTGTCCTCCTGCAGGTCCAACAGGATTCGGATGTAGTCCTCATCGGAGATGCCGAGCTTGCGGGCCAGGGCTTCCAGTGCCTCGGCGGTGAGATTGCCGGTGCCCGCGATCGCGGCCGCGATACGGGATTGACTGACCCCGATCAGCTTGCCCGCCTCGGCCTGGGTGGTGCGGGCACGCCGCAGCATCGCGTCGATCTCTCGGCCCAGCAGCACTTTTCGCGCGGTTCTCGCCATGGCTCCCCACCGTATCGGGCCGCTTCGCACAGAGCCGCTTCAAGTTTCGCAAATCTGATTATCAGGATAGATTATCGGGCACGATTATTACGCGGAAGTGGCCGAGCGTGATTCCGAACCGTGACCGGCCGGTTACGCGTGAGCTAGCCGAGAAGGGCGGGGCCGCAATGGATGTCACCGACCCCGAGGCCGGGCACGGCGCACCGCGAACCGGGGGCGACTGGGCCGGGCGGCTGCGGGCGTACCGGCGTACTCGATTGGGGCTCAGCCGTGCGGATTTCGCCGAGCTGGTCAATGCGCAGGCGCGCCGGCTCGGTATCAATGCCGCGTGTTCGGAACGGCATATCGCGCGCTGGGAGCTCGGCGAGGTGCGGCGGCCGAACAAGACCTATCGGGATTTGCTGGCCGCGGTGGGTGCACCGGATCCCGATGCCGAGATCCTCGCGCCGAGTGTCCGGTCCGAACCCGCGCCGATGTCATGCGCCACCGACGCCGCGCCCGGAACCGATGTGCGGGAGGCGGATCCGACATTTCTGGAAGCGCTCGCCAGCGCCGTGGTCGGCTCGCCCGACGTCCTGATTCCCTGGCTGCCGACTCTCGGCGAGCCCGCACCCGAGACCCCCTTCGCGGGCCCCGAACCCGATCACCATTTCGTGCGCGACGCCACCGCCCGATTGCGCGAGATCGATCAGCGGCACGGTGGTTCCGCGGTCGCGGACGCCGCCACCAACCTGCTGAAACTCGCCACCACACTGCTTGCCCGCTATCGCGGCGAGGCCCGCGAGCATGCGATGCTGATCGCCGCCGCGGATCTGGCGCGCCTGCTCGGCTGGGCCTGCCACGATGTCGGCGATCAACATCGCGCCCGCCGATACGCCACCATGGCACTGCTTTTCGCGCGCCGGGCCGGTGCGGACAGTCTGGTCGCCTCGACCCTGTACGTGCTGGGCCGGATCAGTCTGATCGAGCACGATCCGCGCACCGCGCTGCGCATGTTCCAGCTCGGTCAGTTGCCCGCCCAGGACGCCGCCAATGGCGGGGAATCGGCCCGCCTGTACGCGAACGAGGCATGGGCGCACGCCATGATGGGTGATGCGAGCCGCATGCAGTTCGCGCTGGCCCGCGCCGAGGACGAGATCACCCGCGTCGGGGATCTGGTGGATCCGTGGACCCGGGTCTTCTTCAGTCCCGGTGAGTTCACGGGGATGCAATCGGTGATCTACAACGAGTACGCGCTCACCGCGAGCGGCCGGGCCGCGGAGGAGTACACCGTCAAAGCCGTTGCCAGCGCCCGGGAATCGCTGGCCGCGTACGCGCCGGGACGACCGGCTCGCAGCATTCTGTTCGACAACATCACCATCGCCACCGGGGCGTTCCGCCTGCGCCAGATCGATGAGGCGATGACATTCGCCAATGCCTCGCTCAGGTTGACCAGCGAGGTCGACAGCGGGCGGGTCGCCGATCGGCTCGGCCGGATGGCGCACGTGGCCACCCTGACTTCTCCGCGCTCGGATGTCCGCGATATCTGTCAGGACATTCGTCAGGTCCTCGATACCGCACCGCACCGGGCGCGATCCCCGATCGAACCCCGGCTCGCCTCGGCCTAGCACCTCGCCATCGGTCCAACCTGACATTTTCCGTCCAACCTGACATTTGTCGAATGTCAGGTTCGGCGCGGCGGATGTCAGGCCCGCCGCCGCCCGCACGTGCATCTGCCCTGTCGAATGTCATTGCCGCAGAAGCCATTTCCCGGTTGACTCGATATATGACCACAGGTGCTGCACATACCCCCCGCCCGGGCATGTGACGCTCGGCCGGAACAATCGCGGGAGCGCTCTCATGTGGTTCGGATACGCCCGGGTGGATCTGCTGTCCACCGACCTGCGGCGCGGTGTGGCCTCGATGATCCACGACTACGCCGACCATGCCGGATTCGGCGAGGGCACAGTCGTTTTCGAGCCGATCGCCGCGGAGGTGCTGCTGCGCGATATGCTCGCCGAACTCGATCGCGACGATCCGGCCGCGACCACGCAGCGCCGCCTGGTGGATATCGCGCGGTCGTGGCGGGTGGATCTGGAACAGCTCTTCAATCCCTGGCCGCGCGCGGAGGTGCTGTGGCAGATCATCGAATCCACCGCGGGCGTGCCGGGTGCGCACCTGATCGTGCCCGCGCGCGCGCACCTGACCGACCTGGGCGCCTCCGGGCGCGCCGCGGTCGCCGAACTCGCCAAGGCGCGCATCAGGATTCACCACCTCGACGCGATCACCGAGGAGGACGCCGAACCGCTGTTCCCCTCCTATTCGGAGGTGCGGGTACTGGTGGAGTCCCGGCTCGGGGCCATTCCGGCCGTGGCCCAGCTCGACGCGGCCACCGAACTGTTCCGCCTCGGCCGGATCGCGGCCATCCAATCCGTCGACTCGATCTACGCGGCGATGATCAACGACCCCACCAGGCCGACCGCCGGTGTCCTGGAATTCCCGTCGGACGTCTCGCCCGCCGTCATCCGGCTCCTGGGTACCGCGACCGGCCAACTCGTGGTCGAACTCGAGGAGCCGCATCCGCGCGCGGACGAGATCGCGGCCGCGCTGACGGTCCTGTGTGAGAGTACCCAGCGTTTCATCGACGGCGGCCGCACCTTCACGCGGTGCGTGCTGCCCCTCGAAGCATCGGATATCGGTCCATGACAATGAAATCGAGCGCCATCGTGCGCCGGGGAGCGACCGCCGCCCCCTCCACCGACCGCGAATCCCGCGGCGATCGGCACGGCACGGCCGAGGGCCTGCTCGAGGCGCGCCAACTACTGCTGGCCATCGCGGGCACCCTGAGCGGCGGCTCCCCGCTGATCGAGTGGGCCCGCGAACTGGCGGACCTGCATGCCACCCTCATCACCGTCGCGATCTCGGCCACCCGCCGCCCGGCCGATTTCGACGAGACCGACACCCGCGCCCGGGTCAGCGCGCTCATCGGCCGTATCGACGAATGGTCCGCCTTCCACCTCCCGCGCCCCGCCACCGGCCGCCGCCACACTCACTCCCTGGGCGAGGTGATCAGCCATATCGCCGGCACCTACGCCCACATGCAATGGACCCTGCGCCACAGCGACAGCGCCCAGCACCAGCACGACGCCGCGCTGCGCTTCGCCCAGGTCCAGGAGGGCTATGCCGATCTGGTCGACGAGATCCGCTCCCTGCGCGTCCTACTTCCCCTGGGCTGGAACGGAATCGGGCCGAGATAGGTGGGTGGCGCACCGGAATTCAGGACTGGGGCGGGGCGACCAGTGGCGAATTGAGTTTGTTCACCAGCCAGTGGTCGCCCGAGCGCTCCAGGCGCATGACCATCGAGAGTTGCCCCGGGGCCGGTTTGCCCTGGGTGCCCAGACTGGTGATGGTCTGGCCGATCACCACGATGGCCTCGGCGGAGTTCTCATCGCCGGTGCGAATGGCGCACTGCACCTCATTGGCCTTGGCTACGACCTGGCCCTGGGTGAGGACATCGCGCAGATCCCTGCTGGTGTTGTCGAATTGGGTGCGCCACTCACCGGTGGCGCCCGCGAGAACGGCACCGAAGTAGGCGTCCAGGTTCTTGGCGTCGTAGGTGACCAGCACCGGTGCGTACTTGCAGGCCGCCGCGCGCGCATCCTCCTGCGCGGCAAGCAGATTCGCATCGTGAGTGCTGCGCTGGAAGTAGAAGACGGTCGATCCGACGGACGCGGCGAGTACCAGCGCGGCGGCGGCGCGCAGGGCGATCCGGCCGCGACGGCCGACCGAGGGCATCGACAACCCCGACGGCATCGACAGTCCGGACAGCACCGGTCCGCGCGACTTCTTCTCGCCCGCAGCGGATTTCGCGGGCTCGGCGGCCGTATCGGTCGTCTCGATATCGGCCTCTGCCTCGGGCCCGATGTCCGGCTCCGATACCGCGGCCGCTGTCACCTCGGGCTTGTCGTCCTCAATATCTGTGTCGCTCATCGTTTCTCCTATCGGCCGGGGACGGGTTGGGACAGTTCGTTTCCGGTCACACCCGGCGGCGCGCTCGCGCCGTTGTCGGTGACATCGGGTCGCGGGGCGTTGGCCGAGCCGCGGACCTGGATGGCCGGATTATTGGTCAGGCAGTAGTTGTAGAGCCGGGTTCGGGTGTCCTGGGTCCGGGTCGGAACCACGGGGATGGTGTCGTAGTCGCACCACGGGCGCGGCCAGATATCGACCAGCGTGTGATATCCGCCGTCGTGCGCGGGAATGCCCAGTGCCTCCGAACCGGCCCGGATGGCGGGGAACAGAGCCTCGATGGCGGGTGCGCGCAGCTTGGCGGCCTTGGTGATGGCGACGAAGTTGGTGACCAGATCGGTGATGGGATCCTGTGTCTCGGAGACGAATCCGCTAATGGTGGCGAGCTGATCGGGTGCGGTGCGCAGCAACTGCCGGACCTCGGCGTCGGCGGCGGTGAGTTGCTGGAACAGTGTGGTGCCCGCGGCGGTGATGGTGCCCAGATCGGGCTGGGCGTGCGAGGTCGTCTCGCCGATGACGCTGAGATTCTCCAGGAGCTGTTTGGTCTGGGGGAGTAGATCGTCGAGCCCGGACATGGCCCGGCTGATTCCGGAAACCATATTGCGCAATCGATCCGGACCGCCGGCCAACGCCTTGTCCAGCTCGTCCACGATCGAGGTGAGCCGGTCGGCGTTCATACCGCCGATGAAATCGCTGAGGTTGGACAGCACCGATTGGATACGCACGGGCGTGGTGGTGCGGGCGCGGTCGACCACCGCGCCGTCGGAAAGGTAAGGGCCGCTGTCGGACTCGGGCCGGAAGTCCAGGAATTGTTCCCCGGCGGCCGACAGCCGCCCGACCGCGACGGTTCCGTCCAGGGCGATATGCGCGCGGTCGTCGATCTCGGCGACCGCGGCGACACCGTCGCCCGCCACGGTGATCTGGGCGACGCGGCCCACGCGAGAGCCGCGGAAGGTGACGTCATTGCCGGTCAGCAGACCGCCGGAGGTCGGCAGCAGCACCGTCACCCGGTAGGTGTGCGGAATCGGGTTGAACCGCAGCACATTCGACGCGATATATCCGCAACCGAGTACCAGCACCACGATCAAGGCGAGGTTCGCGACGGCGATGCGCTGCCGCACCACCCATTGCCACAGGGGAGGATTCATCGTCCACCCTCCCGGGTGTCCGGAGCCGGGGCGGGGGCCGGTTGTGGGGGGCTGGTCAACCGGCCGAAGACCTTCTCCAGCACCTGCACGAAACTGCCGATGAACGCGGGCACATCGCCGAGTTCGGGCGGGCGACTACCGCTGGGATCGGTCAGCGCGCCGATGCTCAGGAACGACACCGTCGCCGAGACCGCCAGGGCCGGACCGCGGATGCTCGCCTGGACCGCGGGAGTGATCTCATGCAGTGCGTCCAGCGTGGCCGTCAGATCGGTGGACTGCGCGAATCCCGACATCAACTGCTGAATACTGGTGAACAGGCTCACGAAATCCGCACCGGAAGTGTCGCTGAAGTCGTGCAGCGCCGCCATGGTGGTGGAGACCTTGGTCAGCAGGTCCACGATGCGCTGGTTGTTCTCGGTGAACAGTCCGATCAGGCCGGGGAAGGTGTCGGCGGCCCGGCCGAGTTCGACCTTGCGGGCGGCGAGGTCACCACTGAGCGTATTCAGTCCGGACAGCACATTGTCGATATCGCCGGTGCGCTTGTTCAAGGCTTCGATCACCGCGGTCAGCTCCGAAAGCAGATGCGCCAGTTGGGGTCCGCGACCGGAGAACATGGAGTTCAATTCGGTGGTGATCTTCGCGGCCTGATTGATACCGCCGCCGTTGATCAGCATCGAGACCGACATCATCAACTGCTCGACCGATGCGCCGGTGGCGGTGTGATCGGTGCCGATGGTGTCGCCCTCGCGCAGTTGCGGACCGGCGTCCCGCGCGGTGGGCAGGGTCAGGGCCACGAACACATCGCCGAGCGGAGTGGCCTGGCGCAGTTCGACGGTGGTGCCCTTGGGCAGTTGGATGTCCTGGCGGATCAGCATCCGCACATCGGCGAGGAAGTTGGTCGTGCTGATCTCGGTGACCACGCCGATATCGCTGCCGCCGACCTTCACGTGCGCGTGATCGGGCAGATTCAGAGCATCCCGGAAGGTGGCGTGGATGGTGTAGCCGGGTCCGCCGATTCCGGGTTTGGGCATCGGCATGTTCTGCACCGTGACCGCGCAGCCGGTGCTCGCGGTGAGCGTGGCGGCCGTAATGAGCGCCGCCGCAAGGGATCTTGTTGGTCTGCTCATTTCATCTCCGTGATGCCCAGCAGGGCGGCGGTGAGCCCGAAGTCGGGGCCGAAATCGGCGATCTTGCCGGTGCGGCAGCCGTCCAGGCGCAGGGCGATGCGCTCGCAGAACTGGGACAGGATCTCGCTGTCCAGGACGCTCTTGTCGAGCAGGCCGTGCAGGCGCAGCGCCTGATGTTCGCGGCTGGTGGCATTGGACAGGTTCTGGAACATGAGCGGGCCGATATCGACGATCTCGGTCAGCTGACGCGCATTGGCGCGCATCTGCGCGGAGATGTCCACGAATCGCGAGAGGGCACCGGAAAGTTGATCCTTGTTATCGCCCACCAGCGCCGCGGTGTTGTTCAGAAAATCGTTGAGCTGGGTGAGTGTCGCCTGCAGGCCGGGGGCCTGCTGTCCGAGCAGATCCACCAGCTGGGTCAGCGTCCCGCTGAAACCGCGCACCGTCTGATCGTTCGAGGCGATGATCTGGGTGATGTCATTGAGTTTGACGATGGTGTTGGCGATCTGGTCCTTGTTGGCCAGGGTCACCTCGAATGCCGAGGACAGCGAATCCAGGGTTTCGCGCAGCCGATCACCATTGCCGTCGAGCAACGGGAACAGTACGCGGCTGGCCATCGGCCCGGTTTCGTTGTCGCCCTTCAAGGCCGCGCCGAGTTTGTCGAAGTTCGCCAGAATTCGATCGAGTTCGACCGGAACCCGGGTGCGGGGGAGCGGTATATGCGCATTGGGCGCGAGCGCGGGTCCGTCGCCGGTGTAGGCGGGGGTCAGCTCCACGTGCCGGTTGGTGATGAGTTGCGGATTCACCAGCGCCGCAATGGCATCGGCGGGAATCTTGACCGTGGCGTCGACGCTCATCACGACTTCCGCATATCCGCCGCGCGGTGTCACCGATTCGACCGTGCCGATCGGCACCCCGAGTACGGCGACCTCATTGCCCGCGTACAGCCCCGCCACGCTCTCGAAGTCGGCGCTGATGCGCATGGTCCTGCCCAGAATCTGATCGGGCAGTGCGGTCACACTGTCCGGCAGCAGCCCGCATCCGGCGGTGAACGCGGCCGCGCAGCACAGCGCCGCCAGCTTGGCGAGAATACGGTTCCTCATTACTCGCACCCCTGAACGACCTGCGCGAAACACAACCAGTTGTCCGGGAAAAGCCACGGCGCGTACACATTTCCGTACGGCCCGTCACCGAGGACATTGTTGAACTGCCGCAGCGTGACCGGCATGATCTCGTAGAGCCGGTCGAGGTTGTCCCTGTTCTTCTCCAGGCCCTGCGACATGGTGTTCAGGTCGGTGATGAGCGGTCCGATCTGGTTGTTGTTCTCCGCACCCATGTCCTGCAATGTCTTCGACAGCGACGCCACATTGTCCAGCAGCGTGCGCAGCAGAACCTGCCGCTGCTGCACCGCGGTGCCGATCGCCTGACCCTGGGTCAACAGCAGCAGCACGCTGTTCTGATTGTCCGCGGCCAATTGCGAGACCTTGTCCATGCCTTTGAGCAGGCTGTCCACCGAATCGCGCCGGTCGTCGATGACCTTGGCGAGCGCGCCGATGCTGTCGAGGGCCTGCACCGCCAGCTGCGGGGAATCGCCCATCTGCTGGTTGACCACATCCAGGGCCTGCCGGAGTTTGGCCGGGTCGATGCCCTCGATACGCTCGAACTGGTTCTTGTACTGCGGATCCTGGACCACCTTGCCCAGGTTGTACGGGACCGTCGTGTGGTCGAGCCGAATGATATTGCCGGGCAATCCCTTCCGGTCACCCGGGGTCAGCTCGACGTGAAGTCGGCCCAGGATGGTGGAGAGTTTGATGCCCGCGGTCGCGTCCGCGCCCAAGCGGAGGTCGTTGCGGACCTTCATCTCCACCAGGACCTTGCCGTCGTCCAGCTTCACCGAGCTGACCTGACCTACATCGATGCCCGAGATATCCACGGTGGCACCGGATTTGAGCCCGGCCGCCTGCGCGAACTCGGCCGAGATGGTCTTATCGCCCAGACGTGCCTGTTTGATCGCCGTCGATCCCGCCAACAGCAAAGCCACGGTCAGAGAAGCGATCACGCCGGTGCGCAGGTATCGGTTGCGCCAGGCCGCGAAGAGCATGTCACGCGCTGCGAGGATCATCGGCACACCTGCGACTGCGCGGGTCCGCCGACCTGGGAGAACAGACCCGGCGGCAGCAGTACGCCCCAGAGCGAGACGTCCAGGCGGCAGATATAGGCATTGCCGTACGCGCCGTAGCCGGAGAACCGCGCCACCGAATTCAGCACGGCCGGGAGTTCGACCGCGGCCTTGTCCAGGGACGCGCCATTGAGCAGCAGCAATGCCACACCGGCGGTCGCGTCGTTCTGCGCGCGGGCCAATCCGGGTTTGACCGTATCGATGATTCCGACCAGGGAATCGGTCGCGTGGGCGACCTCCTCGACCGACCCTTTGAGCGCCTCGCCCTGTGCGTACAGGCCCTGCATCAGGCTGCGTGCCTGGGTGATCAGGGTCTCCAATTCATTGCTGCGATTGGCCAATCCGGAGATGACGCTGCTCAAATTCGTCAGCACATCGCCCAGGATCTGATCGCGCTGCCCGAACGTGGTCGCCAACTGCGCGGCCTGGGTGATGAGGGCGCTCATCGACACGTCATTGCCCTGCAGGGCCTGAATCAGCGTCTCGGACAACGAGTTCACCTGATCGGGTTGCAAGACGCCGAACAGCGGTTCGAAGCCCGACAGCATGGCCGAGACATCGAAGGACGGTTCGGTGCGGGTGATCGGTATCCGGTCACCCGGTCGCATCGGTGTGCCCGGAT
Source organism: Nocardia acidivorans NBRC 108247 (assembly GCF_001625085.1). Taxonomy (GTDB): domain Bacteria; phylum Actinomycetota; class Actinomycetes; order Mycobacteriales; family Mycobacteriaceae; genus Nocardia; species Nocardia acidivorans. The sequence continues at coordinate 222,197 of NZ_BDAW01000012.1, forward strand.
CCTTGCCCGGGATGAGCGCGATATAGCGCTGTCCGATCAGATTCTGGTAGCGCACAAGAGCTTTCGTGGTGTCGGTGGGGTGCTGGCTGTCTTCGATGCGGAAGTCGACCCGGGCCTTGTAGTCGTCGGTGAAGTCGACCTTGTCGACCCGCCCGACCCGCACCCCGGCCATCCGGATGTCATCGCCGACCCGCAGGCCCAGCACATCGGAGAACACCGCCGAATAACCGTGTGTCCCACCGGCAACCGCCCTGCTCAAGGTCGACCAGATGGTGTAGGTGAGCACGACCGCGACGATCGCGAACAGGCTGAAGCTGATGGTCGCTTTAGTTGATCGCATTGTTATGCACCACCTTTCCCGCTCGAAAGTTCGACATGACCACCGGCGAGCGCGGGGCCGAGTAGGAGCAGCTGCGCCATATTCGGCTCGCCACCGACGACCGCGGCGACCGCGTCCTTGCCGCGCAGGGCGGCCGGGCCCACCGTGATGTCGGCTCCCGGGGTGGTCGACTGCGCGGCCGGTGCGGTGATGCCCGGAATCGAGGGCAGACCCGGAATCGGCACGGTCGGAGGACCGGGGCTGGTGATGGTGCTGGGGGCCTGCGCCTGCGGCGCCGGTCCGGCCGCGCTCAGGCGCTGTGGCAACAGCTGGGCTGGAAACTCTTGCGCCGGAGCCGAATCCGCCACCGACGGGGTGCCACAGCGCGGGCCGTAGAGGTTTCCGTAGTGCGGGCAATCCTTGGCCACGTACTGCTGGAACGGGGTCAGGCTCACTTCCATCGTCCAGTTCATCTGCCGCTGCGGTCCGAAGGTGAAGACCGTCCGCAACCGGCGCAGCGCGGTATTGAGATTGCTGATCGCGTACGGGATGGCCTGCGGATCCTGGGCGAGGCTGCCGAACAGCTCGTCGAGTCCGGAGACCAGGAACTTGCCCGAATCCGGATTCGCCGCGAACAACGTGTTCACCGCGTCGACCGCGGTACCGCCGTTGGCCAGCAGCGCGACCAGCGCCGAACGCTGGTCGGTCAGTGTTTTGGCGGTGGTCACCGATTGCGAGAGCACCTCGACCAGCTGTGGCGCGGACCGGCTCAAGGCCGTGGCCGCGCGCCCCAGATTCCCCAGCAGGTCACCCATTTCGGGCAGCGCGTGCACCTGGGTCATCCAGTTGTCGAGTCGTTCGATGGTCGAACCGGGCACGCGCGCTTCGGGATCGAATGCGGCGGAGAGCGTGCCCAGCACCCGGCCCAGCTTCTCGGGCTGGATATTGGACAGTACGGTGCGCAGCACATTGAGTGTGCTCTGCAACTGCACCGTGGCCGCGCTGGTGTCCTCGGCAATGGTCGCGCCCGCCCGCAGCGTCCGCGTGGTGGGTACGGTGTCGACCAATTCGACGGCGGTGACGCCGAAGATATTGTTGGGAATCACCCGCGCGGTCACCGTGGCCGGAATCGTCTCGGCGACACCGGGTTCGAGCCACAGCGAGGCATTCTGGCGGTCGCCCTTGGAAACGATGTCGACACCCGCGACCCGCCCGACGATCATGCCGCGGAACTTCACGTCCGCATTGGCGGGCAGTCCATCGCCGGTGCTGGTCAGGGTCGCGACGACGGGCACCTTGTCCTCGAAGTCGCCGTGGTAGCGCAGCGCCAACAGGTACAGCAGCAGCGCGAGGGTGCTCAGCACGGCCAGGCCGATGGTCGACAGTTGGCGGGCGGTGGGTCCGCGACCGCTGGGATCCAGAAGCATTCGGCTCACCTACCCCGAGATCCGGAATCCGGGGTCGATGCCCCAGATCGCAAGGGTCAGCAGCAGATTCACCGACACCATGACCACGATGACCATTTTGATCGCGCGGCCGGCCGCGACGCCCACCCCTTCGGGGCCGCCGGTGGCGGTATAGCCGTAATAGCACTGGATGAAGGTCGAAAGCAGCACGAAGACAATCACTTTGAGTAGCGACCAGAACACGTCCGGGCCGATCAGGAATTGGTAGAAGTAGTGGTCGTAGGTGCCCGCGGTGGTGCCGCCCAGGAACAGCACCGACAGTTTCGTGGCCAGGTACGCCACCGCCAGCCCGACGCTGTACAGCGGGATGATGGTCAGCGTCGAGGCGATCATCCGGGTGCTCACCAGGTACGGAAGCGGCCGGATGGCAATGGATTCCAGCGCGTCGATCTCCTCGGAGATGCGCATGGCCCCGAGCTGTGCGGTGAACCGGCATCCGGCCTGAATCGCGAAGGCCAGCGTGGCGATGATGGGAGCGAGTTCACGGGTGGTGGCGAAGCCGGAGATGGCGCCGGTGAGCGGGCTCATGGTGAGCAGGTTCAGCGCGGTGAAGGACTCCATGCCCACGGTGACCCCGGCGAATCCGCACAGCATGATCACCACGCCGATGGTGCCGCCGCCGACCACCAGTGAACCATTGCCCCAGCCGACATCCGCGGTCAGCCGCAGCACCTCCTTGCGATAGTGCCTGAGCACGAACGGCACCGCGATGATCGTCCGGAAGAACGTGTACGCCTGATGGCCGAGTCGCTGATTCGCGCGCATCGGGGCCGCGACCGCGCCGGTGACCAGGCGCACCGGTTTGAGGGCCGCGGGAGTGTAGGTGCTGCCCACCTCAGATCACCTTCGTCGGTAGCAGAGTGTTGTAGAGCTGGGTGAGGATGACATTGGTGGCGAAGGTCATCAGCGCGGCGGTGACCACCGCCGAGTTGACCGCATTGGCCACCCCGCCCGGACCGCCCTTGGCGTGCAAGCCGATATCGCAGGCGATCACCGCGGTGAGCAATCCGAAGATCGCGGCTTTGACCAGCGCGATCACCAGATCGTTCGCCACCGCGAAGGACGCGAACGAGGAGATGAACGATCCGGGCGTGCCGGATTGGGCGTAGACATTGAACAGGTAGGCGGTCGCGAATCCGACGAATACGATGAACCCGCACAGCAGCATGCTCACCAGCACCGCCGCCGCCAGCCGGGGCGCGACCAGGCGGCGCACCGGATCCACACCCATCACCATCATCGCGTCGATCTCCTCGCGAATGGTGCGCGAGCCCAGATCCGCCGCGATGGCCGAGCCGACCGCACCGGCCATCATCAGCGAGGTGACCAGCGGCGCACCCTGGCGGATCACGCCCAAACCCGCCACCGCGCCGATGAATGTGGTCGCACCGACCTGATTCACCAACGCGCCCAACTGAATCGACACCACCACCGCGATGGGCACCGCCACCAGCACGGTGGGAATGGCCGAGACGCTGGTCATGAACGCGCACTGCTTGATGAACTCGCGATACGGGAAGCGCCGCTGCACCATCGATACGACCAACTGCCGCAGGGCATCTCGACCCAGACTCACCTGGCGGCCGAGGGTCTCCAGCGATCGCTGCGGATGCTCGCGCCACAATTCGCCCGCGACCGCACCGAGCCTTTCCAGCTCGCCCGATTCCGGGGCCCGCTCGACCCGCACTCTCTCCGATGTGGTGGTCACAGCTCGCCCATCCCTTCCATCGGGCCGGTGAGGTGGTGCTCCAGGACCACCAGCCCGACGCCGACCGCCGCGACACCCGCGACGGCAGCGCTCAGTACCGCCAGCCAAAGCCCTACGCGCAGTATCGGATTGACCTTCATTCGCCCACCGAGGATCTTCACGCCGATCACCAGAATGTCGATGAGCCAGACCAGCGCCATCATCAGGTCATGCACACATTCGAGAAGGTGAGCACCGGCCAGCACACGATCGACCCCAGGAACGACACGATCACATCGACCCCGTGCAGCTGCTTCAGATGCGAGGTGTGCGTGAGCGTCCAGACGACCCCGACCAGGCCGTACGGAATCCCGAGAATGATCAGCGTCCCCAGGAACTCCGACACCTTCATCTCATAAGCGAGCAACCGGTCCAGCCGCTTCAACATCGCGCGTAAGTCCTTTCGCCTACCTGTCAGCGGTCACGCGCGACCCCGCCTCTCGGCTGGCCGCGGCGTCGCCCCGCAGTAGCGTATGTTACTCACAATTCTCTCCGTTGGAAGGGAGTTTTCGAGAAGTTGTTCGTGGGTATCGTCTCAGCTAGACGTGTACTGCCATGCGGTTCAAGCCCGCTCCGGATCGTTTTAAGTTATCAACGATTCACACGGCGGTATGGGCTCAATCGAGCTCCTCCAGCGCGCGCCGCAGCAGCTTGCCGGTGGCATTGCGGGGGAGTTCGTCGATGAGGACGACATCGCGGGGAACCTTGTGGCGGGCCAGGTTGGCTTTGACGTAGGCCTTGATGTCGCGGGGGTCCGGGGTGGCGTCCGGGGCGGGGACGATGAAGGCGCGCAGGCGTTTTCCGAAGTCGGGATCGGCCACGCCGATCACCGCGACGTCGAGGATGTCGGGGCGCGCGATGAGAAGATTCTCCACTTCCAGGGGAAAGACGTTCTCGCCGCCGGAGACGATCATGTCGTCGTCACGGCCGTCGATGAAGAGACGGCCCTCGGCGTCGAAGTGGCCGACATCGCCGCTGGAGAGCAGGCCGTCGACGGTCTCCTTATCGCGGCCGTCGGTATAGCCGGCGAAGCTCAGGCCGCTGGAGACGAAAATGGTGCCGACCACCCCGGGTTGGGTTATGCGGCGGCGGTTTTCGTCGTAGATCGCGACGCGGCAGCCGACCGGTGGGCGGCCCACGGTGCCGGGGGCCTCGCGCATATCCCGCGGGGTCGCGACGGCGGCCACCGCGACCTCCGTTGAGGCGTAGAGGTTATAGAGGACATCGCCGAAGAGGTCGGCGGTGCGTGTGCTCAGATCGGGGGACAGGGAGGATCCGGCGGCGAAGATGACCCGGAGTGCGGAGGTGTCGGCGCTGCGCACCACCTCCGGATCGAGGTCGACGATGCGTTGCAGCATCGTCGGCACCACAACCAGTGTCGCGGCGCGGTGTTCGACCACCGCCTCCAAGGTGGCGCGCGGATCGAACTTGCGCTGGAGCAGAACCACCTTGTTCCCCAGCGCCCAGCCCAGCATCAACTGCGACAGGCCCGTGCCGTGGAAGACCGGTGCGGCGATCACCATGGCGGCATCGCGGGGCAGTGGAATGCGATCGAGGAACTGCGCCGATTGCAGCGGGGAAACCTTGTCGCGCGGTGCGCCTTTCGGGGTTCCGGTGGTCCCGCTGGTCAGGATGACCAGCCCGCCGGGCCGCCGCGGCGCGGGCGGTGCGTCGGCGGAGTTCGCGGCGATGAGGGCGTCGATCGTCGCCATCGCGGTGTCGACCGCGTCCGCGGGATCCACCCAGGTGAGCAGGCGCGGGACGGTGGCGGGAATCGCGCCGAGCAGACCGAGGAACTCACCGTCCAGCAGGACCGCGCCCACGCCTTCCCGGGCGGCGACATCGGCCAGTTGAGGTGCGGCGAATCCGGTGTTCAGCAACACCACTCGCGCGCCGAGCTTGCCCGCCGCGAGCAGTGACAGCGCCATACCGCGATGGTCCCGGCACAGCACGCCCAGGACCGTGTCCGCCCCGAATCCCGCACCGGCCAAACCCCGGGCGAGTGCGTTGGACCGCGCGTCCAGATCGCCGAATGTCAGGGTGCCGCGCTCATCGACGAGTGCTGGCGCATGCGGGTCGCGGCGCACCGCATGCGCCAGGACCGTGGTGAATGGGCCGTAGATCGAGGCGTCGCGCAGCGAGCGGATGACCTCGCCCGGCCGCCGGGGGTCGAACATTCCGCGCCTGCGCAGCACGCCCACCGCGGCCGCCGCGTCCGCGGTCGCGCGGGTCACCCGTCGCACCGTCTCCGCCGTAATCACTCGATATCCTCCCGTACGGTGCTGCCAGAACGTCGTCCAAGCTTGAGAATGCTCACTCACATAAATGTCTCTGCTGCCCGGCGCCGAGGAGTCTGCCGGTGTGGAGCTGTGAGCTGGCAGGTCTTCAATCCAACTCTTGCGCATGAACCTATGTCAGCGTTCTCGCGATCGCAACGTAGCGGCGGTGGCCCCCGGTCCCTCTTGAAAGATCGGAGAATCAGCACTAACTTAATGTCTACTCGGTAGCATCCGTGCCCGGAGTCAAGCGCTCGTTCGAGAAGGGACCATCATGACCTTGGACGCAGAGCCCTGGGACCCGAATTACGATGACCCGCAGGGTGATTCGGTGGGACCACCGCTGACCCTGGAGCAGACCCGCATCCGGATACCCGGGGTGCACCGGGTCGGCGCGAAACGGCTGCCGCAGTTGCCGGACGCCCTCGACTTCTGGGGGCTGTCCAACGCACCGGCCAATGTGGCCATGCAGATGGCGTGGCCGGAGGTGGGGCGCGGCGTGGTGGAGAGCCCCGTCGAATCCGGGGCGCTGATGTCGCATCCGTGGAAACGGTTGCGCACCACGGCTTCCTATCTGGCCGTGGCCATCCTCGGTACCGAGGCGGAGAAGCGCGCCATGCGCGAGGCGGTCGACGTCGTGCATCGCCAGGTGCGATCCGAGCCGGGCGCGAAGGTCCGATACAACGCGTTCGACCGCGACACTCAGCTGTGGGTGGCCGCGTGCCTGTACGTCGGATTCGAGGATTCCTATCAGATGCTGCACGGGAAGATGAATGCCGAACAGGCCGAGGCGTTCTATTCGACCGCGGCGGCGCTGGGCACCACCTTGCAGGTGCATCCGGACATGTGGCCGAAGACGCGCGCGGATTTCGACGCGTACTGGGTGCGGGCGTGCGCGCGGGTGAGCATCGACGAGGAAGTGCGCGCGTATCTCGATGATCTCCTGCACCTGCGGATGATCCACTGGTATCTGCGGGTGATCTTCGGCGGACTGCTGCGGTTTCTGACCGCCGGATTCCTGGCGCCGCATATGCGCGAGCATATGGGTGTGGTGTGGAGCGCGGCGGATCAGCGCCGCTTCGAGCATCTGTTCCTGTTCGTGGGATTCGTCAATCGATTCCTGCCCGGATTTCTGCGTAATGTCGGCGGACCGCAGATCGGTTATGTCCGGCACCGGATTCGACGGCAACAGTCATTGGTATGACGCGCGAAGTGGCCCGCCTGACGGTGGGCCACCCGGGTATTCGGTCTCCGGGCCGATCAGACCAGCGGCTTGCCCAGAGCCCGGCGACGGCGCATATCGCGCAGATAGTTCTCATACGGGTAGAGGCGATAGCGCTGCGGCAGGCGAGCCAGGATCAGCCCCAGCGCGCGCAGGAGAATCTCGAAGACCTGTTGGCGGCGCGGGCTCCACGGCAGGCCGAGTTCGTCCCGGAACCGTTGGGGGAGAAAGCCCGTGGTGAAGAATCGATGCGCCGGACCGAGCGCGATCCGGTACTTGCGTTCGTACGGGCCGAGATTCACCACCTGATCCAGCAGATACCGTTTGACCTCCGGATCCACCGATATCTCGTGCAGTTTGCCATTCCAGTACTGCGCGAAAGCGGCCCGGTCGACGGGCCAAAGGTCCTGTCCCATCTGCAACGTGGTGCCGAATCGCGCCGACTCCCGGTACAGATCGTCCTCGGTCGCCTCGTCGAGTTCGCCGAAGAACAGCACCTGACAGTCGCGCACACCCTGATAGATGCACGCCGCCACCCACAACTGCAATTCCGGATCGAAGGCGTTGTATCGAATCTCGCTGTCCGGGGCGGACTTCACCGTGCGATGCGAGGTATTCGTGGCCGCCCGATAGGCCAGTCGATCCTCCTGCGTGCCGAGCATCGCCACCGCGAGATAGGTCAGCGTGGTGCGCCCGCGCTTGCGCGGATGCAGGTCGTACCGCCCGCTCTCGACCGTGCTCTCGTACACCCCGCGCCCCACCGGCGGATTACTCAACTGCATGACCACATTCGCCGCGCCACCCAGCAGTGCGCCGAGGCCCACCAGGTACCGCCGCCGCCGCGCGCTCGCCTCGAATGCGTCATCTCCTGCGTCCGCCCGCGACACCGCGGCGGATCGAATCGGTTGCGCCACCATACTCCTCTGAGTTATTGAGATGGTTATCAATTCATCTTCTCACTCCCGGGATCATCGGACAACCCGGCGACGACATCCGAAGGGGTTGCACCGGTGCGGTGCCCCGCCGCTGTCGTACCGTGTCCGTATCGTCCAGAACATGACTGACATCGCCCCCTTGGCCGCATTCGCGCGGGCGAAATTCGGTGACCCCGGAGTGCACGCCATCGTCCGTAACGGCCGCACGGTGCACGCGGTCGGTCTCGGCCAATGGATCGGTTCCGAGGAAGTGCCCGAACTGCTGTGCCACACCGGCGTAGCGGGCTGGTCCCCGTCCGCCCCGCAACCAACCCGCGCCGGCGTCACCTGCGTCCGCTGCCTCCGCACCCTCTACGGCGACGGCGACGGCAACCCTTCCCAATTGACGCTGTTCGGCAGGGACTGGCTGTCCGAACAGCCCGAATCCTGAGCGCACCCGCGGTTGGCGAATCCTCGGTGTGAATGCTTCCCACTGCCGGGAACATTCGCCGAGCGGGCGAGCACACGCGGGAAATAGTCTCCCTCTGTCCGAAGCGCAGACACGCGCTCGAATGACCGAAGTGGACTCTTCTGATGGTGAACCGGCCTTCTCCCGTGCTTCTTTCCGTTGTTATTCCGGCTTTGAACGAGGCCGATGTCATCGAGCGCACACTGAAAACGCTGCTGGCCCAGGAGGGAGTGGACGAGATCATCGTTGTCGACAATGGCAGCGATGACGGCACCGCTCGCGTCGTCGGTGAGCTCGCGGCCGTGCATTCGAAGGTCGAGTTGCTGTTCGAGCCGGTGCGAGGGATCGCGGCCGCTCGCAATGCCGGATTCGACAAGGCGCGTGGGGAATTCATTGCCCGCACCGATGCGGACACCCTGGTCGCGGACGACTGGAGCGCGATCATTCGTGAGTTTCTCACCGCGCATCCTGAGACCGCCGCGGTGACCGGCCTCTGCACCTACCACGACTCGCCGATCGGATTCTTTCTGAAGTTCGGTCAATGGCTGCTTATTCGGCGAGGCAAACTCGGTGGCCGCGTAGGGAATATGTACGGGCCGAATATGGCCATTCGGCGTGATGCCTGGTTGCGGATTCGGGACGACACCCAGGTGCGCGCCGATGTGGCCGAAGACCTGGATATGGCTATCTGCCTGTCCAAGCGTGGCTTGCGGATCGACCAACTGACGAATATGCGCGCCCGCACCTCCGCGCGCAGGCGTCGCACAAACCCGCGGCGGCACTGGCAATTTCAGATGATCGGGCTGCGCACCCTGCGCGATCACGGCATCGAACCCCGATGGGTGGACCGGTTGGTCGTCCTCGGCGCGTGGGCATCCCATACCGTGCAGTGGCCGATCTACCGATTCTGGGATTTCCATCACCACCGCTTCTCGATCCACCCCGGGGCCGAACGCGTGTCCGCCATCGGCGAATAGCCTGTGCCGCGGCGGGCCTCGGCGGAAGGCTAATCCGCCGAGGTCGATGCGGTTTCTCGGACGAACTCGTAGCCGTACAGCACCAGGTCGTCGCCGATCTTCCGGGTATTGATCAGGTGGAGCGGCTTGCTGTCGCCGATCTCGTCGAACAGGCGCAGGCCGGTGCCGAGGACAGCGGGGAAGACCACCAGTCGGAGCTCATCGGCGAGGTCTTGGTCGATCAGGGTGCGCACGAGGTGATAGCTGCCGTAGACCAGGATTTCGCCGTCCACTCGGCGCTTGAGCTCCGAGATCTCTTTGGCCGCATCGCCATTGAGGACGACGGTGTTGTTCCAGCGGGGATCTTCGAGTGTCGAGGACACGACGTGTTTGGGGAGGGTGTTCATGGCGTGCGCCCACCCGCTGCTTACGCGGATCTCCATGGCCGGTGTCCGGGCCTCGAACCACTCGTAGGTTCGCCTGCCCAGCAGTAGCGCCTCGGCGCCCTGGACCTCCGCGGTCTCGTTGGCGGTCCAGGCTTCGAGGTCCTTGCGGCCGGCGAATTGGTGGAACCAGCCGCCCAGCTCGAAACCCTCCTGCCCGTCCGGGTCCTGGACCACTCCGTCGAGCGTGACATTCGTGCTGATGACGATCTTTCCCATTTCCGCTCTCCCATGTTCTCGGTATGACATCGAGGTAGACGCGGCGCATTCGGGAAAGGGGGCGCTCGGCGACCGCCCCGTTCGCCCCGCGCCCGGCGTCCATACAGGATGGAATTGCGGGCGACGCGAACAGAGGTGGCGCGAGTGGAGTTGGGCAGAACCGACCTGATATCGAGGGCGAGGGGCGGCGACGGTGAAGCGTTCCGGGCATTGACCGAACCCCACCGCCGCGAATTGCAGGTGCACTGCTATCGGATGCTGGGGTCGTTCCAGGACGCCGAAGACGCCCTACAGGACACCATGATCTCGGCGTGGAAGGGGCTGGCCGGATTCGACGGCCGCGCCTCGATACGCACCTGGCTCTATCGCATCGCCACCAACCGCTGCCTGGACGCGCTGCGGTCCGCGAGCAGACGCCCGGCCAAACAGTGGGACACCCCCGGCTTCGAACCGCCCGAACCCACCCGACTCGGTGAAATCGTCTGGCTGGAGCCCTATCCCGACAACCTCCTCGATGGCGCGATCTCCGTCCCCCTCGGCCCCGAAGCCCGCTACGAGCAAACCGAATCCATCTCCCTGGCCTTCGTCACCGCCCTGCAACTCCTGCCCGCGCGCCAGCTCGCCGTTCTCATCCTGCGCGATGTCCTGGGCTTCCACGCCGACGAAGTGGCCGAAATGCTCGACACCACGGTCGAATCGGTGAAAAGCGCCCTCAAACGAGCCCGCGCGGGCCTGCGACAGCGCCGCACCACCGACCGCGAACCGACCCCCACGGCCGACTCATCCGCCGAAGACGCGATAGTCGCGAAATTCGTCAACGCCTACGCATCCGCCGATATCGAGGCTCTCGTCGCCCTCCTGACCGACGACGTATTCATGTCCATGCCACCCCTGCCACTGGAATACGAGGGCCGAAACCCCGTGGGCCAGTTCCTCACCCACATCCTCGGCTTCGACCTCGTCCCCACTCGGGCCAACAACCAACCCGCCTTCGGCGCCTACCTCCCCACCCCCACCGGCCGCCGAGCGATCGGCCTCTTCGTCCTCACCCTCGCAGGCACCCGAATCAGCGCCCTCACCTTCTTCGAGGACACCGTGCTTCCGTGGTTCGGCCTTCCGCGATCACTCGCGAACCGCTGAGGGCGAATTCGACGAATCCTCCCGGACGATGTGGTGGTGATGCCAATTTCACAGTGTTGCTGCCCCTCCCTGCGCGCGATGTGCGGAATGATGCCCTTCGATATCGGAAGGAAGTGCCGGCGGTGGCCGGGCGTGGCGGAAGGCGGGGTATGACCGGGCGAAGAGAGATCGAGGAGATCGTCGGGCAGCTCACCGATCTCTATGACGTGCAGCTGGTTTCGCAGATTCGCGAGAGCGCGGGCGCGGAGGCGGCAGAGCTGGTTGCCGCGAATCTGGCGGGGATCGCGCGACAGGTCGCGGTGCGGCTGGTGGGGGATGATCCGACCGCCGCCTCCGATGCCGCCGAGGTGGTGCGGGCGGTGATGCCGACCGAACTCGGCGAGGAGTTCGCGGGCAGTGCGCTGGGTAGGGCGGTTCATGCCGCCGAGACCGGTGCCGTCGCGGCACGGTAGTTCGACCGTAGCGGTGCCCGCCGCTCAACGACACAAGCAAACCGTTTGGTATTCAACGGCTCCTACACTCCGCCGGTGATCGAAGGCACCGTCCCCACTCGCACCGCGCGTGTGCTGCGGCGGACCGCCCTCACCTCGGGGGTGTCACGGGCCCAGCTGTCCGGCGGAATCGCCGTGGATTCGGCCTTGTTCGGGGACGATCGATTACCGGTGCCCATCGAACCGGGGAGTTTCCGGCTGCTCTCGAGTCAGAACTGAGCGGAACAGCCGCGCGGCCGCGTCGGCGGCGGCGTCGATGAGTCGCGGATCGTCATAGAAGTCGATCTGCCCCACCGATTCCAGCCACAGCTCGGACTTGGGACTCGGCACCGTCGCGTAGAACTTGCGGGCGAAGGCCGGGGCCAGCGCATGCTCCGAATGCACCATCACATACGGCACCGCGAGCCGGGCCGCGGCCTCGATGGTGTCGAATTCGCTTGTGTAGGCGAAGGATTGGACGGCGAACCCGTTGGTGTAGTTGGGCACCGCGCCTCGGCTGGTGCCGTAGTACTCGTATGCCTCGCGCAGCGGCATCCCCACATCGCCCCCGTCGGGCGCGACCGCGGGAATCATCTCCGCGACACCGGTGTCGCGCCACACCTGCTCGGCCGCGCGCCCGCGCGCGATGGCCTCGGGACTCGGCGGGGCATCGGCGGTGTCGGAGTAGTAGCCCGCGACCCCGGCGAACGCGCGGATCCGCGGATCGTCCGCGACCGCCCGCGCCATATATCCCGCGCCCGCGCACACGCCGACCGCGGCCACCGGCAGTTCCCGGGTCCGCTCATCGGTGAGCAGCGCGGTCACGGCCCGCCGGATGTCCTGGGCCTTGCCGAACGGGTTCTCGAATTGCCGCGGCTGACCCTGGCTTTCACCGAAGGTCCGGTGATCGAAGGCGAGAGCGGCGAATCCGCGTTCGGCCATTGCCCGCGCATACGCTCCGGCCGCCTGCTCTTTAACCGAGGTCAGCGGTCCGCTGGTCACGACGGCGGCGAGCGGTTCCCCCTCGGGCAGGTGCAGCACACCAACCAGCTCATCGCCGTCGTTGGTGAAGGTGAATCGTTCGGTTCTCATCTGTGCGGCCCCTCGAATCGTATTGACGGCGAGAGCCTATTGCCTGTGGCGGACAATCGTTGCGGTCATCGCACGCCGGCGGGGGGACCGAGCGCGCCAACCGCGCCGATCCCGGGTCACACCGCCGATCCGGCAACCGCCGGGTTTGCTAGCCTGCGCGAGTGGGATCGGTGGGTGAGCATGCTCGGCTCTGGACCGCCGATGCCAGCTCCCAGGTGGATCTGCTCTCCGCGCGCTTCGAAACCTTCCAATTCGACAAGCACAGTCATGATCAGCTGTCGGTGGGCGTCATCGAGCAGGGCGCGGAGGGCCTGCATATGGCGGGCGGCACCGTGGTGATCCCGGCCGGACAGCTGGTGATCATCAATCCCGGGCAGGTGCACACCGGATTCGCGGCCGTCGAATCCGGTTGGCGCTACCGGATGTTCTACTTCGACACCGACCTGGTCGAGGAGCTGGCCGCTGCGCGGTTGGGCACCGGCGCGGTCTGGTTCCCCGAAACCGCCGTACGCGATGACGAACTTTTCGCGCGGATGCGATTCGCGCATCGGGCACAGGAGCGGGCCGGTGATCCGCTGACCGCGGAGTCCCTGTTGCTCGCGGGCCTGAGCGCGGTACTGGGGCGGCATGCGCGCGGAGGACATCAGCTCGCGGGTCAGGGGCGGCCGCGTCAGGGCATCGAGCAGGCGCGTCAACTGCTGCACGATCGATGGAACGAAGCGGTCACGGTCGCCGAACTCACCGCGGTATCCGGAATTCCCCGGGCGACGCTGATCAGCGCGTTCCGGCGCGCGTACGGTTTGCCGCCGCACGCCTATCTGCTTCGCTTGCGCGCCAACCACGCTCGGCGCTTGCTACTGGCCGGTGGCTTGCCCGCCGACGTCGCGGTCGCGGTGGGATTCGCCGATCAGGCGCATCTGACCCGGATCTGCAAGCGCTACTTCGGTGTGACACCCGGCGCGATCCGGCGCTGATCCGCACCGCCGCGATTTTTGTTCAATACCGCCGGCCACGCCGGGGACCAGGCTGTGTCGCAGCTGTCGAGCGGCAGCGAAAAGCCATGGGAGGCAATAATGTGGGCGTTGGCGGTATCCCCGCTCATCGTGGTGCTGGCACTGATCACCGGACTGCGCCGACCGGCGCACTGGGCGGCGGTGACCGGCATTGTCCTTGCGGCACTGCTGATCTGGTGGCGACCCGAATTCACCCTTCCCGGTGACGCACGGGGTCCGGCAGCCGGGGGAGCGGGCCTGCTGGTGCTCAACGCGGTCGCGGTCATGCTGCCCGGCGTCTACCTCAGCCAGGTCCTGACCCGGCACGGCGTACACCGATCACTGGGGGAGTGGGTGCGCGCCCTGCCGCGGTCCGGACCGGCCAAGATCGCACTGGTGGTGGCCGGAATCGCGCCGACGGTGGAGGCGCTCACCGGGTTCGGGGTCTCCCTGCTGGTCACCGTGCCCGTCCTGCTGGCCCTCGCCCCACCCGCGACCGCACGGCGCCAAGCCATGCTCGGAATGAACATCATCCCCTGGGGCACGCTGGGCCTGGCCACGGTCATCGGTGCGGCGCTCGCCGATGTCCCGACCACCACCCTGGGCACCGCCACCGCCGTCACCAGCGCCATGATCTTCCCCCTCGTGACGGTCTGGGCGGTGCTCCTGTCCCACCCCGAAAGGCGCGCCCGCGCAGCCCTTCTCGCCGCCGGAGCGGGAGGTTCGCTCGCCCTGGGTCTGCTGGTCGTCAACCGACTGGGCATCGTCCCACCCGCAGGTGTGCTGGCCGGATTGTTCAGCACCACGGTCGCCCTCGCGCCGGCAGCGATGCGGCGGCAGCGCGGGGTTGGAGTGCACGCGGGTACCGGACGGCCCGAAGGCGGGAGCGGGCACGAATACGGGGGTGCACACGAAGGCGCTCCCGTGCATGACCAGAGCGCCGTGCATGACCAGAGCGCGATGTGCGCCCAGGGTGCCGTGCGCGATCAGGGTGCGGTGTGCGGCCAGGGTGCGGTGTGCGGCCAGGGTGCGGTGTGCGGCCAGGGTGCCGTGCGTGACCAGGGTGCGGTGTGCGGCC
>NZ_BDAW01000013.1 GCF_001625085.1 Nocardia acidivorans NBRC 108247
GGCCGCACCGCTGGCGGCCGCGGGCATGGCGGCGGCGCTGCTGGTGGTGGCGCTGCCGGTGACCGCGCTCGGTATGGACAATCAGCTTATGGCCGTGCAGGAGTACGCCCTGGACGCGGCGCTCTTCCCGGATCCGCACGATGTCTCCGCCAAGCACGACGATGAACTCCGCATCGCCGCCACCTTCCGCACCGAACGGCGGCTGGCCGACTATCTCGACGATCTGGACCTGCCGCCGGGTTCGGTGGTGATGGATACCGTGTACGGCTTCGCGGTGCTGGTCGCCTCCGACAAACCCGATCGTTTCGTCATCCCCTCGGATCGCGATTTCGTGCGGGTGCTGAACCGCCCGCTCGATCGCGGCGCGAAATACATTCTGGCGGTGCCCAATACCGGTCGCGGTAGCTCCGATGCGGTGAACCGGCGCTATCCGAGCATGTACGAGAACGGTGCGCAGATCGCTACCCTGGAACTGGAGATCCCCAATGACGGTGCCGGACAGCCGAACTGGCGGCTGTACCGGATCATCGGGAGCTGATCAGCCCAGGGTGCTGTGCTCGGCCACCACACGCCAGAGCGGATCATCCGGTCCGACATCGTAGGTGCACTGATCCAGCCGGGGGTCGGGGACATAGGCCCAGATGAGCGCGCCCGCGCTACCGGCCGCACGCTGCCCGTCCATACGACGGCCCATGATCTCGGCCCGCCGTTCCAGGCTGTCGCAGGAGCCCGCGTATTCGCCGATCTCCCCCACCAGCAGGGGTTTTCCGAGTGCGCGCGCCTGGTCCAGGCGGTAGGCCAGACCGTCGGCCGGGCCGCCCGGCAGTGGATTGCCGTCCTCGGTGTAGTCGTGAAACTCCACCACGTCCACATTGCGCGAGGCGCTCACCAGGCCGAATTTCTCGCCGGTGATACCGCATTGGCTGCCGCCGACGTATCCGGCGAAGATCAGCCGGCCGGGATCCTTGGCGCGCAGCACATCTCCGGCCTGATCCATGAAGGTGCGTAGCACCTCGGCGGCGTCGGCGGGGCAGGTGCGGTGCCGCAGATCGCAGCGGGTGCCATCGCAATTGCTGGGTTCGGGCTCGCCGACCAGCTCCCAACCGGCCAGCATCGGCGAGCCGCGCCAGCGATTCACCGCGGTGTTCACCCAGTCGCGGTAGCTCATGACCGAGCGGCCGGGGACCTCGACCGGCTTGGTCCAGCCGTCCACGTACCACTGTCGCTGTTTGAAGACCTCGTCCCCGCAGTCGCCGGTCTGCGCGGCCAGCACCGGCAGCACCGGGTGGCCGTACTTCTCGGCGGCGGCGAAGACGGCGTCGGCGGGCTTGAAGTTCAGCTCCCCGGTGTCCTTGTTCAGCACGAACGCCTGGAAGAGCGAGAAACGGGTGAGGGTGTTCGGGGGCAGGACGCGGAAGAACTCGTCCAGATCCACCTCCGCCCCACAGCCGAAATTGACCGCGTAATCGGTGGCGAGCTGCGGGCCGTTGAAACCGCTGGGCCACCACGGCTGTCCGTGCCAGCGCAGTCCGGCGGGGGTGGCGGTCACCGCGGCGGGCGCGGCCGGTGCACCCTCGGGTTGCGGTATGCCCCGGGCGATTCGGGGTGCCGAGGTGCTCACCACCGAATGCGGGCCGCTGTGCCCGCACGCGGCGAGCAGGCTGACGGCCGCGAGCGCGGCCAGTAGTCGAGCGCGCGGGAAGGGCACCTCGGATATCCTCTCCGGTCCTGATCACGGCTGCTCTTCGCACCATACTGCCGTGATCAGCGAAATCCGGGGAGGCTCAGCTCGCCAGACAGCCCGGGCCCAGCAACGCTTTGAGATCGCCCATGAGCGCCGAGGAGGGTGAAACCCGCAGGTTGTCAGCCACTTTCAGCACGGTGGTGCGCTCGCGGGAGCCGACGTGCTTGATCAGGACATCGGCGGTGCCCGGATGGCTGACCAGCACCCGCTTGAGCGCGCCGATCTTGTCCGGGGTGCACAGGCGGGTCGGAATGATCACCGACAGCGGTTTCTCCACGCCGATATGCGAAAGGTCCGGCACGATCAGGTCGTTGGCGATGAGCGAGATTCGGTCGTCGCGCGCGGAGACGCGGGCCTTGACCAGCACGATGGCGTCCTCGGTGACATCCATGCCGTACACCGAGTAGGACTGCGGGAAGAACAGCACCTCGATACCACCGCTGAGGTCTTCCAGCTGCGCCGAGGCCCAGGCCAGACCGTTCTTGTTCACCCGGCGGGTGACGCTGGCGAAAATACCGCCGATGGTGACCTGCTGGCCGTCCTTGACATCGCCCTCGAGAATCGTCGGAATCGCCGTATCCGATTGCGCCGCAAGCACATGCTCGACGCCATTGAGCGGATGCCCGGAGACGTACAGGCCCAGCATCTCGCGTTCGAGGGCGAGTTTGTGCTTGGACTCCCACTCCTCGTCGGGCACCTTCACATTGAAGACGCTGGCCATGGAATCGTCATCGTCCAGGCCGCCGAAGAGGTCGAACTGGCCGATGGCCTCGGCCTTCTTGGTCGACATGACCGCGTCGATGGCATCGGAGTGCACCAGCAGCAGACCCTTGCGCGGATGGCCGAGCGAATCGAAAGCGCCTGCCTTGATGAGGGATTCGGTGACCTTCTTGGAGCAGGCCGTCGCGTCGATCTTGTTCAGGTAGTCGGAGAAGTCGGTGAACTTCGACTTCTCCTTGCGGGCGGCGATGATCGAGGAGACCACATTCGCGCCGACGTTGCGGACCGCGCCCATACCGAAGCGGATATCGCCGCCCACGGAGGCGAATTCGATCTCGGACTCGTTCACATCCGGCGGCAGCACCTGGATGCCCAGGCGGCGGCAGTCGGCCAGGTAGATGGCGGCCTTGTCCTTGTCGTCACCGACGGAGGTGAGCAGACCGGCCATGTACTCGGCCGGATAATTGGCCTTGAGGTAGGCGGTCCAGAACGAGACCAGGCCGTAGCCCGCGGCATGCGATTTATTGAACGCGTACCCGGCGAACGGGAGAATGGTGTCCCACAGCGCCTTGATGGCGGGTTTGGAGAAACCATTGTCCAGCATGCCCTTTTCGAAACCCTCGAATTCGGCTTCCAGGACTTCGGCCTTCTTCTTGCCCATGGCGCGGCGCAGAATATCGGCTCGGCCGAGCGAGTAACCGGCGACCTTCTGCGCGATCTGCATGATCTGCTCCTGATACACGATCAGGCCGTAGGTATCGCGCAGAATGTCCTTCAGGGGCTCCTCGAGCTCCGGATGGATGGGTTTGACCTCTTGGCGACCATTCTTGCGGTCGGCGTAATCATTGTGCGCGTTCATGCCCATGGGGCCGGGGCGGTACAGCGCGAGCACGGCGACGATATCCTCGAAGCCGGTGGGGATCATGCGGCGCAGCAGATCGCGCATGGCGCCGCCGTCGAGCTGGAAGACGCCGAGAGTGTCTCCGCGCGCGAGCAATTCGTAGGTGGCGGGATCTTCCAGCGGCAGCGTGTCCAGATCCAGGTCGATACCGCGGTTGTTCTTGATATTGAGCAGCGCGTCACCGATGACGGTCAGGTTGCGCAGGCCCAGGAAGTCCATCTTCAACAGGCCGATGGCCTCGCACGACGGGTAGTCCCAGCCGGTGATGATGGCGCCGTCCTGGGCGCGCTTCCAGACCGGGATGGCGTCGGTGAGCGGTTCGCTGGACATGATGACCGCGCAGGCGTGCACGCCCGCATTGCGGATCAGGCCCTCGAGGCCGCGGGCGGTCTCGTAGATCTTGTTGACGTCCGGGTTGGTATTGATGAGCTCGCGGACCTCGGCGGCCTCTTTGTACCGCTCGTGTTCGGGATCCATGATGCCCGAGAGCGGAATGTCCTTGGCCATGATCGGCGGCGGCAGCGCCTTGGAGATCTGGTCGGCGATGGCGAAGCCGGGCTGGCCGAACTGCACGCGTGCCGAATCCTTCAGCGCCGCTTTGGTTTTAATGGTACCGAAGGTGATCACCTGGGCGACGCGGTCGCTGCCCCACTTCTCGGTGGCGTAGCGGACCATCTCACCGCGGCGGCGATCGTCGAAGTCGATATCGATATCGGGCATGGAGACGCGCTCGGGATTGAGGAAGCGCTCGAAGAGCAGCCCGTGCGGAATCGGGTCGATATTGGTGATGCCCATGGCGTAGGCGACCAGTGAACCGGCGGCCGAACCACGACCGGGGCCGACATTGATGCCGACCGAGCGGGCGTAGTTGATGAGGTCGGCGACGATGAGGAAGTAGGCCGGGAAGCCCATTTCGATGATGACGTCGAGTTCGAATTCCGCACGCGGAATGTAGTCGCCCGGAATGCCTTTGGGGAAGCGGCGCTCCAGGCCCAGCATCACCTCGCGGCGCAGCCAGCTGCCCTGGGTCTCGCCCTCGGGGACCGGGAAGATCGGCATCCGGTCGCGGTGTTCCCAGACATCGTCGTACGGCTGCACACGCTCGCCGATCAGGACCGTATTGTCGCAGGCCCCAGGGACTTCCGCGTCCCAGATGGCGCGCATCTCCTCGGCGGACTTGAGGTAGTAGCCGGAGCCGTCGAATTTGAAGCGGGTCGGGTCCGAGAGGGTCTTACCGGTCTGGATGCAGAGCAGCGCCTCGTGATTGGCCGAATCGGACTCGTGCACATAGTGGCAGTCATTGGTGGCCAGCGGCGGGATGCCCAGCTGTTTGCCGACCATGAGCAGACCCTCGCGCACCCGGCGTTCGATGGACAGGCCGTGGTCCATGATCTCGAGGAAGAAGTTCTCCGGACCGAAGATCTCCTGCCATTTGGCGGCGGCCTCGAGGGCCTCGCGCTCCTGGCCCAGGCGCAGGCGGGTCTGCACCTCGCCCGAGGGGCAACCCGTGGTGGCGATGATGCCCGCGGCGTGCTCGGCGATGATGTCGGCGTCCATACGCGCCCACTTGCCGAGCTGACCCTCGATGGAGGCGAGGCTGGAGAGCTTGAACAGGTTCCGCAGACCCTGCGCGTTCTCCGCGACCATGGTCATATGGGTGTACGCACCCGAACCCGAGACGTCATCGCTCTTCTGCGAGGGGTCGCCCCACTGCACGCGCTTGGTGTTGAAACGCGATTCGGGCGCGATGTACGCCTCGATGCCGATGATCGGTTTGACGCCGAGCTTCTTGGCGGAGTTGTAGAACTCCGAGGCGCCGTACATGTTTCCGTGGTCGGACATTCCGACGGCGGTCATGCCCAGCCGTTTGGCCTCTTTGAACAGAGGCGTGATCTTCGCCGCGCCATCGAGCATCGAGTACTCGGTGTGGTTGTGGAGGTGAACGAATGATCCCGACGACGACACGTCACGATACCTTAGGTGCTCCCACCGACAAGTAACGACTCGACCCTCCGACAGCGCCGAGGCAATCTCGATCGTCGGCGTGCCGCGCCTCAGCGTGTCGTGACGAGAGTCACTCTGGGAGTTGCGAAGCCGGCGCGGAATCGGACGCTTCGAGCGGTTCGCCCGCCTGCGCGCGCGACAGCGCAACGGTCGCAACGCACATGACGACGACCGCCACCAGCACGCACGCGGTGCCCACCGGACCGCTGCGCAGGCGCTCGTCCAAGACCGTGATTCCGACGAACGCGGCGACGAGCGGTTCGGCGATCGTGAACGCCGGCAGACAGGCCGCGAGCGAACCCGCTTGATAGCCACGCTGTTGCAGATAGACGCCGCCGACCCCGGTGGCCACCAGCACGTAGATCTCCCAACTGGTGAGCGCCGTGCTGATCCCGTGCCCGAACAGCCTAGTCACATTCGCGGTCAACGCCGCCGAAACACCCACCAGCGTGCCGCCCGCACCACCGAGCAGAAGTGCCCGCAGCGCAGGCGTTTTCACCACCCGCGCTCCCAGGACACCCGCCGCCACCACCCCGAACACCAGACCGAGCGGCAGCACCCACCGATGCCACGGCGCGGTGTCCAACCCCTCGGTGGGGTCGCCGACGATCAGGAAGATCGCCAGCGCCGCCGACAGCGCCAGCGCGTTCGCCCACATTCCCGGCGTCGTCCTGCGCCCGCTGTAGCGCGCCGCCATCGGCAGCGCGAACACCAGCGCACTCACCAGAATCGGCTGCACGATCAGCACCGACCCCAACGCCAGCGCCGCCACCTGGAACGCGAATCCCCCACCGTCCCCGATCATTCCGGCCCACCACGTCGGACTCCTGATCAGCGCCCGCATCAACCCCTGATCCTGCGGCACCTCGGACGCCGCCCGCTGCTGCGCCACCGCCGACACCGCGAACAGCAGAGCCGCGACGAAGGCACAAATCACCGCACCGAGAGGAAGTTGCACGCCCCCAGTCTGCCGTCCGGCCCCGCTCCCCGAACGGCGGGGCCGGGCGCGCGGCGCTCAGGCGGCCCGCGAAGCCGGGAGTTGGGTGGTGCGACGCGCGGATCGGGCGCCCCGCACCACCAGCGGCAGCACCCATGCCGAGGCGAGTTGATCCGAGGTGAGCGCGGAGAGCGAGAGGCGGTTGTGCACGAAACCCACCGAGAGGCCGCGGTTCGGGTCGGCCCAGCCGAAGGAGCCGCCGAGGCCGATATGACCGAAACCCGCTCTGGCGCCGGGGATGGGCAGGGAGTGGTAGCCCATGCGCCACATCATCGGGATGTACATCAGGGCGTGGTCCAGCCCGAAGGTCTCGATATGGCGCATCGCCTTCACGGTGGCGGGGCTCAGGAAGCGACGGCCCTGGGACATACCGCCGTTGGCGAGCGCACCGTAGAGGGTGGCCAGGCCGGTGGCGGTGCAGACGCCGTTTCCGGCGGGCAGTTCGGTATCCAGGATGGGCGGGGTGTCACCCTCGAGGAACTCCTCCAACCCGGGCAGGAACAGGGCGCGAGCCGCCGCGCCCAAAGCGCCGGGGAAAGAATAGGAACGGCCCAGCACCAGCGAGACGTACGTGGTGCCGACGAAGGCGAGGCCACCGCCGTGCAGGGTGGCGGCCGTGGTCGCCGAGGTGGCGGGCGGACGGCCGAGGTGGATGCCGTCGGTGCCGAGGGGTTCGGCGATCTCGGTGCGGAAGAGTTCGGCCATACCGCGGCCGGTGACCGCGCGCGCCAGACCGGCCAGCAGCCAGCCGTAGGTGAGGGCGTGGTAGGTCGGAGTGCCCAGCAGGTGATCTGGTTTCGCGGCGGCCAGGCGCTGTTCCATCAGGCGGTGGTCGAGGATGTCGTCCAGGCCCGCGGCGATGGCGGGGAGGCCGGACAGACCCGCGCGGTGGGAGAGCAGGTGCCGCACGGTGATTCGCTCTTTGCCATTGGCGGCGAACTCCGGCCAGTAGGCGGCGACGGGAGTGTCGTAATCGATGAGACCGCGGTCCGCCAGGCGGTGGATGACCGTCGCGGCAATGCCTTTGGTGGCCGAGAAGACGACCGCGCCGGTATCGGCGGTCCACGCGGTGGCGGGGGCGGAGTCCCCGGTCCAGATCTCCACCAGCGGGGTGCCCCGCAGGTGCACGGTGAGCGCACCGCCCGAGCCGGGCCGACCACCCATCAGGCGGGCGAAAGTCCTTACCAGGGGGCCGAATTCGGGTGTCGCGTAACCGCCCACACCGGGGGGAAGATCCGCGAGATCGGGGGCGGCGGCGACGGTGCTCATCGACCCACGGTACGACCCGGACAGCTGTCCGGGCAATGGAATGAGCCGGAGAGTTACCGGTCATGGCGCAGAGGTTATTTCGGGTGTCGAATCGGTAATGCGCATGTGACCCGCGCGTAGGCTCGGCACCATGCGTGCACTGCGTTCGCTCTCGCTGGGTCTGTTCGTCGTGCTGGCCCTGGTGGCGGCGGGTTGCTCGGATTCGAAGACCGAGACCTCACCGGTGATCGGCGAGTGGAACGGGAAGATCGAGATCCCGGATCACCCGCTCGAGGTCGGGGTCGCCTTCACTGCCGACGGCAAGGCCACCATCGATATCCCGACCCAGGCGGTGGTGGGCAAGAACCTCACCGATATTCGCACCGGTAGCGCGGACATCGCCTTCGCGATCCCGGATTTCCCGGGCGCACCTGCGTTCAAGGGCACATACGACAGGCCCTCCGACAGCATCGCGGGCGATTTCACCCAGTCCGGGCAGAGGGTGCCGCTGCGCCTGACGCGCGGCCGGCTCGCGTCGATGGCGCGCCCGCAGGAGCCGAAACCGCCGTGGCCGTACCGGTCCGAGGAGGTCAGCTACCGCAGCGGTGATCTCACCATCGCCGGAACGCTGACCGAACCGGAGAGCGCCGGACCGCATCCGGCGGTCGTGCTCGTCACCGGCAGCGGTGCGCAGAATCGCGACGAGGAACTGCTGGGGCATAAGCCGTTCCTGGTGCTCGCGGACACCTTCACCCGCGCCGGGTATGCCGTGCTGCGCACCGACGACCGGGGCGTCGGCGGCACCGGCGGTGATCTGTCGCAGTCCGACTACCGGCAATTGGCCGACGATATCGGCGCGGGAATCGCCTTCCTGCACGGCCGTTCGGAGATCGACGCCGCCCGCATCGGTCTGCTGGGGCACAGCGAGGGCGGCTACCTGGCACCGCTGTACGCGGCGCGGCCGAACAGCGGTGTGGCCTTCGTGATCATGCAGGCCGGGCCCGCGGTCACCGGCGCGGACGTGCTGCTGGAACAGAATCGGATCATCGCGACCGCACAGGGCGCGACCCCCGAGCAGATCTCCGAACAGCTCGCCTATGTCTCCGGACTGGTCGATATCGTGCGCACCGGCGATCTGGCGGCCGCCAAGAAGTACGCGACGCAGCACAATGACGGCCTGCCGCCCGAACGCAAACAGTCCGAGGCCGCCATCGACGAGCTGGTGTCGCCGTATATGGCCGCGCTCATCAATTATGATCCGGCCCCGGCGCTTTCGGCGCTGCGCATTCCGGTGCTCGCGGTGTACGGGACCAAGGATGTGCAGGTTCCGGCGGCGCAGAGCGAGGGACCCGCACGCACGCTGCTGGCCGCCGATCCGGATGCCACCGTGCACGTCTTCGACGGGCTCAATCACCTCATGCAGCCCGCGGGATCCGGGCTGCTCACCGAGTACGCCGCCATCGGGACGACCGTCGATCCGCAGGTGCTGGACTTCTACACCGCCTGGCTCACCCAGCGCTTCGCACCGCGGCGCTAGTCCTGGCGTGGCACGTATTTCACTGGGAGAGTGACCGATATGGGCATCTACGAGAACCACGTCCTGCCCCGCATCGTCGATCTGTCGTGCGGGTCGGCGATGCTCGATCCGGTGCGCGAGCAGACCTGCGAGGGTCTGCACGGCCGAGTCGTGGAGATCGGTTTCGGATCGGGACGCAATGTGCCGTTCTATCCGGGCGCGGTGGCTTCGGTGACGGCGGTGGAACCGGTCGACACCGGCTGGCATATGGCGGGCAAACGCCTCGCCGCCGCAAAGGTCCCGGTCGAGCGGTCCGGACTGGATGGACAGTCACTGCCGTTCGCGGACAACAGTTTCGATTCGGCGCTGTCCACCTGGACGCTGTGCACCATTCCCGACGCGCGGGCCGCGCTGGCGGAATTACGGCGGGTGCTGGTGCCCGGCGGCACTTTTCACTTCGTCGAACACGGACTCGCACCCGACGCCGGAGTCCAGAAATGGCAGCAGCGCCTGAACCCGATGCAGCGGACGCTGTTCGGCGGTTGCCACTTGAATCGCGATATTCGCGCCATGATCGAGAACGCGGGCTTCGAGATTCGCGAGGTGGATCGGTTCTACGAGAGCAGGACCCCGAAATTCCTGGGCGCGCTGTCACGGGGCGTGGCGATCTCGGTGTGAGAGCGCCGACGCCCCGTTCCGGAGACTACTTCTCCGGCCAGCCGCCGTACGGAACGGTGATCAGCTCCAGGTAGTGGCCGTTGGGGTCGGTGAAATAGATACCGCGGCCACCGTCATTGTGGTTGATCTCGTTCACGCCCTGCCTACGCGGATCCGCCCAGTAGGTGAGTCCGCGCTCCCGGATCTTGCGGTAGGCCGCATCGAATTCGTCCTCCGAGACCAGGAAGGCGTAATGCGTGGGGTGAATGCCGCCGGGAATATCCGGCGGGCTGTTCGCGAAGTCGAAGGTGACGCCGTTGTGCACCGGCAGTGCGATGAACGGTCCCCACTCCGCCCCCACCTCCAAACCAAGGATGTCCGCCCAGAATTCGGCGGTCTCCCGATTGTCCTTGCTCGCGACAATGGTGTGGTTGAACTGAATAGTTATGGGAATTCTCCTGTGTCCGTGGCGATCCCGACCCTGGACCGGTGCAAGTCGGCCGACAGGAGCACCGCCACGCCTTCGAAGCTAGCCAATGAACGGACGATCCGCCAACCATCCTGTGACAGGCGTCATAGGATGGTTGGCGGATCAGCTAACTTCGGGACAGGCTACTTCTGCGCCGACGCCGAGGCCGAGAAGGTGCTGAGCAGGCAGATCACGCTCTGCGGGAACTGCTGGATGCAGACGGTGCCCGCCACGTCGGCGTTCTGCGTCGGAGCCTGGTCCAGCGGTACGGCCGAGGCGGTGGCGACGGCGGCGAGTGGCGCGAGCAGCAGGGCGCTCGCGAGGACTCCGGCACGGAAACGATTGCGCATGAGGGTATTTCCTTCCTTGATGACTATCGATCTCAGCGTACGGGTCCGGCGGAGTACTCCTGCTCGGGACGACCGGTGCTGCCGTAGCGCAATTGCATGCGCACCCCGCCGGTGGCGACCAGCGCGGCGAGATAGCGCTGGGCGGTGGCGCGGGAGATGCCGATGGCGGCCGAGACCTGCGCGGCGGACATCGGGGCGGTGGCGCTCTGCACGGCTTGCAGCACAAGGTCTTTGGTGGGCGAGGCGACCGTCGCGGACTGGGCCGGGGCGCCGCCCGCGGTGGCACTGGGGCGCAGGGCGAGCAGGGCGGCGTCGACCTCGGCCGCGTCGACCTCCGGACCGGCGAGAATACGGCGGTAGCGGGCGTATCCGGCCAGTCGGGCGGCGAGCGCGGCATGGTTGAACGGCTTCACCAGGTATCCGAGCGCGCCGGCGGCCAGCGCGGCCCGCACCGTCTCGGATTCGGTTGCGGCGGTGAGCATCATGGCGTCGAACCGGATCTCGCGCACCAGCTCCACCCCGGAACCGTCCGGCAGATAGACATCGACCAGGGCCAGATCGAATGCCGCGCTTTCGATCTCGGTCCGCGCGGCGGCCAGGGTGTTGGCGACCGCGCCGACGGTGAAGCCCGGCAGCGCCGCGACGATTCCGGCGTGCATATTGGCCACCCGGAAGTCGTCGTCGACCACCAGCACATTCAGCTCTCCAGCACCCACGCCGGTTCTCCCTCGGTCAGTACACCCGGCAATCGGGCAATGAATTCCGCACCCCGCAAAGGCTTTTCGGCTCCGATACCACCCGCATGCCCCAATCGCACGTCACCGTCGCGGGCCCGGGCGACCTGCCGGGACAGCGCCAAACCGACACCGCGCCCGCCGGGCGCTCCGGTGTCGGCGCGCGTGGAAACCCCTTCGGTGAATATCGAATCCACCAGGTCGGCCGCGACGCCCTCACCGCTGTCTGCCACGGTGAGGTGCAGTGTCTCACCCTCTTGAACCAACTCCACCTCGACGATCTTCCCCTCCGAATCCCGGGCGGCCTCGATGGCGTTGTCGAGCAGGTTGCCCAGGACCGTCGTGACATCCACCGGCGCGGCGAGATTCGCGGCGACCCAGGTATTGGGACCGAGGCGTAATCGCACGCCCTTTTCGCGGGCGTGCGCGGCCTTGGCGGCGAGGAAGGCTTGCAGATACGGGTCGGTGACCGCGTCCATACCGGGCAGGGCCGCGCCGAGGGGGCCGGAGCCGAGCAACTCCCCCAGGTAGACCGCGGCCTCGTCGGGGCGGCCGGTGTGCAGCAGGCCACTGAGCAGGTGCAGGCGATTGGCGAATTCGTGGCGCTGGGCGCGCAGCACGGTGCTCAGGGAGCGGACCGCATCCAGTTGGCGAGTAAGGGATTCCACATCGGTGCGGTCGCGCACGCTCAATACCGCGCCGAGCGGGCGGCCCTCGCGCGTGACGGCGCGGGCGGTGACCACGACGATGCGCGCGCCGACCGCCGCCTGTACCGGTTGTCCGTCCGCGGCCCGGAAGGCCCGCACCACACGGGGAGTCAGGCCGATCGCATCGATATCCGCACCCGGCGCGGCGGTGACGCCGAGCAGTCGGCGGGCCTCGTCATTGACGACCGTGACGCGCCAGGCGGAGTCGGCGGCGACCACGCCCTCCCCGATGCCGTGCAGCACCGCGTCCTGTTCACGCACCAATTCGGCGAGTTCGGACGGCTCGAGGCCGAGCGTCAAACCGTGCCAGCGACGAGCCAGCAACACCGATCCGGCAATGCCCGCGAGCAGTGCGCCACCGATCAGGAGACCGGCACGGCGCAGATCGTTCAGCAGTTGTTCGCGCACCGCCTCGGTGGAGATGCCGACGCTCACCTCGCCCACCACGCGGCCCGTACCCCGTTCGAACACCGGCACTTTGGCGCGCACGGATTCACCGAGGGTGCCGTGTTCGCGAATCACCACCTCGGCTCCGGCGAGCACCTTGGACGGGTCGGTGCTGACCATCTCGCCGAGCCGACCGCGCTCGGGATGCGCCAGGCGTATGCCCGCGTCATCGGTGATGACCACGAACAATGCCCCGGTGCGCACGCGCGCGTCACCGGCGATCCGCTGCAATTCGCCCGCGGCGAGCTCATCCTCCAATTGCGGTCCGGGTCGCAATGCGAGATTGGCATAGCGCGCGACCTCGGTCCGCACCTCCGGATCCGAGGCGACGGTCCGCGCGATGGCAAGGGCCCTTTCGCCGTACTCCCCCGAGAGCCGCTGTCCGCTGACATACGCGAAGACGCCGAAGGCCAGG
Source organism: Nocardia acidivorans NBRC 108247 (assembly GCF_001625085.1). Taxonomy (GTDB): domain Bacteria; phylum Actinomycetota; class Actinomycetes; order Mycobacteriales; family Mycobacteriaceae; genus Nocardia; species Nocardia acidivorans. The sequence goes on from NZ_BDAW01000013.1 coordinate 12,910, forward strand.
CCCAGGGTCAAGCCGACCACCGCGACCTGCAACAGCACGATCTGGGTTCGAAGGCGAACCGAGCGGGGGCCGAGCGAGAACACCCGCGACAGGATAGACAATGCTCCGCAAACCCATGAGCAGAATGCACGAAACGTCCGAATTGCCACTTGTGCGGGTAGCGCACACAAGGGGGTCCGGTGTGACCCGGGACACGTAGCTTCTGTCCAACGCCGCAGAGACGCGGCAGGGACACAGGAGTAGTAGTGACCGATCCACTCATCGAGCACAGCGGCGGGCCGCTTATCGAACACAGCGGCGGGCCGATCATCGAGCACAGCGGCGGGCCGCTCATCGAGCACAGCGGCGGGCCGCTCATCGAGCACCCGCTCATCGAGCTGAGGGGCGCGACCAAGCGCTTCCCGGGCACGAACGGTGGTATCCACACCGCGGTGCGCGACCTGAACTTCGCCGTCGCCCCGGGCGAATTCGTCGCCGTCGTCGGCCCCACCGGCTGCGGCAAGTCCACCACGCTCTCCCTGGTCTCGGGCCTCGAGCCCGCCTCGGCCGGGCGGACCCTGGTGCGCGGCAAGGATGTTCGCGGTATTCCGGACGGCGTCGGCTATATGTTCCAGCAGGACGCGGTGCTGCCGTGGAAGTCGGTGCTGGACAATGTGGCGCTGGGCCCGGAGTTCCGGGGCGTGCCCAGGAAGCAGGCGCGCGAACGCGCCGCCGAATGGGTGCGCACGGTCGGCCTGGCCGGATTCGAGGGCTACTACCCGCATCAGCTCTCCGGCGGTATGCGCAAACGCGTTTCGCTTGCGCAGACCCTGGTCAACAATCCCGAGATCATTCTCATGGACGAGCCGTTCAGTGCGCTCGATGTGCAGACCCGCCAGCTCATGCAGGACGAACTGCTGCGCGTGTGGTCCGGGACCAATGCGGCGGTCATCTTCGTGACGCACGATCTGGAGGAAGCCATCGCCCTGGCCGACCGGGTGGTCGTCATGACCGCCTCGCCCGCGACGGTCTGCGGTGATTTCACCGTCACCCTGGAGCGCCCGCGCAATGTCGAACAGGTGCGGCTCACCGAGGAGTTCCGCGACCTCTACCGCGAAATCTGGGAAACGCTGCGCGATCAGGTCGATGCGGCACGCAAGAACGGAGCGGCTCGTGTCGCATGATGTCATGACCGAGATCGCCAAGGGCGCACCGGAATTCGAGGCCGAGACCGAGGAGCAGATCCTGACCCGGGTGCGCAATCAGGCGCGCCGGGTCACATTGCGCACCTGGGGCCTGCGGGCGCTGCTGGTGGCGCTGTGGCTGGGCTCGTGGGAACTGACCGCCTCGCTGTGGATCGATCCCTTCTTCTACTCCAAGCCCTCGCTCATCTGGGACCGGCTCTACGAATGGTTCACCGAGGGAACGCAATTCGGCTCCATCTGGTTGCAGCTGTTCACGACCGTGCAGGAGGCCGTGCTGGGCTTCGTCATCGGCACCGTGGCCGGTGTGGTGCTGGGTGTGCTGCTGGGCCGCAGCCGCTACTGGGCGGATGTGCTCGCGCCATTCATCAAGGCGCTCAACGCCGTTCCGCGTATCGTGCTGGCCTCACTGTTCATCATCTGGTTCGGCCTGGGGCTCAGTTCCAAGGTGGCCACCGTGGTGGTGCTGGTGTTCTTCGCGGTGTTCTTCAACGCCTTCACCGGTGCGCGTGAGGTGGACGGCAATGTGATCAACAATGCCCGCATTCTGGGCGCGTCCAAGCGACAGGTGCTCACCTCGATCGTGCTGCCGAGTGCGACCACCTGGATTCTGTCCAGCCTGCACACCGCCTTCGGCTTCGCGCTGATCGGTGCGGTGGTCGGTGAATACGCCGGAGCCAGTAAGGGTTTGGGTCTACTCATCTCCAATGCGCAGGGCACCTTCGACGCAGCGGGCATCTACGCGGGCATGATCGTCATCACCGTGGTGGCGCTGGTCGCGGAGTGGATCATCGGCGTGGCCGAGGGTCGATTGCTGAAATGGCGTCCCTCGCAGGCCGGCGCGGGCCACGGCGGGATGTGAGCATGCGCTACCGCAAGAGCCTGGCGCTCATTCTGCTCGCCGTCTCCTCACTGCTGCTGGCCACCGGCTGTCGTGATTCGCGCACCATTCCGGTGGCGAACGGGCGACCGCAGATCACCATTATGGTCGGCGGCCTGGAGAAGGTGATCTACCTGCCCGCCATGCTGACTCAGCAACTGGGCAATTTCGAACGCAATGACATCGATGTGAAACTGCTCGGCGAGCAGTCCGGCGCGACCGCCGAGACCGCGCTGCTCACCGGCGATGTGCAGGGTGTGGTCGGGTTCTACGACCACACCATCGATCTACAGGCCAAGGATCAATGCCTGCGCACCGTCGTCCAATTCGCCGATGTACCGGGCGAAGTGGAGCTGGTCTCCAAGGCCGACGCGGGAACCATCCGCTCCCCCAAGGATTTCCGGGGCCGGAATCTGGGGGTCACCTCGTTGGGCTCCTCCACCGACTTCCTCACCCAGGCCCTTGCCGGGCAGGAAGGATTGCAGACCTCGGACTACACCCGGGTGAAAGTCGGTGCGGGACAGACCTTCATCGCCGGTATGAACCACGACGGCATCGACGCGGGGATGACCACCGATCCGACCGTCGCCAAGATGGTCAGCTCCGGTGATGCCCAGGTGCTCATCGATATGCGCAATGAACAGGGCACCCGCGCCGCGCTGGGCGGGCTGTACCCGGCGGCCTCGCTCTACATGCGCTGCGAGACCGTGGACAGCCATCCCGAGATCGTGCAGAAGCTGGTGACCTCGTTCGTGCAGACGCTGCAATGGATCAAGGCGCATTCGCCGCAGGAGATCGCGGCCAAGATGCCGTCGCAGTACGCGGGCGGCGATCCCACGCTGTACGTCAAATCGGTCGGCGATTCGATCAGCATGTTCAATGGCGACGGCCTCATGAAACGCGAAGGGGCCGAGAACGTGCTGCGCATCCTCGGCCGGTACTCGCGCAATGTGAAGCCGGTGCGCGACCGCATCGATCTCGATGCCACCTACACGAATCAGTTCGTGGAGCAGGCGCTGAAACCCGGCGCGCAGTAGTCCATTTCGGTAACACCCCGGGCGACCGCGCATCCGATGAGGGGATGCGCGGGTTCGCACGGGGTGTTCTCAGGCCAAACGGGCGTCCGGCCCGGCGCTCGACGCGCGATTCCCAGTGCGGCGCTCTCGCTTTCCGCGCGCGATCTCGGTGGCCAGGGCATCCATCGGCTGGGCGAAGGGTTGTACGGTCAGCGCCGTCAGCCAATGCCGGGCCGCTTCCGTCGCGGCCGGATCGACGGCATGGATCCGGCGGGTGCCCTCGGCCCGCACGGTGAGCAGTCCGGCATCGCGCAGCACCCTGAGATGCTGGGAGACGCCGGGCTGCGAGATCGAGGTGAATTCCTGCACCGCGGCGACTATCGCCCCGGCGGGCAGCTCCCCCGCGCCCACCAGTTCGAGGATGAAGCGGCGCACGGGATCGCCGAGCGCGTCGAAGATCTTCGCCGGAGCGGGTTCCATCAGGACTCCGTACTGTCCTCCGGTGCGGCACTGCCCTCCGGTGCCACGGTGTAGAACTCGATCGTATTGTCCCGGGCCGCACCTTTATATAAGTTGCAGCTTATATTCCCAGCGGTGCGTTGGTGCGCCGCTAACCTGCCGGCCATCTCGCGATGCCATCGTGACCTCGTGCGGAAAGTCATGCCCGATACCTGGTTCCACCGGCTGTGCACGGGTATCTCCGAACGCCTGCCCTTCGGGCTGGAACGGCTCGCACCGCCCACCTTCGTGGGCTATCTGCTGGTCAGCGCGGTGTGCTTCGCCTCGGATATGGCTTTGCTGACCGTTCTGCACGGCACGCTGCGGGTGCCGCTGCCGATCGCGATCACCGCGGGCTACATCACCGCGTTCGGGTTGAGCTATCTGCTGAACCGGACGCTGAACTTCGCCTCGCACGCCGCGATCGGGCCGCAACTCGCGATCTACGTCGTGGTGGTCGCGGTCAACTATCTGGTCTTCATCCTCGGGGTCACCAGCGGACTGGCCACCCTCGGGCTGGAGTATCAGCTCGCACGGGTGGCGGGCGGGATCGGCGAGGGCCTCTATATGTACGCGGCCATGCGCTGGCTGGTCTTCCGCGGTGCGATGTACCGGGAGTGACTCAAATGGTGACGGCGGCGGCGCGGATGGCCGAGTAGACCGACCGGCTCGGCCAGGAGCGAATCTCGAAGCGCTCCGGGCGCATTCCGCGCGCGGGCCGCAGACCGAGCAGATTGACGACCACCTCCGAGGGCACCACGAAATCGCCGAGAACGGTGTTGTCCTCGGCGAAGCGCACGAAGGAGATGCAGTCTGTCCGGGGTAGCAATACGTCGAATTCGCCCTCGACCCAGGTGGTGAGGGTGAGCGCGTCACGACCGCGATCCACCAGCAGCGCCTCGGGGGCGAAGGCGGGAGCCAGGCCGTAGGGCTCGAATCCCGTTCCGTACCCCTGCGATTCGTTCAAGGCCCGGCGCAGCGCGGCGGTTTGCGGTGCGTAGGCGTCGACGGTGAGCGCGCAGCGGGCGCGGACCGCGGCCGGAAGGCAGGGGTGCGGGCCCGCGCGATCGAAGGGCACCACCCGGCCCCGCTCATCGGTCGTATAGCCTTGCGGGGACAGCGGATTCGCGGCCGTCTCGTAGAGTTCGGCGACATCGGCGAAGACGCGCTCGAGTAGATCCGGTTCATCGGCGACGAGCAGCAGGCTGTCCTGATCGGGCATGAAGGCCACCGCGCGCCTGCCCCGATGGCCCATCCCGGAGAGCCATTCGGCGAGCAGCGGCAGTGAGGTGGCGTAGCCGTCGCTGTCGATCATGCGCAGATACGGACCCGTCACCGGCCCGACCGATGCCGCGGACGCGGCCAGATTGGCCCGGGCCACCGCGAAGACCCCATCCGGCGGAACTCCCCAGTGGCGCACCAGATTCGAGTCGACGAACGCGCGCTTGTCCGGCAGATCCACCACCACCAATTCGTCGATGAACGGGAAGATCTCACGGCGCAGCAGACCGTCGCCGGAGGGTCCGGCGCGATAGCCGATCGGGCGCAGCACCGGGCGCAGCGACGCCTGGACCCGGGACCATGACGACACCTCGCGGCGGTCGATACCGAGGTTGCCGGCGTTGCCGCCCTGACCATTTCGCGCACCCACCGCCACACCCTAAGGCGATCGGCGCGAGTCCGCTCTGCCCGAATACGTCGCCAATCGGCCAGTGACCGCGACGGGCGCTATCGCGATTTCGATTGTGCGCGACGGGCGTACGCACGGGCGGCGCGCACCCGGTCGCCGCAGCGGGTGGAGCACCAGTGACGACGGCCGTGCCGCAGCAGATAGCGATTGCAGGGAGCCGAGTCACACGGGGTGAGGTATTCGGCGTCGGGGCCGGTGAGCAGGTCCGCGGCATCCGCGGCGAGGGTGGCGAGGGCGCGCTGGAGGATTTCGTCGGGCGGGCAGGCCGCCGCTCGATGCGGGCCGTCATGCTCATCCCACAGCAGCAGGGCCGCGGTCGGGATACTCGTCAGGGCGCTGTTGACGGCGGAGAGCGCGGTGGGAACGGGCGTCAGTCCCGCTGCTGGGTCAGGTCGTCGGATTCGTGCTCAGCGCAGCGGATCTGCCCACGGTGTACGTCAGCGGCGACAATGCCTCACTCGAGGTGGTGCGGGAGATCGCCGATCGCTGCGGCACCATCGACACCGCCATCCTCTTCGCCGGAGCGCCGCGCATCCCGGCCCTGTTCGACGGCGCGACAATCGTTTTCGACAGCGCGCAGGCCGCCGAGGCCGCCCGCATCCTCGGCGCGCGCCGGGTGGTTCCGGTGCACTACGACGGCTGGGCGCACTTCACCGAGGGCCGCGCCGAATTGGTGGCCGCCTTCACCGCCGCCGGTCTGGCCGATCGCCTGGACCTGGGCGAAGTGGGGCCCGCGTGACGACTCCCATGGCGGCCCCGGTGCCGGACGCGCATCCGGCACAGCGCCGGATTCTGATCGTGCTGGTCGCCGCGCAGGTGCTGAGCGGGGCGGGGCTGGCCGCCGGGGTGACCGTCGGAGCATTGCTCGCGCAGGACATGCTCGGGTCCACCGGGCTCGCCGGACTGCCGAGTGCGCTGGGGACCGCCGGGTCCGCGCTGGCGGCGATCGCCGTGGGGCGGATTTCGCAGGCACGGGGTCGGCGGCGCGGGTTGGCGACCGGGTATTCGGCCGGTGCGGTCGGCAGTGCCGGTGTGATCGCGGCGGCCGTCGCGGACAATATCGTGCTGCTGTTCGCCGCATTGTTCATATACGGCGCGGGGACGGCCACCACTCTGCAGGCCCGTTATGCCGGAGCGGATGTGGCCGCGCCCGCGCATCGCGCCCGGGCGGTGTCGACCGTGCTGGTGGCGACCACGCTGGGCGGGGTGATCGGTCCCAATCTCACCGGGCTTACCGGCGATCTCGCACGCGCGCTTGGTATTCCGTACCTGACGGGGCCGTTTCTGCTCGCCGGGGTCGCGTACGGATCGGCGGCGGCGGTGCTGGCCGTCTGGCTACGCCCCGATCCATTGCTGTTGGCCCGCACCATGAATGACGAAGGCGGTGCGGCCGGGACACTGCGGCCCCGCGCGTCAGCCGGGGCATCATCACCCCGCGAGGCGGACCCTCCGGGGCGGCGACGTTCCGGCGTTCTCACCGGTGCGCTCATCATGGTGGTGACCCAGCTGGTCATGGTGGCGATCATGACCATGACGCCGGTCCATATGCACGATCACGGGCACAGCACCGCCGCCGCCGGGCTCGTCATCGGTATCCATATCGGGGCCATGTACCTGCCCTCACCGCTCACCGGCCGGCTCGTCGACCGCTACGGTCGACTGCCGATCACGGCCGCCTCCGGGGTGATACTGCTGGCCGCCGGGATCATCGCCGCCGCATCGGACGACTCGCTCATCCCGATCACCGTGGCGCTGGCGCTGCTGGGGCTGGGCTGGAACTTCGGCCTGATCACCGGCACCGCGATCATCACCGATGCGGTGCCCCTGGAGACCCGAGCCGAAACCCAAGGGCTGGTGGATGTCTCGATCGCCCTCGCCGGTGCGACCGGCGGTATGGCCTCGGGTGTCGTCGTCGCGGTCGCGGGCTTCCCGCTGCTGGCGCTGGGCGGCGGCATTCTCGCGCTGGCGATCGTGCCCGCGGCCCTACGCGCCGGTGGCCCGCGCTGCGGCGCGGGTCCGTAGGTGGCGAACGAACAGGCCAGAATGAGCGCGATCCACGGCGGGCGGCCGTAGTCAACGGTCAGCACGATGACCGCGCTCGCACCCAATGCCAGTGCGACCCACTGCACCCGGCGCAGCCGCTCCCGAAAGATGAGGACGCCGAACGCGACCGTCACCAGCGGATTGACGAAGTAGCCCAGAGCGCACTCGACCACCTGCGCATTGATGACGCCGTATACGCAGACGCCCTAATTGATGGACAGCGCAAGCGAAGCCGCCGCCGCGAGCCGCCAGGTGCGGGCGTCGATACCGCGCAGTTCGCGCAGTCGTCCCGCCGCGAACAGGGCCGGCAGCGCCACAGCGAGGTTCCAGAGAATCCGTTCGGCCAGCACCTCCCCCGGATTCGCGAACGTCAGCAGTCCGAAGAAGGCCGGGAACAAGCCCCACAGGAGATAGGCGGCGAAGCCGAAGGCGATACCCACCTGGTTGCCGGTGTATCTCCCGCGCCCGGCGCTGGACGGTTCGGCCGGACCTGCCTCGGCGTCAGCGGGACCCTCTGACACCCATCGACGTTAGCTTGCGCAACGACCGAGCGACTATCGGACATCCGCCCCGTAAGTCCGCTTTGCCGACGCGCGCACGGCCCACCTGCGGAAACTCGGTTAATGACAAGCAAACCTCTAGGCTGTCGATCATGTCGATCACCGCACAGGCAGCGACACCCGCGACGGGCCTCACCTCCGCGGAGGTGGAGCAACGACGCCGCGACGGGCTCACCAATGATGTTCCCGAGCGGGCCTCGCGCTCGGTCCGGGACATCGTCAAGGCGAATATCTTCACGCGCATCAACGCGATACTCGGCGTGCTGTTCATTCTGGTGCTGGCGACCGGATCGATTATCGACGGCATGTTCGGTTTGCTCATTATCGCCAACAGCGCGGTCGGCATCATTCAGGAGGTTCGCGCCAAGAAGACCCTGGACCAGTTGGCCATTTTCGGCCAGGCGCAGCCGGTGGTGCGGCGCGACGGCAAGGCCGCCAAGGTGGCACCGCAGGAGATCGTGCTCGGCGACATCATCGAACTCGGGCCGGGCGATCAGATCGTGGTCGACGGCGAGGTCATCGAAGCCGAACTCCTCGAGGTCGACGAATCACTGCTCACCGGTGAGGCCGATCCCATCGACAAAACCGTTGCGGGACCGGTCATGTCGGGCAGTTTCGTGGTCTCCGGCAGCGGCGCGTACCGGGCCACCAAGGTCGGCAAGGACGCCTACGCCGCCAAGCTCGCCGATGAGGCCAGCAAGTTCACCCTGGTCAATTCCGAACTGCGCAACGGTATCGACACCATTCTGAAAGTCATTACGTACCTGCTGATTCCGGCGGGACTGCTGTCGATCTACAACCAGCTGGTCTCCAGTAAGGAATCCTGGCGGCCCGCCGTCAACGGCATGGTCGCGGCGCTGGTGCCCATGGTCCCCGAGGGCCTGGTGCTGATGACCTCCATCGCCTTCGCGGTCGGCGTGGTACGCCTCGGGCGGCGGCAGTGCCTGGTGCAGGAGCTGCCCGCCATCGAGGGTCTGGCGCGCGTGGACGTGGTCTGCGCGGACAAGACCGGCACGCTCACCGAGAACGGTATGCGGCTCAGCGAGATTCGGCCGGTGAGCGCGGACGGTGTAGCCGAGGGGCTGAAACTCTCCGCCGCGAACGACGGTTCAGCGCGGACTGCCGCACCCGCGTCGGGTGGCGAATCGGCTACCGGCGCTGACGAATTGGCCCGCGTGCTGGCGGCCATGGCGTCGGATGATCCGCGGCCCAATGCCAGCGTGGCGGCCATTGCCGAGGCACTGCCGAATACGCCCGGCTGGAAGCCCAGCGGCATCGCGCCGTTCTCCTCGGCCAAGAAATGGAGTGGCTTCTCCTACGGCGAGCACGGCAACTGGCTGCTCGGCGCACCGGACGTACTGCTCGATCCGAACTCCGAAACCGCCGCCGTCGCACAGGATATCGGCGCGCAGGGGTTGCGCGTCCTGCTGCTCGCGAGCAGTGACCGACCGGTCGACGCCGCCGACGCGCCGGGTCAGGTGACACCGGCGGCGCTGGTGGTGCTGGAGCAGCGGGTGCGGCCCGACGCCAAGCAGACCCTGGACTACTTCGGATCGCAGCACGTCTCCACCAAGGTCATCTCCGGCGACAATGCGGTCTCCGTGGGCGCGGTCGCGTCCTCGCTCGGCATGGCGGGCGGCGCGGATCCGGTGGACGCCCGCACCCTGCCGAGCGATCAGAACGAGCTCGCCGATGTGCTCGAACACAAGACCGTCTTCGGCCGGGTGCGCCCGGATCAGAAGCGCGCCATGGTCTCCGCGCTGCAATCGCGCGGGCATACCGTCGCCATGACCGGTGACGGTGTGAACGATGTGCTCGCGCTCAAGGATGCCGATATCGGCGTGGCCATGGGCTCGGGCAGTCCGGCCACCCGCTCGGTGGCGCAGATTGTGCTGCTGGACAACAAGTTCGCGACGCTGCCCTATGTGGTGGGCGAGGGCCGCCGGGTGATCGGCAATATCGAGCGCGTCTCGAATCTGTTCCTCACCAAGACCGTGTACTCGGTGGTGCTGGCCTTCCTGGTGGGCATCGCGGGGATCGGCTCGCAGATCTTCCATTACAAGGCGATCGGCTATCCGTTCCTGCCCCGGCATGTGACCATCGCGGCGTGGTTCACCATCGGCATTCCGGCCTTCATTCTGTCGCTCGCGCCGAACAATGAGCGGGCGCGCACCGGATTCGTCGGGCGCGTGATGCGATTGGCGATTCCGTCCGGGCTGGTCATCGGCGTCATGACCTTCATCGCGTATCTGATCGCCTACAAGGGGCCCGATGCGGGCGAGACCGCCAAGGTGCAGGCGGGCACCACCGCGCTCATCACGCTGCTGATCATCGCGGTGTGGGTGCTGGCCATCGTGGCGCGGCCGTGGAACTGGTGGAAGATGCTGCTGGTCGCGGGTTCCGTTGTGGGATACCTGATTCTGTTCGCGGTGCCGTTCACCCGGCACTTCTTCAAACTCGATCCGAGCAATATCGCCCTGACCACCGCGGCGATCGTCTGCGGTGCGATCGGCATCGTGCTGGTCGAGGTGGCGTGGTGGGTGAGCGCGAAATCGCAGGGCGAGACACCGCATCTGCTGCCCGGCGCGCCCGGCGAAAAGGACTGATCCCGACCGTATTCCGGGCTACGGCGGCGGCGCACCGACTCGGTGCGCCGCCGCTTTCATAACATCCAAACTGGTCGCATGGTTTGGCTCGCCGGTGAACTGCCTTGTCCGGGACGTTCTTTGACTCGCGAGGTACCTTGGGCCGCATGGAGGTCCTGCTGCACCAGATCGACGCGTTCGCGGACGCACCGTTCTCGGGCAATCCCGCCGCTGTCATGCCGCTGCTGTCCTGGCTGCCGGATGAGCTGCTGCAACACCTCGCCGAGGAGAACAATCTCGCCGAGACGGCCTTCTACACCTCCGCGCTACCGCCCGACGCCGGTGCCGCGCCGGACAATTCGCCCGCATACCATCTGCGCTGGTTCACCCCCGCCACCGAGGTCGACCTCTGCGGTCATGCCACGCTCGCCGCCGCCGCGCAGATTCTGGACGATATGCATCCCGGGGCGGACCGCGTGCACTTCTATACCCGCAGTGGCTGGTTGCGGGTGGATCGCGATCGCGATGATCTGGTGCTGGATCTGCCCAGCGCCGCCTCGGTGGAGATCGATGTGCACGAACAACTTCCGCGGACACTGGCCAAGGCGCTGGGGGTGCGGCCGCTGCGCGCCTACGCCGGGGTCGACGTGGTGCTCATGGTGACCTCCGAACATGAAGTGCGCGAGGCGAATCCGAACTTCTCCGAATTCCCGCGCATGCACCGCGGGGCCATTCTCACCGCCGCCGGGGAGGAAGCCGACTTCGTCTCCCGGTTCTTCGCACCCGGACAGGGCATTCCCGAGGATCCCGTCACCGGCTCCGCGCACGCGCAACTCATGCCGCTGTGGAGTCGTGAGCTCGGGCGCACCACGCTTTCCGCCCGCCAGCTCTCCGCGCGCGGCGGGGCGCTGCGCTGCACCCTCAGCGGCGACCGCGTCCGATTGGCCGGGCGCTGCCGCCGCTATCTGGACGGCGTGGTTCGCCTGGCGGACTGAGGCTTTCGGCGCGGGGGCCGCACGCGAACCGGTGCCGCCCTCGTCATCCCCGCGCGGTGGTAGCCGGGATGCGCACCACGATAACGCCGTCAGCGATGCACGATGCGGGTGGTGAGCTCCAGGAGATCGGCTTCCCGGTAACCCGGGTAGCCGTGCAGTGTGTCGCGCCACTCCCGTGGAATGGCCGAAGCGCCCCAGCGCGCGCCGAGCAGACCACCGGCGATGGCGGCGGTGGTGTCGGTGTCACCGCCCGCGCGGACCGCGAGTTCCAGTGCGGCGGGCAGGGTGTCGGCGTGCGTAATGGCCCACCAGGCCGTCTGCAGGGCGTGCACCACCCAGCCGTTCTTGGGGAAGTCCGCGGGGGTGCCGCACTCGGCCTTGTCCAGCAGCGGGCCCCAGAATCCGGCGTCCACAATCGAAAGCGCCTGCCGCAGACCGTCATAGGTGCCGTACAGCACCGCGTGCCGGATGGCGAGCGTCCAGATCTTGCACGCCTGCATGGCCTGCATATCGTAGTGCGTGAGCGAGCTGACCACGGCCGCGGCCTTGGCGCAGTGCGGTTCGTCATCCAGGTAGGCCAGCGCCACCGGGGCGGTGCGCATGAGCGAACCATTGCCCGCCTTCAGACCGCCCAGCTCATGCGCGTGCACCTGCATCTCGCGCCCGGACTTGCTGCGCCACTGCAATACCTGACTGGTCTGGAAGCCGACATCGGCCGGTTTGGAATCCCACCAGGCGATGAACTCCGCGGCCACCGCATCGAGCCCGGCCTCCTCGTGCACATTGCCGACCGCGGCCGCCGCACGCGCCACGCCGATCGCCATGGCGGTGTCGTCGGTCCACTCCCCCGGGGCCCAGCCGAAACTCCCGCCGCCCTTCATCTCGATCACGACCTCGGGTCCGGGATGGGTGAACTCGTAGCCCGCGCCCAGCGCATCGCCCGCCGCGGTACCCAACAGCACCCCGGCCGCGCGATCCGCCTGCTCCGTAGTCAGTTCCATCCGTTCCCAGCCCCTCTCGGCATTCCGGTCGCCCACCACTCTCGCACGGACGACTCTCCTGCCACGGTATCTCTCACAGCATGGCGAGCGTGCCCGCGGCCGCGGAAGACAGCGGTTTCTCGACGGGCTGCCTCCCCCGTCAATTAGGGCATATGTCCGATACTGCGCGGCCGGGGCGGACCATACCGTGGATGCCGGAGGTTTGCCACCGGTTCGCGGTGATGTGCCTCCGGGGCGGAATCATCGAAAGATGATGCCGCGCACCACCGATCGGGCGAAGTGTGGCATCACGGTGAACGAGGGGTTTCCATGATGCACACCACCCCGCGGGCGGTCGCGCACCGCCCGTGGTCCCGACCGACCCCACCGCATCGGTCGTCGCGGACCTCCGCACCTCGGCGGCCGCCTCCGCCGGGGTCGGGAGCGAGTCAGACCTCCAGCTCCTCCTCGATGCCCCGGAGGCGGTGGCGGGCCATGGCGAGATTGGCGCGGCCGCGGTCCAAGGCGAGGTAGAGGAACAGACCCTTGGATTTGCGGCCGGTCATGGGCCGGATGATGTGGTACTGGTTGCCGAGGGTGATGAGAATGTCCTCGATATCCTCATTGATGCCGAGCTGTTCGATGGTGCGCATCTTGGCGCGCACCACCTCGGTATTGCCGGCGGCGGCGACCTGCAGATCCAGCGCCTTGGAGCTGCCGAGCATGCCCAGCGCCATCCCGCTGTTGTAGTCGACCACGGCGGCGCCGACCGCGCCGTCGATCACCATCATGTCCTTCAGTGCGATATCCATGTTGGACATGGCCTTTCCTTTCAATCGGTGTTCTTCTTCGGGGTGCGCTTGACGTTGTTCGCCAAGGCGGTGAGTTCTTCGGCTATGGCCCGCGCGACCGGACGCGACTCCAGATGCAGGCGGCCCACATTCACCTCCGGACCCGCCAGCACCGTCAGCGAGGCGGTCCAACCGGCCGCGTAGATGACCACGTATCCGCCGGAGCCGTGCACCACGACCTCGTGGAATCCGCCCCCGTGCGCGGTGGTGGCCAGCCGGTGCGAGAGCGAGAGCTGGGATGCGGTGAGCGCGGCCATCCCGGTGGGTTCGATATGCGGCGGCAGATCGTGTGCGATGAGCAGCCCGTCGGTCGAGGCCACCAGCGTTCCGGTCAGCCGGGGGATGCTCTCCCGCAGCGACTTCAGCTGAGTCACCAGCACGGTATTCGGTTCGGGTCGCGTGGTCGCCACCTTCGTCATCCTTCTTCCCATCATTTCGCCGAGCCGCCTCCTGCGCGCGGTCACACCAGCTCCTCCAAGGCCGCCTCCCAGTCCGTCCGCCGAATACCCTGCGCTCGTTCGAGCGCGGCCTCCGCACGGTCATGCCAGCTCCTCCAGTGCCGCCCGCACCCGGACGAGCACCTCACGGTCGATGGGTTTCCAGCGTTCCGGCACCGGAGTCGGTGTACCCGAACGTGTTCGGCGGCGGGGAAGCTGTGCGGGCGGACCGCCCGGACGCGGTAGCGCGATCAATTCCGCCACCTTCGATTCGTGCGCCTGTGGCGCGGGCATCGCGCGCGTCGCGGGCTCGGCCGCGTGTTTCGGTGCGCGAGCCGGTACCGGGGGTTCGATCAATCCGGCCGCGGTGAGCTCGCGGACCGCGGTGAGACAGCCGTAGGTGGTGCGGCCCAAATCATTCGCGATCACGGTGATGCTGCGCCGGGCATCGGCGGCGGCGAGCAGTTCGGCCTGCCCGCCGGTGAGTACGACCCGGCGGCGCGGAATACGGCGAGCCGGGACCACGGGGGCGCGATCGACCAGCGCCACCGGCCACGGCCCGGATTCGGGATCGCCACGGCGCGTGCACTCCCGCACCACGGCGGGCGGATCGATCCGGCAGATCGGGGCCAACCAGTGCGGCGGCGCGGGCCGGAATTCGGGGACCACCGGTTCGGCGAGCAGGAAATAGGCGGCATCGAAAACCGCGAGCAGCGCCAGGGTTTCGAGCTGCGGTCGGCGCAGCAGCGCACCGAACTCCCCGGACTCGGCCCGCCGCCACTCCTCTGGGGTCGCCACACCCGCCTCGACGACCAGTCGATCGAGTCCAGTAGTCCGGCGGCAATCGGCGCCGGCGATCGCACCCTCGGCGATATGGAATGCGCCGTCCCCCGCGTGCAGCACCCCGGTGGAGCGCTCCGCCGCCAATCTCCGCAATTCACTTGCGAGTTCAGCGCTCATGACCGCCCTCGGTGAATTCGGCCAGAATTCCACGCAGGCGGAATCGGGCCATACCAAGATTTCCGGTTTCGTCATCGAAGAGCACATGGACGAAGAGTCGCCCGTCGAAGTCCCCCTTGACGAGATTCAACAGGTGGTACCCGTGCGTCCCGCAGACGATGATCTCGGAGATGTCATCGTCGTCCCGGCCACTTGTCAGCGCCGGGCAACCGAGCACCGCGCGCACCACATCGGTGCTAGCCGCGGCATCCTCATGCTGATCGAGAGGGTCCTGCCGCCCCGCCCCCGCTACCGCGAGCCCGCTGGCGCCATCCACCAGCGTCACACTGCGCGCACCCGGAATATCCATGATCCGTTGCAGACAGCCGTCAATACCGATCACTGCGTCACCGCTTTGTCAGATAAGCCTTTTCGAGTTCCAGACGCTACACACGCGCGACGCCGACCGTACGCCGATTGCGCGAGAATTACGGGCGGACAAAGAATTCGCCGCGTAAATCCGCGAAGAATACCTCCCGGTACTGAATACCCGCTGGTATCAACAACATTCGAAATGCAATATTCACTCGAATTGTTTGCTGAATCCACCCCGTCAGCAAACCTCACGCCGCCGGACCGCCCACCTACCGACCGGCACAGGCAATAGTGATGTGCATGTGACTACGCGGGTGAAACGTCGAGAGGATTCCCGCGTGAGCGCATCGACGTCGGAGAGGGACTAGTTGTCGGGGACCGGGCCGTCGTTGGGGCCGGGGCCTGCGAGGGTTTGGTGTTCGGGGAGCAGGGGGGCGATGGCGAAGACGGCGGCCGAGGCATCGGCGGGGAGGGCTTCGACGGCGCGAACTCCGGGGTGGGCGGCGAGGTTTCGGAGGTCCGGCAGCGTGCCGTACACCACCAGGCCGACCAGGCAGGGGCAGTTCGCGGCGAGGCGGGCGGCCACCACCGCGTTGGTGCGCATGCCGCGGTCGTCGTAGGCGGGTGTCGCACGCACCGCCGCGGCGGCGGACCGCTGCGAGGCCGTCGCGACTGCCTCGCCCGCGGGCAGCGGCATATCGATGACCGGCGTGGCCACCCGATCGATCGCCACGTGATAGATCGCATCCGAAATACGCAGTCCACCACTGTATTCCGGGATCCGATCGGCCGAAATCCCTGCGGTGAAAGAGATCAGCGCCCAATGCCCCGCAACGTCGTTGCCGCCCAGGGTGTCCCCCGCCCGCGCCAGATACTCCGGCACCGGCTCATTGTTCTCCGGCCCCAGCCGATCGGTGGAGATGATCGCCGCCCGCGGCGGAATCGCCCACCCCAGCACCAGGATCAGAATCACCAGGGCGGCCACGACCGTCCAGCCCACCACGCGGCGCGCCCGGGGGTCGCGTGTGAAACCGGCTACCGCCGCACCGACGTGCACGAGCTACTCCCGAACTCAGTGTGTGCGCAGGACGTCCAGGGCGTGTGCGAGATCGGCGGGGTATTCGCTGGTGATCTCGATCCAGCGGCCGTCTGCCGGATGGTTGAAGCCGAGTTGGCGAGCGTGTAGCCACTGACGTTCCAGGCCGAGGCGATCGGCCAGGCGGGGGTCCGCGCCGTAGGTGAGGTCGCCGCAGCAGGGGTGCCGGACGGCGGAGAAGTGCACCCGGATCTGGTGTGTGCGACCGGTTTCCAGGTGGATGTCCAGCAGGCTCGCGGCTTGGAAGGCCTCGACGGTGTCGTAGTGCGTGACGCTGGGACGGCCGTCGGCGGTGACCGCGAACTTCCAGTCGTTTCCGCGCGCCCGGCCGATGGGTGCGTCGATGGTGCCGCTGCTGGGATCCGGATGTCCCTGCACCAGCGCGTGATAGCGCTTGTCCACGGTGCGCTGTTTGAACGCGCGCTTCAACACCGTGTACGCGTGCTCGGACTGCGCCACCACCATCACACCGGAGGTGCCCACGTCCAGGCGGTGCACGATGCCCTGGCGTTCATGCGCGCCGGAGGTGGAGATGCGGTAGCCCATGGCCGCCAGCCCACCCACCACGGTCGGGCCGGACCAGCCGACGCCGGTGTGCGCGGCCACGCCCACCGGCTTGTCCACCGCGACGATGTCATCGTCCGCGTAGAGGATCTTCATACCGTCGACCGGCGTCGCCTCGACGGTGAGTTCCCGCTTGGGCTCGGGGAATTCGACCTCGAGCCAGGTACCCGCGGTCAATTTGTCGGACTTGCCGGCGGCCACACCGTCCAGTTGGACCGCGCCCTCCTCAGCCATGGCGGCCACCGCCGTGCGCGACAGGCCCAGCAACCGGGAGAGTCCGGCATCGACACGCATGCCGTCCAGTCCGTCCGGCACGGGCATACTGCGGGTTTCCCTCATACGGTCTTCTCCTCCGCGCTCTCGTCCTCCTCGTGCCGGTGCGCACGCGTGCCATCGGGTTCGAAACCGAACACCGTCAACGCCACCAGCAGTACCGCACCGCAAACAATCGCCGAATCCGCGACATTGAAGACCGGCCACCAGCCGACCGCCACGAAATCCACCACATGACCCTGGAGCGGGCCGGGCGCCCGGAACAACCGGTCGATCAGATTGCCCAGCGCGCCACCGAGCACCATGCCCAGCCCGATCGCCCACGGCAGCGAGCGCATGGTGCGCCCGATCCGGATCACACCGATCACCACGGCCGCCGCGACCAGCGTCAGCAGCCAGGTCATCCCGGTCGCCATCGAGAACGCCGCGCCCGGGTTGCGCACCAGGGTCAGCCGCAGCCAATCGCCGATGAGGTAGATCGGATGGCCCGGTGTCATCTTGGCGACCACGAGGGTCTTGGTCAGCAGATCCAGACCGAGCAGCACCGCGGCCACGATCAGCAGCGTCCGCAGCCGCAACGGCTGGGCGGCGGCCGGTTTCGGGGTGCCGAGGGGGGCGCTATCTGCTGGCGACTCGTCTGGTTCGTCTGTGCCGGATTCGCGCGGCCGGTCGGTACTCACCCTTGACATCATTCCCTATGGCCATCGGGTGACCGTTGACCGGACGCCGCGCCCGCATCCCAAGCTGATTATCAGGAAGTGGCCGTAACCTGTTCGACGTGACGGTGTTGTCTTCATCCCCCAGCTCGGCGAACGCCACCGCACGCTGTACCGGTTCCCCCGGCCGAGCCCGGCCGGGACAGCGCGCCACGCGATCCGGCGTCCTACTCCTGGTGCTGGCGGTCACCCTGTCGGCCTTCGGGGTCGGCTGTAGCGACGGCTCCGAGGCCAGCACCGAAACCGACAGCGCGGAACCGCTGGGACTCGGCAAAGAGGTCACCATGCCGATCGCGGCGGTGACCACCACCGTCCTTGATCCCGGCGCCGAACCGCGCGCCACGCTGCGGCCCGCGCTCGAACCGAACTCGACCCAGCAGGTCACCCTCAGCACCAACCATCACATCGAACAGCAGATCGGCACGCAGGCGGTCCGCGATATCTCACCGCCGGCGGTGACCATTCCGCTCACCGCGCGCGCGGGCGCCGACGGGGTGGAGCTCACTCTCGGCACCGTCACCTCCCCCGATCCCGCCCTGGCCAAGGCGCTGCTGCCCGCCGACGGATCGCATGCCGGATTCGATATCAGCGAACTCGGGGCCATCACCGCACTGCGGCTCACCCCCAAGCCCGCGACGCCCGATGTGGCGCGCGCGGCGCTCGAGCAGTCGTTCTATCAGGCCGTGTACCAGTCCATCGCCTTCCCGGACGATCCCGTCGGCGAGGGTGCGATATGGACGGTGCGGCAACAGGTTTCCGGCAGTGTGCCGCTGGAGCAGGTGACCACCGCGACGCTCGCCCATCGCGACGGCAATCTGCTCACCATCGAACTCGATGTGACGCAGACCCCGAAATCCACCGTCTGGCATCTGCCCAATGAGGCCGGACAGCTGGAGATCATGGACTACCTCATGCACGGCACCGGTGTGATCACCGTGGATCTCGGCCTGCCGTTGCCCGTTTCGGGCTCGGTGCAGGTGGGCGGCAAGCAGAGCTACCGCGATCTGAACAGCGCGGTCACGCTCAGCCAGACCCTGCGCACCCAGGTGCAGTGGGGCGCCTGAGTCGTGCGGCGGGCGCGCCGGGCATGATGGCGCCGTGACCGCCACCCGTACTCCGACGCATCGGCCACGCGGACGGACCGCCGCGGCCGCACTGCTCGGCCTCACCGCCCTCACGCTGACCGCCTGCGGCTCGCATGATTCCGCGCCCGCCCTGCCGACCCTGGGGCCGGTGGTGCAACCCAAGACGCAGGAGGGCGCGCCCGTACCGGATGTGACGGCGCTGCGGAACAGTCTGCTCGAGGTGTCGCAATTGCCGAGCGGCTACACCTCGCTCGGCGATCCGCCCACCGGCAGCACCACCGGGGCGGGCACCAATACCGTTCCGGCGCAGTGCTCGAAGGTGCTCGCGCCCATTGCCGCACAGGCCACCAATGCCGCCACCCGCGCGGCCGCGCAGTACGGCGGACCGGACTTCGACAGTATCGACATCGACGCCGCCGCCTATGCGAACGGCGGAGCCGGGCAGGCGTTCTCGACGGTGCAGGCGCTGTTGCGCGCCTGCGTGACCTACTCCAGCACCGATCCCGACGGGACCAAGGTCGAATACCAGGTCGGCGGGCTGGAGCAGCCGGGATCCGGGGACGCCTCCTTCGCTTTCCGCGTGCACACCACCAGCCAGGGGCTGACGCTGTACTCGGCCGTGACGGTGACGCAGGTCGGCTCCACCGTCGTCCAGCTGTCGATGTCGGGCGCGAAAGAACCCGACCCGCAACAACTCACGGCGCTGACCACGGCCCAGGTACGCAAGCTCCGCGGCGAACCGTCGTCGTAACCCTCACCCGACAGCCCCGAAAAAGCTCCGCCCCCGCTGATTCAGCGGGGGCGGAGTGTTTCTACTTCCAGCCGTTCACATTGATCCGGCCCGGAGTCCATAGGCCCGAATGGGTTTCGGGGGCGATGGTCGGGTGCACCGGGATGGCGGTGTCGTCGATGCGCGAGAACTGTTGCAGCTCACCCCAATCGCGTCGCCAATCCTTGTTCAGGTAGGTGGCCAGGGTGTGCGGGCGCAGCAGCATGGTGCTCCAGCCGAGCGGGCCGCCGCTGTCGTGGTTCTCCCACAGATTGGTGTCGCGCGCGCCACCGCGATCCGGCAGGATGCGGTAGCCGGGCACACCGTCGACGATGCCGTAGCGGTGATCGAACGGCCGCTGGCACGGGAATTGCAGGCCCACCGCCCAATCCAGCAGCACCGGCTGGGTGGAGCCGATGAGGTCCTGTAGCACCCGGGTGTGCGGGATACGCGGCGGAGTCAGCGCCACCCACTGCTTACCGTCCTGATTGCGATCGGTGGCGACAATGCGGATCGCGGTGGCCGCGCCGGGGATATCGGTGAACGGCACCCGCAGATTGCGCCAGGTCGGCGTGGGACCGATATCGATGGGCGTGATCCGCCCCTGCGGCTCCACCTGACCGGCGGAATCGGCTGCGCCGTACTCGATTTCGACAGACTGGCCGGGCGTGACCACCCCGTACTGATCGACCGAGCGGATCCGGCCGGCCGCCGTAATGGCAACAATGCCGTCGCGGGCGTTCTCGGCGGGCAGCCGGTACCAGCCCGTGGTGAGCGTGGCGATCGTCTCCGCACTGCCATTGCTGCCCAGCACCGGCACCTTCTCCGGATCCAGGCCGAAAGGCAGTGCGGTGGTGGTGGTTCCGGACTCGCTGTTACTGGACTTGCTGTTCAGCGTCGTGGTGATGGCACTGGTGTCCACCTCGTCGTCGGCGCGCATATCGGTCGCCACCCCGCCCGGGGTGAAACCCTTCGCCTCGGCGGTGAAGGTGCTGAACGCATCACCGGTCAACGGTGGCAGCAGCCCCGCATTGGGATCGGTCTCCACCAGCACATCACGTGCCAGACCGCACGGCTCCCCCATCACCGCGTCCACATTGGAGCGCGCCAGTGAGAACGAGGGATACCGCGCGACAGTTGATTTGGCGAACGAGGCCACCTCGAACACCACCATGAACGCGGCCACGACGGTCAATGGCGAGAGCGCCGCCACCCGCCAGGCATTGCGCGAAACACGGTGCGGGGCAGCGGGCTCGGGGGCGCGCACGTGCCAGAATCCGGCCAGGACCAGGAGTAGCACCGCGGCCAGCAGGAACAGTGTGTTCACGCCGACACCCGCGATCACCGGCATCTTGTCATTCCACGAGATACCCCAATTCGATACGTACCACCAGCCATTCATGCTGGAGAACGTCATCGCCATCAGGAATGCCACCAGGGAGGCGAAGAGCGCGCGATTGCGCGGCGACCGCATGACCCTGGGGCCCACGGCAACCGCCGCGATGACCGCGATCACACCGGCCAGACCGGCGTAGATGCCGTTGTGGTGGGTCCACTTGGTAGGTGTGGTCATCATCAGCAGCATGACGCCGACCGTGCTGCCCAGCACCCGGCGCGCCGGACCCGACGCGATCGTCGGAATCCGGCCGCCCTTGCGCAACAGCACGAACGCGCACGCGGCCATACCCAGCCACAGCATGAACATGCCGAAGCGGCGCGCCACCGAACCGTCGATGGTGACCATGAACAGGTACTGGTAGCGCAGATATTCGTCCGGCCACTTCACATTCGGGCCGACGATCGAATGCACGCGGCTCATCTCGAACATGGCCGCCAGGGTCTGCACGCCGAACATGGCGACCAGCACCACGGTTCCGGCGGCGACCAGCGGGGCGGTCAGGGTGAGGTACGCGACGAAGCGGGTGCGCAGCACGGTCGCGAACTTCGCGCCTTCGGGGACCGGCTTGCTCAGCGCGGCCGCACGCGCGTCCAGCACCCGCCACATCGGGCGGATACCGGCCAGCAGCGGCGCGAAACAGATGACGCCCGACGGGCCGACGGTACAGCTGAACGCGCCGATCAGAATCGCGACGCCGTACGGCAGCAGTCGGCGGGTGGCGATGGCGCGCTCCACCGAAACCCAGGTCAGCAGGACCCCGAGGGCGACCATTGCCTCGGGGCGCAGACCGTTGTTGTACGGCAGCCAGACCGCTAGGAAGCCCAGCGCACCCGTCCACACCGCGACCCGATTGCGGCGAATCCTCACGCCCAGGCGCGGAATCACCTCGCGGTTGATCACCAGCCAGCACAGGAAACCGGCCAGCAGTGCGGGCAGGCGCACGAACGGGCTCGCCACGCTGATCTCGGCGAGATGGCCGATCAGGTCGTAATACGGTGTGCCGACCGGGTTTTCGGGGACGCCGAAGTAGGCGAAGTAGTTCGCCATATAGCCCGCGTGAATCGAGGTGCGGCCCATGCCGAACTGGTAGCCGTCATCGGAGGTGGTGGAACCGATGAAATGCCACAGCAGCAGGGTGCCCAGCACCACCGCGTCGACCACCGAGAAGGTCCACCAGCGCTGGGGCAGGAAGCGGCGGGCGCGACGGCCGTCCAGCCGATCGAGGCGGTAGAGGGCGAACAGGGCGAGCAGGGTGGCCAGCACCGCGGTCCATATGGCGATGCGTTTGATCGGCGAGGGATGCGCGGAGAAGCGGCTGTCCACCTTCGCGGTGGCGGTGACGCCGTCCGGGGTGGGAAGTTCGGTGAAGAAGCCGACCACCTGCGGGCGGTAGTCGCCTTCGAGGGTGACCGGCGCCACCTCCGAACCACTGAGAACGGCTGTCGCCTTGGTCATTTCGGTGTGCACGGTGAGCACACAGCCCGCCGGGAGCTGGTCCACGGGGACGCTCACCAGGCTCTGATCCTGTAGTACCGCTTCGAATTTGCCGGGGGTGACCGTACCGTCCGCCGCGGTTGTGGCAGCGGTCACACGGGCGGCGAAACCGTATCTATCCCGATTCGGCGCACCGTTCGGACCGGTGGCGATCAGCGTTCCGCCGTGTGAATCGAACTGTGCCGCCGCCGCGCACGGAACGGTCGCGTCGAAGGTCAACGGCGCGTACGAGATCAGCGGAGCTTCCACGCTCTTCGCCGAATCCCCTTGCGGCCAAGCGATTGTCGCCGCATCGATGCGCACCGGCAGCACCGGCACCGCAATCGCCGCGAGCACCGCGATCAACCCCGCGATGAGGGCGACCAACCGTTCCCATCCCCGGTATCTTCGTCGATCGGTGTCGGGCCCAGTTCGTCCGGCGGAATCCTGCCCCGCCTTCTCCATCACGTCGGTCACGATCGCCGATATTAAGGGGCGTTCCTGATAATCCGTTCCCGAGTACCCACACAGCGCCCGAGCCCGCCGTCCACGCGGGACGACGGGCTCGGGCGGGAAAACTCAGGAGCAGGCCGGAGAGGTCTGATTCGCGAGGGACAGCATGTTGCAGATCCACTCCTTCTGGACCTTCCACTTGCCGTCCTCGGCCACGAAAGGCACCACGGCGTTCTGCGGCGCACCACCGGCGACGGCGACCTGCGCGTCGGCGGTCAGCGTGCCATTGCCCAGATCGGTGACGCCGGTGACGGTGATGGTGGCCTGATTCTGCTTGTACGCCTCGATCATCCGCGACGGCAGGCTCGGATCGGCCGAGACGCCCTGCAACTGGTCCAGCTTCTCCGAGTCCGGAACGTTCGGGTCCAGGGCCTTCTGCAGTTCGGCGTTCAGATCCGCCGCGGTCGGCGCCGGCGGGTAGTTGTTCTGCGCGGCCGATGTCTGCGAGGTAGAGGTCTTCGTGGGCTTGGTGCTCTCCTTCTTGTCACCGCTGCCACACGCCGACAGCCCGAGTACGGTCACGACAGCCAGCGTGGCGACCGCGATACGTCCAGTTTTCTGAAGCTTCAACTGCTCGTCCTTTACGTTCGAGTAGGTCCGTTCGACAAACGTGTCAGCGCGACAACCCGACCGGCGACGCTGCACGACGACACAGAGGCTACCAACGTGGTCCGTGCGAAGCCGACTCCGAACACGCTGCGACGGCACTTTCAGTCCGAATCCTCATAATTGACGTAATCGTCCCTTACCTCCGGTGTTCGGTCCGCGTGCCGTTCACCCCAGGCTGCCGAGCGGATCGGCCCGTGTCAGCGCCGGATCCCCGGCCGAGAACGTGCGCGCCGCACCCGGGCCGGTGCTGCGCGTCTCGAAACGCACCGTCACCACCCCGTGCCCGGCCCCCTGCACCCACCCGTGACCGAATTCGGGATGCGCGACATCCAGTCCCGGATACCAGGTTTCGGTGGTGAACGACCGCGTGGCGGGCGGCACCTCGGGCACCGGACCCGCGGCGACACCCAAAGTCGGCTCCTCCGAAACCGATTCGCCGGTGTCGACGACCTGATCCAATTCCGGAAACAGCGATTCCTGCCGAATCTCCGACAGCCCCGCGAAACCCACGCCGACCAGGCGAATCGGCCCCAACTCCACCGGATCGACGGCCGAGCGCTGCGCCGCCGCGCTGAGCGTGGCCAAATCCTCGGTGGCATAGGGCAGCGTCGAGGACCGCGTCACGATACTCATATCCGCGCGTTTGAGTTTGAGCACCACCGTGCGCGCCGCCCGCCCGTCGGCGATGAGCCGCCGATGCGCGTGCGCGGCCATGGCCTCGATGGCCGGGCGCAACTGCGGCAGCGTGACGATATCGGTCTCATAGGTGGTCTCGGCGCTGATCTGTTTGGCCTCGGCCCGCTCGGCCACCGGCCGATCATCGATCCCCCGCGCCAGCCGATGCAGCGCTACCCCCATGGCCCCACCCAGAATCGAGGACGCCTCGGACTCCGGCAGCGCCGCCAGCGCGCCGACCGTCTCGATTCCCAGTGTGCGCAAACGGCTTTCGGCCACCGGCCCGATCCCCCACAACCGCCGCACCGGCAGCGCCGACAGAAATCGCTGCTGCTCGGCGGGTGAGATCACGCGCACCCCATCGGGTTTGGCCATATCCGAGGCGATCTTGGCGAGCTGCTTACCGCTGCCCGCCCCCACCGAGGCCACCAGTCCGGTTCGCTCGCGCACCAGCGCCCGCAACTCCTCGCAGAAGGCCAGCACCTCCTCGGCGGTGGCACCGGCCAATTCGGCGGGCTCACCGAACGCCTCATCGAAGGAGAGCGTCTCCAGCACCGGAATCCGCGACCGCATCACCTCGAACACCTGCCCGCTGAGTTCGGCGTAGACCGCCCCGCGCGGCGGCACCACCACCACATTCCCGCCGACCAGCCGCCGTGCCTGATGCATGGGCATGGCCGAGCGCGCACCGAACACCCGCGCCTCGTACGACGCACCCGCCACCACACCGCGCCCGCCCATACCGCCGACCAATACCGGCCGCCCGCGCAGCGTCGGCCTGGTCAACTGCTCGACCGAGGCGAAGAAGGCGTCCATATCCATATGCAGCACCCAGCGCCGACCGCGCTGACTGTTCGCTGGGTGTCCGCTCGAAGTTAACTGCGAGTCCGGCGCGCCGCCCACGCCCCGCGCCCCTTCCGCGCGCACCCCGGCAAAAGCGCTGCGACCAGGCACAATGCGCTCCGCGGCGGAGTGGGCAGGGGTGTTCACGCTCGCGAATCTACGCGCCACTACCGACAAGTTCGGCCGGGCGGGTGTGTGATGATCGGAAGATGACGATTCGCAAGGCCGTGATTCCCGCCGCAGGCATCGGCTCCCGCCTGCTGCCGCTCACCAAGGCGATCCCGAAGGAGATGCTCCCGGTCGGCGACAAGCCGGTCATCGAACACACCGTGCGTGAACTGGTCGCGTCCGGCATCACCGATATCACCATCGTGGTGAGCGGCGGAAAGTCCTTGATCCAGGATCACTTCCGCCCCAATCCGGCGCTCGTCGCCCAGCTGCGCGCGGACGGTAAGGCCGCCTACGCCGACGCCGTCGAAGAGGTCGGCGAGCTGAGCCGCCAGGGCCACATCACCTACCTGGACCAGCACGGCCCCTACGGCAATGGCACGCCCGTACTGAATGCCGCCCGCACCCTCGGCGATGAACCCATGCTGGTGCTCTGGCCCGATGACGTCTTCGTCGCCCGCGTCCCGCGCGCCCAGCAGCTCATCGACGCCTACGAGAAGACCGACGCGCCGGTGCTCGCCCTCATGCCGATGGACCCGGCCGAATCCCAGCGCTACGGCGTCCCGGTGGTGGAGGAGACCGAGGGCGACGGACTCATGCGCATCAGCGGTCTGAAGGAGAAGCCCAAGCCCGCCGACGCACCCTCCAGCTACGCGGCCATCGGCGGCTACGTGGTCACCCCGGGCATCATCGCCGAACTGCGCCGCCAGGTGGACAACTGGTACACGCACGGCACCGGCGAGGTGTACCTGACCGATGCCATCAATATCTTCGCGGCCTCGAATCCGGTGTACGGCCAGGTGATTCGCGGTAACTGGTACGACACCGGCAATCCGGCGGACTACCTGGTGGCCCAATTCGCCTCGGCGCTGGCGCATCCGGAGTACGGTCCCCTGCTACGCGGCATCGTCAACGACTGATCCCGATCACCGAACGCGTCCCAAACACGCCAGGGTCACTTTTGCCGAAACCCGAAACGCACGGGCAACATTCAGCGATCATCCAGGCTGGATCTTGCTGGCTAGTTTGGGAGTTCGGTTTTGCTACGCGGCTCAACGCTATCGTTGCTACACAGCTCTACCTCTTCACACGGAACGGCACTGCGGGCAATGGCTCTCACCGCCTGCCTGCTCACCGGATCGGTCACCGCGCTCACGGCGACCGCTACGGCGGCCCCGCCCGACCCGATCACCAGCACCTCAACCCTCTACAGCACACCGGTTTCCGAGGACGGCTCCCGGATCACGCACTTCGAGATCCGGGACGCGCACAACCTCACCCTGCATGTGCGCTCGGCCGCGATGGACGCCGAATACGCCATCGAGGTGCAGCGCCCCGCCGACGCCTCGGTCCCGCGCCCGGTGCTGTACCTGCTCAATGGCGCCGGCGGCGGCCAGGATACGGCGAACTGGAAGCGCAATACCGATGCCACCCAGTTCTTCGCCGACAAGAACGTGAATGTGGTCATGCCCATCGGCGGCGCGTTCAGTTACTACACCGATTGGCGCGCGGACGATCCCAGGCTGGGCGTGAACAAGTGGAAGACCTTCCTCACCGAGGAACTGCCCCCGCTCATCGACGGGGCGTTGAACACCAATGGATTACGCGCCATCGTCGGCATGTCCATGTCCGGCACCTCGGTGCTGCAATTGCCGATCGCCAAACCCGGACTCTATCGGGCGGTGGCGGCGTACAGCGGGTGCGCGCAGATCAGCGATCCGATCGGCCGTAAATTCGCCGAACTGGTGGTCTCCATCGGCGGCGGCAATCCAGCCAATATGTATGGGCCCGAGACCGATCCGGAGTGGGCGGAGAACGATCCGTACCTGCACGCCGAGGATCTGCGCGGCCTCGATCTCTACATCTCCAATGGCAGCGGCCTGCCCGGACCGCACGACAATCTGACCGATGTGCGCAGCCTCGGTCCCGCCGACGGCGGCATCATGCAGCAGCTCCTGGTGGGCGGCATTCTGGAGGCGGCCAGCGACTGGTGCGCGCGGAATCTGCAAACCAAGTTGGCGGAGTTGGAGATTCCCGCCACCTTCGACATCAATCAGGCGGGCACGCACTCCTGGGGCTACTGGCAGGATGCGCTGCGCGACTCCTGGCCGGTGCTGGCCAAGGGGCTGGAGCTGTAAACCCTTACGGCAGTGGGACGATGACCAGCCGATTGTCCGGCATGGCGGGCACCCGGAGATTGCGCCCGGCCGGGTCGACGGTGAAATCGGCTGGGCCGTGCACGTTCTCGGGCAGTTTCAGCACGCGTCAACTATTCGTCGGCGGCGTTGTAACGGACCAGATAGTCGGCCATGCGTGCAATGTCCGCATCATCCCAATCCCGCAGCCGATCCGCGAAGGCGGCGGAGCGACTGCGCGCGGCGGCCCCCGCGACCCGCCGCCCCTGGGCCGTCGCGGTCAGCACATGATTGCGCCGATTGGCCGGGTCGACCTCCCGATCGAGGTACCCGAGCCGCTCCAGCGCCGCCACCTGACGACTCATGGTCGATTTGTCGAGATGGAAATGACCGGCCAGATCGCTGGCCAGGCAACCATCCCGCTCGATGACCAGATCCAGAATGCTCGACGCCACCAGTGACAGCTCCGGATGCAGTTCGGCGGCACGCCCGCGCGCCCGCCGCGCGAAGGCGGTGAGCTCGCGCTGAATGACCTCGATCGCCTCCGCGCGATCGTGGTCCGCACCACCCGGGAATGCCGAATCGGTCTTCATAGTTGTATAGTACAACTTAAAGATAGTTGCATTTACCAACTGTTCGGAGAATCCATGGCCTCGCATCAAATTCGGCATGTCGCCACCCACCTGCTCACCCCACTGCTCATGTGCCTGGGCATGGGACTGGCGTACCTGGGCGCATTCCATCAGCCCGAGCCCAATCACCTCGCCATCGCCGTCGTCGGCGACACCCCGCAGGTGAAGGTGCTCGCGCAGACGCTGAAGGACACCGGCGGCGACAAACTCGATGTGATCACCCTGCCGAGCCGCGAGGACGCCATCGGCCAACTGCGGCACCGGGATCTGGCGGGCGCGTTCGTCCCCGACGCCCAGCACCCCGAGGCGCTGGTCGCCACCGCCGGATCCGATACCACCGCCATGGCCGTCGAGACCGTCTTCCAGCAGATCGCCGCTAAGCAGGGCACCCCGCTCACCGTCACCGATATCACCAGCCCCGCCTCCGGCGATCCGACCGCACAGGGCATCTTCTTCCTCTTGGTGGCGCTGAGCATCGGCTCCTACGGCAGTGTCGCCGCCATCGGCGCGGCCGGGGCCGAACTACCCATGTGGATTCGCGCCATGTTCGGACTGGTCACCTCGCTCATCGTCAGCCTCATCGGGCTGGCCATCGCGGGACCGGTCTTCCATGTGGTCGAGCACGACAATGCCGCCGTCTGGGCGATGTCCTGGCTGTACTCGGCGGGCATCCTGGCCGTCGGCATCGGCCTGCACACGTTCCTGAAGCGCTGGACCACCCTGGTGATGATGATCCTGTTCGTCATGCTGAACTTCACCACCTCGGGCGGGGTCTACACGCCGTGGTTGCAGAATGACTTCTTCGGCGCACTCCATTCCTTCTGGAACGGTGCGGGTTTCGTGGAGGGCGCGCGCAGCCTGCTGTACTTCGACGGTGCGGGCTTCGGCTCGCGACTGGCGAGTCTGTTCCTCTGGTTCGGCGCGGGCGTGGTGCTCGTCATCGCCGCCGGGCTGACCGAAAAGCGCCGGGCCGCAAGCGCTCCCAAGCATGCGGCGATCGAGGAGCCGCGGGAGGAGGCCGAACAGGAGATGGAGGAGACGGTCGGCGTCTGAGCGCCGACCGGCAGCCGGACCGGTTTCAGCGGCGAATATCGAACTGCGCCACCGCGGTTCGGATTCCCGCCCGCACGGTCTCGGCATCGCCGATACCACCGCTGACGGTCACCCCGTCCCTGGTCAACAGCAGTGCGCGCGCCGCCTGGTCCGGATCCTCGTGACCGGCGGCGCGCAGCCGTTCGGCCATCAACTCACGGAACCAATCGCGATAGTCCCGCACCACCGCGCGCACCGCGTGCTCCGGATTCGGAAACTCCACGGCGGCATTGAGGAAGGGGCACCCCCGGAAACCCGGACCCCGGCTCAGCTCGCCGAGCTTCTCGAAAATGGTGACGATCCCGTCCGCGCCCGCCCCGGGCACCGACTCCAGTACCCCGCGCTGCCGGTCGTATTCGCGCTCCAGATACGCGACTACGAGGTCCTCCTTGGTCTTGAAGTGCCGATAGAAGGTGGCCTTGGCGATTCCGGCCTCGGCGATGATGCGGTCGATGCCCACGGTGTGAATGCCCTCGGCGTAGAAGAGCCGGGTGGCGGTCTCCAGCAGGCGTTCGCGGGCTTCACTCATACCCTTGACGATAGCAGACAGACCTGTCTACTCTGGGGGAGCACGCGAACAGACAAGTCTGTCTAGGAGGCAGTCATGGCACCTCTCTACACCGCAGTCGCCACCTCGGTCGGTCGCGAAGGCCGCTCGTACACCGATGACGGCATTCTCGACCTCACCCTGGCCCGCCCGAAGGAGATGGGCGGCGACGGCGCGGGCACCAATCCCGAACAGCTCTTCGCGGCCGGCTACTCCGCCTGCTTCGCCAGCGCCCTCGGCCTGGTCTCCAAGCGCATGAACCTCGATGCCTCGGACGCGTCGGTCACCGCCGAGGTCGGCCTGAACGCCCTGGAGGGCGGCGGCTTCGGACTGTCCGTCGTGCTGCGCGTCGAACTGCCCGACCACCTGCACAACGAGCAGGGGCAGGCACTGCTCGAGGCCACCCACCAGGTCTGCCCGTACTCCAATGCCACCCGGGGCAATATCCCGGTGGAACTGGTTGTGGAGTAAGACTTTTCAGCGAATCCCTCAGTAGAAACGGCGAATGTCGTAGATGTCGAACTGCGACAGCGGGGTCAGGCCGACGGGCACACCCCAGTCGTAGGCATTGAGCACATTGCCGCCGCCGGCGTAGATGCCCACGTGGGAGGCATCGCCATTGAGAATCACCACATCACCCGGTTGCAGCGCCCCGAACGGGACCTCGAGGCCCGCTGCGGCCTGCTGCCAGGTGGTGCGCGGCATATCGATTCCAACGCTGCGGAAGGCCCACTGCACCAGACCGGAGCAGTCCCACGCGTCGGGGCCGACGCCGCCCCACCGATAGGGCTTACCCGTTTGAGTCTGAGCCAGCCCGAGCGCGATCATGGCGCGCGGGCTGGTTATCGGCAATTGCGCGGAGCCGCTGGCACTTCCGGAGGCCGAACCGCTGCCGCTCCCGGAGGCGGCGGAACCGGTGTCGGCGTGCGCGGCCCCCGCCCAGAGCGCCCCCGCGAGAATCAAGGCCGCGGACGTCGTCAGGAACGACGCGGATCGGCGCAGCAGTCTTCGTGTCATGCACTCGCCCTTCAGCTCAACCGCGCTGAGTCGCACGACAGATAGCTGGCTATTGTTCAGCTAATGGCTGTTTAGTGCCCGTGACGTGAGAATCAGCGTCTTTCGACTGGAACTAGCAAGACATCTCGTAAACACCGTAAAGCTGTACGTTAGCTCTATAGTTGCTGTTCTATCTCATTCGTCACACGGTTCACAAGGGGTGTCGTGCGGGCGAGTCTCGCGACCCGGATCACTCGCGGGCCGCGAACACCTCGCGAGCGGCGCCGACGGCATTGAGCGCGGCCGGGAACCCGGCATAGCCGCCGCGCTGGATGATCGCCTCGCGGGTGCCGCCGACATTCAGGAAACCGTGCAGACGGACACGGAGCTGCGGACCCGCCGTCCCGAGCGTCGTACAGACCGCGATGGTCGCGAGTTCGCGCTCGGCAAGACCGAGGCCGGGCCGCGAATACGCATCGGCGAAGGCGAATTCGATGAGGTAGCGGCCCAGGTCCGGGGCGATATCGGCACGGCCGTTCAGCACGGCGCGACCGGACGGGCCGCCGACCTGGTCGAGCACCGCGAGGCCGCGCTCGTAGCGGGTTTCGGGGGTGGCGGGGCAGCGGGTGGAGAAGGCCATCGCCGCGGGGCAGACCCGCACCAATAACGCACCCCCGTGCCATCGTCGACATGCTGGGCCGGTGTACTACCGATCCCTGCTCGGCACCGAGGATGCGCGATGCCCGGAGTTGGTGCGGGACATACTGTCCGGGCTGCGACCTCTCGAATGACGAAGGGGCGCGGCCGGTGTGGCCGCACCCCTTCGCATCCGGTCGATCAGGCCTTGGTGACCCCGGCCTTCACACCGCCGACGAGCTCGGCGGCATCCGCGCCCGCCTCCCCGAAAGTCAGGGTGGTGGCGAGGATTTCACCGGCGATGAGATCGCGGTGGGTTTCGGCCCAGACCTTGCGGTCGGCCGGGACATCGAGGACCACGGTGATGCGGTCCGAGACGTCCAGGCCCAGGGACTTGCGGGTCTCCTGGAGGTCGCGGATGAGGTCGCGGGCCCAGCCCTCGGCCTCGAGCTCCTCGGTGACCACCGAATTCAGCACCACCAGACCGGCATTGCCGGGCAGGGCGGCGGTGGATTCGGGTTCGGCGGCGACCAGGCGCCGGGTGTATTCCTCGGGCAGCAGCTCGATTCCGGCGGCGGTGACGGTGCCGTCGGCGGCCTCGGTCCACTCCCCGGCCTTGACCGCCTTGATGACCGCCTGCACCTGCTTGCCGATGCGCGGACCGGCGGCGCGGGCGTTCACCACGAGTTCGAAGCGGCCGTGCGCGGCCACATCGGTGGTGAGGTCGACCTTCTTGACGTTCACCTCATCGGCGATCAACTCGGCGAAGGGGCGCAGTCGCTCGGCATCCTCGGCCGCGACGGTGAGCTCCGAAAGCGGCAGGCGCACACGCAGATTCTGTGCCTTGCGCTGTCCGAGCACGGTGGAGCAGACGGTGCGCACCTCATCCATGGCCGACACCAGCTCCGGATCACCCGGCAGTTCGTCGGCGCTCGGCCAATCGGCCAGATGCACCGACCGCTCCCCGGTCAGCCCGCGCCAGATCACCTCGGTGAGCAGCGGCAGCAGCGGAGCCGCCAGACGCGTAGTCACCTCCAGCACGGTGTGCAGGGTGTCGATGGCATCGCGATCCTCTTCCCAGAAGCGCGAACGCGACCGGCGCACATACCAATTGGTGAGCGCGTCGGCGAACGAGCGCAGTTCGTCGCACGCGCCCGCGACGTCATAGCTCTCCAGCGCGGTGGTCATGACATCGCGTGTCACGGCCAGCTTGGCCAGGATGTAGCGGTCCAGCACATTGGCCGAATCCGTGCGCCACACACCGGGTGTCGAGGCGTACAGCTGCAGGAAGGTCCACGCGTTCCATAGCGGGCGCATGGTGTGCCCGACGCCCTCGCGGATACCGCGCTCGGTGACGATGAGATTGCCGCCGCGCAGGATGGGCGAGGCCATCAGGAACCAGCGCATGGCATCGGAGCCGTCGCGGTCGAAGACCTCGTTCACATCCGGGTAGTTGCCCTTGGACTTGGACATCTTGAGGCCGTCATCGCCCAGCACGATGCCGTGCGCCACAACCGATTTGAAGGCCGGGCGATCGAAGAGCGCGGTCGAGAGCACGTGCAGGTTGTAGAACCAGCCCTTGGTCTGACCGTTGTACTCGACGATGAAATCGCCGGGGCTGTGGGCGGCCTCGGTGGCGGTCCCCTCGAACCACTCTTTGTTCTCGAACGGGTAGTGCACCTGCGCGTACGGCATGGAACCCGATTCGAACCAGCAGTCGAGCACCTCGGGGACGCGGCGCATCATCGACTTCCCGGTCGGGTCATCGGGATTCGGGCGCACCAGATCGTCGATGACCGGCCGGTGCAGATCGGTCGGGCGTGCGCCGAAGTCCCGCTCGAGCGCGTCCAGCGAGCCGTACACGTCCACGCGCGGGTACTGCGGGTCGTCCGAGACCCAGACCGGGATCGGCGCGCCCCAGAAGCGATTTCGGCTGATATTCCAGTCGCGCGCGTTCTCCAGCCACTTGCCGAACTGACCGTCCCGCAGATGCTCCGGGGTCCAGCTGATCTCCTTGTTCAGCTCGAGCATGCGATCGCGGAACTTGGTGACCGCCACGAACCAGGACGGCACCGCCATGTAGATCAGCGGCTGACCCGAGCGCCAGCTGTGCGGGTAGGAGTGCTCGATCGTCTCGTGCCGCAACAGTTTTCCGGCGGCCTTGAGGTCCTTGATGATGACCGGGTTGGCGTCGAAGACCATCTGCCCCTGGTACGGCGGCACCATGGAGGTGAACCGGCCGCCGGCGTCGAGCGGCTGCACGATCTCGATGCCGTTCGCGGAGGCCACATCCATATCCTCCTCACCGAAAGCCGGTGCGAGATGGACGATGCCGGTACCGGAGTCGGTGGTGACATAGTCGGCGTTGAGCACCCGGTGCGCGTTCGGATGGCCGAGGAAGAAGTCGAACGGCGGGCGATACCGCAGGTCGGCCAGGGCCGCGCCGGAGTGCTCGGACAGCACCTCGGGCTCCTCGCCGAACTCCCGCGCGTAATGCGAGACCCGTTCGGCGGCAAGCAGATAGCGCTTGCCGTCCTGCCCGCGCAGATGCACGTAGGTGACATCGGGATGCACCGCGATGGCGAGGTTCGACGGCAGCGTCCACGGCGTGGTGGTCCAGATCAGCGCGTTCGCGCCGTCGAGCTGATGCAGCGGATGATCCTGCGGCACCGACAGCGGCATGTCGACGGTGACCGCCGGATCCTGGCGCATGCGATACGAATCATCGAGGCGCGCCTCCTGATTCGACAGCGGCGTCTGCTCGTACCAGGAGTACGGGAGCACCCGGAATCCCTGATAGATCAGGCCCTTGTCGTACAACGACTTGAACGCCCACATGACCGATTCCATGAAGTCCAGGTCGAGGGTTTTGTAGTCGTTGTCGAAGTCGACCCAGCGCGCCTGTCGCGTCACATAGTTACGCCACTCGTTCGTGTAGCGCAGTACCGAAGATTTGCACGCGGCATTGAATTCCGCGAGACCCATGGCATCGATCTGTGATTTGTCCGTGATACCGAGCTGCTTCTCCGCTTCGATTTCCGCGGGAAGGCCATGAGTGTCCCAGCCGAAGCGCCGTTCGACCTTCTTCCCGCGCATCGTCTGAAATCGCGGGATCAAATCCTTGACATATCCGGTCAACAAGTGCCCGTAATGCGGCAACCCATTGGCGAAGGGGGGACCGTCGTAGAAGACGAATTCCTCTGCATCGGAACGGTTCTCGATGCTGGCGCGGAAGGTGTCGTCGGCGGCCCAGTACTCCAGCACGCGCTGCTCGAGCTCGGGGAAGGAGACCTGCCCGCTGGAGGCGCCCAGGTCGGCGCGGGGGTAGGTGTCGGGGGTCGGGTTCTCGCCGGACATCTCGGCGTCAGCTCCTCGCGTGCCAGTGGGCCTGGAATGACCCGGTGGGCACGGGGACGATGAACGACGCCGGTGCGCCGATACCGCGGTACCACCCCGCTTGTCCGGCGGGACGCCGGACCTCTCATTGACGAGCTGTGACGGGCTCACCCGTTCGGTTCTAGTAGGCGCTCACCACCCGAAAGGGCAGGTCACGCCGTTCTTCCGAAGACTCCCCGGTGATGGCCGGATCACTGCCGAAAAACTACCTTCGATTCTAACCGGGCAGGTCCAGTCGATATTTCCGGCCCGTCTAATGCCGCGCGTGACGCCCGCCCGGACGCGATTGCGCATCCTCCTCGGGTTCACGCAGTGCCAGCGCGCTGACCAGCAGCAACACCGCACCGAGCACGCACACGATGATGCAGCCCCACGCCCAGACCACCGAACCGGTGGTCAGAGCGGTCACCAGCAGGCCGAAGCCCACCGCTGCCAGAGCCAGCGTCATCACGAGCATGGTCACCACCCCTCTTATGGAAACGGTGGCGGCGCCGCCCTACCCGCTCGCGACGGGAAGCGCGGCACCAATGGCCGTGATCACGACTCTACTTGCCGCCCTTGAGGAGTGCGCCGTTGCCCGAGGCGCCCTCGCCGAACTCGCCGCCGTCGACCGGGACCGCGGAGCCGCGGTTCTCCAGCTCTTCCAGCTGCGATTCCAGGTAGGACTTCAGGCGCACGCGGTATTCGCGCTCGAAGGTCTTGAGCTGCTCGATCCGGCTTTCCAGCACGCTGCGCTGCTGGGTGATGGTGGCCATGATCTCGGTGTGCTTGCGCTCGGCATCGGCCTGCAGGGCGTCCGCCTTCTCCTTGGCCTGACGGAGCTGGGAATCGCTGCGGTTCTGCGCATCCGAGAGCATGGCCTCGGACTTCTGACGCGCGTCGGCGATCATCGCCTCGGAGCGGGTGCGGGCATCGCCGACCAGTCGCTCGGAGTTGGCTCTGGCATTGGCCAGCAGCTGTTCGGCCTCGGTCTTGGCATCGGAGGTGAGGCGATCGGCCATCTCCTGCGCCAGCGAAAGCACCTTGGCCGCCTGTAGATTCGCGTCCGCGCTGGGGGCCTCGGCCTTGACCGGCATGGGGGCCGGGGCGGGCATGGGCTGCGGCGGGGCGATCGGCGCGGCCTTGGGCGGCTCCGGCACGGGAGCCTGCTTCACAGCCTGGACCGGACCGCGATTCTTCTTGGCATCAGCCAGTTCCGCGTCCAATTCGGCAACGCGCTGGCGAAGATCTGCGTTTTCCTCGATGAGGCGTGAGAGCTCCTGCTCGACCAGGTCGAGGAAGGCGTCGACTTCATCCTCGTTGTAGCCGCGCTTCCCGATCGGTGGTTTGCTGAACGCGACGTTGTGCACATCGGCAGGGGTCAGCGGCATGGAACGATCCCTTCACGCTTCGTTGGAGATCTAGCGGTAGATCTGGGCAAGCATTCTTTCGGCCCATTCTGTCACACCTGGGCTAACGCCTGCCCCTGCTGGCCCGTGAACGTCATCAAGAGGAACACGATGAAAAGCAGGACCATTATCGACAGATCGAGCCTAATTCCCCCAAGATTCACTGGGGGTATCAAACGCCTCAGGAGTTTCACCGGCGGGTCCGTGATGGTGAAGATCGCCTCGAGGATGATCACGACGAACCCGGTGGGACGCCAGTCCCGCGCGAAGCTGCGAATGAACTCGACGATGACTCGGCTGATGAGCAGCAGCCAGAAGAGGAACAGCAGTAGGTTCAACACCTGGAACAAGGCCACACTGTTCACTCTGCCACAATGTTCGATTTGCGCCGCCTCCGGCATCGTGGGCTGTGTTCTTGGCGCCGCCTTCGGCGTCGCGGTTCGCGGCCCTGTGAGCTCGGTTCTTCACTCCTCCGGTCAGTCGCTGCGCTCCCTCCCTCCGTCGCTCCAGAACCGAGCCGGGCCGCGAACTCGGGGGTGACACGACTCGGTGACGAGTTCGCCAAGGGTGCTCGACGGGGGGAAGCGCAGCGGGTGCACACACTGCAAAAGGACTGGCCCCGACCCCATTTCGACCGCAGGACGGGTCACAGGGGCGAGGCCGATGAATATCGCCGCGCGATAGCTCAACTCACATGTTCGTGGCCCGCCCCCGGTTCTGGACTGAGTGGAGCGGGGGAGCGAAGCGGAGGAGCGGAAGGAGGGAAGAACCGGGGTCACAGGGCCACGAACCGCCGGAGCGGAGCGGAGGCAAAAAATACAGCTATTTCTGGTTGTAGTAGCCGTTTTCGGCCAGTTTGCGACGCTCCTCGGCGGAGACGTCCACGTCGGCCGGGGAGAGCAGGAACACCTTGGTGGCTACCTTGTCGAACGAACCACGCAGGGCGAAGGCCAAACCTGCGGCGAAGTCCACAAGGCGGCGGGCGTCGCTATTGCTCATCTCGACCAGATCCATGATCACCGGGGTGCCGTCCCGGAAGCGCTCACCGATGATGGCGGCTTCTGCGTAGGTGCGCGGGCGCAGCGTGGTGATCTTGGACAATGGGCCTCCGTCCTCGAAGATCGCGGAGCGGCGCGGCGGCTGCTGTTCCAGCCGGCGCTCCTCCATCCGCAGCTCTTCCATGCGCCGCTCGGCCTCCGGGTCCACCGCGAGCGCGCCGCGGGTGGTGCCGCGCACCATCGAGGCGCCGGCGCCGCCCATGGAGCGGCTGCGGGTGGACGGGGCGGTATCGATACGGGTGGGGCGACGCGGCGCGTCGTAGCGGTCGCGGTCACGATCGTCCGCGTATTCGTCGGCGTAGTCGTCCCGGCGCGAGGCGCTGTACGCGGGCTTGTACGGCGCCTTGTAGGGCGGCGGCTCGGCGTACCCGGGCTCATCGTCGTAGCGCTCGTGCTCGTACCGGTCGTAATCACGCTCGGCATAGGACCGGGGCCGGCGCGGGGCACGTTCGTCGACGGCGGGGCGCGGCCCGCGATCCTCGACGTAGTCGTCTTCGTAGTCCTCGAGCGGAACCATGCCGAAGTACGCCTTGAACTTGTGCAGCGTGCTCATCTGGTCGACCTTCCTTCGGCCCCGGTTGGCCTGGGGTGTTGTCCTGCTCAGTCCTCGTTCGCCACCAAGCATATGTTTCATATGTGACTGATGAGGTTTCTTTGCTACGCCGAGGTTATCGGTCGAGCGCCCATCAAAGCGGTACCGACACGCACGCAGGTGGATCCGTGGCGGATTGCCGCCTCCAAATCACTTGACATACCCGCGGACAGCTCGCTGGCCTGGGGATGTTCCGTCAAAAGTGAGCCGTGCATACGGGCGAGTCGCTCGAAGGCCGCATCCGGGTCGGCATCCAGCGGGGGGATCGCCATCAGGCCCGCGAGCTGCAGGTTTGCCGATTTTTCGAGCTGTTCGGCGAGGTCGAGCATGGCGGTGTCCGAGACACCCCCGCGGGTGGGGTCCGCGTCAAGGCTTACTTGCAGAAGTACGCGCAGCGGGGTGGTCCGCTCCCCCGCGTCCAGGGCCGCCCGGACCCCCGCGTCGAGCGCGGAGACCAAGCGGTCGCTATCGACCGAATAGACCGTATCGGCCCAGCGTGCGACGGATTTCGCCTTGTTTCGTTGCAGCCTGCCGATGAACTCCCAGCGCACATGCGACAGATGGCGCAGTTGCGCCACTTTGTCCGAAGCCTCCTGCTCGCGCGATTCGCCGAATTCGCGCAGACCCAAGCCATAGAGAATCTCGATATCCGAGGCCGGGTGGAACTTGGTCACCGGCAACAGCCGCACACCGCCCGGATCACGCCCGGCAGCCGCGCACGCTGCGTCGATGCGCGCGGTCAGGGCCGCGAGCGCCGCCGACAGCCGCGCGACGCGATCGGACCCGGACGTGATGTCCGCCTCGCCCGCCGCGACCGCCGATACTCCGGAACCGGTTGTCGCGCCCAGGTTTTCGGTCATTCTGCGATTCCCTCCGATGACATCCAAATCACACCGGCGAGTCTGCCGGTCGGCGCGCCGCGCCGATGACTGAACAGCGCTTTGTCCTCGATGGTGCAGCGCGGGTCCACCGCCACGGCGCTCACGCCCGCCGCCTCGAGTTGACGGCGGATGCCCGCGCGCAGATCCAATCCGGGAGTACCCCGCACGGTGGTGGTCGCACTCCCCGGCAGATGCTTCTCGACATCGGCGCGCATGGCGGCGGGCACCTCGTACTGCCGACCGCTGGCCGCCGGTCCCAGGAATGCGCCGATCCGCTCCACTTTCGCGCCGAGATCGAGCATGGCCTCGATCGCCTTGGGCACGATGCCGATGCGCGCCCCGATCCGGCCCGCGTGCACCGCGGCGATCACCCCGGCCTCGTCGTCGGAGAGCAGCACCGGTACGCAATCCGCGCTCAGCGTCACCAGGGCCAGATCCCGCTCGGTGGTGACCAGCGCATCGGTGGCGGGCACCGCCTCGGTCTGCGGCCCGTCCACCACCGTCACGTTACGACTGTGGATCTGCTCCATCCAGACCAATCGCTCCGGTGTCAGCCCCAGGCTCTCGGCCAGTCGAACCCGATTGCGCCGCACGGCTTCCGGATCGTCACCGACGTGATCGCCCAGATTGAAGGAGTCGTAGGGCGACTGGGAGAAACCCCCGGCGCGGGCGGTGACTACTCGTCTGGTCCGGTACGTGGTTCCCACAGAAGTCATACCCTCGAGAGTAGTGGCCGATAACCCGCAACCTCGCCTCCGAGCGGGTGGTCCCGCACACTCCGGGCCGGAGATACGACAGCGCCCGCTCCGGAACCGGAGCGGGCGCGGACAGTGCGGATACGCGGGTCAGCGGCGCATGAACGAGGGGACGTCCACGTCATCATCGTCGGCGTCCGGCGGCTGGATATGGGTGC
The DNA here is from genome assembly GCF_001625085.1 of Nocardia acidivorans NBRC 108247. GTDB lineage: Bacteria > Actinomycetota > Actinomycetes > Mycobacteriales > Mycobacteriaceae > Nocardia > Nocardia acidivorans. The sequence continues at coordinate 52,389 of NZ_BDAW01000013.1, forward strand.
GATTGTTGTGCGCCACCGTCGGATCGACCGCGGGGCGGGGCGATTCGTAGGACGGGGCCGGACCGCGACCGCTCGACTGCGCCGGCGGCGGGGTCTGCGCGACCGGGGCCGGGGCGGGCTCCTGCCGGACCGGGGCCGGCTCGGGGGTGCGGGCCGAATACTCGGGGGCGCGAGCCACTTCCCCGGCGGTCGCCCGGGCGGTTCCGAACGAGCTGGTGGCGGTGCGGCCTACCGCGGGTTCGATGCGTCGTGCCGGGCCGCTTCCGTCAAAACCCGCCGCGATCACCGTCACTCGGACTTCGTCGCCCAGGGAGTCGTCGATGACGGTACCGAAGATGATGTTGGCTTCGATATGGGCCGCTTCCTGCACCAGCGAGGCTGCCTCGTTGATCTCGAAGAGGCCGAGATCCGAACCGCCCGCGATCGAGAGCAGGACGCCGTGCGCGCCATCCATGGACGCTTCCAGCAGTGGCGAGTTGATCGCCGACTCGGCGGCCTTCACCGAGCGGCCCTCGCCGCGGGCCGAGCCGATACCCATGAGGGCACTGCCCGCGCCGGACATGACGGACTTGACGTCCGCGAAGTCGACATTGATCAGACCCGGGGTGGTGATCAGATCGGTGATGCCCTGAACACCGTTGAGCAGCACCTCATCCGCGGAGCGGAAGGCGTCCATCAGCGAGACGGCCGCATCGCCCAGCTGCAGCAGCCGGTCGTTGGGGATCACGATGAGGGTGTCGCAGGACTCGCGCAGCGCCTGGATACCGGCCTCGGCCTGATTGCTGCGGCGCTTGCCCTCGAACGAGAAGGGCCGCGTCACCACACCGATGGTGAGCGCACCGAGCTTGCGTGCGATGCCGGCGACGACGGGTGCGCCACCGGTGCCGGTGCCACCGCCCTCGCCCGCGGTGACGAAGACCATGTCGGCGCCCTTGAGCACCTCTTCGATCTCGTCCTTGTGGTCCTCGGCGGCCTTGCGGCCGACCTCGGGATCGGCGCCCGCGCCGAGGCCGCGGGTCAGTTCACGGCCGACATCGAGCTTGACGTCCGCATCACTCATCAGCAGCGCCTGCGCGTCGGTGTTGACCGCGATGAACTCGACTCCCTTGAGTCCCTGTTCGATCATCCGGTTGACGGCATTCACGCCGCCGCCGCCGATTCCGACGACCTTGATCACTGCAAGGTAGTTGTGCGGGGGCGTCATGGGCTCTCGCCTTCCTTAGATCCAAAAAGCTTGTCGTCAAACGGATGCTCGTCGTATGCCAGCCCGAAGGTCTCGGTTCGATGAACCCTCAACCATAGGTTTAGCCTTATGTCAAGTATCCGACTGGTGCGGAACGCTATTCGCAGCCACCGCGTTACGGGCGCAGGCGCGCCGAAACGAGAATCAGAATCTTGTGTGATCCACCTCGTCCGACCCACCTGGCATCGTATCGTGGACGGTTGCCCTCCGGTGCCGGGATCGGCGCTGGAAACGCACCTGTGAACCACCGAAAATTTCGGTGGCCCAATGGGTATCGCTCACTTTACCGTGGCCAGATTCGGACTCGAAACGTCGAACACGTTGCCGGGCTGGGTCAGTAGAGGTCCGACCACCGCCGCCTTCTTCTGTGAATCACCCGTCCCACCCCACAGCACGGTACGCCCATCTCGCAACTCGAGAGCAATATCCGAAACCGATCTGGCCACAACCTGTCCCACGCCGAGACTCGGCGGGACCACTGCCATCACCGTGACGGCCGCGCGGGTGGCCGGATCATTACCGCCGGGATTGTCGGTGACGAGTTTGGCGACGGTGCCCGCGGGCTGTTCGATCGCGAATTCCACGCTGTCGCAATCGAGCAGATGCGGTCCGTCGGGGGCATCGAAGTAGAGCACGGGATTGCGTTCGACCACCGTCACCTGCACGGTGGACGGGAACTCGCGCTGCACCCGCACACTGCGAACCTTGGGTAACTGTGCCACACGCTGGGCCATGGCGGTGGTGTCTATCCGCATCATGGACAGGCCGTCCGGCACCTGGAGGGCGTCCAGGACTTGATCTTCCGGCACCGCCGACAGGCCTTCGACGCGCACGGTGCGCACCGACAGCACCGGGGTGAAATAGGCAGTCAGGCCGATCGCGAGCAGTACGACGCAGCCCACCGCCACACCGATCCGCACCCGCGGTGAGCGCAGCGCGGTGCGCAGCCGGTCGTCCTCGCGCGACCGGCCCCGGTGTAGTCGGGCCCGGCGCGCGGCCCGGGCGGCCGAATCCCGCTCCGCCGCAGGCTCGTCCACCGGGTCCGGCGACTCAGCGGTCGTCTCGTCCGCTTCCCCACCCGAGCTCATCCGCGCTCACCGCCCGTGCGAGGGTCGCGCGCGCAGACCGTCGAGGATCTGCCCGCCCAGCATGGTGACATCGCCCGCACCCATGGTGATCACCACATCGCCGGGGCGCGCCAGGGCGGCGACCTGACGGCCCACCCGCGACATATCCGGCTGATAGTGCACGGGTTTGGTGACCGCGTTGGCCACCAGCGCGCCGTTCACCCCGGGCAGCGGCTCCTCGCGCGCGCCGTACACGTCCAGCACCACGACCTCGTCGGCGAGCGAGAGGGCGGCGCCGAAGTCGGTCGCGAAAGTGGCGGTGCGACTGTACAAGTGCGGTTGGAAGACCACGATCACCCGGCCCTGCCGCGAGCGCGCGCCATCGCGGGCCTCCTGGGCGACCAGTTCGGCGGCGGCGCTGAGCACCGCGCGCACCTCGGTCGGATGGTGGGCGTAATCGTCGAAGACCCGGACGCCGTTCTCCCGGCCGGTGAGCTGGAAGCGCCGGTGCACACCGCCGAAACCCTCCAGGCCCTGGATGATTTCGCCCATCTCGGCGCCCGCGGCACGCGCGGCGAGCAGTGCGCCGAGCGCGTTCAGGGCCATATGCCGGCCGGGCACCGACAGGCGTAGTGTGCGCGGTGCGGGTTCGTCGGAGAGCTGGAAGACCGCCACACCGCCGACATCACGCGGTTCGAAGGAGAGCAAATGCGCGCCGACCGGGACCCCGGCGCCCGCGAAATCACCCGAACCGTAACCGATTACCTCGACCTCACGCGGATCACCGGCGAGCCGGGCCACGGTGCGCTCGGCCAATCCCAGCGAGCCCGGATCGTCCAGGCACACCACCAGGCGGCCGCCCGGCTGCAACCGGTCCACGAAGTCGTCGAAGACCCGGGTGTACGCCTCGTCGGTGCCGAAGTAGTCCAGGTGATCGGATTCGATATTGGTCACCACCGCCACATCCGGGGCGTACTGCAGCAGTGAGGCATCGCTCTCGTCGGCCTCGGCCACGAAGATGCCGCCGGTGCCGTGATGGGCATTGGTGCCCGATTCGTTGAGCTCACCGCCGACCGCGAAGGACGGGTCCGCACCGCAGTGTTGCAGTGCCACGACCAGCATGGAGGTGGTGGAGGTCTTCCCGTGCGTGCCCGAGACCAGCAGCGTCTTGTGACCCTGCATGAGCTCGGCCAGTACGGCCGGTCGCAGCAGCACCGGGATGCCGCGCCGATGCGCCTCCACCAGTTCGGGATTGGTCTTGGGGATGGCGGCGTAGGTGGTGACGACCGCGGTCGGCCCGCCGGGCAGCAGGTCCAGGGCGCTCGCGTCATGGCCGATGCGCACCTGGGCGCCGCGCGCCCGCAGCGCCAGCACGCCGCGGCTCTCCTTGGCGTCGGAGCCGGAGACCATACCGCCGCGGGACAGCAGAATTCTGGCGATACCGGACATTCCGGCACCACCGATTCCGATCATGTGGACCCGCCGCAGCAGTTCGGGCAGATCGGTCTGCTGCTCCAACGGCACGTTCACGGCCTCGAATTCCTGTTCGGTTTCAGCTGCTTCAGTCACGACCTGCCACCTCCAGCCCAACTCGCGCTACCTCGTCCGCGGCGTCGCAATGACCGGCATCCGCCGCCGCGCGACCCATGACTGCCAGCCGATCGGAATCCCTGAGCAGGGGTATCACCTCGTCGATCACGTATTTCGGAGTCAGCTCCGCGTCCGCCACGATTCTGCCACCGCCCGCGGCGGCCACCGGCCACGCGTTGAGTTCCCGCTCGCTATTGCCGTGCGTGGTCTCCGGCCCGCGCTGGGCGCCCAGGGCGGTGATCCGGATGGCCGGGTCGCGGCGGCGTAGCGCGTCGGCCACCGCCGGGACGGGTTCGATATGCCCCGCGGTGCCACCGCCCGCCACGATCACCGAGAGCGGCCGCTCCACCGTCACCTCGAATGTCCCCTGTCCCTATCGTGCTTCGTCGGATAGCTGGGCTCCCAGGCCCGGGTGCTGCGCCACGATTCGGTGGAGCGGCTGGTGCGCCTGGCGGTATCGGAATCTATCGACCGGCGCGACGGCGCGTCGTACCCGCCCCGGCCGCGACCGCTCGGCGGCAGCGCGCGCCGCTGCGGTGCGGCCTTCATCCCGGATTTGGGTTTGGCCTTGGGTTTGGGTTTGGCCTTGTTGCGGGCGCGGGCGGCCTGCGCCCGTGCGGGAGAATACATTTCGGGCACCGGCAGGCGCAGCAGGCGGCTGAAGCGCCCGTCCTCGCCCGCCTGTAGTGCCGCCACCGCCTCGGGTTCGTGCCGCGCGGCATTGGCGATGATGCCGAACATGAACAGGGTGATGGCGAGTGAGGAGCCACCGGCCGAAACCAGTGGCAGCTGAAGGCCGGTCACCGGGAGCAGCCCGACGACGTAGCCGACATTGATCAGCGCCTGTCCGGTGATCCAGGTGGTGGCCGCGGCGGTCAGCAGCCGGATGAACGGATCCACCGAGCGGGTGGCGATGCGCAGTCCGGTGTAGACGAAGAGCGCGAAAAGCCCCAGCACCAGCGCACATCCGAGGAATCCGAGCTCCTCGCCGATAATGGCGAAGATGAAGTCGTTGTGCGCGTTGGGCAGATAGCTCCACTTGGCCCGCGACTGCCCCAGCCCGCGACCCCAGATCCCGCCGTCGGCAAGGGAATACAGCGCCTGCCGGGCCTGATAGCCGATGCCCTGCGGATCGTCGCCCGGGCTGAAGAACGCGCGCATGCGGTCCGAACGGTATCCGGCCGAGAGCGCCAGAATGCCCGCCGCCACCGCACCGGAGACCGCGATGGTCACGAACATGCGCAGCGGCAGCCCGCCGAACCACAGCAGCGCCGAGAGCACGATGCCCAGCGCGATGGTGGTGGACAGATTGGGTTCGAGCACGACCAGGAAACACACCAGCAGGCCCGCGGGCACCAGCGGCATGAGAATGTCCTTGTACCCGGCCTTCTCGGTCTGCCGCGAGGCCAGCAGATGCGCGCCCCACACCACCAGGGTCACCTTGGCGATCTCGGACGGCTGCACCGCGACCACGCCGAGGTCGAACCAGCGCCGCGAACCCTGCACCTCGGTGCCGATGCCCGGAATCAGCACCAGCACCAGCAGCACCACCGACAGCGCGAACACCGGGAACGACAGCTGCCGCATCAACCGCATGGGAATCCGCAGCGCGATGTAGAACAGGATCGTGCCGAAGAGCGCGAACATCCCCTGCTGGATGAAGAGCGAATACGCCGATTTACCAACGGCATACGACTCGACGCTGGACGCCGAGAGCACCATCACCAAGCCGAGCACGGTGAGCAGTACCGCGATGGCGACCACCAGGTGGAACGAGGCCAGCGGCCGCGCCAGCCAGGCCGCGAACCAGCCGGTGCCGGCCCGCCGCGCGGAAGTGGTGGTTCCGGCGCGGCGCGGCGTGGTCATTCCGGTCTCCCGATGTCCTTCTCGTCCAGGGCCTGCACCGCGGTCACGAAACTTCGCCCGCGATGGGTGTAGTCGGCGAACATGTCCAGCGATGCCGCGGCCGGGGCCAGCAGCACGGTGTCGCCGCGGGTGGCATATCCGGCGGCCACTCGGACCGCACGCGCCATCACCGCTTCGGGGTCGATTTCGGTGAAGGGGTCACCCATCCCTGCATCGTCCCCCGAATTGAGCTCCACGACCGGGACATCCGGGGCGTGTCGCGCCAGAGCGGCGGCGATCACCGCGGCGTCGGCGCCGAAGAGGACGGCCGCGACGAGGTGTTCGCGCACCTCCTCCACCAGGTCTTCGACCCCGGCGCCCTTGAGCTGTCCACCGGCCACCCAGATGACCGAGTGATGCGCCAGAATCGACGAGCGCGCGGCATGCGGATTGGTGGCCTTGGAATCGTCCACGAAGTCGACGCCGCAGAGTTCGCGCACGTGGGCGGCGCGGTGCGGTCCGACCTTGTGCTCCTGCAGTCCCTCCTTCACGAACTGCGGTGCCACATCGATGGATCGGGTGAGCGCGGCGGCGGCGAGCGCGTCGGCCACCCCGGCCGGACCCTGCGGACTGATATCGCCCACCTCGGCCAGGATCGCGGCCTTGGTGAAGGCGCGGTCCAGCAATTTGCCGTCCACCACCCCGAGTTCACCGTCGGCGGGAACGCCGATGCGGAAGCCGACGGTGCGGCGCGCCTTGGACTTTCGCGCCAGCGCCGCCGCCACCTGATCGTCCAGGCCGACCACGCCGACCCGGCCGGTGAGCGCCCGCGCCTTGGCCGCGGCGTAGGCGTCGAGCCCGCCGTGCCAGTCCAGGTGATCCTCGGCCACGTTCAGCACCACCCCGGCCTCGGGACGAACCGAAGGGGCCCAATGCAATTGGAATGAGGACAGCTCCACGGCCAGCACCTGCGGTCCGGGATTGCGGCGCAGCGCGTCCAGGATCGGCAGTCCGATATTGCCGCACGCCACACTGGGAATCCCGGCGGCGCGCAGGATCGAATGCGTCATCTGCGTGGTGGTGGTCTTGCCGTTGGTGCCGGTGATCACCAGCCATTTGCGCACCGGACCGTAGATGCGCGCCTGATCGACCCACCAGGCGAATTCGACATCGCCCCAGACCGGAATGCCCTCGGTGACCGCCGAGACCAGTATCGGGGAGTCGGGCCGCCAGCCCGGGCTGGTGATGACCAGCGCGAACCGTTGCAGCGCATCGGGTTCCAGCAGATCGGCGGCGGTGGCGGTCTGCAGACCGAGTTCGGCGGCTTCGGCCAGCGCCTTACCGCCGCCGTCGGTGACCACCGGGCGGGCGCCGATGTCCTGCAGCGGCTCCACCAGTGAGCGCCCGGACACCCCCCAACCGGCGACGAGAACGTCACGACCGCGCAGGAATTCGAGCATGGGGCCCGGAGAACGCAGGGCCCTAGGAGAATGTTCGACCATCAGTTAGTTCACCCGACCGCGGAGAGGTAATCGCTGTAGAACAGGCCCAGACCGATCGCCGACGCCATACCGGCGAGCAACCAGAACCTGATGATCACCGTAGTTTCAGCCCAGCCACTCAATTCGAAGTGGTGATGGAACGGCGCCATCTTGAACAATCGGTTCCGCGTGGTGCGGAACACCGCGACCTGCAAGATCACCGAGGCCGCCTCGGCCACGAAGAGCGCGCCGATCACGATCATCAGCAGTTCGGTGCGCGTGGTGATGGACAGGCCCGCGAGCAGACCGCCCAGCGCCAGCGAACCGGTATCGCCCATGAAGATCTTGGCGGGCGCGGCATTCCACCACAGGAAGCCGATGCACGCCGCACCGCCGGCGGCGCAGACCAGCGCCAGGTCCAGCGGATCGCGCACGTTGTAGCAGCCCGCCTCCGGATGCGTGGAGCAGGCATTGCGCCACTGCCAGAACGTGATGATCATGTACGCGCCCAGCACCAGCGAGATGGAACCGGCCGCGAGACCGTCCAGACCGTCGGTGAGGTTGACCGCGTTGGACCAGGCCACCACGATCAGGCTCACGAAGAGCAGGAAGATGACCACGCTCATGGACACGGTGGTGATGTCACGCGTGTACGACAGATGCCGGCTCGCGGGCGTCAACCCGTTCGCGCCCTTGAATTGCAGTGCCAGCACACCGAATACGACCGCCGAGGCCAGCTGTCCGATGTACTTGCCCGCCGCGGTGAGCCCGAGATTGCGCTGCTTGCGCAGTTTGATCAGATCGTCCAGGAAGCCGACCCCGCCCAGCGCGGTCGCCAATCCCATGACCAGCAGACCGGACGCCGAGGGCCCCGGTTCGCCGTAGCTCATCGAAATCAGGTGTGAGCCGAGGTATCCGGCCCACATGCCGATGATGATGGCGACGCCGCCCATGGTGGGGGTGCCGCGCTTGGCCTTGTGGCTCTCCGGGCCGTCGACCCGGATCTCCTGGCCGAAGCCCTGTTTGGCGAACCAGCTGATGACCGCGGGGGTGAGCAGAATGGAGACGGCGAGCGCGATGGCCGCCGACAGCAGGATCTGGGTCATCGCGCGGCCTCCAGCAGGTGCTCGGCAACGGTCCAGAGCCCCACCGACTTCGAGGCTTTCACCAGCACCACATCACCCGGTTCGAGCTCGGCGTCGAGAATCTCGATCGCGGCCTGCGCGTCGGGCACCAATATCGACTCTTCACCCCAGGAACCCTCCATCACCGCCCCCTGATGCATGCCGTGCGATGGCCGCCCGGTGCCGATCACTATGAGCCGATCCACGTCCAACCGCACGGCGAGCCGCCCGATGCGATCGTGTTCGATGACCGAATCATCGCCCAGTTCGCCCATTTCGCCGAGTACGGCCCAGCTGCGGCGGCGGCCGACCTCGCGGCCCTGACCATCCGCACCGGCCGAACGGGACATGGTGACAAGGGCTTTGAGCGCCGCGCGCACCGAATCCGGGTTGGCGTTGTAGGAGTCGTTGATGATGGTGACGCCGTCGGGCCGGGTGCGCACATCCATGCGCCGCGCCGAGGCCGCGCTCGCGCCGCGCAGGGCCTGCGCCACGGTCGCGAGATCCGCGCCCCGGTGCAGGGCCACCGCGGCGGCGGACAGCGCATTGCCGACCTGATGCTCACCGTGCACGGCGAGCTGGATCCGGTGGGATTCGCCGTTGTGGTGCAGCGTGAATCGCGCCCGCGCCTGTTCGTCCATGTGCACATCGGTGGCGCGGATATCGGCGTTCGAGTTCAGACCGACGGTCACCACGCGGGCCCGGGTCCGCCGCGCCATGGCGGCGACCAGCCGGTCGTCGAGGTTCAGCACGGCCAGGCCGTCGGCCGGAAGGGCTTCGACCAGTTCGCCTTTGGTCTGCGCGATGGCTTCGCGACTGCCGAATTCGCCCAGGTGCGCGGTGCCGACATTGAGCACCACGCCGACGCTGGGCGGCGCGATCTCGGTGAGCGCCTTGATATGTCCGGGTCCGCGCGCGGAGAGCTCCAGCACGAGGTAGCGGGTGTTCACGTCGGCGCGCAGCGCCGTCCACGGATGGCCGAGCTCATTGTTGAACGAGCCGGGCGGTGCGACGACCTCGCCGAGCGGGGCCAGCACGGCGGCGAGCAGATCCTTGGTGGAGGTCTTGCCGGACGAGCCGGTCACCCCGACCACGGTGAGCGTGCCCGCCGCGGCGAGCCGGTCGATACTGGCGCGGGCCAATTTGCCCAGCGCCTCGAGCACGGCCGCGCCGGAGCCGTCGGTGTCATAGGCCAGCGCGATGGCGCGGCTGGCATGCGGTTGCGGTGCGACCACAATCGCCGGAACGCCGATCGGGCGGGCCGCCAGCACCGCCACCGCACCGGCGGCCACCGCCTTGGCCGCGAAGTCGTGACCGTCGGCGTGCTCGCCGGGCAGCGCCAGGAACAGGTCGCCGGGGGTGATTCGGCGCGAATCGAATTCGGCCGCTCCGGTGACCGTCGTGTCGGGGTCGGGGACATCGTGCAGCGTGCCGCCGACGATCTCCGCGATCTCCCGCAATGTCATCTCGATCATGAATGCGTCAGATCCCTCGTCTTTCGCGACAAGGCCGCCGCGAGCACCTCGCGGTCGTCGAACGGATACTTCACTCCCGAAATCTCCTGCCCTGTTTCATGTCCCTTGCCCGCGACCAGCAGCACATCGCCGGGTTGCGCCCAGTCGACGGCCGCGGCGATGGCCTGCGCCCGGTCCCCGACCTCCCGGACCTGTCCGCGTTCCGCCGGCGGAACCTGCTCGGCTCCCGCGCGGACCGCGGCGCGGATGGCCGCGGGCTCTTCGGTGCGTGGATTGTCGTCGGTGATGATGAGCAGATCCGCGCCGCGCGCCCCGGCCGCGCCCATGAGGGGGCGCTTGCCGGCATCGCGATCACCGCCCGCACCGACCACCACGGCCAAGCGTCCGTGTCCCTGTTCGGCGAGCAGCGCGCGCAGCGTGGCCACCACCGATTCGATGGCCGCGGGCTTGTGCGCGTAGTCGACCACGGCCAGGAAATCCTGTCCGCGCTCCACCCGCTGCATGCGTCCGGGCACATCCACTTCGCCCAATGCCATTGCGGCGGTGGCGGTATCGGCTCCGGCCGCCGCGCACACCGCGAGCGCGAGCACACCGTTGGCGACGTTGTACGCGCCCGGAAGACGCAGGCGCACATCGAGTTTCACACCCGGACCGGACGCCTCGAACCGCTGGCTCGCCGCGCCGGGAACGGCCGGACCGGCCACCCAATCCGCTTGTACCCCAGGGGTTGTCGTGACGGTCACCAGTTCGGGACGACCATCGGCCGATGCGGCCGCGCTCACGTCACCGGCCAGTCGGGTACCCCATTGGTCATCGATGCACAGCACCGCCGTCGCGGCGGGCACCACGGCCGAATCGCCCGGGACGAACAGGCGGCGCTTGGCCGCGAAGTAGTCCTCGAAGTCACGGTGGAAGTCCAGGTGATCCTGGGACAGATTGGTGAACGCGCCGACCGCGAAGGCGACCCCGTCGACCCGGCCCAGCGCGAGCGCGTGACTGGAGACCTCCATGACCACCGCCTGCACACCCTGCTCCACCATGACCGCGAACATGGCGTGCAATTGCGGAGCCTCGGGGGTGGTCAGCGCCGAGGGCACATGCTGTCCGCCGATGCGGGTCTCGATGGTGCCGATCAACGCGGTCCGGAAACCGGCCGCCGCCAGCCCCGCCTCCACCAGATACGAGGTGGTGGTCTTGCCCGAGGTGCCGGTGATGCCGATGATCCGCAGGGTGCGAGACGGATCACCGTAAAGGGCCGAGGACAATTCGCCGAGCACCGAGCGCGGCGCGTCGTGCACCAGCACCGGCACCGCGATCTCGCCGATCAGTTCCGCGCCCGCGGGATCGGTGAGGACCGCGACCGCGCCGCGCGCCACCGCATCGTGCGCGAATCGCGCGCCGTGCGACTGCCCGCCGGCCAAACCGGTGAACAGATCACCCGGCCGGACCGCGTGCGACCGCTGCTCGATACCGGTGATCAGCACATCCGCCGGAATATCGGCGGCACCCATCGGGCGGGCGTTCGTGAGCTCTGCGACCGTGCGCAGGGCGGTCACCGGCGGTGCGGCGGGCCGAAGTACCTGCGGACTGTCTTGCGCGGGCACGAAGCTCCTCTCCGGGACGGTGTTCATTCGAAGGTCATGGATCCGAATCCGGTACGCGGACTCGGATCGACGTGTCAGGTTACCTGTGTTGTGTCACCGGGCTATCGGCACGGCGCAGTTCGGTCACCCGCCCGGGTACGAACCCGTAGCGGTGCATCTCACGTCCATCGCCTACCTGCTCTAACTCGCCTGCAGAATCAGCGGTTTGGCCGGTGGCGACGGCGGCACCCGATCGCGCTGCAACGCCCAGGAGGCGATGCTGTGGAACAGCGGCGCGGCCGAACCGCCACCGCTGCCGTCGGAGCTGCGCACGGGTGCGTCGAGCATCATGCCGATCACATAGCGCGGATTGTCGGCCGGAGCCATACCCGCGAAGGTGATCCAGTAGCGGTCGGTCGAATAGCAGCGGCACTTCTGATCGATCTGCTGTGCGGTACCGGTCTTGCCCGCCACCTGATAGCCCTCGATGGCGGCCGGTGTGCCCGTCCCGGACTGGATGCCGCGCGGATCCTTCTGCACGATCGCCTGGAACATCTGCCGCAGCGTCTGCGCGGTCTGCGGGCTCACCACCTTGATCGGATCCGGCTGGGTCTCCTCGGTGCGGGTGCCGTCCGGGGCGATCTTGGCTTTCACGATGCGCGGCGGAATCCGCACGCCGTCATTGGCGATGGCCTGGTACATGGCCGTCATCTGCAGGGTGGTCATCGAAAGGCCCTGGCCGATAGGGAGATTGGCGAAGGTGGAGCCGGACCACTGATCGCGCGGGGGCAGCACGCCCGCGCTCTCACCGGGCAGGCCGACACCGGTGCGCTGACCAAGGCCGAACTTCTTGAGCATGTCGAAATAGCGGTCCTCGCCCACGCGCTGGGCCAGCATGAGCGTGCCCACATTGGAGGACTTACCGAAGATGCCGGTGGTGGTGTACGGCGCGACGCCGTGCTCCCAGGCATCGTGCACGGTCACCCCGCCCAGGCTGATGGCGCCCGGAACCTCGTGCACCTCATCGGGATTGGTGAGGCCGTACTCGATGGCGGCGGCCGCGGTGACGATCTTGTTCACCGAACCGGGCTCGTACACCTCCTGCACCGACGGATTGCCCAGATCGGTCTGCGACCAATACTGCGGATCCAATCGCGGATTGAAGGTGTTGTCGTTCGCCATAGCCAGCACCTGCCCGGTATGCGCGTCCAGCACCACCGCCGAGGCGGCCTGCGCACCGGAGATGTCCTTGGCCTGCTGCACCTGCTGCTGCACGTAGTACTGCAGATCCTGATCCAGGGTCAGCTCGACGCCGTACCCGTTCACCGCGGGCACCCGATCACGCCAGCTGCCCGGGATCACCGCACCGTCCGAACCGCGGTCATAGGTCATGGAGCCGTCCGAGCCGGACAGGATCGAATCCATCGCCGACTCCAGGCCGATCTGCCCGTGCCCGTCCCAGCCCGTCGCACCGATCACATTGGCGGCCAGCGAACCACCGGGGTGCTCACGCATATCCTGGCGATCGGCCCCGACCTCCGGGAACTGCAGGCTGATATCGGCCGCGATCTGCGAATCCACATTGTGCGCCAGATAGGCGAAGGCGTCATCGCCGCGCAGCTTGTCCAGCAGATCCTTCTCCGGCGCGGCGGTGCCCAGCTTTTCGTGAATGTACTTGGCAATGGCCTGCAATCGGTCGTCGACCGCGGGCGCGGAGGGATTCTTCTCGTGCGCGTCGGCGAGCTGCTTGCGCACCTTGACCGGTTGGAAGGTGAGCGCTTTCGCCGCGATGGTGAAGGCCAGCGGATTGCCGTAGCGATCGGTGATCGATCCGCGCTTGGCGGCATCGGGCAGCTTCACGGTGCGCTGACTCGCCGCCTGCGCGGAAAGCATGGGCGCGGAGAAGCTTTGAATCCACAGCAGCTGGCCCGCGGTCACCACCAGGGCGACCAGCATGAGCACCCGGCCCACCCCGAACCGGAAGCGGGTCGGGCCGTCCAGCCCCGGTGCGGTGCGCGGTCTGGCGGTGCGCCCGGGTCCGGAACCCGCACGGCCGGAGCCGGATCGGCCGCGCGCGGCGGTCGCCCGTCCCCGGCCGGAATCACGGCCACCGCGCATCGCGCGGGATGAACTCATCGAGGCGTTCCATTCGGCGCGGCCTGCAGCGCCGGGGACTGCGGCGCCGGAGCCGGCGCGGTAACCGGATTCGGCGCGGTGGTCGGCGGATTCGGCGTCGTGGTCACCGGCACCACCCGCTCACCCTGCGCCGGAGCCGGTCGCGAGGGCTTCGCGGCCGGGGGCGGCGGGGTGGTGTTCAACGGCAGCGCGGGCGAACCCTGTGCGGCCTTGGGTTCACCGATCACGATGACCTGACCGTCCGGACCCAGTACCAGGCGGGCCGGATCCTTGGCCGGGATCATGCCCAATTCCGCTGCGCGCTGGGCCAGATTGGGTGGTGCATCGGCCGCTTCGACATCACGCTGTAGCGCCGCGCGCTGATCGGTGAGCTGTTCGTTCAACCGCCGGGCGTCGCCGAGGTGGTAGCTGTCCTCGGTGGCGCGGGTGGTGAGCAGCAGCGTCAGCGCCAGACCGCAGCCCAGCAGCGCGATAATGGTGGCCACGAACGACATGCGGCCGCGCGGGGCGTCACCGCCCATGCGCCGCAGCACCGGCGGCAGTTCGGTGCGCTCACGACTGCGCCGCCGCGCGTAGGCGCGTTGTGCCGCACCAGATTTCACCCGTTCGGCGTCTTCGACGCGCCGGGCCGCCCGCTTCGCCGGTGTCTTGATGGTCATAGGGCGGCCCCGTTCCACGCCGGGCGAGCGTGCCACCTCCGAGTCCGATACGTCTTGACAGGGCCTACTCGCCGATTCCGCGCCCGACCACTCATTGCGCAACCTCCCCTGCGATCCGCTCCGCCGCCCGCATGCGCACCGGGGCGGCACGCGGATTGTCTTCGATCTCCTGCTCGGTGGCCTTCTCCGCGCCCCGGGTCAGAATCTTGAATTCCGGTCCCATACCGGGCAATTCGACCGGCAGGTCGAGCGGGGTGCGCGAGGCCGACCGCTTGGCCAGTTCCTGCTTCACCACTCGATCCTCGAGGGACTGGTAGCTCATGAATACGATCCGGCCACCGGGCGCGAGCGCATCCAGCGCCGCCGGCACCGCGGCCTCGAGGGATTCCAGTTCCCGGTTCACCTCGACCCGCAGCGCCTGGAAGGTGCGCTTGGCCGGATGCCCGCCGGTGCGCCGCGCCGCCGCCGGAATGGTGGCGTACAGCACCTCCACCAGTTGCGCACTGGTGGTGAACGGGGTTTTCTGCCTGCGCCGCAACACTTCCGAGGCGATCTTGCCCGCGAAGCGTTCCTCGCCGTAGACCTTCAACACCCGGGCCAGATCACCGTGACTGTAGGTATTGAGCACATCGGCCGCGGTCGGGCCGGTGCTGGAGTCCATCCGCATATCCAGGGGGGCGTCGATGGAGTAGGCGAAGCCGCGATCGGCCTCGTCCAACTGCATGGAGGAGACGCCCAGATCCATCAGAATCGCGCGCACCGACCCGGTACGCGGCAGCCCGGCCTCTTCGAGGGCGTCGGCGATACCGTCATACCTGGTGTGCACCAGGGTGATTCGATCCTCGTAGGGGCGTAGTCGCTCCCCCGCCAATTTCAACGCCTCGGTATCGCGATCGAGCCCGACCAGGCGGATATTGGGGTAGGTACGCAAGAAGTGCTCGGCGTGCCCGCCGAGACCGAGCGTGCAGTCCACATAGACGGCGCCGTCGAGACCCAAAGCGGGACCGAGGATTTCGTCCGCGCGATCGAGGAGAACCGGCACATGGCGGGGGCCGTCACTGCCTGGGTGCACCTTCGACCTCCCGGACCTCACATTTCGTCGCACGGCCCCATGACAGGTCGCTTGCGATTCGGACTTCACTGAATGACTCAGTGTCGGTGGCCAATGCCCCAGGGTCTCTGACCGAAGCGCGGCACCTGGCGTTGGGGAAGTACGTCAGGGTCCGCGTCGGGCAGAGGCCGCAGGGCACTCGCCTCGCTGTGGGCTAGAAGATTCCGCCCAGCGACTCGTCTCTGGCCTGCGAGTAATCCTCCTCATGCTCGGCGAGGTAGCTTTCCCACGCCGTTTTGTCCCAAATTTCGAGGAAGTCGACCGAGCCGATCACCACGCAATCCTTCGAGAGGTTCGCGTAGCGGCGGTGCTCAGCCGACAACATGATGCGTCCCTGTGCGTCCGGACGCTGTTCATCGGAGGAGGCAGCCAGGTTTCGGACGAACGCCCGGGCCTGCGGATTGCTTCGAGACGCGGCCGCGGCCCGCCGCGCTAGCGCGGTGAACTCGTCCTTCGGATACACGGCAAGGCTGTGGTCCTGACCCTTCGTGACCATCAACCCTCCCGCCAGCTCGTCCCGGAACTTCGCAGGCAACGTGAGTCGCCCTTTATCGTCCAGTCGAGGGGTATAGGTACCGAGGAACAAGTCCCGACACCTCCTACCGGATCACCCTCTCGACTGTTCGGCCTCCTGTAGTGCGCGCTCCACATTACCCCACTTTCCCCCACTTTCAATCGAAAGCGGCGGTGATCTCAGTCCCCGCTTGGCGAACTTTGCAGGTCACACCAGCTATCACCGGGGTGGGGAACTTTCGCCGCAGTTCCCCCGACACGCACGGTCCGCGCCGGGCAGGACCCGACAACAATCAGCAAACACGCAGATAGCGCGCATTTCCGGCGAGTGTGGGCGGGTGTGGGGGAACACCGTGGGGAGGGGTGGGGAATGCCCGGCACACCTCGACACGCCGCCGTAAACACACAAGAAACGCCGTGGCACCACACCTCAAATCGGTGTGGCGCCACGGCGTGTCGCGCTTGTTTCAGTTAGCCGGGCAGCCGCTCCTTATATACGGAGCGGACCGCTCAGTTGTCCTGTTCGAACCGGCGGCGGAACCGGTCTTCCATACGAGATGAGAACCCGCCCGACTTCTTCGGCCGACCCTGGCCGCCGCCAGGACCGTTACCCGACGAGGGATGACCGTCACCGCCGCGGCCACCCTGGGACTTCATCCCAGGGCCACCGGTCAGCAACAGCACTCCCGCGCCGAACATGACGATGAATCCGATCAGACTGATGATCGGGAAGTCGCCCAGCTTCACGGGCGCGGCGATGCCTGCCACGAGCAGGAACAGACCAAGGACGAACAGAGCCGCCGACTGAAGTCTGCGCCGGCCGGTGGCGGAACGTAACCGTCCACCCCGAACCGTCGAGGCGAACTTGGGGTCCTCAGCATAGAGCGCGCTCTCGATTTGTTCGAGCATGCGCTGCTCGTGCTCGGAGAGTGGCACGGTACCTCCCCCGGCACTAGGTGGTGGCGGTCGCCTCCGGGTAAGCGACAAACGGCCGACGTTGGCGGCTGTCTGCCACTAATAATACGAGTTCGATCAGGTACCTACCACCTACTCGCCGATAGTCATGCCAGCATTCCGGCAACCCAGCCCGTACTGGGACGCAATCGTGATGCCGCTGCCAGCAGATCTTCGACGTCATGAAGGAATGCGCCTACCCGCGAAGAGAACTCGTCGGCACGCCGATCATCGATCGGACGGGGCAATCCGGCCTCCAGCGCGGCCCGGGTTTCGGACTGGGCGCTGAAATAATCCGCCCACATCACGAATTCCGGTGCGGCGGCCTGCATCATGACCCAGGCATTGCGGGAACGCGCCCGGGGCGCGCGGTCCGCACCGGTGAGAGCCAGCACCGCGCCCGCCCCGCGCAGCGCCGCCAGGTAGGCCGTGCGGAAACGCTCGGCCGGATCCTGCTCCCCCGCGGCCTGGATCAGCAGGCCGTCGGCGCGTCGTAGTAATTCGCCCGCGCGCCCGGGATGGGCCGGACGTGCATGTGCACCGGACATCGGGTACCTCCCCACTCGTATACCCCGATTCGCCGGGACCCCCTCGGGGTGAGAACGGCCTCCAGAAAGATCGAACAGGTATTCGAAGGTTTCAATTGAGTCTGACTCTAAAGACACCCACCGACAAGTTCCGGTGCTCGACCACGCGGCAACGCGCGACGGGAACGGCGCTATCGTCGGACCAACCGTCCGCGCCAACGAGAGCTGCGCCTGCCCGATGACCGCCGTCACCCCGAACACCACGCCCGCACCCGTCGTCGTCGATCTGTCGGCGGCGACCATGCGCGTCCGGCTGCACGACGCCCTCTCGGTTTACGTTGCGGCCATGGACTATCCGCGCGGGACCGAACACCAGCGCGCGCCCATGTGGACCGAGCACACCACCAGGCCGGGCTGGCAATCGGTCGCCGCGGTGCTACCCGATGACGACGGCCGCCTGGACCTGCGCACCGCGCCCATCGTGGCCATCGCGTACGGGTACCACGGGGCGCCGCACCAGTGGTGGCATCAGCAGGTGTACAGCGGGATGCGCCGCACCGGCTGGCCGGAACACGCTGCGCGCGAACTGCTCTCGGACTATTTCGAACTCACCGAGCTGCATGTGCATCCGGCGGCGCAGGGTCGCGGCATCGGCGAGATATTGCTCACGCGACTGCTGCAGAACCGGCCCGAGCGCATGGTGCTGCTCTCCACCCCCGAGGTCGACGCCGAGGCCAACCGCGCCTGGAAGCTCTACCGCCGCCAGGAATTCGGCGATGTGGTCCGGCATTTCATCTTCTCCGGCGACACCCGCAAGTTCGCGGTGCTCGGGCGGCGGCTGCCACTGTGAGCGTGGTGATCATCGGGTCGGGCCACAATGCGCTGGTCGCGGCCTGTTATCTGGCGCGGGACGGGCACGCGGTCGAGGTGCTCGAGCGCGATACCGTGCTGGGCGGGGCGGTATCGACCGTGGAGCGGTTTCCGGGGCATCGGGTGGACCGGGGCTCCTCGGCGCACGTCATGATCCGGCACACCGGGATCATCGAAGAACTCGAATTGGATAGGTTCGGGCTGCGGTATATCGATTGCGATCCTTGGGGTTTCGCGCCCGCACCGCCCGGGACCGCGCTCGCGCCGATCGTCTTCCATCGGGATGTCGAGGCGACGTGCGCCTCCATCGCGCGGGCGTGCGGGGCGCGCGATGCCGCGGCGTATCGGCGGTTCGTGCGGGTGTGGGGGCCGCGAACGGCTCGGGTCATGCGGTCCTTCTCCGGCGCGCCGACGCCCGGGCGACTACTGAAGTCGTTCTGGGGACTTGACGCCAAGGGGGGTGGCAGTGCGCTCTCGCGGGAGTTCCTGCAGAGCGGAGACGCGCTGCTGGACAGCTATTTCGACGATGAGCGGCTGAAGGCGGCGCTGGCCTGGTGGGGTGCGCAGTCGGGGCCGCCGATGTCCGAGCCCGGATCCGCGCCCATGGTCGGGTTCGCGGCGCTCATGCATACGCTGCCGCCGGGACGGGCCGTCGGCGGTAGCGGGGCATTGAGTGCGGCGCTGGTCGCGCGCCTGCGAGCCGAGGGCGGGGTGATCAGCCCCGGGGACGCGGCGATAGCGCTGACGCGGGCCGGGAAGGGCTGGCGGGTGGAGACCGCGAACGGGCGAAACCTGTACGCGGACAGCGTGATCGCGGGCTCGCATATTCTCACCACGCTGAATCTGCTGGAGCGGGGCGGATTCGATGCGGCGGCCCTGGCCGACTGGCGGCGGCGGATTCGGGTCGGGCCCGGAATCGGGATGGTGGTGCGCGCGGCCACCACCGCGCTGCCGGAGTATCCGGGCGCGAAGAGTGGTGAATCCGCACACGGGCTGCAACTGCTCGCGACCGATCGCCGCCAACTGCGCCGCGCGCACGGCGCCGCGCTGGCGGGCGACCTGCCGCCGCGACCGGTCGTGCTCGCCATGAGTTTCAGTGCCCTGGACCCGTCGATCGCGCCGCCGGGTGAGCATCAGCTGTCGCTGTGGGCGCAATGGCATCCCTACGCACTCGCCGACGGCAGCTCCTGGGGCGAGCACGCCGAACGTGAGGGCGACCGCATCATCGCCGAAGTGGACGCGCACGCACCGGGATTCGCGGCCACCGTGCGCGACCGCTTCGTCCAGACCCCCGTCGATCTGGAACGCGAGATGGGCCTGCTCGGCGGCAATGTCATGCACGTCGAAATGTCCCTCGACCAGATGTTCCTGTGGCGTCCGCTCCCCGAACTCTCGCACCACCGCGTCCCCGGCGCGCCGGGGCTGTACCTCACCGGCGCGTCCACGCATCCCGGCGGCGGAGTCTCGGGAGCGAGCGGTCGTAGCGTCGCGCGAATCGTGCACCGCGATGTGCGGCCCTCCCGGCTCCGGCTCGCCCGCCGATGAGCGGCGACCCCGCGCCGACGAGCGGCGGCGCGGATCCGACCGGAACGGGGCCGTCCACGGCGCGCGACAAGGCGGCCGCCACACAGGATGACCAGGTGAGAAACGTCGAAGCGAGTCTGCTTCGGGTGCCGCCGGATTCGGTTCGCACGCGGCGAAATGCCGTTGGCCGCGGCAGCGCCCAGGCACCGGTCAACCAGGCTGTACATAACGGGGCGACCGCGCGGTCCGGGACAGCCTGCGACCGCCGAGCCGATCCCGCGGGCGAGCAGTTCTCCCAGCGGAAAGCCGCGCCCGCGCAGCGCCTCTCGGTGGCCGTGAGCCGAATGGGAGCGTTCGCGATGCGGCCGGTGGATCGCGTGGTCGCCATCGCCGCCGTACCCGCGATCTTGCTGGTGCTGGCGCAGATCGCCTACCCGCTTACGCACGGCGTGGGGCGGGATCGGGTGACCGTGGCGGTGGTGGGGCTGTCGGCTGCGACGGCGCTGGTGCATGCGGGGGTGACGCGCGGGCTGCGGTGGGCTACCGGGTTATTGGTGATCGTTTCGGGGGCCGGGTTGCTGGCCGAGGTGCTGGGGACCGCGACCGGGGTGCCGTTCGGAGCCTATGAGTACGCCAGTGGGCGGTTGGGGCCCGAGTTGGCGGGGGTTCCGCTGGTGGTACCGCTGGCCTGGACCGGGGGGATCTATCCGGTGTGGGTGGTGGCCGGGTTGCTGGCTTCGCGCAAGAGTACGGCCGCGCCGCCGAGATCGCGCACGGGCGGACCGCAGCTGTCCGGTGTGCGCGCGAGCGCGGCCGAATTGTTGAGTTCGCCTGCGGGGCTGCGGATTTCGCTCACCGCGCTGGGGGCCGTGGGGTGGGATCTGTTCCTGGATCCGCAGATGGTGGCCGATGGGCAGTGGCGGTGGACAGCCGGTGCGGCGGGATTGCCGGGGCTCGGGCAGATTCCCTACACGAATTATCTGGGGTGGCCGGCGGTGGCGCTGGTGATGGCCGGACTGCTGGAGTCGTGGGATCGGACCGCACCCGACACGCGGCGGGCACGGGTGGTGCCGGTGGCCGTATTCCTGTGGACCTGGTTGGGGTCGGCGCTGGCGCACGCGGTGTTCCTGGGGTTGCCGGTCTCGGCGATCTACGGTTTCCTCGGGCTCGGAGTGCTCGGGATTCCGCTGGTTCGGGGGCTCATGGCCCGTCGAATCACACTGCGCCCCCTGGGCCATGGCACGATGTGACCCGTGCCGAGTCCGATCACCTCCACAGCCGACGACACGCTCGAATCCACGACGCCGGAGCCGGCCCCCCGGCGACCCCGGCGATGGATGCGGATCACGGCTGCCCTGCTGTTCGCGGCATTGGCCGTCATGCTGACCGGCTGCCTGCGCGTGCAGGTCTCCATGGGCGTCTCCTCCAACGACCGCGTCTCGGGGCGCATTGTCGCCGCCGCGGTCCCGCAGAACGACAAGGACAAAGGGCCGCAGCTGAAAGCGCCCGACGCGCTGTCGGGCAAGGTCCGCGTCGACTCGTACACCCAGGACGGGTACGTCGGCAGCCAGGTCTACTTCGACGATCTCACCTTCGGTGAGGTGCAGCAGCTCGGCTCGCTCTCGGATCAGACGCAGGGCATGTTCACGCTGCAGTTCAATCGCGTCGGCGATCTGGTCACGCTCACCGGGCGGGTCGATTTGAAGAGTCTGCCGCCGCACGGTTCGGATGTGCAGTTCACCGTGGCGTTCCCGGCGCGCGTGGCCACCACCAACGGCACCCGCGAGGGTGATTCGGTGGTGACGTGGAAACTGCCCGCGGGCGATGTCAGCACGCTGCGCGCCGAAGTCGGTTACTCGGACCCGAATACGCGTTCCTTCGCCGGCTGGGCCGGAATCGTCGGCGGCATCACCCTGGCGGTCGCGGTCGTGGTCGCGGTGCTGGCGTATATGACCCGGAATCCCGATCCGCCGAAGTACGTGCGCGCCGCCCGCTGGATCAAGCGCGACCGCGAAACGCGAGTGTGAGGCAGCGGCCCCACCGGGAATTCGCCTCGGCCACCGGGAGATTCGCGGTCCGGGCGGGAGCGTTCGCGGTCCGGGCCGGGGCCGTGATCGCGGCGGCCGGGGCCACCACCGCATTGGCCAACGGCATCACCATGCGGCAGCTGCGAGATCAGGGTGCGGCGGTGACCGAAGTGGTCACCGTCTGCGTCCCCGCCCGCGACGAGGCAGATCGACTGCCGGAGCTCATCTCGGATCTGCGCGCGCAGCAAGGGGTTCCACGGCTGCGGGTGCTGATTCTGGACGACGACTCCGGCGACGACACCTATCGCGCGGCCCTCGCCGCGATCGGAGACGACCGCCGATTCACCGTGCTGCGCAATGACATTGCCCCGCCGCCCGGGTGGACCGGAAAGAACGCGGCGTGTGCGCGGCTCGCGGAAGCCGCCGGGGCGAGCACCGGGGCACTGATCTTTCTCGATGCCGACGTGCGACTGACCTCGGGGGCGTTGGCCGCCGGGGTCCACGAATTACGGCGCGCACGAGCCGCTTTGGTGTGCCCGTGGCCCGCCCAGCGCGCCGAATCGCCGGTAGAACGCCTGGTACAGCCACTGCTGTGCTGGTCCTGGGCCTCCACACTCCCGGTGGCGCTGGGCAATTCGACCCTCCGGCCGTCCATGGCGGTGGCGTGCGGGCAATTCATGGTCTTCGATGCCGCCGCCTACCGCGCGATCGGCGGCCACGCCTCGGTCGCGAATCGAATCACCGAGGATCTGGCCATCGCCCGGGAGCTGCGCCGCGCCGGTCGCAGGACCACGCTCGTCGCGGGCGGACGGCTCGCCTCGACCCGGATGTACCGCAGCGCAACCGAACTCGACGAGGGCTACCGCAAATGGCTGTGGACCGCCTACGGCGGTATCGCGGGCAGCGCGGCCGTCTGTGCCATGACCACACTCGCCTACCTGCTGCCGCCACTGGCGGCGGTGGTCTGTCGCGGCCGCCTTCGTACGATGGGACTGCTCGGCTACGCCGCCGCAGTGGCCGGGCGATTGTCGGCGCGGTCGACGGAGAACGGCGACGGGATTCACCGAAACGCGCTGGAGAACTACGGGTGTGGGTCCCGGCGGAAAGCACGCCGGGATGACGAGCAGGCCCGCTCGCTGAGGGGCGACGGAGGGACGCGCTCCCCCCAAGATGACGAACGGGATGGCTTGACCGGGGCGGATGTCCTTGCGGCCCTGTGTCATCCAGCGTCGGTGGCGGTTTACCTGGGGCTGTCGGTGCGGTCGCACCGGGCGGCCCGGAGCCACGCGATCACCTGGAAGGGCCGGAGGCTCAGCGACACTCGGTGAACCCGGCGATAGTCGTGACCCTCGGCGCTAGTCGGTGCCCCTCGGCCTTGCCAGGGGGTTCGCTCGACGTAAGACCGGGTCGGGCGACCGTCGTCATGGGACCGGGGTGATGCCGATGGTCGGGAGGAAGAAGCAGGGGTGGCCCGCGTTGTCGACCACGCCGAACATGGTGGCCAGGACCGTGCCGGAGCCGGTGTCCACCGGGACCGCGCGGACGCCGCCGACCGGGAGGGCGCTGAGAAAGAAGTCGCGGACGGCCTGTTCGACCACCGGGCGGAGTTCGGTGGGGACCTGGGGCGGGATCATGCCGTTCAGGACGTGGGCGATCGAGCCCATGGGGGCGAAACCGCTCTTGCCGGAGGTGAGATTGAGCCAGACCACCTGCATGCCGGAGGTGTCCGGACCGTCGGGACCGATGCCGTAGGGGACGAAGGCGAACATGGTCTGGCCGGATTTCACGGCCGAAAGGTCAAGGCCCGGAACGGATACCGCGTACTTGGGCCAGGGACCGGGCATCGCGCCCGCGATGGCGGGGGCCATGCCCAGGGTGGTGCCGCCGAGGCAGAAGGGGGCCGCGGTCGGGTAGAGGAAGGGCTGCACGCCCAATTGCTCCAGCCCATCCAGGGTCTGGCCGTAGGCGGCGAACCAGTCGGACGGTGCGGCGGTCTGGGTGGCGCGCGCTATGGCACTCACGGCCGTGGCGGTATCCGCCGGGCTGAGCCCGTGCGCCATGGCGGCGGCCGCACCGCGCGCCAGCGCGCCGCTGATGCCCTCCGCTGCCGCGCCGTTCGGGGCTGTCGCACCGGGGCCGTTCGCCGTCGCGCCGAACGCGTTCGGGGCGGTCCCTCCCGCGCCCTTGGCTGACGCGTCGAGCCCACTCGTCCCGCCGGAAGGGGCGGGGTCCGCGGGTGGCTCGGCGGTTGCCGGACCGGCGAGCAGGGCGCAGGCCGTGAGCGCGCTTGCGAGTCGGACTAGATGCGGCAGGACGGGCATGGCAGCTCCTCAACATCGCGGTCGAGGTCGCACATTACTCGGATGACCAGCGCAATTCCGATATTTCACCCGGCATGCCGGGCGAGCGATCAGGCGGACGCGACGGCGGGTGAGACGGTGTAGCCGAGGTTCGCCAGCACTTCGCCGGTGGCTTTGGCGAAGTTCAGGGTGATGAAGTGCAGGCAGGGCGCGCCCTCGTCGATGAGGGTCTGCGCCATCTCGGTGGCGATCTCGATTCCGGCCGCGCGCACGGCGGCGCGGTTCTCCTCGGGACCGTCGCCCGCGGCTTTGCGCAGGCGCTCGAGCACCTTGACGGGGAGTTCGCGGCCCGAGAGTTCGACGGCGCGCTCCACCGTGCGCAGCGAGGTGATGGGCATGAGCTCGGGAATGATCGGTTTATCGCCCTCGGCCGGATCCAGTGCGGCCACGCGGTCCCGCAGCCGCAGGTAGTGCTCCGGGTCGAAGAACATCTGGGTGATCGAATACTCCGCGCCCGCACGGAGTTTCGCGATCAGATGCCCGGTGTCCTGATCCAGGTCGGTGG
The DNA here is from genome assembly GCF_001625085.1 of Nocardia acidivorans NBRC 108247. Classification (GTDB taxonomy): domain Bacteria; phylum Actinomycetota; class Actinomycetes; order Mycobacteriales; family Mycobacteriaceae; genus Nocardia; species Nocardia acidivorans. The sequence continues at coordinate 76,983 of NZ_BDAW01000013.1, forward strand.
AGCGCGGATGCCCCTGCGGGAAGGACGCCACCCCCACGTGGAAATCGCCGAGATCGCGCACCATGCGCACCAATTCCTCGGCGTACTCGACACCCTCGGGATGTTTGACCCAGTCCCCCAGCGGATCACCCGGCGGATCACCGCGCAGCACCAGCAGATTCCGGATACCCGAATCCGCGTACGCGCCGACGATCGAACGCAGTTCGGCGACACTGTGATCCACCGCGGTCAGATGCGCGACCGTCAACAGCGTGGTCTCGCGCGCCAGCTGACCGGTGACCCGAATGGTGCGATCGCGGGTCGAACCGCCCGCACCGTAGGTCATGGAGACGAACGCCGGATGCAGCCGTTCGAACTCGCGCGCCGCCCGCCACAGCCGCGCCTCACCGGCCGCATCGCGCGGCGGATTGAACTCGACGGAGAAAGGCACCGACCCGTCCGGGCGCGGCCCGAGCTGTTGGATGACCGAGCGAGTTCCGGACCCTTGCGGTGTGCGGGAAACTCGGCCAGGGGTCGAATATCCCCGTACATTGTCGAAACTCACCGGCCCAGTTTAAGGGCAATCACGGGACCGCTTACCCGGACCCAACCCGATACGCTGCGACGACGCGTCAATTCCCGCACCGGCGCGGACAATACGACCAGCGCACGGCGACGGTATCCCGCCATCTGAGATGCCCGCCCGCGCGCTGTGGCATCGGTCATAGCGAACTGGACGTCCTCGGTGGCCCGCCATCGTCGCGGGGAGGCGGGACAGTACAGTTCTCGGCGAACCTCGCGCGCGACCACTGCGGGTCGCGGCCACACCTGCAGGAGGATCCTCTGTCCGCCGGACCCGGTACCCCGACACGTCAGTCGGTCGGCGCGGGATCACTCGTCGCCGCCGTGGAGGAGCGCCTCGCGAACTTCTTCGTCACGCGGCGCGAGATTCTGGAGCCGCTCGGCCCGGTGGTGGCCGATACCGCGCGCGCCCTCGAGGATTTCGTGCTGCGCGGCGGTAAACGCACCCGGCCCGCCTTCGCCTGGACCGGCTGGCTCGGGGCCGGTAAGAGCGCCGACGATCCGCAGGCCGATGCCGTGCTGACCGCCTGTGCCGCACTGGAATTGGTGCAGGCCGCGGCGCTCATCCACGATGACATCATCGACTCCTCGCGCACCCGGCGCGGATTCCCCACCGTGCACGTGGATTACGAGACCCGGCACCGGGACGGCCAATGGGCGGGCGATCCCGCGCACTACGGGGCGAGTATCGCGGTCCTCATCGGCGATCTGGCACTGGCCTGGGCCGATGACATGACCCGCGGCGCCGGACTCGACGCCGGACAGGAGCGGCGGTTCGCGCCGGTGTGGTCGGCCATGCGGACCGAGGTGCTCAGCGGGCAGATCCTCGACATCCACGGTGAGGCGGGCGGCGACGAATCCGCCGAGGCGGCGCTGCTGATCAACCGGTTCAAGACCGCCGCGTACACCATCGAACGACCGCTGCACCTGGGCGCGGCCCTGGCCGGCGCGGATGACGAATTGATCGCCGCCTACCGGGAATTCGGCACCGATATCGGTATCGCCTTCCAACTGCGCGACGATCTGCTCGGCGTCTTCGGCGATCCCGCGGTGACCGGCAAGCCCTCCGGCGACGATCTGCGCGAGGGCAAGCGCACCGTGCTCATCGCCGAGGCGCTCCGCCGCGCCGATGTCGGCGCACCGGCGGCAGCGGCCCTGCTGCGCAGCAGTCTCGGCACCGACGTCACACCCGAGCAGGTCGCCGAATTGCGCGGCATACTCACCGATCTCGGTGCGGTGGACGCGGTCGAGGCGCGCATCACCGATCTCACCGATCGCGCGCTCACCGCCCTGGACGCCAGCACCGCGACCGCCGATGCCAAGCGCCAATTGCGCGCCATGGCGCTGGCCGCCACCGCGCGCGTGTACTGACGACTCGAACCCGCCCCGGGCCGCGGCGTCCCGCCGCCGATCGCAGAGCAAGGGAACAGGTATGAAAACCGTTGTGGGACCGACCGATCGGATAGTCGTGGTGGGCGCGGGCCTGTCCGGACTGGCGGCGGCACTGCACCTGGCGGGCGCGGGGCGAGCCGTGACCGTGCTGGAGCGGGCCGACCATCCCGGCGGGCGGGTCGGGCTGTATCGCGGGGCCGATTACGAGATCGACTCCGGGGCAACGATTCTCACCGTCCCGCAGCTGATCGACGAGGCCCTGGCCGCCGTCGGGCAGACCCGCGAATCGATGGGGCTGCGAATCATCGACCTGGCCCCGGCCTATCGGGCGCGTTTCGCCGACGGCACGAGTGTCGGGGTGTACTCCGATCCGGACGAGATGACCGCCGAGATCTCCCGGGTGCGCGATACCGCTGCGGGACAACGGTATCGGCGACTGCGCGGCTGGTTGCGCGGGGTCTACGAATCCGAGTTCGAACACTTCATGGACACCAATTTCGATTCACCGCTGGATATGGTGCGCTACCCGGAGAAACGATCCGCACTGCTGAAACTGGTGCGGCTGGGTGCGTTCGGACGGCTCGGGCATCGGGTCCGCGGGCTCATGGGCGACGATCAGCTCGCCCGGCTCTTCAGCTTCCAGTCCCTGTTCGCGGGCACGGCCCCGAATCAGGCCCTCGCGGTGTACGGCGCGATCCCCTATATGGACACCTGCCTCGGGGTCTCGTACCCGCAGGGCGGTATGCGCGCGATCGCCGACGCCCTCGCCCGCGCCTTCACCGAAGCGGGCGGCATCCTGGAATTGCGGACCGAGGTCATCGGAGTCGACTACGCCGGTCGCCGCGCCACCGCCGTGCGCACCGCCGACGGCCGCACCCTGTCCTGCGACGCCCTGGTCGTCACCGCCGATATCGGGTCGCTGCACACCTTCGGCCTGCGCCGCCGCCGACTGCGGGCCTCCCCCTCGGCGGTGGTCGCCCACGGCACCATCCCCGCGCACATTGCCGCGGAATGGCCGGTTCAGGCGCATCACACCATCGATTTCGGCCGCGAATGGGATCGCACCTTCACCGAGATCGCGGCCCGCAAGGGGCACGGCAAACTCATGGGCGACCCCTCGCTACTGCTCACCCGCCCGGCGCTCACCGATCCGAACCTGTACCTCGAGCGCGCCGAACAGCGCATCGACGCCACCGGTCACCTGAACGACACCACCCGCTACGAACCACTGTCGCTGCTCGCCCCCTGCCCCAACCTCGATGCCGCGCCGCTGGATTGGGCCCACCTGTCCCCCTACTATCTGCGCGAACTCCTGCAAACCCTGGAAACGCGCGGCTATCAGGGCATTTCGGAGCACTTCCGCATCGATGTCGTGGACACCCCGCAGACCTGGAAGGACCGCGGCATGCTCGCGGGCACACCGTTCTCCGCCGCACATCTGTTCCGGCAGACCGGCCCCTTCCGCACCCGGAATCTGGTGCCCGGGCGGGACAATGTCGTACTCGCGGGTTCGGGTACGGTTCCCGGCGTCGGCGTGCCCACCGTGCTGCTGTCCGGCAAACTCGCCGCGACCCGCATCACGGGTGATCTCCGACATGCCCGGGCCGGATCCTCCCCCGCCCGGGCGGTAGCACCGGCGCACAAGCACTAGACTGACCGGCGTCCTGAATCCACGCGCGGCCGCCGCCGCTGACCTTTCCGGGGGGAACGACCACCGATGCCGACCCCCGATATGGACATCACCATCACGACCCTCGACCCGAAGCCCCTGGTAGCCGCCGACTCCGAGTCGCATCGCTGGATGCGGAACTGGGCCGATTTCGCCCGCAGCCCGGAGGGCAAGGCCGCACTGCTGGGCTTCTTCGGCGCACTCATGATCACCTTCGGCGGCTTCGGCGCCGGCAGTGTGCGCCGCAGCGATCCGCTGCTGGAGGCCGCGCATCTGTCCTGGCTGCGCTTCGGGCACGGGTACGCGCTGTCGACGGTGTTCGTATGGATCGGCGTGCTGGCCATGATCACCGCGTGGGTGCGGCTCGGGCGCGCGACGCTGGGCACCGTCCCCGGCGCGCGGGTGACGCTGAACGAACTGCGCGCCATCGTCGGAATCTGGATCTTCCCACTGCTGTTCGCGGTGCCGATGTTCTCCCGCGACGCCTACTCGTATCTGGCGCAGGGTGCGCTGCTGCGCGACGGATTCAATCCGTACCAGGTCGGGCCGGTGGTGAATCCCGGTGTGCTGCTGGACAATGTGAGCCCGGTGTGGACGACCACCACCGCGCCCTACGGACCGATTTTCCTGCTGCTGGCACGCGGTATCACCTCCATCACCGGCGACAATGTGGTGGCGGGGACCATCGCGCTGCGCCTGGTCATGCTGCCCGGTCTCGCGCTGATGATGTGGGCGGTACCGCATCTCACCAAACACCTCGGTGGTCGCCCGACCACCGCGCTGTGGCTGGCGGTGCTCAATCCGCTGGTGCTGATCCATCTCATCGGCGGCGTGCACAACGAGATGCTCATGGTCGGCCTGATGGCCGCGGGTATCGCGCTGGTGCTCGAACACCATCATGTGGCCGGAATCGTGGTGGTGGCCATCGGTGTCGGGGTGAAGGCGACCGCGGGTATCGCGCTGCCGTTCCTGGTGTGGATCTGGATGGTGCACGAACGCGAGCGCCGCGCCGCCCAGGGCGAAGGTGAATTACCGCATCCCGCTTTGATGTTCGCCAAGATCGCCGGACTCGGCGTGGCGGTGTTCGGGGTGGTCTTCGCTGCCGCCTCCGCGCTCGCCGATGTCGGCATCGGCTGGCTGACCGCGCTGTCCGGCTCGAAGAAGATCATCAATTGGCTGTCGCTGCCGACCATCATGGCGCATATGACCACCTGGGTGACGCCGCTGCGGATGGAGTCGGTGCTGTCGGTGACGCGCTTCCTCTGCGCGCTCGCGCTGGTCGTGATTCTGGTGTGGGCGTGGTGGCGCTTCCGGCATACCGAGAAGGAAGCGGTCTTCGGTATCACCGTGGCCTTCGTGGCGATCGTGATCCTGTCGCCCGCCGCGCTGCCCTGGTACTACTCGTGGCCGCTGGCGCTGGCCGCCGGATTCGCGCTGTCCACCACCACATTGCAGGTACTGGTCGGGTTGTGCACCTGGCTCATGCTGGTCTTCCAGCCCGACGGGTCGATCGGGCTGTACAGCTTCTGGCATGTGGCGCTGGCGACCTTCGCGGCCGTGGTCGCGGCGGTCTCGCTGCGCACCGTCGACCCCCTCAAGCTGAGCGCGCATACACATCATCCGGCGACCGTGAGCCCGCCACCCACCCCGGCATGACCTCGCCGGAACTCGCACGCGCCTATCGGGATTGCCGCCGGATCGCCGCCGAACACGGGCGCACCTACTTCCTGGCGACCCGGCTGCTGGAGCCGGAGCGCAGACCGGCCGTACACGCGCTGTACGCGTTCGCGCGCCGGGTGGACGACATTGTCGACGGCGCTGCGGCCGCGACCCGGCCGCAGGACTCCGCGGCGCGACTGGACCACATCGAGAACGACCTGCGCGGGCGACTCGCGCACGCCCCCGGCACCGCCGCCGACGACCGGACACTGCTCGCGGTCTCCGATACGATCCTGCGGTATTCCATTGCGCCCGAACACTTCTGGGTGTTCCTGGACTCCATGCGGATGGACATCCCGGGTGCACCGCAGTACCGCGACCGCTACCCCAGCATGGACGCCCTGCGCGACTACATGCGCGGCTCGGCCGCCGCCATCGGCCTGCAAATGCTGCCCATCCTGGGCACGGTGGTCCCGCTGGCCGAGGCCGAACCCGCCGCGGCCGCACTCGGCGAAGCCTTCCAGCTCACCAATTTCCTGCGCGATATCGCCGAAGACCTGGACCGCGGCCGCGTCTACCTCCCCGCCGATGAACTCTCCGCCTTCGGCGTCGACGACGACCTGCTGAAACACTGCCGCGACACCGGCCGCACCGACCCCCGGGTCCGCCGCGCCCTGGCCCACCTCATTGCCGTCAACCGCGGCATCTACCGCCGCGCCACCCCCGGCATCGACCTGCTCACCCCCCGCGTCCGCCCCGCCATCCGCACCGCCGCGACCCTCTACAGCGCCATCCTCGAAGAGATAGAACGCACCGACTACGCGGTCTTCACCCGCCGCGCCACCGTCCCCCGGCACCGCCGACTACGCGTCGCCGCAAGGGAATTCGCCGCGGACCTGCGGTAGCCGGGACGGCATCGCGCTTGTTCCGTGCCCGATGTCCGCGCACCGGACACGGAAGGCTATTCGCGGGTCAGAACGGGTCGGCGGCGGCGCGGCGGATGACCTCGCGGGCCAGGTCGCCGTGCAGGGCGTCGATGGGGCGGCCCGGGAGGGAGTCGTCCTCGGTGTAGATCCACTCGAGGATTTCCTCGTTGGTGTACTTGCCGTCGCGCATGACGGTGATCAGGCCGGTGAGATGCTTGGCGATCTGCCCTTCGGAGTCGAAGAACTCCTTCGGGACGCCGATAACACCGTCGCGGCGGACCGCGATCAGCTGATGTTCGCGCAGCATCTGGTGCACCCGGGTCACGGACATACCGAGCAACTCCGCCACATCGGGCAGGGGAAGCACGGTGACCGAATCCGGCAGGACATCATCGCTGTAGGGGATGGCACTCACGGGTACAACGGTAGTCGGTCGCGCCGCGTCCGCCGCATCACACCCCGACCCGACTACCATCGGGTCACAGTCGCGCAGGGCGGCTGGGAAATCGGAAGGGTTGCAGTTGATCGGCCAGATGCTGGAAGGGCGCTACCGCATCGACGCGCCGATCGCGCGCGGCGGTATGTCCACGGTGTTCCGGGGGGTGGACACCCGTTTGGACCGACCGGTCGCCATCAAGGTGATGGACCCCAAGTTCGCCAACGACCCACAATTCCTCGCCCGCTTCGAACTCGAGGCCCGCGCGGTCGCCAAGCTCAAGCATCCCGGACTGGTCGCGGTCTACGACCAAGGCGTGGACGGCGATCACCCATTCCTGATCATGGAGTTGGTCGAGGGCGGCACCCTGCGCGAACTGCTGCGCGAACGCGGACCCATGCCGCCGCACGCGGTGCGCGCCGTCGCCGAACCCGTGCTCGCCGCCATCGGCGTGGCACACGCGGCCGGACTGGTGCACCGCGATATCAAACCCGAGAACGTGCTCATCTCCGACTCGGGCGAGGTCAAGATCGCCGACTTCGGATTGGTGCGCGCGGTCGCGGCGGCGAGCATCACCTCCGACAGCGTGATTCTGGGCACCGCCGCGTACCTCTCCCCGGAACAGGTCACCAGCGGTAGCGCCGATGCGCGCAGCGATGTGTACTCGGCGGGCATCCTCATCTTCGAAATGCTCACCGGGCGAACCCCGTTCAACGGCGACACCTCCATCTCCATCGCCCTGCAACGCGTGGACAAGGATGTGCCGAGCCCGAGCCGGCTCATCGCCGGCGTCCCGCCCGCATTCGACGAGCTGGTCGCGCACGCCACCGCGCGCGAACCCTCGCATCGATTCGGCGATGCCACCGAAATGGCGCGTGAGCTACGCCGGATTGCCCGGGATTTGCAGCTACCGGATTACCGGGTCCCCTCCCCGACCGAATCGGCCGAACATCTCAGCGCCCGCTATCGCGTCGGCCAGGCCGCGCCCGCGCGCCCGGCCCCGCGCACCCCCGAGCCCGTGCGGCACGCGCCCTACGCGGCCGCCGATGTCACCACGCGCATACCGGCCGATCCGCCGACCATGCACGTGCCCCCGCATCAGCAGACCCGGGTCATGACCGCCGCCAGGGAGATTCCGCCGGATTACGCCCCGCCCACCCGGCAGGAGCCGCGTCAACCCGATCGCGGACATCGCTCCGACCTCATCGAGGATCGCGGTAAATCCCGGCGAACCGTCATCATCTGGCTCAGCATCGTGGTCGCCCTGGCCCTGCTGCTCGGTATCGGCGGCTGGTGGCTGGGCGTCGGCAGATATTCGGCGGTGCCCTCCATCGCCGGACTCGACACCCAGCGCGCCATCTCCACCCTCCAGGACGCGGGCTTCGACACCGAGACCAGACAGAAGGCCTCGGACATCATTCCGGTGGGCAATGTGGTCGGCACCGATCCGGCCGCCGGAACCAAGATCATCAAGGGTTCCACGGTCGCGGTCCTGGTCTCCAGCGGTAAACCGAAGGTCCCGGACGTCACCCCCGGACAGGATGTCGGCAGCGTGACCAAGGCGATCAAGGACGCGGGCCTGACACCGGTCGACTCGGGCGAGATCGGCAGCACCGCCCCCAAAGGCACACTCGCCAAGGTGGATCCGGGCCCCGGAACCGTACTCCCCGCGGGCGGCAGCGTGAAGGTGTACCGCAGCAAGGGATCCGCGCCGATCAAGATGCCGGATCTGAGCGGTAAGACCGAGGACGAGGCCAAGGGCATTCTGCAGAAGGCCGGAATCACGGTGCGCGACACCAGGACCCAGTACGACGCCAAGGTCAAGGCCGGTCAGGTCATCGCCACCGATCCGGTCGCCGGAACGATGGTCGAGACCGGCGACGGGGTCACCCTCATCGTCAACAACGCCGTCGAGGTGCCCAGCGTACTGGGCTCCAATGTCGCCGCGGCCCGCGCCAAACTCGAAGCCCTGGGCCTCAAAGTGACTGTGCGCCAACTGGCCTCGAACGAGAGCTCGCTCGTCATCTCACAGAGCACGCTGGGCAATATCGAATCCGGCTCCACCGTCACCCTGGTGGCCATCCCCTGACCTCCGGTCATCCCAGCCGAGCCTCCCCGTCATCCCGGCATGCTTGTGGCCGGTATCCACCCCCTGTAGGACGAATGCGGCCCGATCCACCAGGATCGGGCCGCATTCCTATCTCCTTGTGCGCCTGAGCGATTCGCTCAGCGAAGCATCTCCGCCACCAGGAACGCCAACTCCAGCGACTGCTGGGTGTTCAAGCGCGGGTCACACGCGGTCTCGTACCGATCCACCAGATCCAGATCCGAGATGTCCTGCGCCCCACCGAGGCATTCGGTGACGTTCTCACCGGTGAGCTCGATGTGCAGACCACCCGGGTGGGTGCCGAGCGCGTGATGCACCTCGAAGAAGCCCTGCACCTCGTCGACGATCCGGTCGAAGTGCCGGGTCTTGTAGCCGTTGGAGGTCTCATGCGTATTGCCGTGCATGGGATCGCACTGCCAGATCACCTGGTGACCGGTGGCCTGAACCTTCTCGATGATCGCGGGCAGCACCTCGCGCACCTTCTGATTGCCCATGCGGGCGACCAGTGTCAGGCGGCCGGGCTCATTGTTCGGATCCAGGCGCTCCACGTACTCCACGGCCATTTCCGGCGTGGTGGTGGGACCGATCTTGAGACCGATCGGGTTCGCCAGCAGTTCGGCGAAGGCGATATGCGCGCCGTCGAGCTGACGGGTGCGCTCACCGATCCACAGGAAGTGCGCGGACAGATCGTAGAGCAGCGGTTCACCGGTGGTGGGGTGATGGCTCAGGCGCAGCATGGCGCGCTCGTAATCCAGCACGAGAGCCTCATGGCTGGCGTAGAGCCGGGCCGTGGACAGGTTCGGATCGTTCACCCGGCAGGCGTTCATGAACGCCAGCGCGCGGTCGATCTCCGCGGCCAGGGCCTCGTAACGGGCGCCCGCCGGGGACTGCGCGACGAACTCGCGGTTCCAGTCGTGCACCTTGTGCAGATCGGCCATACCGGCGGAGGTGAGCGCGCGCACCAGGTTCATGGCGGCCGAGGCATTGGCGTAGGCGCGCACCAGGCGCGACGGATCATGTTCGCGCACAGCCGGATCGGCGACGAGCGAATTGACCATGTCACCGCGGTAGGAGATCAGGCCGAGGGAATCGGTATCGGAGGAGCGCGGCTTGGCGTACTGGCCGGCGATGCGCGCGACCTTCACCACCGGCAGGCTCGCGCCGTAGGTGAGCACCACGGCCATCTGCAGCAGGGTGCGGATATTGCCGCGGATATGCGGTTCGGTGTTGTCGGCGAAGGTCTCCGCGCAGTCACCGCCCTGCATGAGGAAGGCCTCACCGCGCGCCACCTCGGCCAGGCGCAGCTTGAGCTCCTCCACCTCGGCGGGTACGCAGATGGGCGGCACCGATTCCAGTACGGTGCGCATCTTGGCGGCCTGCTCGGGATCCCAGGAGGGCTGCTGCAGAGCGGTGCGAGCCAGCGCGTCATCGAGTCGGCGACGCAGCTCGGCGGGCAGCGGGGGAAGTTCCGGCAAGCGATCGATCGGTACGTCGACGGTCCAGTTCACTCGTTCAGAATACGGACCACGACAAACGCCGCGGACTACACCCAGGGCTGGAATACCCAACACCGTGCGAACCCATCGCGACATGGGGCCTGCCGCCGCCGTCGCGGGCCGGGAATTAGGCTGGAAGCCCGGAGGATCTGCCCGGATCGTCCCCCATACCCTGCGTCGAAGGCAAAGGCCCCCGGCCGCTAACCGAGGAGAGACCGATCTCGCTCCGATATTTTTACGACTCGGAATTCATCGAAAACGGGGTCACCATCGATCTCGTCTCCATTGCCGTGGTCTGCGAGGACGGCCGCGAATACTACGCGGTCTCAACGGAATTCGATGCCGAGAAGGCCGGGCCGTTCGTGCGCCGCAATGTGCTGCCCAAACTACCGCCGCCCGCCTCGCATCTGTGGCGCAGCCGCGAGAAGATCCGCGAGGATCTCTACCGCTTCTTCCTGCCCCGCCCGGGCATCGAGCCGGAGCTGTGGGCCTGGGTCGGCGCCTACGATCACGTGGCACTGTGCCAGCTCTGGGGCTCCATGGTCGATCTCCCCAACGCGCTCCCCCGCTACACCAACGAGCTGCGCCAGCACTGGAATCAGCACGGGCAGCCGCCGCTGCCGCCCATCCCGAAGGACGCGCACGACGCGCTCGCCGATGCCCGGCACAATCTGGCGAAGTTCGAGGCGATCGAGGCGCATCGCCGCCGGCAAGCCTCCTGATATGGCTCGGGCCCCGAGAGTCGCTCTCGGGGCCCGGGTTTGGCTGAGGTGGACTCAGCCCGCCATGGTCTGGGGGATGCGGTCGGCATCGGGGCGGGTGCCCGAGGGGACGCCCTTCTTGAGCGAGGCTGCGTAGACGTCCACGTACTCCTGATTGCTCATACGCATCAGTTCGTACATGATCTCGTCGGTGACGGCGCGCTCGACGAAGCGGTTACCACCCATGCCCTCGTACCGCGAGAAGTCGATGGGCTTACCGAATTTCACGGTGACCTTGCGCGGACGCCAGCGGAAAGGTCCGGGCGGGCAGACCTCGTCGGTGCCGATCAGCGCGACCGGAATGACCGGGACACCGGTCTCGAGGGCCAGGCGGGCGACACCGGTCTTGCCCTTGTAGAGGCGACCGTCCGGGGAGCGGGTGCCCTCGGGGTACAGGCCCACCAGTCGGCCCTCGTTCAGCAGCTTGCGCGCGGAGTCGAGGGCGCCCTCGGCGGCGGTGCCGCTGGAGCGGTCGATCGGGTACTGGCCCGCACCGGAGAAGAAGAACTTCTGCAGGCGGCCTTTGAAACCCGGGGTGGTGAAGTACTCGGCCTTGGCCAGGTAGGTGATGCGACGCGGGCTCGCGAGGGGGGTGAACAGCCAGTCGGTGAACGACAGGTGGTTACCCGCCAGAATCGCGGCGCCATCGGCGGGGATGTTCTCCACGCCTTCGACTTTGGGCCGGTTGATGAGCTGGATGAACGGTCCCACCAAGACGAACTTCAGCAGCCAGTAGAACATTGCGTCCTTTCCCCTGTTTCGATACCCGGGACCGGCCTCGTTGCGGGCACCACACTCTCTTCGCCACCCTACCGCTGAGACCTGGCGGTGACCAACCGCCCACTGTCTGATGTGTCCGGTTCACCCAGGTTTTACGTCAAGGGTCGGCGATCCGCCCCGGCGTGTCAGCGCCCGGCCGGACCCGCCGGGACCGCATCACGCTGCGCCTCGAGCGCCGCGCGCGCGAGTTCGGCCGCACCGATCATGCCCGCGGCCTCCCCGAGCTGGGCGGTGCGGATCCGGGCCAGCCGGCGATGCCGGGCGCCGGTGATGGACCCCGCGTAATGCTCGCGCGCATCGTCCAGGAACAGCGGGGCCGAGGAGCTGACACCACCCGCCACCACAATGAGATCCGGATCGAAGATATCGCTGACGAAGGCCAGACCCAGGCCCAGCCAGCGGGCGAAATCGGCCATCACGTCCTGCGCCACCGGGTCACCGTCCTGCGCCGCGCCCGCCACCCGGCGACCGGTGAGCGAACCCGGATCGCGGCCGACCTCGCGCGCCCGCATGGTGGAGCGGGTCGGATCGGTGGCCAGCAGTTCCAGCGCCGTGTCCACCAGAGCCGTTCCGCTGCAATATCTTTCCCAGCAGCCGCGCTTACCGCAGGCGCAGGCGCGACCGTTCGGCACCACCTGCAGATGCCCGAGTTCGGGTGCCACACCGTAACTTCCGCGATAGAGCCGCCCGTCGCTGAGCAGTGCGGCTCCTATCCCGGTGCCGATGGCCACCAGCACCACATTGCGCCCGCCCGCCGCCGCGCCGAATCGGTACTCCGCCCACAGTGCCGCGTTCGCATCGTGTTCGAGCAGTACGGGCAATCCGAGTCGATCGGTGAGCCGCCGCGCGACGGGTGCGTCCTCCCACGGCAGATGCGGCGCGAACCGCACCGTGGCCCGGTCCTCGTCCACGAATCCGGCCACGGCCAGTCCGACCGCGCCGATCGTATGGCGGCCGCACAGTTCCTTCACCACCCGCGCCAGCCCGTCTTCCAGCGACCGCGCGGACTGCGGCGTGGAGGCGGTCACGGTATCGAGCACCTCACCGGAGCCGTCGACCACCGACGCGCGAATATTGGTGCCGCCCACATCGATTCCCACCGTCAGCGGCACCTGCCCACCGCCCCTCATGCCTTGATGGTCACGTCGATGGGGACATACCCGGCCCGCGTCGCCCCCCGCCCGCGACCCTGATCGCCGCGCTCGGAGGTGGCACTCGGCCGTCCGGCCGCACCCGGCCCGGGTTCGAAGGAATCGCCGGAGCCCGCGCCCACACCGCCGCGGGCGCTCGCGTCGGAGGCGTCGCCCGCGCGCTTCTGGAAGTCGTTCGTTGTCGCTCCGGCGGCGGTCTGCGCGGGCCGAGCGCGTTCGGTCCGCATGCCCTGTGCGCCCGCGGCGAAACGCGCGATCAGCCCGGCCAACGCGGCGCCGGTTCCGGTATGCGCGCCGGCGGTCCGGGAATCGGTTGCCGCCGGATCGGATTCGGCGTCCGGACCGTCGCCCCGGGCGGAATCCGCACCGGGAGTACCGGATTCACCGTCACCGGCCCGGGCGCTCCGGTCGTCCGGGGTGTCGAAGTCGCCGTGACCGAATGAATCACGCAGCCAGGCATGGTATTCCGGGGATTCGGGGTCCAGGTCCGGCGGGATCACCGGCTCCACGGGCACACCCGCGAGGGCTTCGCGCAGCACCGTCACGATGGCGGTGCCGTGATCGGCGATGGCGGCGACCACATCGTGGTGTTCCCCGCGCACCACCGCGGCGGCGGCGCAGACCGGGCACCACGCGCAGCTGGACCACTGGGTGCGGCCGTCGGCGGCGGTGCGCCGCAGTACCGGTTCGACGCGTTCGAGGACCGCTTCGGCGAGCAGGCGGAGTTCTTCGGCGAATTCGCTGAAGTTGTCGTCCGGATGGCCGGCCCGCGGGTGGCCGTGTGTCGCGGTCATTTCGGCCAGACCTCGGGATCGGGCCGGAAGCGGATCACCAACTGATCGCCGTCGAGTTCGGCGGCGTCGACCGTGCACCGCCGCAATACCGGCGCCAGCCGCAGTCGGCGCCTGACCCCGTCCGCTCCCACGATCAAATCGTCCTCCACTCGTCCCAGCTGCAGGGTCGACGGATCGACCACGGGTAGATGCATGCGCATGGCGAACACCGAATGCACACCCGTTCCCGCCTCCAGCCGAACCATCGGCCCGGCCGAAACGGACGGCACCCCGTCCACATCAGTGCCAAGCATAGGGACCGGACCCGGTCCCACCCAGTTACCACTCGCATCGACCGCGAAGGACAGTGCCGTTAACGAACTCAGTCCCACGGGTTCGGCCCCGGCATGCGTCACCACCTGGACCGGGATACCACCCATACGTTTACGAAGATCGGCGACCACATCCAGTTGTTCCCCGCGACGGTTGAAATACCACTGCACGGCGGGGTGAATATTCGCACCGTAGTCGGGCGCGGCGGTCTCGGGCAGCACCCTGTTGACCAGGACGGCTTCCAGCCGTAGGCCCAGCAGCGCCGCGGCCGAGCGCACCCGCGCGGATTCGGCGACGGCCACCTGCTCGGCGGCGGTGACCAGGCGCGCGGTGGTGCGCCGCTGATCGGCGATGAGATCGCGAGCGGCGGTCACCGCGGCCACGATCTGCTCGACCGTGACCGCCAGCACCGCGCGGCGCAGATCGCCGCCGATGGCGCTCAGGGTGCGCGCGTGCGCGGGCCAGACCCGTTCGAGATAGCCGAGCAGGGTGTCCGGCGCGGTGAGGATGCGCAGCATATCGGCCGAGGGCGGACAGTCCAGGATGATCACATCCCACTGCCGGGTCTTGGCGAATTCGGTGATCTCCAACAGCGCCAGGATCTCCTGGACGCCGGGCAGGCCGGTGAGTTCGGCGGGGTCCAGGGCGCTCAGATCGATACCGTGCTCATGCCCCTCTCCCGAGACCATGAGCAGTACCGTGCGGAAGCGATCCTCCAGCAGCGCAAGGGAATCCACCTCGATCACATCGAGTCCGGACTGTACCGCCGCCACCCCGGGCACACTGCCGGGTTCGTGCCGGAACCGGAATCCCAGGGCATCGCCCAGGGAATGCGCCTGATCGAGCGAGGCCAGCAGCACCCGCTGTCCGCCGCGCGCGTAGGCGAGTGCGGTCGCGCACGCCAGCGTCGTCTTTCCCACCCCACCCTTGCCGACGAACAGTTCCACCCGGGTGGCAGGTCCCTCGGTACCGCTCGCGGTCAGCCTTCGACCCGTTTCTTGAGTTCTTTCAATGCCGTATCGGTGATGACCTTCTCGGCCTTGCGCTTGAACATGCCGATCATCGGAATGTTCAGGTCCACGGTGAGTTCGTACACCACCTGGGTGCCGCCGTCGGGCTGCGCGATCAGCTCGTAGGTGCCGTCCTGGGCCTTCTGCAGATCACCGCCGACCAGGGTCCAGCTGACGGCCTTACCGTCCGCGCGCCAGGTATAGGAGAGGGTGTAGGTGTCCTTCACGACGCCCGCGTCGAGCACGAAACGCGCGGTGCGCGCCCGGCCGTCCGGGAATTTATCGAGCACCTCGACCGAGCGGGCCGCGGCGACCCATTCCGGATACGACTCCAGGTCCGCGATCACGGCCATCACTCGATCCGAGGGGGCGTCGATCACGATCGACCGTTGAGTTCGATCGGCCATGGGTGACAACGCTTCCTTTCGAAGGGCGGAACGGGGAACGGTTCTACTGCGCGGCGGCGGGTGCGACCCCGGCCTTACGACCGGCCTCTAGCCGCGCCTTGACCTCGAAGGACATCTTCTTCCCGGCGACGCGGCGAGTGCGGTTGACGGCCAGCAGATCCCGCGCCGACATGCCCTCGACGCCCTGCGGTTCGGCATGCATGAAGTAGTGCAGGATGACCCCGTCGAGCATGGGCTCCAGCCACACCTCCATGGTGCCGGTCGCCGCACCCGTGACGGTCCACCGAATTCCCTTGTCGGCCCGATCTTCCCGCACCTGCAACTGCAGGTCCGGCCACCACTGCCGCCAGCGGCCACGATCGGCCAGCATTTCCCCGACGGCGACGCCGGACGCGGCGACGAAGGTCTGATCGGCAACCTGGATACTGCTCACATCGGTGAGCCTAACCCAGCGGACTCACCCGGTCGCTGTCGGCGGGCGGCACCGGGCGGATGCGGGTCAGCGGCAGGTCCGGGAGGCCGCGCGGGCCGCCGGAACGACTTTCGACTAGTTCAGGGTGATGCCGGGGGCGCTGCGGACCGGCGGATCGAGGAGGTCGCGCAGGCGTTCGCCCATGCGGTCCCAGCGCCATTGCTCCTGGACCCAGGCGCGACCGGCCGCGCCCATGCGGGCGGCGGCGTCGCGGTCGGACAGCACGTCGATGATGGCCTTGGCGATGGATTCGGGTGACTTGCCGTCGATCACGTAACCCGTTTCGCCCTCGCGCACGGTTTCTGGGGCGCCGCCGGAATTGCCCGCCACCACCGGAACTCCGGTGGCCGAGGCTTCGAGGAAGACGATGCCCAGGCCCTCCACATCCAGGCCGAGACCGCGGGTGCGGCAGGGCATGGCGAAGACATCGGCGAGGGTGTGATGGGCGGCGAGTTCGGCGGCGGGGACGCGACCGGTGAAGACCACATCATCGGTGAGGCCGAGCGATTCGGCGAGGGCGTGCAGTTTCTGCTCGTAGGGTCCGCCGCCGGCGATGACCAGCACCGCACCCGGAATCTGCTTACGGATCTCCAGCATGGCGATCAACAGCATGTCCTGACCCTTGCGCGGAACCAGGCGGGACAGGCACAGAATGGTGGGGCGGTCGCCGAGGCCGTAGCGCTCGCGTAGTTCGGCGCGGGCCTGCGGATCGGGTTTGAAGACCTCGGAATCGACTGCGGGCGGCAGGTATTCGAGGGCGGCCTGCGCACCGAAGGCCGCGGAGAAGCGGCGGCGCGTGTATTTGCTGACATAGGTGATGACATCGGTGCCGTCGCCGATGGCGCGCAGCGCCTGGCGTGCGCCGGGCAGCATGGACCAGCCGACCTCATGGCCGTGGGTGGAGGCCAGAATGCGTTCCGCGCCCGCGCGGCGCAGCAGCGGGGACATGAGCGCCAGCGGTGCGGCCGCGCCGAACCAGACCCGATCGCACTGTTCGTCCCGGAGCAGTTTGGCCGCGCGGCGGGCCACCAGCGGTGTGGGCAGCATCAGCGTGGTGGGGTGCCGCACCACCTGGAAGGGCTGTTCCGCATCGAATTTCCAGTGGCTGTCGCCCTTCCAGCGCGGGGCGTAGACGACCAGTTCATCGGGGGGTAACCGCATTGCCAGCGCGTGCACGTACGACTGGATACCGCCCGGTCGTGGCGGGAAATCATTGGTAACCAGCAGCGTTCGCCCCATGCGATCAACCTACTGCACCGGTGCCGAGTGCTCGCCCCCGAACCGAAACCTCGCGCACCCACTCCGCGCGTGTCGATCAGGCCCCCGCGGCGGTCCGGGTGGTAATCCAAGACTGCCAGCGCGCCAGGAAATCCGGGAAGGGCGAGCCGAGGGTATCGCGCACGACGGACTCGACCGCCGCGTGATCCTTGGGACCGGTCGCCAATTGCCGGTAGAGCGAGACCAATTGGGGCTCACCGAACTGATCGGCAATGAAAGCGCAGGCGGACCACGCCTGTTCGTAGACCGCGGCGGCCTGACCGCTGGCCGGTTCGAACGCGGCGTCGGCGGGCAGATCGGCCGGGAGATCGCCCGCCCCGGCGCGCGCGGTGAGAGTCGGCGCGACCTCGGTGATGGGCTGGCGCATACCGCGATGCGCGGTGTATTCGGCGAAGCCCTCGAGCATCCACTGCGGCGACCCGTCGACGGTCACCGCACGGGTCGCGACATGGGTGAGCTCATGGCGCAGCACCGAACGCAGGCCGTCCGCGCCGAGCCGACGTCCGGCCTCGGGTCCGAAGACCACGCGCTGGCCGGTGATCCGCGCGCCCGGATGAAAGGGATCCGCGACCGTCGCCGCCGCCACTTCGGCGGGCACGTCCCCGGTCGCATTGGTGAGCGCCGCGAATTCGGCAGGGCTGGAAGCCACTACCACCACCGGGGCCTGCGACCAGTCCGAACCCCAGAGCGCGCTGACCGCCTGCGTCGCCGCGGACAACTCCCCCGCCAGCACGTCCATATCACTGCCGCGCGCCGGATGTCCCAGCACCACACCGACTTTCCCGGCTCCCGTGGTCACCGGTTCGGCGATCACCTTGCCGTAGGAGTCCATCAGCCGATGCAATCCGGAGACCTGCGGATCCGAGGCGATGAGCGCGTTGTCCCCGCCCGGCACCACCGCGCGCAGCTTGGGCAGCACCGAATTGGGCAGCATGAGCAGCGCACCGCAGGCGGCGGTCAATCCGGTGACCATGACCAGGGTCAGGCAGAACTGGAAGCGGCGCTTCGTCGACAACCAGCCGCGTACCTGCCGCAGTGCGCTCATTGCCACCTCGTGGTGTTGGTCAGAATCGACGCGCGGAATGGAACGGTGTTGATCCCATCGGCGCCACCTGGACGGGGACGCCGAATGTGGAGGCGTGCAACATCAAACCATTGCCCGCGTAGATGCCGACATGGGAGATGTCGGAGTAGAAGAAGACCACATCGCCGGGCTGGAGATCCTTCTCATCCACCGGCGTGCCGTAACCAGCCTGTTGCTGACTGGTGCGCGGGACGTTCTTGCCGACCTGATGGAAGGCCCACTGCACCAGACCGGAGCAGTCGAACTGTTCGGGGCCGACCGCACCCCAGACATAGGGTGCGCCGATCCGGGTGAGTCCGGCGGCCAGGGCGCTGGTGCCGCTGCCGGGGACGAGTCCGCGCAACAGCGAGTCCTTGTCGAAGCCCGGTGGGAACATCGAACCCGCCAGCGCGGAGCGATCATTGGCCGAGAGCTGGCCCCAGGCGGCGATGACGCCCGCCATGGAGCCCTGGAGTGCGGCGCGCTTGGCCTCCAGATCGGTGCGCACGGCATCGGCCTGTGCGCTCGCGGCGCGGGCGGCGTCGGCGGCGGTGCGGGCCGCGGCCTCGGCGGCGGAGGCGGCGGCGCTGACCTTCTGATACTGGCTCAGTTGATCATTGGTGCGGGTGCCGACCAGGTCCACGATGGACATCTGATCGAGCAGCTGCTGCGGAGAGGAGCTGACCAGCAGCGAGGTGAGCCGGTTGGTGCGACTGCCGAGCAGGGCCGAATTGGCCGCCCGATCGATGACCGGCTGATATCTGCGAATCTCGGAGCGAGCCGCGTCCAATGTGGACGCGGCGTCCGCGGCCTTGGTATCGGCATCCTTGGCGGCGGCGACCTTGGTGTCGAGATCGGCCTGGGCGTTCAGCGCCTGCTGATTGAGCTGTTCGGACTGGCGCGAAAGGTCGATCAGTCGCTGCACCGCTTCCCCGGCCGATGCCGGTGCGGCGACCGGATCGGCCAGCGCGGGTCCGATGTTGTTGGCTCCCACCAGGAGTGCCCCTGCTGCGAGGGCTCCACCTACGAGTTTCTTCGTGCGATGTTGCGCTGCCACCGTCGGCCTGGTCCCGTTCTCTTGCCCCGAGCTGGAAAAGAAGGTCTCGAATAGGTTACGAAACGGCGACCGCTTGTGTCCAGCAGGCCACGAAATCATTACGGTCGCCGTTCGCTCGCAGGTCGCTCGACCTGCGGATCTTCAGTTCCCGATAAATCAGATCCGACGCGCGCCGGCGAACGGCATGGACGAGATCGGGGCGACCTTGACCGGCTGACCGGCGGTCGAGGCGTGCACGACATTGCCGTCGCCCACGTAGATGCCGGAGTGGCTGCCGCCGTAGAACGACACCACATCGCCCGGCTCCAGCGCGTCCTCGGAGATGGGGGCGCCGGCATTGAGCTGCTCATAGCTGGTGCGCGGCAGGCTGATTCCGGCCTGCGCGTAGGACCACTGCACCAGGCCGGAGCAGTCGAAGGCGTTCGGGCCGGCGGCGCCGTACACGTACGGATCGCCGATGCGGCTCAAGGCGGCGTCCACGACCTGCTGGCGCGGGCTGGCCTGCGGCGCGGCGGGGGCGGGGGCGCCCGGCATCTCGACGCCCGGGATCGGGGGCAACTGCACGGGAATGGACTCCGGCACACCGGGAATCCCGGCGGGGAGCTGAACCTGGTCCGGCACATCGAAGGTGCCGACACCGGGGATGGTCACCGGCTGCGCCGATGCAGGAGAGGCGGGCAGCAGCAGCGCGCTCAGCGTGGCAGCGCCGACGGCACCGGCCGTGAGGGCCCGCTTGACGGTCTTGGTCGCCATGGTGAGGTACTTCCAATCTGCCCCGCGACGCCGCACCGGTTTGGTGGGTCGGACTCCGCGAGGTCTCAGGAAGATTACGAGCCGATAACGGTGGTTTGTAAAGCCGCGCCCAACACACCGTGGCGGGAAATAGTTACGCATTGTCATTTCGGTGCGACAAAAGTCACAGCAATCACGAAACGATAACAGCGGCCATTTCATCGGGAGCGTCCCCAGAGCTACCGGTCGGTAGCCAACCGGCCGAAACAACCCCTCCTTGCAGGACGGATTCCGAATAACAGCAGGTCAGATGGACCATACCCAACCTGGCCCTGACCGGCGGACTTGCGAACCGAGCCAAGGCGACCCTAACCGCGACAGCACGCGGTATCCGCCGACCCGGACCGCCCGTCACATCCGATCTGATTGATGCGGTTTATGAATCAATGTGATCCCGGCCACTTTTCTGCATATTCGTGCAATTCGGGGATTTCACCTCGAAGATCTCGGTGACAAATTCCGACATTTCCGCTGGTCGGAAAATCCCGGTCCGACCGGGCGAGACCTGTCGGACCCCCGGCCTAGGCTTGCCGGTCGTGTCCGAACAGTTGGCCTTCGATGAGCTCGAAACACCGCTCTATGACACAACGTTCGTGGTCGTGGACCTGGAGACGACCGGAACGAGCCCGCAGGGCGACGCCATCACCGAGATCGGGGCGGTGAAGGTGCGCGGGGGTGAGGTGCTCGGCGAGTTCGCCACCCTCGTGAATCCCGGACTGGCGATTCCGCCGCAGATCGTGCAGATCACCGGGATCACCACCGCCATGTTGATCGACGCGCCGCGCATCGAATCGGTGCTGCCCGGGTTTCTGGAGTTCGCGCACGGGGCGGTGCTGGTCGCGCACAACGCGCGATTCGACACCGGGTTCCTGCGGGCGGCCGCCGCCCAATGCGAGATTCCGTGGCCCGCTTTTCCGGTGGTGTGCACGGTGCAGTTGGCCCGCCGGGTCCTCAACCGGGATGAAGCGCCCTCGGTGAAGCTGTCGTTCCTGGCGGAGTTGCTCGGCTCGCAGACGCGTCCGACACACCGCGCGCTCGACGACGCGCGCGCGACCGTCGACGTACTGCACGCGCTGATGGCCCGGGTCGGGAATCAGGGCGTGCACAGCCTCACCGAACTGCTCGACTATCTGCCGGAGGTGACGCGCCGCCAGCGCGCGAAACGGACTCTCGCGGCGGACCTTCCGGCCACACCGGGGGTCTATCTCTTCCGGGGTCCCTCCGAGGAAGTCCTCTATATAGGAACCGCGGTGAATCTTCGCCGCCGCGTCCGCAACTACTTCACCGGTTCGGACACCCGTCCGCGCATGCGCGAGATGGTGCAGTTGGCGACCCGGGTCGATCATGTCGAGTGCGCGCACGCGTTGGAGGCGGGCGTGCGCGAACTGCGGCTGCTGCTCGCGCACACCCCGCCGTACAACCGCCGCTCCAAATTTCCGCAGCGGGCGTGGTGGCTGACGCTCACCGAGGAGCCGTTCCCCCGCTTCGCGATCTCGCGCACCCCGACCCGAGACACGCTCGGCCCCTTCACCTCCCGCACCGATGCCCTCGAGGTGGCCACCACCCTCGCGGAGAACTGCGGCTTGCGCACCTGCACCACGCGTATCCCGCGCGGCGGCGCGCATGATTGCCCGCCCGCGGTGGTGGGCGGTTGCCCCGCGAGCGCCGAAAACAGACCCCTATATATAGAGGAGTACGCGCGCGCTCCCGAGGCGATCCGCGCGCTCTTCTCCGGCGACAGCGACGCCATCCTGCACACGATTCAGCGCAAGATCGAATCCCTCTCGGCCACAGAACATTTCGAGGCAGCAGCCCGACTGCGGGATCGCACCTGTACTGTGCTGCGTGCGCTGCGCCGCACCCAGCGGCTGTCCGCCCTGACCCGCATCCCCGAACTGATAGCCGCGCACCCCGATGGAGCCGGTGGCTGGCAGTTCGCGGTCATCCGCCACGGCCGCCTGGCCTGCGCGGGCAACGCTCCCCGCGGCATCTCCCCCATGCGCACCGTCGACCGCTTGGTCGCCGCCGCCGAGACCGTCATCCCGGCCCGCCTCGACACCGCCGAGCCCGCCTACCCCCCGCTGCACGGTGCGCTGCCGGAGGAGGTCGGCCTCCTGGTCCGCTGGCTCGAACAGCCCGGTACCCGAATCGTGCGCACCAGCGACGGTTACGCCGAACCCCGACTCGGCGCGGGGCCGTGGCTGGCCTGGCTGGAACGCGCTCAGATCGCGCATGCGGCGGAGGCGGCGCGGAACAGCCCCGATTACGGCAAATAACCGAGTTCAGGCGTGACGGGTTTGGTCTCGTAGGTCCGCAGCACCGGTGAGGTGGTGACCGGGCCGAATCGGGCGACGGCATCGACGATCTGCTCGGGTCGTTCGGAGTCCTCAGCTCGCCGCCGCCAGCACTCGCCAGACCTTCCTGGAACGGATGCGCACCTGCGGCGCCGCGTATTCGATTCGCCGACGCGCTTCGTGCGCACTGATCCGCAGTAGATCGGTCAATAGCTCGACCGTATCCCGATACCCGATGTCCGCGGCGAGCCCGCGACGCTCGGCCTCGGCGACGGCCGCGCGCATGGCGGCATCCAGTCGCCTCCGGCGGCGTTCGGTCTCGACAAGGGTGCGCAGCAAGTCCACATCGGCCAAATCCGGCCATCCCGCCGCTGGAGCATCCGGCGCCAGCGCGATCGAATGTATGGTCACGCGAGGCAGCCTACCCCACCATCGAACATATGTTCGACTATTCGCGAGACCGGACATCCGTGCCCGAATCGGTCGTCGCGGGATACGCCATTATCGTGGGTTCCCACGCGATCGGGAGAGTAAGAGGGACGTCTCGTATGAGTCTTGCAGCGCATCTGGAGCGGCTCGGCCGCCCGCTGGTCGAGCAGCAATTGGCGCATCCCACCGTCGTAGGGATCGCCGAGGGCGATCTCGCCGAGCCGGTGTTCCGCTCCTGGCTCGAACAGGACTACCTGTTCCTGCTCGACTACGTCCGCGTCTTCTCCCGCCTCGCTTGGCAAGCACCCGCAACCCATCTCGGCGACCTCGTCGATCTCGCCCACGCCACCTTCCACGAGGAACTCACCCTGCACCGCAGCTTGGCCGCCGAGTTCGGCGCCGACCTCGAGGGCGCGGTGAAGGGCGACCCGTGCACGAAATACACTGCGTTCCTGCTGGATTCGGCCGCGAACTACGCCGACGGCCTAGCCGCCCTCTACCCCTGCATGTGGGGCTACTCGACACTCGGCGCGCGCCTCGCCCTGCACCCTCCCGGCGACCCACGCTACCGACGCTGGATCGACACCTACGCCGACCCCGGCTTCGCGGCACTCACCGCCCGCTGCGCCCAAATGCTCGACGAAACGGGCGGCGACAACGCCGAGGACCTGTTCCTCACCGGCATGCGCCACGAACTAGCGTTCTGGGATGTACCGGTCAGCGCCGGGTGAATCGGTAGGTGATATCGGTGAGCGGGCCCGACCCGCGACCGAACCGTCCCGCGCGGGATTGAGCAGAGCCATGTACCGATAGAGGTCGGTCGCCGCCCCGGCGTTCTCGGTCCACCTCTAGTCCATCAGCGGCAGCACATAGTTGGTGACGTCTTTGTCGACGGCTTCATCGGATGCGGCCGGGCGGATCCGGATGGCTCGGCATCCCCGTGGTCGAAGCGCATGCGAAAGCCATTGCGCTGCAAGAACGCCGCTCGGGAACCGGAGCGACGCAACGCGGTGGACTTCCGCCCGCATTCGCATCATTGGTCATGGCGGGCGGGCGCGCCGCCGAGTACGAGGCAGCCGCGATCGAAGTGGGCGGCGCGAAGATCATGTTCGCGATGACATCGGCGGGCGACGGATTCTTCCCCGCCCATCTCGAACTCGATGACACCGAAGTTCCCGTCGAATTGCGGATCACGATCCACGACAACACCGATGGCGGCCGCGGACCGTAGGGCGGGCGCGGCGGAAATCGCGCAGCGACAATGACATTCGGCGTATTGCGAAGCTAGCCGGTGGCGCTCGAGGCATCGCGCTCGTCGTGGATGGTGTTGGCGTGGTCGATCTCGGCCATATGATCCTCGGCCCAGGTGCGCAATCCCGCCAACGCGAGCTCCAGGGACGAGCCGAGTTCGGTGAGCCGGTAGTGCACGCGCGGTGGCACGGTCGGCTCCACTCGGCGGACGACCAGACCGTCGCGGACCAGGCTGTGCAGGGTCACCGACAGCATCTTCTGGGATACGCCGGGTATTCGGCGTCGCAGTTCGGCGAATCGCAACTCACCCGGAGCGGCTTGCGCGAGGACTTTGACCGCCATCGACGTCCACTTCGTGCCGATGCGGTCCAGCAATTGCCTTGTGGGGCACTGGGAATCGAACAGATCGCCGCGGACCGGGGTCTTCGCGTGTGCCGATCGAGTGGTCACCCGGACCTCACCACCTGTCGTCGAAGTGCCTTCTTGGCAGTTCAACTGCCGTTACCTACCGTTGCTTGGTAACCAATGGTAACCACTAGGAGGCTTCGTGGCCCACCCGCCAGCACTCCCCATCGAGCTGCGCCGGATTCCGACCAACGGCATCGCCGCCAACGTCGCCATCGCCGGAGCCGGTCCCGCAATCGTTCTGCTGCACGGCTTTCCGCACACCTGGCGGGTGTGGAGCGAGATCATCGGCCCGCTCGCCGAGCACCACCGGGTCATCGCCCCGGACCTGCGCGGGTTCGGCGCCAGCACCCGTGCACCGGACGGCTACGACGCGGGCACGCTGGCCGCCGATATCGCCGGAATCCTCGATGCGCTGGGCGAATCCACCGCGAACGTGGTCGCGATCGATGCCGGTACCCCGGTCGCGGTCCTGCTCGCCCTGCGCCATCCCGAGCGGGTACGCCGACTGGTGGTCATGGAGGCGGTGCTGGGCGAACTCGCCGGTGCCGAGGACTTCCTCGCCGGGGGTCCGCCGTGGTGGTTCGGATTCCATGCCGTCCCCGGTCTCGCCGAAACGGTCCTGCTCGGCCACGAGGCGCGCTATATCGAATGGTTCCTCACCACCGGCACCGGCCGCCGGGGTGTGCGCTCCGAGATCCGCGACGCGTTCGCCGCGGCCTACACCGGAGCGGACGCCCTACGCTGCGCCTTCTCCTACTACCGCGCGCTGCCGACCAGCGCTCGCCAACTCGACCTCGCCGTGGCGGGCAACCGGCTCACCACACCCACCCTGGCGATCGGCGCCCACCCCGTCGGCGACACGCTGGAGCGACAGCTGCGACCCTTCACCGATGACCTTGTAGGACAGCTCATTCCGGATTGCGGTCACATCATCCCGCTGGACCGGCCGCGCGAACTGCTCGACCTCATGATGCCGTTCCTCGCCACGGGGTGACGCCGCTCGGCCTGGATCAAAAGCCGTTCTTCGAAATAGTTGAGCTCCTGCGACTCCGACGGCTCTCGTAATGCTGGCGGGGAACTACTACTGAGCCCGATACCCTCCGGAATTCGCCAAGAACACCGGCTTGACCTGTTCGAATAGCTCCAATACGTGATTATCGGCGGGTTTCTCCGAACTCGAACCACCCGGAGGAACCACAGCACGCTCCAATCTGAGCGTGAACCGCGAAGAGCGATACAGCCGTAGCAGTCGGCATGAGAAGTGTCCGGGTAAACGAAACGGCGCGACTCCCTATTTCGCGACTCCCTATTTCAGGTGCCGGGCGAAGAAACGGCTCGCCGCTTCCCCCGCGTGCCGCGGGACGCCGAGATGGCCACCCATATTGGCGTTGAGTGTCTTCTCTTTCGAACCGAAGGCGTCGAACAGATCCAGCGCCAGTTGCCGGTCATTGCCTTCGTCATCCCATTGGAGCAGGACGTGCAGCGGGATGGTGACCCGCCGCGCCTCCTCGATAATGGAGCGCGGGACGAAACTTCCGGCGAACAGGACAGCGGCCGAGATACGCGGCTCGACCAGCGCCAGCCGAGTGCCGATGGAGATCACTCCGCCCGAATATCCGACGGGACCGCCGATTTCGGGCAATGCGAGCAGAGCGTCCAGCGCGGCCTGCCATTCCGGGACCGCCTGATCGACCAGCGGAAGGATGAGCCGGTCGACGATATCGTCGGTGACCGGCTCACCGGCCTGTAGGGCGCGGCGCAGATCGGCGCGGGCTTGATCGGTGACGGCGGACCGCGGCCGCACACCGCCGCCGGGGAGTTCCAGGGCCGCCGCGGCGTAGCCCTGCGCGGCGGAGTGCCGGGCCCGGTCCAGCAGTCGCGGGTACATCTGCGGTAGTCCGACCGCGGAGTGGCCCATCAGGATCAGCGGGACCGGTGCGGTTATGGACGCGGGTGTCCAGAGAATGCCGGGGATATCGCCGAGGGTGAAGTCGCGCTCGAGGATGTGGTCGTCACCGAGGTGCTTTTCAGAGGTGAATTGCATGGTCGTGCCTTTCGGGAGTGCATTCGAACGGCGCTCCCGGACGACCTATCGCCCGACCGTGACCCCTGAGGGGAGCACCCATGTCGTTACTGCGTTCACGGATACCACCTCCTCGGTCTGTCGCACGGCTTCGGGCAGGTTAACAGTGGCCGATGCGGTCGGCCAAATGGTTTTCCGGCGGCTGTCAGGATTCGCGAGCGGCGATCGCGGCCTGGATTCGCCGGAGCGTGCGAAGGGCTTTCTTCGCGGCGACGCTCACTACGCCGTCGAAGACCGTGGAGCCGCGATCATGTGCCATGAGATGTTCCAAGGTGGGAACGGCTTCGTCATCGCCGGTGGACCCGAGGGCCACGGCCGCCCAGTAGCGCCGGTCCGGGTCGTCATCTTGGGCGGCTTCGCACAGGGCCGGAATGATGTCCGGGGTGAATTTGGCCAAGGCGCTGGATATATAGCCGATGCGGTAGTAGCGCCGGTGCTGGAATTCGTCCCAGAGGGCGGCCAGGGCTGCCTCGCCCCGGATATTGCCGAGGGCCTCGGCGGCGCGCTCGCGCAGTCCCGCGATGGGATCCCGCAGTACGGGCGTGAGCGCCGGAACCACCGACTCGTCACCGAGGACGCCCAAGGCGATGACGGCCTGTTCGCGCGCCATCTCCTGAGGGTGATCCAACATGGCGACCAGTGCGGGCACCGCGTCACGGAAACCCAGTGCCGCACAACCCATTGCGGCCCACGCCTGGCAGTTGTACCGGGTGTCCCCCAGCGACGCCAGCAATGGTGCTCGCAGACTGTCGTCCCCGAAGATCGCGGCGCGATTCAGGGCCAGGCTGTACAGCGTCCGGTGATAGTCGGGATAGTCACGGACCACCGCGCGCAGAGCTTCCTGTGCGGACGCGTCGCCGCCGGCGGCCCGGTCGAGCAGCAGCCGCAGATTCTCCTTACGGGTATCGAGATCACCGTCGAGGAGGCGTCGCGCATCAATTGTCTTCACCGCCCAACGGTACCTGGCGTTGAACTCGTCCCCCGCCGTCAGTTCGTATGCACGCTGTACCGTCCGATGACATCCTCCACCAGCCGCTTCGCGCCGCCGGGCGCACCGGATTCCGCACCGTCGAAGATCGCGTCGAGAATGTCGGCCCCATCGAGCGTCGCGGGATAACGGCGCGCGGCACGAGCGCTCACGATCACCGCATGCAAGACGATCGCGTAAATCCGCGAGCGCGGCACGGTCAACCGCCAGCCCTGCCGTTCACGTTCCCGCAGTTTCGCTTCGACGGTATCGAGCACATCCGCGATCACCTGCCGCTCGATCTGGTCGCGATCATCGCAGGGCATGACGACCGCCGAAACACACTGTGCCATAACCGAATACCGCGATCCGCAACAGCGCGAACAAGCTCTTCCGGGCCGCCACCGCCCGCACCGCGCGCGGTTCGAGCACCATCCGCCCCGCCGAGACCAGCGCATCGCGTGCCCGCCACCGCACTTGGCAAGTGGCAACCCCACATTCGAGATGCAACCGCATCGCGGTGTGCGCCTGCGCGACGGTCAATTCCCCGGGATCGGCGCAACACGACCACACTCCGCGCACGGAATACCCGCCCCGGACTGATTCGGCCGGTGCCCGCTGCGCGGCGGCCCGCTTCTCGCGGTCGATCCGGTCGATGATCGCCTGCACCGACCATTGGCTGTCTCTGGACATTGTGCTGACCTTTCTGATTGTGGCCGTGATGCCAGCACAGCACTCGCAACCAGCACATCTAATGAAAACTGAAGCTTCAGATTGAAGTTCTTCAAAAAGCCATGAGCGGCCTCAGTTCTGCGGTACATATAGCTTCAACTTCCGCGCACGGTCAGCTTCACTTCCGGGAGACCCTATGAGTGACACCGGCAACCAACCCTCGACCCTGCCCCGACGCCAACTCGGCAGGTTTCTGCGCGAAGCCCGCGAAGCGCTCGGATTGACGCAGAAGATCGCGGCCGAAATGGTTGAGCTCAGCGAGCCTGGGCTACAACGCATCGAAGCCGGGCGTGTGAAGAAGGTTCGCGTCCGCGATGTTCAGGCCCTGTGCGAGATCTACGAGATCAATGCCGAAGACACCCAGCGGGCAGTCGAGCTGGCAGAACAAGCCAAGGTAACCAGCTGGTACCACGCGTTCGGCGGACTCTTCAACGATACGTTCAACATGTATGTCGGCCTGGAAGCCTCAGCGCGGCAGCTGATTTCGTATCACGAGCATGTCCCTGGTCTACTGCAAACCTCCGATTACGCGCGAGCGCTCATCAGTGCCTTCTTCCGGAACGGCAGCCGCGAAGACATCGAACGACGCGTCGAACTAAGGATGAAGCGCCAGGCGATCGTGACCCGCAAGAGCCGACCCCTGAAACTTGATGTGCTCCTTCACGAATCGGCTCTGCATCGCGTGATCGGTGACCGGAAGATCATGGCGACCCAACTCGCGCATCTGGCAGAGATCAGCAAACTGACTAACGTCTCGCTTCGCATCCATCCCTACTCGGCGGGATGTACATGGGGATTGCTGCACGGCCCCTTCGTCATTCTCGACTTCGGCACCGATGCCAAAGGTGAACCGATCGAACCTCCCGTGGTCTACCACGAGATTCAGATGAGCAACGACGTCTACCTGGAGAAGCCCGCCGATCTCCGGCGCTACCATGAACTGGTTGCGGCCCTGCGTGCTACGGCCCTCGACGAGGACACCACACGAGACCTGCTCCGGCGGGCAACAAGGAGTTACGAACGGTGAAGGTCGACCTATCCGCGGCGAACTGGTTCAAAAGCAGTCACAGCGAAAGCAGTGGAGCGTGTGTCGAGGTCGCCTGGCTGCCGGAAGGTACTGTCGGAGTACGCGATTCGAAAAATCCCACCGGCCCCGCACTGATCCTCACGCCCGGCGACTGGGATGCCTTCACCGGCAGTGTGCTCCGAGGAGACTTCAACCACCCCACGTGATCCGATGCCCCCCAAGGGCCTTCAGTCCCCGAGTCGAGCCAATCCCTCGGTGATGGCGCGACGAATCGGTTGGTGCTGCGGGCCAAGGGCATAGCGTGGGTCGGTCCGCAGCGGCGGATTGGGCACCGATGCCGATATCGCGCACCGGCAACGCCGCCTGTCGGAGGCTCCGCTCGATGCCATGAAGACCGCCGCCGGACCGGTGCATCCCCGAGACACCGTCACCCACTGATCCGGATGGCTGTCGACTCAATCCAAGGGGAATGTACATCGCGTCGCCGATCGGCGCATGCCGATTCCCGGTGCCGCCGGGTGGATCGCGGCGGGGGCCGCCGCGCTGACGGCGTTCATCGACAATGCCACGGCGACAGCGCTGTTCGCGGTGCTCGCCTTCGCACTGCTGGCCGCGTGGATGGTGATCTACGTCCGGATCAGCGCACCGGTCAACAGACAGCTGACCGCGGTGAGCACGAGCGCCATCCCCACCGGCGCGGACCCACGGGCACTCCAAAGGCGTTGGGACAGCGTCATATACGCCCGCGCCGGGCTCCAGCTGCTCGCCCTGCTGAGCCTCTGCCTGGCCATCGCCGCGGTATAAACCCCGGAAAGCGGGAAGGCCCCGAGTCGAATTCGACTCGGGGCCTTCCCTTTACAGCTGTCGACCTCAGTGGCCGTGCGAACCGCTGTCCGTGGCGTCCTGGTGGGATTCCAGGGCGGCCAGCATGTCGTGCTCTTCCTTGTGCGCGTTCGCGACATTGTCCAGCTGCTGCTGGGCCGGGTCGGGGAACAGGAAGGAGCCGGTGCCGGGCTTGCCGGCGGAGCCGAGCTTGGACATCTTCTTGGGCACCGGAGCGCCCTGGTACTCCAGCGGGATGGGGTGGCCGTGCGAATCGACCGGTCCCAGCGGCTGGTGGATCTCGATGTACTCACCGTGCGGCAGGCGCTTGATGACACCGGTCTCGATACCGTGCTCGAGCACCGCCCGGTCGCTGCGCTGCAGGCCGAGGCAGAGCCGGTACGCCGCGAAGTAGGCGAGCGGCGGTGCGGTCAGCAGCGCGATACGGAAGATCCAGGTGGTGGCATTCAGCGAGATGTCGAACTTCAGCGAGATGATGTCGTTGACACACGCCAGGGTCAGCACCAGGTAGAACGCGATGGCCATGGCACCGATGGCGGTGCGGACCGGCACGTCGCGCGGACGCTGGAGCAGGTTGTGCCGAGCGGTGTCGCCGGTGAGGCGCTTCTCGATCCAGGGGTAGATCACCAGGACGGTGAACACCAGGCCCATGATGAGCGCCACCCAGAACGCGGCCGGAACCGTATGACCCCAGAAGTAGAGCTCCCACGGCGGCATCAGACGCGCCATACCGTCGGTCCACATCATGTAGAAGTCCGGCTGCGAACCCGCGGAGACCTGAGACGGGTTGTAGGGACCCAGATTCCAGATCGGGTTGATCTGCAGCACGCCGCCCATGATCGCCACGATGCCCAGGGTGAACATGAAGAACGCGCCCTGGTCGGCGGCGAACACCGGCACGATGCGCGCGCCGACGACATTGGTTTCCTTGCGGCCCGGTCCGGGGAACTGGGTGTGCTTCTGGTACCAGACCAGCGCGACGTGCGCGGCGATCAGGGCCAGCAGGATGCCGGGGATGAGCAGCACGTGCGCGATGTACAGGCGCGGGAGGATGATCGTGCCCGGGAAGTCACCGCCGAAGATCAGCCAGTGCAGCCAGGTGCCGACGATCGGAACACCCATGGTGATACCGCCGAAGGCCGCGCGCAGACCGGTACCCGAGAGCAGATCGTCCGGCAGCGAGTAACCGAAGAAGCCCTCGAACATGGCCAGGATGAGCAGCAGCGAGCCGATCACCCAGTTGGCCTCACGCGGCTTGCGGAAAGCACCGGTGAAGAAGATGCGGAACAGGTGGATGATGATCGACGCCGCGAACAGCAGCGCCGCCCAGTGGTGCACCTGGCGCACGAACAGACCGCCGCGCACCTCGAAGGAGATGTTCAGCGCGGTCTCATAGGCCCGCGACATGGTGACACCGCGCAGGGGCTGGTACGCGCCCTGGTAGACGGTCTCGCTCATGGACGGGTCGAAGTACAGCGTCAGGTAGATACCCGACAGCAGCAGGATGATGAACGCGTACAGCGCGATCTCACCGAGCAGGAACGACCAGTGGGTCGGGAAGACCTTGTTGATCGACCGCTTCACGAATGCGGCAGCGTGGTACCGCTCGTCGAGTTCGTTGGCCTGGCTCATGAACGACGCTCCCAGTAGGCCGGGCCGAGGGGCTCGATGAAGTCGTGTACGGCGACCAGGTAGCCCTCGGCATTGACGGTGATCGGCAGCTGCGGCAGCGCGCGAGCGGCGGGACCGAAGACCGGCTTACCCCATTCGGTCGCGGAGAACTGCGACTGGTGGCAGGGGCAGAGAATCCGGTTGGTCTGCTGCTCGAAAAGCGAGGTCGGGCAACCGAGGTGGGTGCAGATCTTCGAGTAGGCGAAGTAATCGCCGTAGTTGAAGCTCTCCTGGCCCTTGCGCTTGATGGCGCCTTCGGCGTCCTTGGTGCGCAGGCGAATCAGCATGACGGCGTTGCGAATTCCGCGCAGAGACTGGAGGGTCTCGTGCTCGTCACCGCGCCACTCTTCCTTCCAGGGGAAGACGGTTTCCATCGCGCCCGCGTCCAGGTCCTCCGGGCGCACCAGGACGATGTCCTGGGGGCGGCCGGTATCGCGGCGCAGGAAGATGGTCTGACCCTCGTAATCGGGGGTCCAGCCCGAGACCCACAGCGGCGACTTGTCGCGCTTGGCCCACGGGTTCTTGATCATGCCTCCGGCGAAGACGAACAGCGCGCCGATGCCGAGCAGGCCCGCGCCCGCGCCCGCGGTACGGGTGATGAGCTTGCGGCGGCCCAGGGTGGAGGTCTCCACCGCGTCCTGCAGCTGCGCGGCCAGGGTGCGGCGGTTGGTTTCGGAGGACTTGCCGTCGTGGCGGTCCTGGATCGAGATCTCGACCGGGATGAACTTCTTGCGGATGAGCACCACGGCGACGCCGATGGCCAGCACCGCGATACCCATGGTGAGGCCGTACAGCGGGGTGGTCAGCGTGTAAGCACCGTTGCCGTCCTCGCCGCGGCCCTTGTACTCCCAGGGCCAGAAGAGGTAGACGCCGATGAGCGCGGCGCCGAAGACCGCGGAGATGGCGAACCACAGCGCCACCTGACGCTCGGCGCGCTTCTCGGCGCGAGTGCCGGGGACCGGCCAGCGCGGGGCGCGGTACGCGACGTCGACACCGTCGAGCTTGGTGCCGAGTTCGACGAGCTCATCGCGCGACATCGCGTCGAGCTGCTCATCGGTGAGTTCCTCGCCGGGGTTGTCCCCCATGCTCTTTCGCTCCTGTTCACTCATGGCTGCATCCTCCGGGTCATGCCCGCGGGCCCTCCGTGGTTACGCTGCGCTGCCGCCTGCGGGCCTGACGCGGTCATGATCGGGACCCGATCCACATGGCCGATCCGACCAGGGCCACGATGCCGACGATCCAGATGGCCAGACCCTCGGTCGCGGGACCGAAGCCGCCGAGGCCGTAGCCGCCCTCGGACTTGGTCTCCATGCGGTCCTTGATGTACGCGACGATGTCCTTCTTCTCCTCCGGCGTCAGCTGCCGGTCGGAGAACTTGGGCATGTTCTGCGGGCCGGTGAGCATGGCCAGGTAGATCTGCTGCTCGCTCGCCTCCTCCAGGGGCGGGGCGAACTTACCGGAGGACAGCGCGCCGCCCTTACCGGTGAAGTTGTGGCAGGAGGCACAGTTCATGCGGAAGAGTTCGCCACCGCGGCCGAGATCGGCTCCGGCGATGATGGACTCCTGCGCGATCTCGCCGTTGGCGTCCCGCACGACGGTCGGACCGCCGCCATTGGCCTGGATGTAAGCGCCGAGCGCATCGGTCTGGTGCGCGTCGAACTTCGGGGGCTTACGAACGATCTGCGCCTCATTGCGGGCGGCGGGCATACGACCGGAGGAAACCTGGAAGTACACCGCGGCCTCACCGACGCCGATGAGGCTCGGGCCACGATCCTGGACACCCTGCAGGTTGGCGCCGTGGCAGGTGACGCAGGAGGTGTCGTAGATCTGCTTGCCCTCGCGGATCAGCGCGGACTGGTCCTCGTGCGCGGTGGCGACCTGCGCCTGCGGGGTCAGGGCCGATGCCGCGAAGCCGGCTCCGACGAGGCCCATCAGAAGAACCAGACCGCCGGCCAGCTTGCGGCGCAGGCGCCGCTGCTTGCGGGTCTTGGTGGCCTCGCCGATCCCCTCGCTGGGATCTGGCGCTGACGGGGGAGATGAACTCATCTGTGTCCCTTTGGAGTAGACGGAACCGACTTGTCAGAAGCTTCGTGCCTACGGCGGGCTGGGCCGTGGTACTGGATCCGCGCTAGCGGATGAAGTAGATCGTGGCGAAGAGCCCGATCCAAACGATGTCGACGAAGTGCCAGTAGTAGGAGACAACGATCGCGGCGGTCGCCTGCGCGGGTGTGAACTTGCTGAGCGAGGTGCGGATCAGCAGGAACACGAAGGCGATCAGACCGCCGATGACGTGCAGGCCGTGGAAGCCGGTGGTGATGTAGAAGACCGAGCCGTACACGGTGCTGGAGATCGTGGTGCCTTCTTTGACCAGGTTGGTGTACTCGTAGCCCTGACCGGCGACGAACATCGCGCCCATGATCAGGGTGACGGTGTACCAGCGACGCAGGCCGAACACATCGCCGCGCTCGGCGGCGAAGACACCCATCTGGCAGGTGAAGGACGAGGCCACCAGCACGGCGGTCACCGGCACGGCGAGCTTGAGATTCAGCTCGGTCGGCTCCATCGGCCACTTGCCGTGGGCCTGTGCGCGGGCGACAAAGTACATGGCGAACAGGCCGGCGAAGAACATCAACTCGCTCGACAGCCAGATGATGGTACCGACGCTGACCATGTTGGGCCGGTTCAGCGAATGCACTCGCTGGGTAATGGCCGATCCTGGGGTCCCTACTGCGGTCGTCACGCCGGTAAGTATGACTTGTCGTAGTACGACAGACATAGCGGGGTACGAAACTTCGTCGGACGTGTCGGAAACCGCAGGGCGAGCAAGCCTCTCGTGGGGCGCTCGGCGTGTCACGGACCAGCCTAGATTGACCGGGTAAGAGAAACCTGAGCCATGATTCGAGGAGTTGGACACAGCGATGGAGTGGGTGCGAAAGCTGCTGCGGCGCGGCGGGACAACGGAACTGGATCCCGGGCGTGGCGATCTCGTCGTGGTGGCGTCGAGTTTCGATGATGCCGAGGCGTGTTCGGCGGCGCTGGCCCGCGCGGAGAACTGGGCCGCCGACCAACCGGTCGTCCTGCGGCATCACCTGCGCATTCCGCCGAAACAGATGGAAGCCGTCGCATTGATAGCCGCACAGGATGGCTATGAATTGGCCGACTACGACTACGACGTGAACATGATCTTGCGGCGCGTGCAGATCCTGGACGCGCTGCACTGTTCGCAGGAGCGCTCCCGGATGGCGGGCCTGGCTCAGCGCCATGACGGCGACGCTCTCGGCTGGGACGCCCTGCAACCCGCACCGGGCCAACCAAAGGAAAAGAAATAGCCCCCGCGCACTAGGCTTGCTCCGACAACACTGGTGGCCCGACATCACTCCGGATTCCCGGGGGTTCGGGGGCTGAGCCCCTGAGAGTCCCGAGAGTTGGTTGAACCCGAATGGAAGAGTCAATGAGCGCGCGCAGCTGGCGAGAAATTCTCGGCATCCTCACCGACGGCAACGACCTGTCCGCGGATGAGGCCGCGTGGGCCATGAACGAGATCTTCACCGACAGCGCGACCTCGGCGCAGATCGCGGCCTTCGGCGTGGCGCTCAAGATGAAGGGCCCCACCCCCGATGAGCTGGGCGGATTGGCAGACGGCATGCTGTCGCACGCGCGCCGGGTGCCGTACGAGGGCCGCGCGGTCGATATCGTCGGCACCGGCGGCGATCGGTCCGGCACGGTGAATATCTCCACCATGTCCTCGATCGTGGTGGCGGCCACCGGGATTCCGGTGGTCAAGCACGGCAATCGCGCGGCCTCGTCCAAGAGCGGCGGCGCGGATGTGCTGGAGGCGCTCGGGGTGAAGATCGCCCTCGGCCCGCAGTCGGTGGCGACATCGGTGCGGGAGGTCGGGATCGGCTTCTGTTTCGCCCCGGTCTTCCACCCCTCGCTGCGATACGCGTCCAAGGCGCGCGGTGAGATCGGCATCCCCACTGTCTTCAATATCCTGGGCCCGCTGACCAATCCGGCCCAGCCCACCGCCGGACTCATCGGCTGCGCGTTCGCGGAGCTGCTGCCGACCATCGCGGGGGTGTTCGCGAGCCGCGGCTCGACCGCGCTGATCGTGCGCGGCAATGACGGCCTGGACGAGATCACCACCGCGGACACCACCGACGCCTGGGTGGTCGCGGGCGGCCGGAGCGTCGAAACCACCATCGACCCAACGAAATTGGGTATCGAGCGGGTGGATCCGGCGGCGCTCAAGGGTGGTGACGCGGCCATGAACGCGGCGATCGCCCGCACTATGCTCGCCGGTGAGCTCGGGCCGGTGCGCGATGCGGTGCTGCTGAATTCGGCCGCCGCCGTGGTCGCTTTCGAAATGACCCCCGAATCCGCCACCGGTGATCTGCATTCGCAGCTGGCGGTGGCGCTGGAGAAGGTCGCCGCCGCCATCGACACCGGCGCGGCCGCGGACCTACTGGACCGCTGGGTGACCGTCACCAATCAGCTCGGCGCGGAGTAGCCCCGCGCGTTTGCCGGTGGGATGCCCGCGACGGCGCTACAGTATGGGCGTTGAGCAGGCGGTTTCCGCTGCTGGGCGCGGTGATCGCCGTACGGACCGAGTCGAGGATGTGCGACATGGTGCGATTGCGACTGTCGGTTGCCGGTGCGTCGATCTCCGCGCCGTAATGGCGTACATCGGTGAGCACTGCGGAATCCCTTGGCGGCGTGGTTTTCTCACGGTCGCGGCGATACTCGGCGTGGGCGGACTGCTGGGCGCGGTGCCCGAGAGCGGCGCGCATCCGGTCAATCCCATCGCACGACAGACGGTCGCGGGCACGCTGACCGTGGACGGGCGCGATTACGACGGCCCGTCCGGCTGCCTGACCATTCGCAAGGTGCCCCGCCGCATTGCCGTGGAGAACAGGACCGACCGCGAGATACGCGTGTACCTGCTACCCGGCTGCAAAGGCGGGGTCACCCATGTGGTGGAATCCGGCCGCACCGCCACCCCGCTGGGCGCGTCGGTCCAGACGGATTGAGCCCTACTCGCCGA
Organism: Nocardia acidivorans NBRC 108247; assembly: GCF_001625085.1. Classification (GTDB taxonomy): domain Bacteria; phylum Actinomycetota; class Actinomycetes; order Mycobacteriales; family Mycobacteriaceae; genus Nocardia; species Nocardia acidivorans. The sequence goes on from NZ_BDAW01000013.1 coordinate 113,852, forward strand.
TGGAGAAGCCCGCCTCGACATCGGCGCGCGAGTAGGACTTGAAGGCGATATGGGTCGCGGTGCGCACCACGCCCGGGGTCTTGTTGATATGCCCGGTCACGACTTCGGCGATGCGCTCGTATTCGCGCACCCGCACGACGGCGATCAGATCCACATCGCCCGCGCACGAATAGACCTCGGCCACGCCGTCGATATCCGCCAACTCCTGCGCGGTCTCAGGAATGCGGTCGGACTCGGCGTGGATCAGCACGATCGCGGTAATCATGCGCCCAACTCTAGGTGATCACCGTCGCGGCGTTGCCGGTTGCGTCAGTCGGGCAGCGTGCCGGGTTGATCGATGGGTCCGCCGAGGAGTTCGGTGGCGCTGGCGTGGATCTTTGCCAGCGCGGACATCAGCGTGCCGGGCACCGGTATGGACCACACCGAACACGCCGTGGCGGCCGCCCGTACGGCCGGGGTCGAGCGGATCGTCCTGATCTCCTCCTTCTGGGCGATCGGCGATCCGCGCGAATGAGCCCATTCTCGATCCGACCGGACCGGGACGTTTCGCGCCCATCGACCCCGCCGATATCGCGGCGGTCGCGGCCTTGGCGCTGACCGAGGCGATTCGCGAATCCTTCGATCGGATGCGTTCGGACACACTCGGACTGCGCACCGATACGGTCGCCGAGCTGCTGGGCCGGGCACCGCGCACCTTCGAGCAGTGGTGCCGAGCCCACCGGGACGCCTTCCGCTGAACACCAACGTCCCGGTGAGTGAACAAGTTCCAGGAAGTGGGGTCTTGTTTTCGCGATTCCCCGTACCGGACCGGGGATTCCGGGCGATCATGGATCAAAATGTGAACCGACTAGTAGTCACTAGTGGCTATCCAGGGGGTTTCCGATGCTCGATCCGCTGCCGGCTGTTCCGGTTCTGCGCCACCTCTCCCGAAATACCGCCCGCCTCGCCGTGCGCACCCTGCTCGCGGGGGCCACGGTCGCGGCGATCGCGGCCGCCGCCATCCCGGCTCATGCCGAGGGTGTGGTCATCCCCGCCACCCCGATCGCGGGCATCTCCGAAGATGTTGTCTCCGCACTCAATTCGGTGACCAATCTGATGCCGGGGCTGGATCTGCCCGGCCTCGACCTGCCCGCCATGTTCAGCCCCACCACCGCGATCGTGGTGCTCGGCTACGGCTTGCAACCGGACGGCGATATGCGCCCGGAGCTGATCAATCGCCTGTACGCCGGATACGTCTCGGCTCTGCTCTCCCCGGAGGCCCCGGTGATCGTCACCGGCGGCAATCCGGTGGCGGGTCGCACCGAGGCGCAGGCCATGGCGGACTGGATGATCGCGCGCGGGATCCATCCGGACCGCATTCACAGTGAGACCAAAGCGAATTCGACGGTGCAGAACGCGGCGTTCTCGGCGCAGCTCATGGAGGCGATCGGCGCGCACGCGGCCATCCTGATCACCTCGGCGGACCATATCGCCCGGGCGCTGAGCAATTTCCGCTCCGCGGGCATCGCCGTGGTGGCGACCATGACCCCGGACGAAGCCCCGCTCTCGGCACAGCCTTTCGGCCCCGCGAAGTAGCTGCCCGCCCCGGGCTCGTCACTCGCGCAAGAGTTGCGCGCTGACCGACCCGGTGAGCCACACCCGGTATCACGCTGCGTCCCAACCCCTTTGCCGCCGCAGCAGCCGGAAGATATGGGGTGAACCCAGCGCGAAGGTGATATCGGCGGCCAACTCGGCATCGAGCTCCGGGCGTAATACACCGGCGCGCAGGAGATTCCGCGTGAGCCCGAGCCAGAACTCGTAGGTGCGCCCGGCCGCGGCCTCCGCGCTCTCGGCGCGTTTGGCCGCGCGATACGCCCTCTTGACCGGTTGGCGAGGAGCATCCTATCAATAGCTACCGCAGTGCCGCTGCGGTGAAATTCGAGAAGGTGATCCCGATGCCCGAACTGGCAGGCATTCATCACATCAAGATCCCGGTCACCGATCTGGTGCGCTCGGTGCGCTGGTATCGCGAGGTGCTCGGTTACCGCCCGACCATGCAGTTCGATGACGACGACGGGATGGTGCGCGGCGTCGCGGGCGAACTCCCCGGCATCAGCCCGTCCATGCTGTGCCTGCGCGAGAATCCGGCCGCCGCACAGGGATGCAAGGGGTTCGACCCGGTCAGCCTCGGTGCGCGGGGGCGGGACGATCTGGTGCGCTGGGCGGCGCATCTGGATGAGAACGGTGTCTCGCACTCCCCCGTGATCGATGCCTCGGTCGGCTGGCTGCTGGTGTTCAACGATCCCGACGGACTGGATCTGCATATCTACACCTGGGACGAGCACAGCGCCGATGTCGCCGATCGCCCCGGCTACGGCACACCGATCGCCGATCCGAATTCCTGGCTCCCCGAACGCTGAATCGGCGTGGGCGCGAGAGGTTCTCACGCCGATTCGGCACTCAGGACAGGTAGCGGGCGATGCTCTCCGCGACACACGCGGGTTTGGCTTCGCCCTCGATCTCGACGGTGACCGTACGCTCGGCCTGCACGCCGCCCGCGATATCGGTCACCGAATTCAGGGTGAATCGTCCTCGGATGCGACTGCCCACCGGCACCGGGTTGATGAAGCGAACCTTGTTGAGCCCGTAGTTGATTGCCATCCGAGCGCAGCTGACTTCCATCACCTGGGCGGTCATGGGCACCACCAGGGACAGTGTCAGGAACCCGTGTGCGATGGTGCGCCCGTACGGCCCCTGCGCCGCCCGCACCGGATCGACGTGAATCCACTGGTGATCGCCGGTGGCCTCGGCGAACTGGTCGATACGCCGCTGGTCCACGAGAAACCAATCACTGACACCGATTTCGGTGCCGGCCGCCGCGCGCAGCTGGTCGAAGGTGGCGAAGTCGATCATGCGAAACGCTCCTTCAGTTCTCGCTTGAGGATCTTATGGGTCGGTCCGAGCGGGAGTTCGGTGAGGAATTCGACACGGCGCGGGTACTTGTAGCGCGCGACCTGCGCGCGGGCGTAATCGATCACCTCGTCTGCGGTGATCGGTTCCGCCGGGACGACGACGGCCAGGATCTCCTCGCCGTAGTTGTCATCGGGTACGCCGATCACCGCGGCCTGGGCGATCTTGGGATGCCGCATGAGCGCGGCCTCCACCTCGGTCGGATACACATTGAAGCCGCCGCGGATGATCATCTCCTTGATGCGGTCGACAATGCGCAGGTAGCCGTCTTCATCCTTGGTGCCGAGGTCACCGGTGCGGAACCAACCGTCCACCATGACCTCCGCGGTGGCCTCGGGCCGCCCGGTATAGCCGCTGAACACATTGTGACCGCGCACCACCACCTCGCCGATACTCCCGGCGGGGAGCAGTTCGATGCGGTCGCGCACCTCGGGATCGGCGATCTCGGCGTCCACGCCCCAGACCGCGTGCCCGACCGTCCCGGCCCGCGCCCCGAGCTGCGGCTGGTTCACCGTGGCGGTGGGTGAGGTCTCCGAAAGTCCGTAGCCTTCCAGCACATTCGCGCCATAGACGCGTTCGAACTCCTCGAGCACCGAGGGCGGCAGGGCCGCGCCGCCGCTGATGCAGAGTTTGAGCTCGGGCAGCCGCTCGGCCTGTTTCGCCGCCTCCAGCAGCCCGAGGTACATGGTCGGGACCCCGTGGAAGGTATTGATGCGCTCGGCGTTCATCAGTCGAATCGCCTCTGCCGCATCGAATCTCGGCAGCAGCACCAGGGTCGCGCCGACTCGCCAGTGCGAGTTCATCGAGACGGTCTGCCCGAAGACGTGGAACAGCGGCAGTGCGCCCAGGGCGATATCGTCGCGATGCACCTCATTGGCGTCGAAGGCGTTCACCGTCGCGCACATGACCATATTGAGGTGACTCAGCTCCGCGCCCTTGGGCGTACCGGTGGTGCCGCTGGTGTAGAACACCACCGCGGTATCGAGCGGACTGCGGGAAACGGACGTCGCAATGGCTTCGCCGACAAGTTCTTTCGGGCTCACACAGCGAATCCCGGCGGCCTCCGCCGCGGCCGTGCCGACCGGAGCCACCATATCGTGGCAGATGAGCAGCGTCGCACCGCTGTCCCGCAGCACATATTCGGCCTCGGGAGCGGTGAGCAGCAGATGCACCGGCACCACCGTCGCGCCCGCCGCGAGAATCGCGAAGTAGGCACGAGGGAAGTCCGCGGTATTGGGTCCCATCAGCGCGACCCGATCCCCGGGCCGCACGCCGAGCGCGATGAGCGCTCCGGCCTGTTCGCGGGCCTGCCGCCACAGGTCAGCGAACGTAATCCGTTGCGCCCCTTCGATCAAGGCGAGGTGGTCGGGGCGTCGCCGCGCCGGTTCGGCGAGAATGCTGGCCAGGGAGAGAGTCGCGTTCATGGAGACCTCGGGGTCGGAGCGATAGTGGATGCGGGTTATAGCCCCATGTCCTTGGCGATGATCATCTTCATGACCTCGCTGGTGCCGCCGTAGATGCGGTTCACGCGGTTGTCCGCGTAGAGGCGGGCGATCGGGTATTCGTTGATGAACCCGTAGCCCCCGTGCAGTTGCAGGCAGCGGTCGATGACGCGCGCGGCGACCTCGGTGCAGAACAGCTTGGCGGAGGCGGCATCGGCCGGGGTGAGGGTTCCGGCGTCCAGTGCCTCGAGCCCGCGATCCACCACGGCCTCGGCGGCGTCGACCTCGGCCTGACAGGCGGCCAGCTCGAACTTGGTGTTCTGGAAGCTGGCGACCGGCTGCCCGAAGACATTGCGCTGCTTGGTGTATTCCTTGGCGAACGCGATGGCGGCGGTGGCCTGCGCGTACGCGCCGACGGCAATGGAGAGCCGCTCCTGTGGCAGGTTGAGGCCGAGGTACCGGAAGCCCTTGTTCTCCTCACCGAGCAGATCCTCCACCGGCACCCGCACATCGGTGAAGTTCAGTTCGGCGGTATCGGAGGTCTTGAGCCCCAGCTTGTCCAGCTTGCGACCCACGACATAACCGGGCGACTTGGTATCCACCATGAACAGCGAAATGCCATGGCGGCGATCGTTTTCCAGCGGCGCGGCGGTGCGGGCGCAGACGATCACCCGATCGGCGTGCACGCCGCCGGTGATGAAAGTCTTGGACCCGTTCAGCACATAGTGCGTGCCGTCCTCGGAAAGCTTTGCGGTGGTGCGCATTCCGGCCAGATCCGAACCGGTGCCGGGCTCGGTCATGGCAATGGCGAACATGATCTCACCGCTCACGAAGCCCGGGAGCATGCGCTCCTTCTGCTCCTGGGTGGCCAGCATCTTCAGGTACGGCAGGCACAGGCCCACGTGCACGCTGGAGCCGCCGAAGGAGACGGCCGCGCGGGCGCACTCCTCGATGAGAATGGTCTGGAACTTGAAGGATTCGATCCCCGCGCCGCCGAACTCCTCCGGCACCTCGATACCGAAGACGCCGAGTTCGGCCAGCTTGTAGTAGAAGTCGCGCGGCACGATGCCCGCCTCGTACCACCGGTCGTAATGCGGTGCGACCTCCGATTCGATGAAGGCGCGCACCGTCTTACGAAAGGCGTCGTGATCGGCGTCGAAAACTGTTCTCTGCATTGTTCTTCAGTCTTTCCGATAGTCAGAGCTTGCGGCCGCCGTCGACGTAGATCGTCTGGCCGGTGACGAAAGAGGAGTCCTCGGAGGCCAGGAACGACACCACATTGGCGATATCCTCGGGCTGGCCGACCCGGCGCAGCGGGGTGACTTCCGCTGCGGCCTTACGGAATTCGGCCGGATCCACCCCCACGCGGGCGGCGGTGGCATCGGTCATATCGGTGACGATGAAACCGGGCGCGACCGCGTTCACATTGATGCCGTAGGGCCCGAGTTCGATGGCCAGCGTCCGGGTGAAGCCCTGAATGCCCATCTTGGCCGCCGAGTAATTGGCCTGCCCGCGGCTGCCCAGCGCGGACACGCTGGAGGTGTTCACGATCTTGCCGGACTTCTGCTTCACCATGTACCGCTGCGCCGCCCGGCTGCACAGGAACGCGCCGCGCAGATGCACCGACATGACGGTGTCCCAGTCCTCGACCGACATCTTGAACAGCAGGTTGTCGCGCAGTACACCGGCGTTGTTGACCAGCACATCGACCGAACCCAGTTCCGCCACAACGCGTTCGAACGCGGCGTCGACGGAAGCCTCATCGGCGACATTGCAGCCCACCGCGATGGCCTTGCCGCCGGCGGCGACAATGGCGTCGACGGCGGTCTTACAGGCGGCCTCGTCCAGATCGGCGATCACCACGGTGAACCCGTCGGCCGCGAGCCGCGAGGCGGTGGCCGCCCCGATTCCGCGCGCCGCGCCCGTGACGAATGCAACCTTCGAAGTCATACAAAACTCCTTGTCAGCGTGAGTGTTTGATCAGTTGAAGGCGTTCACGCCGGTGAGGGCGCGTCCGATGAGCAGCTTCTGAATCTGGCTGGTGCCCTCGTACAGCGTGAGCACCCGGGCGTCGCGCAGGTATTTGGCGGCCGGGAATTCGTCGATGTACCCGTATCCGCCGAAGACCTGAATGGCATTGTTCGCCGCCTTGACCGCGGCCTCGCTGGCGAACAGTTTGGCGACCGAGGCTTCGGTGCCGAACGGTTTACCGCGCTCCACCAGGTCGGCGACCCGCCAGGCGAGCAGCCGTGCCGCCTCGACGTCGACGGCGATATCGGCGAGCAGTTCCTGAACCAGCTGATAGGAGGCAATGGGCTTGCCGAACTGCTCGCGCTCCCGAGCGTATTTCACCGCGGCCTCGAGGCAGCCCCGGGCGACGCCGACACATCCGGCGGCCACGCCCATTCGCCCCTTGTCGAGTGCGGCCATGGCGATTGTGAAGCCCCGACCTTCGTCGCCGAGGCGCGCGGAGTCCGGCACCCGCACCTGATCGAGCACGAGTTCGGCGGTGGCCTGACCGCGCAATCCGAGCTTGCCTTTGATCTCGGTGCGGGTGAACCCGGGCGCATCGGTGGGCACCAGGAAGGCGGTCACACCCCGCGGCCCGGCTCCGCCGCTGCGCGCGAAGACGATCGCCACATCGGCCCAGGTGCCATTGGTGATGAAGATCTTCGTACCCGAGAGGAGCCAATCATCGCCGTCCCGAACGGCTTTGGCGGTGAGGTTGCCCGCATCGGAGCCGGTCTCGGGTTCGGTGAGCGCGAAGCAGCCCAGCGCCTGCCCGGAACACAAGCGCGGCAACCACTCTCGCTTCTGCTCGGCGCTGCCGTAGGTCTTGATGGATTTGCTCACCAATCCGAGTGAGACCGAGACGATCCCGCGCACCGAACTGTCGCCGCGCCCGAGTTCCTCGAGGAGCAGGCAGTAGTCCAGGGCGGTGCCGCCGGAGCCGCCGTACTCCTCGGGAATCTCGATGCCGAGGAAGCCCATCTCGCCGAGTTTGCCGACGATGGCGGTGTCCACCGATTCTTCGCGATCCCAGGCGGCGGCGAAGGGGACGACCTCTTTGTCCACCCAGGCGCGGGCGACCTCGCGGAGTGCGCGTTGTGCCTCGCCGAGCTCGAAGTCCATGCTGAATGGCTCCTAACCAAACGTTGTTAGGTTTATGCCTGCGAAACTATCCTAACGGTGTTCGGTTTTTCAAGACCCGGGTGATAACTTCGACCAATGGCCAGACCGAAGGTGCCGCTGCTGAGTCGCGAACGCATTCGCGATGCCGCGCTGACCCTGGTCGATCGGGACGGGCTGGCCGAGCTGTCCATGCGCAAGCTCGCGGCCGAACTGGGTGTGCAGGCCGCCTCGCTGTACGGGCACTACCCCACCAAGGACGATCTCCTCGATGACATCGCCGCCGGAATCATGAGCCGGGTCGACACCTCGGCGTTCGAATCCGGGGATTGGCAGCACGGGTTGATGTCCTGGGCGCGGTCCTACCGCGATGAACTCGTCGCCCACCCCAACTTCGTGCCCTATCTGGCGGCCGGTCCGGGCAAGCGGGATGAGAACCTGAGGCACGCCGACGCCGTCCACGGCGGATTGGTCGGCGCGGGCTGGCCGCCGCGCGAAGCCACCATGATCGGCGCGGCCACCCGCTATCTGGTCATGGGCGCGACCATCGGCTCCTTCTCCCGCGGTTTCGTCGATGACGTGCAGGTTTACCGCGACCGCTACCCGCACTTGGAGCAGGCGCATCTGCTGCGCGCCCGCGCCGACGAGATCGATTCCGAGAGTTTCGAATTGGCCCTGACCGCCTTCGTCGACGGCCTCACGGCCCGTTTCCCGGAGCGGGTAAGCGAGTAGTACTTGATCTTTCGTACGATTCATCGGACGAAAGAGCGAGGGCTGAAGTGACACAGAACAATCGAATCGATCGCCGCACACTGCTCACGGGGGCCGCCGCCGTAGCGGCGGCCGGAATGCTCGGGGCGCGTGGCAGCGCGGACGCTGGGCCGACAGAGGGAACCGACTGCAAAGGCGGACTTTTCACCGCTTTGAAAGACACGGATGCGACCGCGAAACCCGCGTCGGTGCGATTCCGGGTGGCGGGCGCCTGGACCGATCCGGTGCCGGTACTCCGCACCGCCCACGGACGTGATGACCGCCCGGGCAAGCTCTCGGAAATCGTGCCGATCCCGGCCGGAGCCGACAGGGTCGACGTGATCGCCGAGAACATCACGCTCCCCGGCGTTTTCGCCCCGGTGACAGCACAGCCCTTCAAAACCCCGGTAACCACCTCCTACGCCTGGGGTTTCCCGGCGGTCACCCGCTCCGGCTGGGGCGCGGACGAATCCCTCCAAACCTGGGGTGAACCGGAATACTCACCGGCCCAGGTGATTACCGTGCACCACACCCAGATCCCCACGGGCGCGGAGTACGACGACTACCGCGACGCAGTCCGCGGTGTCTACCGTTTCCACGCCCTCCCGGACCCGGACGGCCAGGGCTGGGGCGACCTCGGCTACCACCTCATGATCGACCCCAACGGCGTCATCTACTCCGCTCGCCATCCGGGTACCGACGACGCCCCCATCTTCAAGCCGGGCACCGACCTGAAGCCCGGCGCGGAAGTCGTCACGGCGGGCCATGTGCGCGGCGCGAATTCGGGAAACATCGGCATCTGCCTGATCGGCGACTTCAGCCATACGCTTCCGAGCAAGGCGGCGCTGCACAGCCTGGACATAGTGCTGACCCGCCTCTGCACCGGACTGGGCATCCACCCCTTCGCGCAAGTCAACTACGTCAATCCGGCGAATGGCATTACCGCGACCAAGCCTGCGGTCTCCGGGCATGGCGACTGGCAAGACATTTGCGGCGAGACCAGTTGCCCGGGGGATTTTCTGCATACCGTTCTCCCTCTTCTCACCGCGCTGTCCCAGCTCGGCTGAGGTTGCCCTGTTGGTGGTACTGGAGTTCTGTGGCCGACCCATGTGCCCGGTCGATTCGCGGATGGTTTTGCTCTGCTCAACCGGGCTGCAAAGCAGAACTGGCATAGCTGGTTACTTCGTCTGCCGTACCCGGCTTTCGCTCCCCCCTTGGGAGCCGCGCTCTCACGACCCAGCCTGGCTGGATGGCCGTGGGAGCCTTCAGAAACACAAACCCAAAGACCTGGACCGTCGATCAGGGGGTACTCACGCAGGGGAAACCGGGCGCAATCCTGCACCAGGACCTGAGGACGCGATATCGGGCGTATTGCCGTTCTTGCTCTTTGGTCTTTTGTCGTGTTGGTTCTGAAGGTTCCCACGGCCGGTCGACCGGGCTGGAACGTGAGAGCGCGGCTCCCAACTGGGGGGACCTGAAGCCGGGTACGGCAGACGAGGTTCCCACTCTGAAAATTCGTGGCATTCTTCCGAACCCCGCTGGAACGTAATGTCCCGCAGGGTATTCGGCTACGAAGGCCCCGGGTACCTGCCGGATGCTAGTGGTTGGTACGCGATGGAGCTCGGGGGCACAATCGCGCCCGATGCCGTTTCGCGGCAATCGCATCGCGGACGTGGATCTTCGCCAACTCGATCGCGAGTTGCTCCCCGATATGGTGTCGCTGATTCACCTTCGGGGTGCCCGTCGAGTCCACCGCAGGAGGCGCGATCCATCCGGTTCGGCCCGGGAACCTGTGATCCGAAGGCAGTTTCACCGTTTTCCAACCACCGGGGCCGTCGTGGATCAGGGCGTGGCAGGAATCGCAGGCCAAGGTCAGGTTCTCGATATCGGTCGCGCCCATTTTCGCGTACTCGGTCACATGGTGCACCGCTGCCAGCGAGGCGGGTGCGCTGCAACCCGGGCGGGTACAGCCTTTCTCGGCGGCGATCAATGCCAAACGTTGTGCGGGACTGGCCAACCGGCGGCCCCGGCCCAAATGCAATGGCAGTCCCGCGCCGTCGAAGATTGCCAGCCAGGGGCGCGACCCCTCGGCCAGCTTCAGGGCCGCTGGGATCGAGACGGTGCCGCCGGTCGCGGTGGTGGCCACACCTGCCGCGCGCTCCACCTCGTCGATTGTCATGGTGATCATCGCCGCCACCGGCAGACCCCGGTGTGTGCCGAGCTGGGTGGAGTCGACATCGAAGCGCAGAAAACCCAGCAGGGCATCGTGATTGCGCTGCGCGGAGGTGCGGGTATCGCGCTGCGCGGCTGCGGCGAGCGCGTCGATATCATCGGCCGCCGTTGCGGTGCAAGGGCTTTCGGGGTCCTCCGGGTTACACATGCCGGGGCGTGCGAACTTGGCCAGCAACGCTTCCAGGACCGCCCGCAGTTCCGGGGTGATCTCCCCTGCCAGTTCGGACATCCCGTCGACCCGCTGCTTGCCCAGGGTGATCCCGCGACGGCGCTGCCGATCCTTCTCCGTGGTCAGCGTGCCGTCGGGGTCGATGCGGCACATGATCTCCTCCCCCAGGCCGGGCAGCACATCCGGCGAACCCTCACACGCGTATTCGGTGAGGATTCGTTCGGCGTTCTCCCGCTCGGCATCGGTGGTGATCTCCGGCAAGCGCTTGATGATCCACGCGATCCGCCGCGCGTGATCCGCCGAAATCGCGCCTTCGCGCTGGGCTGCCGCCACATACGGCAGTGCCGGACCCAAATCCTCGCCCTGCTTGGAGATTTGCGGGCTCAACCTCTCCGCCGCCCGCACCCGCGCGAGGGCTTCGGCGTGACTCAACCGCAGCGTCCGCTCGAAATAGATATGGGTCTTCCGGAATCCGGCCTGATCCGCGAGGGAACGGCGCTCGGTGTCGGCGACGAACCGATGCTTGACCGTTTCCAATCGCCGCATCGCACCCTCGACCTCGGCCATCATCTCGGCGAATTCGTCATCGGTGAGCGGGTACAGCGACTCCTCGCACAGGGTGTGGACCGCCGCGACCAGCGCGTGAGCGCCGTCCACGATGCTGGTCTTTCCCCCAGAATTCGTACCCCCATTCTACTCCCGATAAACAGGCACTGAAAGACGAAAGCCATTGTGATACAAGCCTATTCAGAACTTTTGGCTTTCATCTTTCTTTCTCTCGTCCGGGCGTCTTTTGTCTTTGAAAGCGAAATGTCCCGAGCCGCAGGGCGACTCGGGACATTCAGCTCGATTCTCGACTACTGGAGACGCAGACTGCCGAAAAGGCCGTCCTTCTCGTCTTCCGGTCCCGCGGTGAAGTACAGGGCGTCCGAGTCGCCGAGGCTTTCACCATTGCCGAACATCAGGGCCCACAGCCCCGGGATCTCGATCGGCTTACCGGTGGTGTTGCGGAGGTAGTCGACGGGCTTGCCCGTGGCGTCGTCGATGGCGACGATATGCCCGAGACCGCCGAAGTTGCCGACCAGGATCTTGCCGCTCAGCGGACCGAAGCCCTCGGGGGCGATGGTGACGCCCCAGGGGGCGTTGAAGCGATCGTCACCGTCGATGACGCGGACCAGCTTGCCGCTGGCGTCGAATTCGGCGACTTTACCCTTGCCGGGCTTGCCACCCGACGCCTTGTCGGCGTCCTTGTCGAGCGAGTCCTCTTCGCCCGCATCGATCTTCGAGGCGTCCTTCTCGTCCGGCTTGGTGGTGGCGTATGAGACGAAGACGCGCTGGCCGATCGTGGTCACATTCCACGGGGCGGGGTCGCCGGGCTTGACGGCCTTGCCCTTGGACGGGTCGGCCGGATCCAGGTTGTCGCCGGTGGCGAACGGATTGGCGAAGCCGGTGGTGGCGATCGGCTGCCAGTTCTTGTCGAAGGTGCGGATCTGCGGGTTCTCACCGAAGTCCGCGGCGAGCAGCTTGTCGCCGGACGGGGTGAGCGCGATGCCGAAGAACTGCTGGCCCTTGTCCGAACCGTCGTACACCACATTGGCGGGGCCGTCGTGGCGCACGATCTGGCCGCCCGCGCCCTGTTCGGTCCAGGCGGAGATCTTGCCCGAGTCGGTGGCGAAGATGAAACGCGAAGAGCCGGTGAGCTTCTCGGTCTTACCGTCGTAGGTGACCGGCTGATCCTTCACCACGAAAAGGTCCGAGGTGATGGGTGCGGGGTTGAAGATGACGCCGGTGGTCTTGCCGGCGCTCTTGTCCGAGGTGTCGGAGTCCGCACCGGGGACGTTGACCAGCTTCAGCGGATCCTGGAAAAGCTTCTGGAACTTGGGATCCGAGGATTTGGTCACATCGCCGACGAACTGGAAGGAGAACCCGCCGCCGCCGACCCAGAAGTGGCCGCCGGCGCCCTTGGGACGATCCGCCAGACCCCAGGCATTGACCATGTCCGGGTAGGTGAACTGCGCCTTGTACGAATCCTTGTCCGCGGCCAGGTTGATCTGGGCGTAGTGATTGCCGTCCAGCGCCTGCGGGTAGTTGTCGGCCACCGGCTCCGACTTCGAGCAGGCGGCGGCGACCAGCAGCGCCACACCGAGTGCCGAGACACGCATCAGGTTTTTACGCATCGGCGTAGCGCCCATGCTGCGCGCAGAGCCGTTCCAGCGTCCGTTCAATTTCCCTCGTCCTTCCAGTCCAGACCGCACTACCAGCGGTTAGGAGATGCTAACCATAGCTGGTTTAGGTGACGCTAACCATATCCGGAAGGACTCGGGCGGCTTCCTAGACCTCGAATTCGGCTCTGACCTGCGCTTCGGTCAGCCCATAATCGGCCAGGGAGTACCGGTGAACGGGTTTGCGGTCGCCGCTTTTGCTCTCCTCGTCGAGTGCGCCCATGGAGTTCCGCGCCGCGTTTGTGAAATCGATTCCGAAAGCGGTGTAGATCTTTTCCACGGTGCCCATCGGATCGGCGCGCAATTCGTCGAATTCGATATCCAGGAACTGCTCCGGGTTGTAACGCGCACGCGCGGAATTGAATTCGCGCAGCCCGCGCGACCACAGCTCCACCTGCGTCTTGCCGATGGTCTCGCCGACGAAGGTGGTGGACCAGCCGCGCGCGGCCTGATCGGACAGGCTGCACGAGGAACCGACAATGGTCACCGGATCACGATGGGTCTGGATGATGAGCGCATCCGGGTACACCGCCATCAGCGCGTCCAGGGCGAACAGGTGGCTCGGATTCTTGAGCACCCAGCGGCGCTCGTCACCGATTCCGATGAGCTGCAGGTTCTTCCGATGCCGGGTGTAGGCGTCGGTCCAATCCTGTTTTCGCAGCCACTGCGAGTAGGTCGGCAGGTACGCCAGCGATTCGTAGGAGATCGACTTCATCGTCTGGCGCAGCAGTTGCCAGCACTCCTCCACATCGGCGGCACTCATGTAGTGCACGCCCATGAACTCCGGATTCTCGATGCGATGCTGCGCGAATCCGGCGTCGATGCGCTGGTAGATGGGATTCTCGGCCCAGGTCTCGCGCGGCGGCCGCGGCTGCGGGAAATCGGCCAGCCACATCTCCAGGGCCTGATGCCCCGGATCGGCGGCGAGCAGCCGGTGCAGGGCCGTGGTACCCGTGCGCGGTAGTCCGGTGACGAAAATCGGCCTGGTGACCTTGGTTTCGGCGTAGGCCGGATTGGCCTTCCAGGACGCTTCGCTGAGCGCGCGGGCGACCAGTGCCCCTCGCAGGAAGTAGCGGCTCATCTTGGAGCCGAGCTCGGTGAGTCCGGCATCGCGCTGGTACGACTCGAGCAGGGTGCTCAGGCCCTCCAGGTAGTCGTCCGCGCCGAAGTCTTCGAGGCCGCAGACCCGGGTGGCCGAGGCGTGCAGATCCTCGACGGTGCCGACGGAGGTGCGTGCGCTCATGGATAGAACTCCTTAAACATGCTGATCAGACGTGGTATTCGCCGCAGTTGACGTCAATGGTCTGGCCGGTGATGGCATTGGCGAACGGTGAGGCCAGGAAGACGACGGCCTGGGCGATCTCATCGGGCAGGGGCAGCCGCTTGAGATCGGACTTCGAGGCGGTCTGCTGGTAGACCTGCTCCTCGGTAATGCCGTACTTCTTGGCGATCTCACCGAAGTACCACTTCAGCTGATCGGTCCAAATGTAGCCGGGGGCAACGGTATTGACCCGGATCCCCTTATCGCCGAGTTCGGTGGCCAGGGTCTGCGACAGCGCGAGCAGCGCGGATTTGGCGACCTTGTAACTGCCGTAGCGGGGTTCGGAGTGCCGCAGCACCGCCGAATTGATCATGACGACATTGCCTTTGGTCTCGGCGAGCGCGTCGGTGAAGGTCTGCGTCATACGCAGGCCGCCCAGCACCGTGAGTTCGATGCTGTCACGGATCTGCTGATAGTCGGTGCGCGCCAAGGGTTTCATAGACGGTACCGAGAAGGCGTTGTTCACCAGCACGTCGACCTTGCCGAAGGTCTCCACGGTGCGATCGAGCAGGTTCCGAACCTGCTCGTCATCGGTGATATCGGTAGTCACACAGAGGGTTTCGCCGCCCTCGGCCTCGATCTCGGCGGCGACCTCCTTCAACCGGGATTCGGTGCGGGCGGCCAGGACCACCTTCGCACCGGCCGCGGCGGCTTCGAGGCAGATGGAGCGGCCCAGGCCCGGGCCCACCCCGCTCATCACCACGACCTTGCCGTCGAGCAGTCCAGTCCTGAGCCGGGTCATCCGAGCATCCTCTCCGCGAAGGCGCGCTGGCGTCCGGCGATGCGTTCGCGCCAGCCCGCCTCGTCGATCTGATTGTGGGCGTAGTGCGGCAGCCGTTCGGCCACCTTGTCGAAGGGCACCAGTTCGATGGTGGGACCGTCGGCCTCGGTCATGGGCCGGGCCACGCGCTGCCAGCGGAACTGGAGGATGCCCAGGCGGCGGCCGGTGGTCTCGATCCAGTTGGCAATGCCCGGGTTTCGCGCGGAGACGACCATGCGGATCATGCCGTCCGGATCTACTTGCGCCTGAGCGTGATTCAGGCTGGTCTGGTGATTGCTGTAGTCCAGCGAGATGTACCAGCGGCTGCCGAGCTGGAAACCCTGGTACGGCGCATCGGATTTCGGCACGGTGATGATGAGCGCCTGGTCATCGGCCAGATCGAAATGACCGACCGAGGAGTACTGGGTGCTCAATCCGCCCGGGGTGAGCCGGGGTTCGGTGAGGGTGTTCACCGGCAGGTTCAGATAGAACCATTTGGGGAAGTTGAACCAGGTGTTGATCCGGGTCAGCAGCATGCGACCGGCGGCGCGGTAGCGCTTACGCAGGGCGGCCACATCGGGTTCGGCCGGGGTGGTGCCGATGGTGTCGACGCGCTCGATGCGGATGCTGCCCTTGCGCTCGGTGGCCCAGTCGCCGTACACCTCTCGCACCGCGAGCATGGACGCGCCCTCGCCCAGGACGAAGTAGTTCGGGCCCGGATTCTCCTTGGGCGGGCCGAACCGCAGCTGGTAGCTGCCGTCTGCGGCGATCTCCAGGCGGCGATCGTCGAAGGCGTCGTCACCATTGGGCACATCGGTGGCGGTGTAATCGCCCTTGAGCACCTGGAAGCTCAGATCGACGGTGCTGCCGCGCACGCCGGTGAGCAGGTACTCGCCGGTGGACTCGACATTCGCGTGATAGTACAGCGTGTCCGGGTTGTCCAGCCCCATCTTGGTGTACGGGCCGGTGGAGGTCACGAAGTACGGGTGCGAGGCGCCGTGCGCGCGGGACAGCTGCATGACCGCGGCGATACTGCCCTGGAGGTAGTCGTAGCCTTCGGCGAGGTCATGCGGATCGCGGATGAAATCGGCTGCGGCTATGAGCTTCTCGGCCTCGGCGACCGCGGCCAGCAGGGGCTCGGTCAGCGGGAGTTCGGCCTGTTCGATGTTTTGTTCCATCAGGCGTCTGCCTTCTTTCATCGGCTAATGCCTAGTTCTCGGCGGATAAGGCGGGCGATATCGGTCGGGGTGCCGTGTGCGGGGGTAATGGTGAGTTCGGCGTACTCCGGACACTCGTAGGGCGAGGAGATGCCGGTGAATTCGGGGAGTTCACCGGAGCGGGCGCGTTTGTACAGACCCTTGGGGTCGCGCAGTTCGCACTCCTGCAGTGGGGTGTCCACGAAGACCTCGTGGAACTGCAATCGCTTGTCGTCATGCAGCTTTCGCGCATCGCGGCGCTGCTCGCGGAATGGGCTGATCAGCGAGACGATGGCAATGGTGCCCGCGTCGGCGAATAGCGAGGCGACCTCGGCCACGCGACGGATGTTCTCGCGGCGGTCCGCATCGCTGAAGCCGAGATTGTTGTTCAAGCCGTGCCGCAGGTTGTCACCGTCCAGCAGGTAGGCGGGGCGTCCGGCCTCGATCAACTGCCGCTCCAATTCCACTGCGATGGAGGACTTTCCGGATCCCGACAGCCCGGTCAACCAGATGGTCATACCCTCGCTCAACCGCTGCGCGCGCTCCACGGCCGAGTTGTGCCACACCACATTCGCGCGCGGTCGGCGGCCGGTGGCGCGGTGCCCCCGATCGCTGGTCGCCTCGGCGATACCGGGGGTGCGCGCGGTGATCATGCCCGCCGCGACCGTCTGATTCGTGGTGTCGTCCACCAGGATGAAGCTGCCGGTGGCGCGATTGTCCCGGTACGGATCGAACATGACGGGCTGGCGGGTGTGCAGGGTGACGCGCCCGATGTCATTGAGCGCCAACTGATCCGCCTCGGTCTGGCGGTGCAGGGTGTTCACGTCCAAGCGGTAGTCCAGCTCGGTGACATTCACCTTGGAGTTCTGCGTGGCGGTGCGAATGCTGTAGTCGTTCCCGGCGCGCAGCACACTGGTATCGGAGAACCAGCAGATCATGGCATCGAGATCGCGATCCTGATGCGGCTGGTTACCGGGGCGGGC
The DNA here is from genome assembly GCF_001625085.1 of Nocardia acidivorans NBRC 108247. Lineage (GTDB taxonomy): Bacteria > Actinomycetota > Actinomycetes > Mycobacteriales > Mycobacteriaceae > Nocardia > Nocardia acidivorans. The sequence goes on from NZ_BDAW01000013.1 coordinate 131,005, forward strand.
GAGCATATCCCCACGGCCGATATCGATTTCGTCATCGAGGGTGAGAGAGACCGCCATCCCCGCGAACGCCTCTTCGATCTTGCTGCCGCCCGGACCCCAGATCTCCGTCACGTGACTGGTGCGGCCCGAGGGCAGGGCGACCACCTCGTCGCCGGGCTTGAAGATTCCGCCCGCGATGGTGCCCGCATAGCTGCGCTGATTCTCACCGTGCGGCCGAATCACGTACTGCACGGGCAATCTGGCGTCGATGAGATTGCGATCGGAGGCGATGTGCACCTCTTCGAGGTGGCGCAGCAGCGGCGGACCCGCGTACCACGGTGTGTGCGTGGATATTTCGACCACATTGTCACCGTGCAGGGCCGACAGCGGCAGAAAACTCAGATCGCCGACATCGAGTTTGGTGGCGAAATCGGCGAATTCCTCGCGAATCTCCTCGAAGCGCTGTTCGGACCAGTCGACCAGATCCATCTTGTTCACGCACAGCACCAGGTGGCCGACGCCGAGCAGGGAGGACAGGAAGGCATGGCGGCGGGTCTGTTCGGAGACGCCCTTGCGGGCGTCGACCAGAATCAACGCCAGGTCGGCGGTGGACGCGCCGGTCACCATATTGCGGGTGTACTGCACATGCCCCGGGGTGTCCGCGATGACGAATTTCCTTCGCGGCGTGGTGAAGTAGCGGTACGCGACATCGATGGTGATGCCCTGTTCGCGCTCGGCGCGCAGGCCATCGGTGACCAGGGACAGATCCGGTCCGCCATTGCCGCGGGCCAGACTGGCGCGTTCGATGGCATCGAGTTGATCGCTGAACAGCGATTTCGAATCGAAGAGCAGGCGGCCGATGAGGGTCGATTTGCCGTCGTCGACGCTGCCCGCGGTGGCAAGCCGTAAAAGGTTGCGGCGCATCAGAAGTAGCCCTCTCGCTTACGATCTTCCATGCCGGATTCGGAGATGCGGTCGTCGGCGCGGGTCGCGCCGCGTTCGGTCAGGCGGGTGACGGCGGTTTCGGCGATCACCTCGGCCGGGGTGGCGGCGGTGGATTCCACGCAGCCGGTGCAGTCGGCGTCGCCGAGGGTGCGGAAGCGCACGGTCGCCTCGAAGAGCCGCTCTTGCGGCGCGCGGGGAACGAACCTGTTGTCCGCCAACAGCATTCCGTCGCGTTCGAGGACCTGACGGCGGTGCGCGTAATACAGCGGCGGCAGCGCCACCTCGGCGCGCTCGATGTACTCCCAGATATCGAGTTCGGTCCAGTTCGACAGCGGGAAGACGCGAATGTGCTCACCCTTGCCGTGCTGACCGTTGTACAGCCTCCACACCTCGGGGCGCTGCGCCCGCGGATCCCAGGAGCCGTACTCGTCGCGGAAGCTGAAGACGCGCTCCTTGGCGCGGGCCTTCTCCTCATCGCGGCGGGCTCCGCCGAAGACCGCGTCGAAGCGGTTCTCCCGAATGGTGCGCAGCAGGGTCGCGGTCTGCAATCGATTGCGGGATTCGCCCGCCTTGTCGGTGACGCGCCCGGCGTCGATATCGTCCTGTACCCGCCCGACCAGCAGTTGGGCCTCGAGCCGTTCGACGGTCCGGTCCCGGAAATCCAGCACCTCGTCGAAGTTGCGGCCCGTATCGATGTGCAGCAGCGGAAAAGGCAGCGGTGCGGGCCAGAACGCCCGCCGCGCCAACTCCAGCATGACCGCCGAATCCTTACCACCGGAGAACAGCAGCACCGGTCGTTCGAAAGTGGCCGCCACCTCCCGGATGATGTGCACCGACTCCGCCTCCAGGGCGTCCAGGTGCGACAACTCGTATCCCGCGCGCATTCGTCTCTCACTCGCCGCGTCGATCATGTCCAACTTGCGTTGTCGAATATTCGACGCTATTGTTCGATTATGTGACACTGACGATAGGTCGCTCGACCAGTCGCGGTCAATAGCCGCGCCCGATTCGTCGCCGCTCCGTCATCCCGCAACCCGAGGACCGAGGACGCTTTGACCGAACTGGCCTCCAGCGCAACCGCATCCAGCGCGGATTGCACCGCCTCTCCCCCGACGCGGCGCGTAGTGCAGACCATCGAACTGCTCTCCCGCCATCCCGCCGAGCATCTGTCACTCGCGCAGATCGTGCGGGCCACCGGCATGTCCCGGGCCACGGCGCACGCGGTGCTGACTCAGCTCACCGCCGACGGCTGGACCATTCGCGACGGCGACGGCAATTACTGCCTGGGACTGGGCTTGATGACGGTGGCCCGCCGCGCCGAGGCGGCCTTCCCGCTGCGCAGACTGGCCGCCGAGGCCTTGCGCGGCCTGGCCGGCTCGCTCGGCATGCCCGCGTTTCTGGCTGAGCGCGAGAGCGATTCGATCGTCATCACCGAGGTGATCGGCACGCCATCGGTGCCGTGGATGCGCGCCGGACGCCACATTCCGTTCGTACCGCCGGTGTGTCGCGAATTCATCGCCTGGGCGCCGCCCACCGCCCGGGCCGAATGGCTGGCCGCCGCCGAACCCATCCATCGCCCCCGCCTGAAGCTGGTGCTCGATGCGATTCGCAGCCGCGGCTATTCGGTGGAGCGCCTCGCCGACGACTCCGCGCCCATGCTGGAAGCCCTTACCGCACTGCGTCATTCACCGGTCACGGACCCGCTCCGGCATCGCCTGAGCGCCATGATCACCGAACTCATCACCATCGACTATCTCCCGGACGAACTGGGCGAGCACAATGCGGTGGTCTCGGTGGCCGCCCCCATCTTCGGCGCGGACGGCGAGGTGGTGGCCTCCCTGGTGGTCTGCCCCGACACCCAGCTCCCGGCCGCGCGGCTGGTCGAATTGGCCGAGGCCACCGTGGCCACCGCGACAACGGTCGGCGCTGCGGTCCATCGCTGATCGAGCCGCGCGCGCCCGGGCTCCGGCAGAATCGAGCGATGGACACGATCGCATCCCGGGAGATCTACTCGAATCGCTGGATCACGCTCCGTGAGGACGTCATTCGCCACGACAATGGCGAGAGCGGTATCTACGCGCATATCGACAAGTCCGACTTCGCCATTATCGTGCCGTTCGACGGCGACCGCTTCCACCTGGTGGAGCAGTTCAGATACCCATTGCGGCAACGCTGTTGGGAATTCCCGGGCGGTTCGGTGCCGGGCGCGCGGGAGTTCGATCCGCTCGCGGTCGCTCGACAGGAATTGCGCGAGGAGACCGGGCTGCGCGCGGGCGAACTCACCTATCTCGGCAAGCTCGCCGCCGCCCCGGCGACGAGCAACCACTACGGCCACGTGGTTCTGGCCACCGACCTCACCGAGGGCGAGCCCGAGCGCGAGCCAACGGAGCAGGATATGCGCGCCGCCTGGTTCACCCGCGCCGAGCTGGAATCGATGATCGCCGACGGCGTGATCGTCGATTCGCACAGTGTCGCCGCCTATATGCTGCTGCTCCTGCACGAGCGCAAGAGCTGAGCCGCGGTCGGCGGCGAGTTACGCACCACCAGACCGGTTTCGAGGCGATCAGCCGGGCTGATTCACCCCGCCCGCGTGGGAAATGAGCCCCGCGACCACCCGGGGAAAGTCCGCGGTGATCTGCGGGCCGATCTCCGGCCCGGCGGTATCGGCCGCGGGGCCGGTGATCTCGGTCCGATAGGTGACCCGGGTCCGCCCGTTCCCCAGCGGGGTCAGCCGATGTTCGGTGCGGATCTCGATCCCCTCGTCCACGAAGACATCGCACCACAGCTCCCCGTCGACGATCTCCGCGAATCGCAGCTGTACCGTGTCACCGTCGGGCGAGGTCATCCGAAATGTCGTCCCGACCGCGAAAGGCCCGTCCAGCTCGAAGCTTTCGATACCCGGATTCCACTCCGGCCACCGATTCGGATCCGACCAGCTGCGCCACAGCGCATCCGCGTCGACGGTGGTCTCGGCGCTGAATTCGTATTCCCACATGCAGTACTCCTGAGCTCGGATCCGCTTCGACCCGGACAGTAATCGGTGCGCGCGATACACGCCGATTCTCCCGCGTGGCGATTCCGCACGAATCCCCGCCATGCGCTTATAAGATGCACTGATAGTTCCCATGCATGACCACGAGGCGGTCGACAGAACCGCCATCGCGCAACACTGCGCCCTGGATGAGCGAGGTTGGAACGTCATGAGCGGCAATCAATTCCGTAAGCGATCGGCCGGTACCGCGGTACTCACCGGAATGGCGTCGGCGGCCCTGGCCATGTCCGGCGTCGCACAGGCCGAACCGCTATGGCCCGGCGGCCCCGATGTCCCCGGCGTCCCGGCGATTATTCAGCCCCCGGCCCCCGCGCCGGTGGTAGCGCCCTGCACCTCCGAGGGCGCGCGGGTGTGTATGAGCCTGTCCGAGAACGAGGCCTGGCTCATGGAGAACGGCAAGGTCATCTACGGCCCCACCCCGATCTCCCACGGCCGCCCCGGGTTCGAGACGCCCCCCGGCGTCTTCCACGTGGCCTCCAAAAAGGAGTACCACTGGTCGACCATGCACAATGCCGAGATGAAGTGGGCCGTGTTCTTCAACGGTGATATCGCCACCCATATCGGCCCGATCGAAGAGAAGTCACACGGCTGCATCCGCATGACCCCCGAAGGCGCGGAAACCCTCTACCGCTGGGTCTCCCCCGGCGATGTCATCGAGGTGGTGCGCTAGTTCGCGACGGTGCCACTCATGGCGGCGCGGAATTCGCCCGCCATGAGTGCCCTCCCGCCGCGGTGTCGATCCCTCAGCTTCCCAATCGCGGAAACCCGACATTCACGGCGGACAATGGTCACGGCTTCGAGTGATCATGTCGAAGCGGAAGAACAGCCGACTCGACGGCAGGACGCAAGTTGACCATTGCGGAGCGTTTCCCCCTCATCCAAGCCCGGGAGCGGCACACACCCGGTATCGCCCAGGCCCTCCACGATGGCGCGGCATATTCGTACCGACATATGCCTGTGAAGAAGGGAATGCCGGGACTGGATGGGTTCCTGGCACGGTTCCGGGATACGAAGAACAGTCAATACCGACGCCTCGTGAACGATCCAAGGTATCGAATCTTCGTGTATGAGCCGCCGGACGGGGGCGTCGGCGGCGTAGGTTCCATCCGATTCGATCCGGGGAACACCGCGTATTGGGACATATGGCACACCAGAGCGGACTTCGTCGGGCGCGGAACAGGTCTCGGGACAATGCTGCTGTATCGGTCCCTGTTCGAAGTACGCGATGTGGAAATGATGTGGGGGATCACGTCGGTGAACGCGTCGACGTTTCCGAGAATGCTGGCGATGGGATGGGAGGCGGTGTGCCCGCTGCTGGATACACCGGCCCCCATGCGGGAGTACGGAATCGACAATCCGCAGCAACGGATCGAGATTCGTCGCCCGGCGCTGTTGCGTCGTCTGGAGGTGCTGCGCGAGCGGGTGGGACTGTGAGCGAGGTTCAATCGCCGACGGGCGAGAGCCAGCGCAGCAGGTCGAGGATCTCGGCCTCGGGACCTATCTCGGCGTACAGCCCGGCAACGACTTCGCCTCGCTCGCTGAGGGTTTCGAAAAGCTTGCCGCCGAAGACCCGCTGCCCGGCCAAGATCAGCCCCGCCCACGCCTGCGGGCGCAGCGGATCGGCGCGCAGCTCGCGGGCATACAGCGCCAGCGCCTCGGTCGGATAGCCGGCCAGGTATGCCCGGTCTCCTTCCGGCTGCCCGGGTGTCGCCAGCGCTGCCGCCGCCCCGGGGTCGACCGCCTTCAATTGCGCCGCCAACGGCAGACCGCGATAGCGCTCGGGGACACGTTCGGGGGCGATGAATGCGGCGGTGGGTAGATCTGGACCTGGCGGCCGGCGAGCCCACCAGCGCGCGGCCAATTCGGCGATCGCGGCGGGGTCCGGTTCCAGATTGCGAATACGCCAGAAGGTCCGGTGCGCGGTGATCGTCTCGGCGGCGACCTGCCGGGCCGCGAGGGGCACGCTCTCGTGCCGCCAGGGCGACATCGCGTCGGCGAGAGCACGCAGGAATCGGTCGCCCGCCGCGGTGAGCAGACCGGAGGTCATTGCCTGCTCGACGGCCGCTGCCAGCTGGATCCGGCCCAGTTCGAATTCGGCGTGCGTCTGTGTCGAACCGTGGCACTCCGAATGCCGGTGCACCCGCCAGAAGTCGGTGACTCCATGGAAGGCGTAGATCCCATGCAGCAGACCGGATATCGGCCGCGGGTCAGCGCGCCATGGTGCGTAGAACCGGCAGGCGGAATCGGGGGTGAACAGCTCGATCTGATCGGTCAGCAGGCCGAATTTGGTGTGCTGGATTTCGTGAATCATGGTGAGTGCGAGCTGACAGGAGTCGGCGGGTGCGGTGGTGTAGACGCAGCCCAATCCGTTCCAGGCGGTATGGCTGGTGCCGGCCGCCTGCGGCCGTGCGCTCAGCGGTGTCACGCTGGTCAGGCAGGCGCGCATGGGTGTGAGGTATTCATCGAAGTCTGCGCGGAGCAGTTGCCAGGCAGCGGTGAAGTCGCACTGCCACCGTTCGGCCTCGGTGGTGGTCAACCGCAGCCCATCGGTCCCGGACTGGAGGACACGGAAGGGGTCCAGGTCGTCGAGCCAGATCCGCGGCTCACCGGGGGATGCGCGCAGCCATCGCATGGGCAACCAGTCCGGATGGGATTCATCGGTTCGCGAGGCGATCCGCAGCGACCCGCCCGGCCAGCTGAAACGCAGTGCACCGCAGGCACTCCAGGCGATATCGCACCGCCCGTGATGACCCGTCTCCCCCAGCTTGGCCAGACCGAGGTTCGGGAGCACGACCGCACCATTGCGAATGACCAGTCGCGCTGTCCCTTCGGCGTGACAGGCGATCTGCGCGGCCACCGCGAGCCAGCCGAGATAGGCGCAGTCGGCCCACAGCGGGATCACCGAATCATCGGAACTACCTGCGGCCCGGCGCAATACGCGGCTGAGCCACGCACCGGTGTTCGGATAGGCCAGCATGGAGGCGACGATGTCCGGGTGCTCGGATTGGAGGGCGGCCAAGCTCTCGTATGCGGCGGGCAATCCAGACAGCTCGGCGGTCTCGTCATCGACGGTGGTGAGCAACTGGCGCAGCAGAATCACGCGCATGGTGATCAGGCCGTCGGTGAGGGCCGCGATACTCGCGGCCGTACCGTGGCCCGAGCTCAAATCCGCGGTGATGTCCGCTCTCTCGTGCACGGGTACGGTGATCATGCTGTCCTTGTCATGAGTGAACACGGTGGGCGGCCTCAGCTGCGCGGTGTCGTTCGCGCGGCGTCGGCCGTCAGCGCCTCGAGATCGACGCGCAGCCTTGATTCGATATGGGTGATGAGCGCGGTCAGGTCGGCGCAGTACACGGACGGGTTCCGGAATCCGGCGTCCTGCCGGTAGCGGTGCACGTAGTGGCCGCCACCGCAGACCTTATGGATCGAGCACGCGCGGCAGGTGTCGCTCAGTGCGGTGACACCGATCTGGCGCGCCACGATCGACGGCTCCCAGAGCGCGAGATCCAGTGGATTCCCGATGCCCCGCACCGGAATTCGAGCGGCTCCGGCGAAGGCCGACTTCAATTCGTCGACCTGTTCGAGCGATCCGTCGGTCTCGACGACCGCGAGGCGGACCGGTTCCATACCGACGGTCTCCGAATGCGCCCGACCGCCCAGCAGCAGCGCGATGATATCGCCGAAGAGCCGGACGGTGGTCTCCGATTCCGGGGCGTCGTACCAGCGGTCGAAGATCGGGATGAGCCAGTCGGCATACGGTGTCGACCGATCGGGTCCGCGCCCGGGCGGAGGAGTGGTCCAATTGCCGTGCGGCATCAGAAAATCCATGGCGGGCGGTGCGAAGCGCAGCATTGCCTCGTAGGTCCGCACGGGATCATTGGCCAGGTCGATCGTAGCGAGCAAACCGGAGAACAGGTGCCGCCACCGCGGAGTCAGCAGCTGCTCCAGACCGGCGACCACGCGGGCGTAGCTGCCGCGCCCCTGCCGATCGACCCGATGCCGATCATGCTCGATCTCCCCGCCGTCGAGGCTGACCCCGACGCCGACGTTCCAGCGATCGCAGATACTCAGGACGTCCTGGTCGATCAGTACCCCATTGGTCTGAATACCCAAGCGCACCTTGGTGATCGGATCCAGCACCGACCGCGCGGTTCGCGCGAAGAACTCCAGATCACCGGCGCCGACGAGCAAGGGTTCGCCACCGTGCAGAACGAGATCGAGCTCCGGCAGCTTGTACCGCGTGACATGCGATGCGATCATGCGGCAGGTATCGAGGAAGATCTCGCGTTCCATCGCCTTGGGCTTGGAGCGCCAGCTCTGATCCGCCATCTCGTACATGTAGCAGTAGTCGCAGGCCAAGTTGCAGCGGCCGTGGATCTTGATCACGAACTCGTTGAACGCCAGCGGACGCCACCCACCGCGACGCACCGCGGCGAAGTCCGATCCCCATCCATCCCACGGCAATTCACCAGGTTGCGACGACACGGCGCAGGTCCTCTCATATGATGCGCGGGCCCGACCCATGGCCGAGGAATCCGTGGACAGCTCCGCGCGCCGATACGTCCACGGATCCTTCGATCGACTCGAACTAGACCGACGAGCCGATGAACGAATTGAACTTGCCGGTGGCGCTCTCTCCCGTCTCGGTGAGGTGACGCTTCAGCGCCGCGCGCAGCGCGGGTCCGGCATCGGCCATCAGATGTTCCGAGCTGAGTTCTGCGAGTTCGGCGAGATTGCCCATGGCACATCTTCCTTTCGTGAGGTGTACTCGAATCCCGCGATCACGCAGCGCCGATTCACGGGCCATCGCGTACGGGAATTGGATTTCGAACCGGGGAATCGAATGCCATCCCGGCATGCCCGAACGTAGCACGCTCGACGAAAAACCCCTGGTAGTTGCCTCCCACCAGTGAGAATCGACCGGCTACAACGGATCTCGTCGCCCGATCTCACCAGGGCAGTCGGCCGTAACCACCCTGCTCGTCCCACTCATAGCCCCAGAGTTGGCCCGAGGGGCCGTCTTCCGGCAGGGTCGCGAGGTACACCGACGGTTCCGCGCCCTGCGCCGGGGTGCGGAAGCCGGTGTGGTGATTGAGGTCGGTGGCGCAGTAGCCGGGATTGGCGGCATTGACCTTGATCGGGGTGCCCCAGAATTCCTTGGCATACATGGCGGTCACCATATTCAGGGCCGTTTTGGAGGAGGGATAGGAGATCGCGGCCATCTGCCACATCGGACCTTCGGGGTTCATCATCAGTTCCAGCGACCCGACCTCGCTGGAAACGTTCACAATGCGGGCGGCCTCCGCGCGGCGCAGCAGCGGGAGCAGTGCGTTGGTGACCGCCACCACCCCGAAGACGTTGGTCTCGTAAACCTGGCGCAGGGTCGCCACCGTGGTCGAGGAGGGTTTGCCATCGAAATCCAGGGCGCCGGTGATACCGGCATTGTTGATCAGGATGTCGAGGCTGCCGAATTCGGAGTCGATCCACTCCGCGGCGCGGGCGATCGAGTCCGCGTCGGTGACATCGAGGTGGACGAAATGCGCCTGTGCGCCTTCGGCTTTCAGTGTCTCGACGGCGGCCTGGCCGAGATCCTTGTCCCGGGCCGCCATGAGCACGGTGATATCGCGGGCGGCGAGTTGGCGGGCGGTTTCGAAGCCGATGCCCTTATTGGCTCCGGTAATGAGCGCTGTGGTCATACGAGAAGCATTGCCCCGGCGGCGGGATCCGAGGGAGGACCAGGTTGTACCACCCGGACCGCACCTCAATGACCGACACTGGAGCAATGGCGGATCGAAACGCACTGGCCGAATTCCTGCGCACCCGGCGAAATCGATTGCGGCCCAGCGATGTCGGACTGCCCGACGGCAGCAACCGGCGGCTGCCCGGCCTGCGGCGGCAGGAGGTCGCGCAGTTGGCGGGCATCTCCGTGGACTACTACATCCGCATCGAACAGGCACGCGGGGCGAAACCGTCACGGCAGGTGCTGACGGCGCTGGCGCGGGCGATGATGATGACCGCCGATGAGCGCGACTACCTGTTCCGCATGGGCGGGGAGCATCCGCCCACCGTGGCCGGACCCGATCGCACCGTGCCCCGATCGGTGCGAATCATGCTCGATACGCTCGGCTCGCCCGCGTATGTGGTGGACGCCAGCTATGAGATCCTCGCCTGGAATCGCAGCGCCATCCCGTTCATCGGCGATCTGGACGCCACACCGCAGCACGAGCGCAATATGGTCCGCTGGATGTTCAGCCAGCCCACCGACCATCCGCGCCTGTCGGAGCCGGACACCCTGAACTTCCTGCGCTCCACCGTGGCCGACCTGCGCGTGGCCTACGCCCGCTACCCGGGCAATCCGGAACTGGCCCGGCTGATCACCGAATTGCTCGGCACCGCACCGCATTTCGCCGCGATGTGGAACTCCCACGATGTGGAGGTCCGGCGGGCCCATCACAAGCGCATCGACCATCCCGATCTCGGCGTGGTCGAATTCGAATGCCAGGTCCTGCATGTCGCCGATACCGATCAGCGGATGATCGTCTACTGCGCGACGCCGGGCACCCGCACCGCCGAGGTGTTCCGCGATCTCGCGAGCCTTACCGCGGAACCGAGGTGAGATAGCGCTCAACGCAGCACGGTCTGCATGACCTGTTCGGCGAAGATCTGGCGCACGCGGTCGGTGACGGTGTCATCGGGCCGCGGAGCACATCCGGTTGTACCACCGAAAGATCCGGTACACCACTGGCTCAGCATCGTTTGCCGATCGTCGGCTGCGCCCTATCCACAGCGCCCCACCCTGGTCGGCCGATGTCAGCGCGCAAGGGCGCGCAACCGGTCCATGACCTCGGCCGATGGATGATCGTCCACCCGATAGCGGGGCGGGTCGAAACCCGGTGCGGGCGTGAGCGGCACGTGCGCGACCACATCCTCCCAGGCCACCCGGAAGACTTCACCGGTCATGGTGACCAGGCAGACGAAATGCGCGCGCGGCAGCAGCGTGGGCACGCCGTCGGTCCACGGGGTCATGGTGTGTTCGGTGCCATCGGGAGCGCGGACATGCATGAGTTCGCTGACCGCCTCCTCCCGATAGCGTTCGGCGCGTAGGCGTTCGGTCTGCACCCGATAGCTGTGCGCGGCCATTCCGGCCTCGGCACCGCGGATCTCCTGCCAGCCCGGAGACCCCTCGGGCACCCGGAACGGCACCACTTCGCCCTCGGCGTCCACCGTGTACGGCAGCGGCGACAGCGGGCGCAGCGCCTCGTCGTACTTCTCCCGCGCCAGTTCCAGGAATACCGGCAGCTGCTCCGCGGTGGCCCCGAGCACCACGAACATGCCCAGATGCCCGGGCATGAGCACGATCGGCGAGGTGCCGGTACGGGTCCGCACACCCGCCAGCCAGCCCTCGATCAGCGGAAGCGAACCGACATAGCTCTCCCCGTCGTCATCGGCGAATTCGAGCACCTTTGTGCCGGTGGGCGGTTCGAATGCGGCCAGGGTGTTCATGGCCAGCCCGGCCATATTCACATGCGCGGCGCGAAACACCTGATCGGCATCGACTCCCCAGCGTTCCAGGTCGAGCGTATTCACGAATTGAATGGTGGACGGCCTGTCCACCACCACCATTTCGATCAGACACGGCAGAGCGGGCCGCCACAGCATCAGATCCCGGCCCTCGAAACCCTCCAGCTCGACATGCATGCGCTCGGAGCCACGCAATACCGGGCGTAGTCGCCCCACCACCGAATCCCAGGTATCGGGCTCGTTCTCGGTGCGGAAATCCCGCAGCAGATCGCCGACCCGCCGCTCCCGCTCGGCGTCGGGCTGCCCCGCGCAGCGTTTGAACAGCGTATCCAGGGTCAACTTCCCGTAACCCGCCTCCCGAAAGCGAAACCGCACCTCGAACGCGTCGGCGTCGAATTCCGCGGATTCGATGCCGTCGTAGCCCAGGACTTGCGCAAGCACCTTCTCGCCGAACCTCTTTCGTGCCGAACCGAACACCCCGCCCAGAAAACTCATGGACCGGACTATACGGAGCGGCACCGACAATTCCAGGGCTTCGCGATACCCCCGACACGCCGCACCGTAGCCGATCATTCGCGGAGCTGTGCGGCACAGTTCAGCTGATGTTGAGCTCGCTGCTGAAGGGTCGGCCCATGGCTATGCATCTCTCGCGGCGCACCCTGCTGCGCACCTCCGCCGCCGGGTTGATCGTCGCTCCGGCGCTCGCGGCGTGCTCGTCGAATGACGGTCCGGCGCTGCTCACCCAGCGCCCGAAGCTGACGCACGGCGTGGCGGTGGGTGATCCGCGCACTGACGGTGCGCTCATCTGGGCGCGCTCGGATCGGCCCGCGAAATTGATCGTGGAGACCGCCGCCACCGAATCCTTCAAGGACGCAAAGCGTTTCGAAGGGCCGATGCTGACCCCGGATACCGACGGCACCGGCCGGGTGCGGGTGAACGGCCTGCCCGCCGGACAACAGGTGCACTATCGCGTCACCCTCGAGGGCGATGCCACCTCCGAGCCGATCACCGGGGTCTTCCGGACCGTGCCCACCGCGGCCTCGGATATCAAACTGCTGTGGTCCGGCGATGTGGTCGGCCAGGGTTACGGCATCAATCCCGAGCTTGGCGGGATGAAGATCTTCTCCGCCATGGCCGCGCGCGATCCGCATTTGTTCATCCACTCCGGTGATTCCATCTACGCCGATGGGCCGCTGAAGGATTCGGTGACGCTGCCGGACGGGCGGATCTGGCGCAATACCGTCTCCGAGGCCAAAAGCGCTGTGGCGCAGACTCTCGACCAGTTCCGCGGCAATTTCGCCTACAACCTGACCGACGAGAATTACCGGCGATTCAACTCCTCGGTGGCGCAGATCGTGCAGTGGGACGACCACGAGACGGTCAACAACTGGTATCCGGGCGGAATGGTCGGGCCGACCAAGGGCTATACCGAACGCAGTATGGACACCCTGGCCACTCGGTCCTGGCAGGCATTCCACGAATGGATGCCGGTGGAACCCAAGGAGGCCGTGGACGGCCGGCTGTATCGCAAGATCTCGTACGGTCCGCTGCTGGATGTGTTCGTACTGGATATGCGCACGTACAAGGACACCAATGACGAGAACCGCTCCCCGGCGGGCAGGATATTCGGCGCGGCCCAGACCCAATGGCTCATCGGCGCTTTGCGTGACTCGAAGGCGACCTGGAAAATCGTCGCCAATGATTTGCCGCTCGGATTGGTCGTGAAGGATGGTGAACAGCCCGATCGCATCGCATTCGAAGGACCCGCGAACAATGATCCGGGCGCGCCCTCGGGACGTGAAACCGAGATCGCCCAGGTGCTCTCATCCATCAAGGCCAACAAGGTTTCCGGGGTCGTCTGGCTCACCGCGGATGTGCATTACACGGCCGCGCACCACTATTCGCCCGAGCGCGCCGCATTCGGCGACTTCAACGAATTCTGGGAATTCGTCTCCGGTCCGTTGAACGCCGGTGCGTTCGGCCCGAATCCCCTGGACGGAACCTTCGGTCCCGAAGCGGTTTTCGTGCACGCGCCGCCGGTGCAGAACGCCTCTCCGCTCGATGGCGCGTACCAGCATTTCGGCGAGGTCAGCATTGACGGCAGGTCCCGCGAACTCACAGTGAACCTGTGCGATGCGACCGGAAACGTGCTGTTCACACAGCGTCTCACCCCCGCACACTGAGACGGCGGTCCAAGTCCGAGCAGGACGGGCGTGACTGTGGTTAGCTGTAGCGCCATGAGCACGTCCTTCTCCACCCTCCCGGCAGAATTCCTCCCCCGCGATACCGCGGATGTGGTTCGTACCGTTCGGGATTCGCGCAAATCGACGAAACCGCTGATCATCCGCGGTGGGGAGCGGCCGGACGAGGAGCTCGCCCCGCCCGAACAGGGTGCGGTGCTGTCACTGCGCAAAATGAATCGGGTGCAGGTGGTGGACGCCGACGCCCGCACCGTGCGGGTGCAGGCGGGCGCGCGGCTGTCCGATATCGACCGCACCCTCGGCGCGCACGGGCTCGGGCTGCCGATCGTCGGCGACCACCGCGATATCACCGCGGGCGGATTCGCGGCGGTCGGCGGGCTCTCCGCGGCCTCGCATCGCTTCGGCATGTTCAGCGACAATGTGGTCGAAGTCGAATACGTCGATCAAGACGGGCGTTTCGGGACCTGCGGGCGCACTCATCACACCGAGCGGTTCCGGCGGATTCTGGGCGGCGGCGGGCGCACCGGGATCATCACCGCGCTCACCCTCGAGGTGACCGATGTGGACAAGGACCGCACCTGGCTCACCACCGACGCGCATCGCTTCCTGGACTTCGACACCTTCGTGGAGCAGGCGTACAAGGAGATTCAGTCGCCCGGTGAGGCCATGCTCCAGGTGGGGCGCTGGGTGGACACCGCACCGCTGAAGGTGGCCCGACCGGTCGGCACGGGCACCGTGCAGCTGGGCACCGTGCGCTTCGGACAGTGGTCGAGTCTGCATCCCACCGCACCGAATCTGTCGCTGCGCGCGCGGCGTGAAGTCGGTTCGCGGGCGCGAAAGTCGCTGGGAGCCATCGCCGCGTCGGCGGGCGGGCGCGCGGGTATGCCGGTGCGCAATGCCGCCGCGGGCGCGCTCATGTTCGCGCCCAAGGTGCTGACGCTGCGCGATGCGGAGTATCTGGCCGATACCGTCATCAGCTCCTCGGAGCGCGGTGCGGCGTACCGGATCTCGGTGTTCGCACCCATGTCGACCTATCCGCGGGTGTTCCACCGGCTGCACGATCTCTTCTCCGGCCATCGCGAGCAAACCGGTTGCTTCACCGTCATTTCCGCGCTCACCTACGGCGTGCGCTCGAACTACCTGCGCGAACTCGATCATGAGGAGCACGGCTTCATCACCTTCACCTGCCGACTCCGACCGGCCGCGCTGCCGTCGGAACTGTTGCGGGACATCGTCTCCTCGATCGATGAAATCTGCGTGGCCGAACGCGCCCGGCGTTATGACCCGACCGATTAGAATGTGTTCCGCCGCACCGCCAGCAATCGGCTAGCAGCCGGGGTGGTGCGGACGGTATCGATACTGTCGGCGGGGTATCGGTGCATGGTTCAGCCCATTCATGACTGAAGGTTGCCCGTCCCATGATGGAATTCCGCACTGCCCGCCGTCCCCGTCCCGCAGACCGCTCCATTGCGGGCAAACGCATTGTTATCACCGATGCCTGCTCCGAAATAGGCCGGGCCACCGCACGATTACTCGCCTCCCACGGCGCAGAGGTCCTCCTCGTCGCGCGCCGCGGGAGTCAATTGGCCCAGGATTGCGCCGCCATAGTCGATTCCGGCGGCCGGGCGCATTGGAATCGCTGTGATCTGTCCGCCCTCGGCGATGTGGATCAACTCGTCGAATGGCTGCTCACCGATTTCGACAGCATCGACGTTCTCATCAATAACGCCGGTCGCCCCGCCCGCCGCCCCGTCCTGCAATCCCTGGACCGCTTCAGCGATTACCAGCGCATGATGGCGGCCAATTACTTCGGCCCCCTCCGGCTGACCCTGGGCCTGCTGCCCGCCATGCTCGCCGGCGGCTCCGGCCACGTGGTCAATGTCGGCCCCTGGTCGCTGACCACCGGCGCCGCACCGAATTTCGCGTCCTACGCCAGTTCCCAGGCTGCCTGGACCACCTTCGGCCAGTGCGCCGACGCCGAACTCTCCCCGCGTGGTATCCACGTCACCGCCGTCCACTACCCGGCCTTCCGCATAGACGCCACCGCCCCCACCTACTTCACCGAACAACCCGCCCTGGACGCCACCGAAGCCGCCGAATGGATAGTCACCGCCCTGCGCACCCGCCCCACCCACCTGCCACCCCGCTTCCCCCGAGCCCTCCTCGGCCTCACCGGAATATCCCCTCGCACAACCCGTCTCAAACACGCCCTCGGCATCTGAACCATCTCCACCGATGAGGGGAAGACGGGGTGCCCACCCGCCGGGCACCCCGCCTTTCATCGTGTGCACCACAACGATTGAGCCCCCATTACTGTGGGTGCGCCTGGATGATCTCGCACCCGGCGACCACAGCCTCACCTTCGGCGGCGAATACGAGCCCGGCGGCTTCTGGGTCGAAGCCACCTATCAGTTGCGGGTCAGCTGATGGCGGTTCGCAAAAACGACACCGGCCGCCCGTCCGCGGGTCCGGGGGAAGCGGATCAGTTGCGGGCGCGGGCCAGGAATTCCTTTGCCAGGGCTCGGTATTGGTCGGCGCCCGCGGATTTGGGGGCCCAGGTGGTCACCGGTTCACCGGCGAGGGTGGCGTCGGGGAAGCGGACGGTGCGCGAGATCTGGATGTCGTACACGCGATCGCCGAAGACTTCCTTGACCCGGGTCAGGACCTGGCGCGAGTGCAGGAGGCGGCGGTCGAACATGGTGACGACGATGCCGGACAGACTCAGGTTGGGGTTCAACCTGTCTCGGACCTTCTCCATGGTGTCGGTCAGCAGGGCCAGGCCGCGCAGCGCGAAGTACTCCGGCTCCATCGGGATGATGACACCGTCCGCGCAGGCCAGAGCGTTCACCGTGAGCAGGCTCAGTGAGGGCTGGCAGTCGATGAGGATGTAGTCGTAGCGGTCCCGGATGGGGTCCAGTACGCGGCGCAGGCACTGTTCCCGCCCGACCTCGTTGACCAGCTGGATCTCCGCCGCGGAGAGGTCGATATTGCTGGGCAGCAGGTGCATGTTCTCGACGCCGGTCTTCATCAGCACCTCGTCCACCGAGGGCGCGTTGCGGCCGAGCAGATCGTAGATGGTCAATTCCAGGTCATTGACGTAGACGCCGAGGCCGGCGGAGAGCGCACCCTGGGGATCGAGGTCGACCAGCAGGACTCTGAGTCCCTGCTCGGCAAGGGCCGCACCGAGATTGATGGTCGAGGTTGTCTTCCCGACGCCGCCCTTCTGATTGCACAGGGCCACGATCTGCGCTTCAGGGGTTGCCAACATGTTGCCAGGCTAGCCGTAGGTCGCCTCGGCGTGTCGTTGCGACGCGGGAGTTCTCGCTCACTAAATCCCGGAAAAACACCAGCGCCCCACCGGAAGTCTCCGGTGGGGCGCGGCGAGAGCTTGTGGCTCAGTGCTTCTCGGGTCCCATGTGGTACTCGAACACCAGCCCGGCCGCGGCGGCCAGAATGCACACCACGCCGACACCGATCAACCAGTACTGGAAGAACGCGAAGCCCAGGGCGGTGATGGAACCCGCGCCCGCGAGCAGGATGGGCCAGAACGAGCCGGGCGAGAAGAAGCCCAGATCGCCCGCGCCGTCCGCGATCTCCGCCTCTTCGAAGTCCTCCGGACGCAGGTCCAGTCGACGGGCGACGAAGCGGAAGTAGGTGCCGACGATGATCGCCAGGCCCGCCGTCAGCACGATGGCGGTGGTACCGGCCCATTCCACGCCGGTCCGCGACTGGGCGGTGAAGTAGGCGTAGACGACGCCAACGATCGCGAAAAATACCGCGAGCAGTTCGAAGATGCGAGCTTCGACCTTCATGTCAGTTCATCCCTCACTTGACTTCGGAGGCGAGTTCGTTGCCGCGCGCATCGCGCTTGGTGTTGAACGGCTTGGTGGTGGTCGCGACCGGGGCCTCGCCGATGGCTTCCAGCGCCGCCGCGTTGGTCTTACCGTCCCGGCGAGCGTCCAGGTACTTCTGGAAGTTCTCCGGCGATACCGCGCGGACCTCGAAGTTCATCATCGAGTGGAAGGTGCCGCACATCTCGGCGCAACGGCCGACGAACGCGCCTTCCTTCTCGATCTTGGTGATCTGGAAGACGTTGTCGGAGTTGTTCTGCTTCGGGTTCGGCATGACGTCCCGCTTGAACAGGAACTCCGGCACCCAGAAGGAGTGGATGACATCGGCGGCGGCCAGCTCGAACTGAATGTTCTTACCGGTCGGCAGCACCAGCACCGGGATCTCGTTCGAGGTGCCGACGGTCTCGACCTTGTCGTAGTTCAGGTATGAGATGTCATTGGCCGGCAGACCGTTGTTCGGGCCGGGTTGCGGGTGACCGTCCTCGGTGCGCTCCGCGTACTCGTCCTTGATCTGCTGGTTCATGTCCTGACGGACGTGATCCACACCGTCGAACTGGTAGCCGCCCTTGAAGTCGACCTTCTGGTACCCGAACTTCCAGTTCCACTGGAACGCGGTCACGTCGACCACGACATCCGGATCCGAGACCTTCTCGTGCACGTAGTTCTGCACCACCACGGTGAAGTAGAACAGCACCGCGATGATCACGAACGGAGCGGCCGTGTAGCTCAGCTCCAGCGGAACGTTGTAACCGGTCTGCCGCGGGAACTCCGGGGAGTCCGCCTTCTTACGGTGGAACGCGATCGTCCAGAAGGTCAGGCCCCAGACCAGCACGCCCATCACCAGCGCGGCGATGACGGACCATGTCCAGAGTTCACGCATCCGGGTGGCCTGGGGGGTGACACCCGAGGGCCAACCGAACCGGAGCCACGGGTTGTCGATCGAGCAGCCCGAGACGAGCATCGCGGTCATCCCCAAGGACACCGCCAGCCCGGCCCGTCGAAGGATGCGGCCCCGCCGACCCTGGGCGGGTCGTGCCCCTATCGCTTCGCTCGCCTTGTGCGCCACGCTCAACGCCTTCCTGGTCGTCTATTCGACTGGCGTCGCCCGGGCTCCCTTCCGCCGGGCGACACAACTACAGCACGTTTGGGAGCTCTGGACCCGGTCGCGCACAACGCATGATCGAGCCCGGGAGTTCCCGAGTACTACGCAGCGTAGACCAAACCGGGCATGCCTTCGTGGTGGGGTCGACTTCGACACTCCGGAAACTGCATAAGCCGTGGATACGGCCTCTGGCGGCGCGATCATCGCGCGTGCGGCAGTGTGCAATTGCCCTGCGCTTCGCTCCGGGCGGGGGTTCGCGGTCCCTCGGTCTCACTTCTTCCCTCCCTGCACTCCTCCGCTTCGCTCCCCCGCTCCGCTCAGTCCAGAAGTGAGACGGGCGCGAACCTTTCATACGGCCGCCAGGGTGGGATCACAGTGGGTGCGGCATACTCGGACAGTAGGTTTCGCGTGTTGGCGCGCGATCATCTTGATTCCCGGAAGCGAGGTTCTGCCCGCAGTGTGTGGACTGCTCGGATTTCTGACGGCTCAGACGGCGACCACCCCGGATGGGCGGACGGTCGAGACCACGGCGGCGCAGGTGTACGAGGCGCTGCACTGCCAACGCCATCGCGGCCCCGATGAGAAGGGCACCTGGAACGACGATCGGATGATCTTCGGCTTCAACCGCCTGTCGATCATCGATATCGAGCATTCGCATCAGCCGCTGCGCTGGGGTCCGCCGGAGAATCGAGAGCGGTACGCGCTCACTTTCAATGGCGAGATCTACAACTACCTCGAACTGCGCGAGGAGTTGCGGGCCGCGCACGGCGCGGAGTTCGGCGATCAGCCGATGTTCGCGACCGAGGGCGACTCCGAGGCGATCGTCGCGGCGTTCCACTACTGGGGCGCGGAAGCGGCCAAGCGACTGCGCGGCATGTTCGCCTTCGCCATCTGGGATACCGAGCTGCGCAAGCTGTTCGTGGCGCGCGACCCCTTCGGTATCAAGCCGCTGTTCCTGGCCACCGGCGCGGGCGGCACGGCGTTCTCCAGCGAGAAGAAGAGCCTGCTGGAACTGCTTGCGGCACTGGAGCTCTCCGATGAGCTGGATCCGCGGGCGCTCGAGCACTACACGGTGCTGCAGTACGTGCCCGAGCCCGAGACGCTGCACAAGAGCGTGCGCCGACTCGAATCCGGTTGTTACGCCTGGATCGAACCCGGTCAGGCCCCGCGCTTCACCCGGTACTTCAATCCGCAGTTCCGGGTCCGGCCGTTCGGTGACGCCAAGACCCGGTACCGGGAGATCGCCGCCGCGCTGGAGGATTCGGTCGCCAAGCATATGCGCGCCGATGTGACCGTCGGCTCGTTCCTGTCCGGCGGTATCGACTCCACCGCCATTGCGGCGCTGGCGATTCGGCACAATCCGAATCTGCTGACCTTCACCTCCGCGTTCGAACGCCAGGGCTATTCGGAGGCCGATGTGGCCGCCGAGACCGCCGAGGCCATCGGCGCGAAGCATTTCATCCGCATGGTCACACCCGAGGATTTCGCCAACGCGATTCCCGAAATCGTCTGGTACCTGGACGAACCCGTGGCCGATCCGGCGCTGGTGCCGCTGTACTTCGTGGCCAAGGAGGCCCGTAAGCACGTCAAGGTGGTGCTCTCGGGCGAGGGCGCGGACGAGCTGTTCGGCGGCTATACCATCTACCGGGAGCCGTTGTCGCTCAAGCCGTTCGAGTACCTGCCCAAACGCGTGCGCAAGCTCGCGGGGCTGATCTCGGACCGGATTCCGGAGGGCACCCGCGGCAAGAGCCTGCTGCATCGCGGTTCGCTCGAGCTGGAGGACCGCTACTACGGCAACGCGCGCAGCTTCAATGACGCCCAATTGCGTTCGGTGCTGCGCGAATTCCGGCCGGAGTGGACACATCAGGATGTCACCGGGCCTATCTACGGCGTGCAGGACCGCGGTATGGATCCGGTCGCGCGCATGCAGCATCTGGACCTGTTCACCTGGTTGCGCGGCGATATCCTGGTCAAGGCCGACAAGATGACCATGGCCAACTCCCTGGAACTGCGCGTGCCGTTCCTGGACAACGAGGTCTTCAAGGTCGCCGAGCGAATCCCGTTCGAACAGAAGATCACCAAGGAGACCACCAAGTACGCGCTGCGCCAGGCGCTGGAGGACATCGTGCCCTCGCATGTGCTGCACCGCGCCAAGCTGGGATTCCCTGTCCCGCTGCGGCATTGGCTGCGCGGCCCGGAGCTCTACGACTGGGCCCGCCAGCAGATCGCCGACTCCGGCACCGATCACCTGCTGAACAAGGCGGCCATCTCGGCCATGCTCGAGGCGCATCGCACCGGGCCGATCGATCACTCGCGCCGGCTCTGGACGCTGCTGGTGTTCATGGTGTGGCACGGCATCTTCGTCGAGCAGCGCATCAAGCCGGAGATCCAGGAACCGGTCTACCCGGTCAACCTCTGAGGCGTGGGGGCGGTAGCCGACTCAACCGGTCGGCTTCTGCCCCACTCGGATTCCGTAGGCCTGGATCTTGCGATACAGCGAGGACCGGGCGATGCCGACCAGCACCGCCGCGTCCCGGCGATTGCCGCCGGTCTGGATCAGCGCCCGCACGATGGCCGTGCGCTCGGCCATCTCGATCGGCGTGAGCCTGCGGCCACCGGAGACGAAACAGGTCTCCGGCAGATCCTCGGCCCGCAGATCCCCCACCGGACGCCGAGTCAGCGCGGTGCGCAGCGCATCCCGCAGCTCGGCCGCATTGCCGGGCCAGTCGTGGCCGAGCAGTACGCGCAGTGCCGCGGGGGTGCAGGCCACGGTCCGGCGCGGGGCCAGCACCCCGAGCAGATGCGAGACCAGTTGCGGCACATCATCGATGCGATGCCGCAGCGGCGGCACGCTGATCGAGCCCTCGAAATGCCCCAGCGCGGCGTCCAGGTGCTCGTTGTCGTCCTGTGCGCCTTCCGAATTCGGATTCGTCATGGTGGCGGCCAGCCAGCCGTCCGGGGCCAGGGCGGTCAGGGCGCGATCGAGATCCGCGTGGTCGGCGGACAATTCGTCGAGGTGGGCCAGCACCAGGGTGGGCTGACGCGCGGCGGCCAGGGTGGCGGGCAGATGCGCGAAGGGCGTTTCACCGCGGCAGTCGACGATCACCAGCGAGCGGGTGGGGAAGGTGCGCCGGTGCGCCGCGGTGATCAAAGCCAGTTTGCCGGTACCGGATTCGCCGGTCACGACCACCGGGGTGCCGGTGCGGGCGGCCTCCAGGATTTCACCGGTGACGCGTCGCCATGACGAGGAGTCACCGGGCACCTCGGGCAGGCCGATCGATTTGACGACGGCGCGGCGGGGGCCCGCCTCAGGGGTGGTGAGATCGACCCGCATGACCACCCCGGCGATATCCGCTCCGACGATGACCGTTTCCGGGCGCACCCGCGCGGTGCGGCCGGTGGGCAGTTCCACATCCAGCACCATGCTGTCGCGTAATCCGGTGAGCCCGGTCGCGATTTCCCGCAGGTACGCCTTCTCCTGCGGCAGCAGTTGCTGATTGGCGCGGGTATCGCTCATGAACACATCGCCGCCCAGCGACAGGACCGGTCCGCGCCGGGTGCGGCTCACCCGCAGGAAGCGTTCCAGCACCGCCTGCTGATGCACCGATCCGCTGGCGCGCAGCTCGATTTCGATATTGCGGGCCGCCTGCTGGGCCAGCGAATGCATGAACGGGCTGGCGTCCTCGGCCAGGCAGCTCAGATCCAGGACGCCCTGGATCGTTCCGGTGAGCGGATCGCGGATCGGCGCGCCCGCGCACGCGAAGACCGTGATGTTCTCGGCGAAATGCTCATGCCCGGTAATGAATACGGCTTTTCCGGAGGCCAGCGCCGTGCCCACCCCATTGGTGCCGACATCGTCCTCGCTGTAGTTGAAGCCGGGCGCGAAGAACACGGTGTCGAACCGGCCGCCGAGCAGCCGTTGATTGTCGCGCCGGATGAGCACCCGCGAATTCCGGTCGGTGAGCGCGATACTCACCGCCAGATCGCTCAATTCCACTTCGAGGCGGTTGATCACGGGCAGCGCGCACTGCACGAACCTGCTCTGCAGATCCAGATCGGCGACATATCCGCGATCGAGCACATTGGTCAGATCGCTGACGCCCGCCGCGAGGGATCGCTGCCAGGACGCCGACACCAACCCCGATACCGCGTCGGCGGGTACATCACCCGAGCTCAGGAAGCTCTCGCGCGCCCGCACCACTGGGATGCTGTGTCCGGCCAGACTCACCCCGGGCCCCTCTCGCCGTATGTCGCCGCCTTCATCGCCTCCAGTGTCCCAAAGTGGGACATCGCATCCGGGTGATTCCACCTGAAACTGATGACACCAACGACTGTGACCTCAGCCGCTGACGGATACGTGCCCCATTCGGCTGTGGCGCCTGTTGGAGTGCCCACCCGCCCCGGCCACCGGTGCCAGTGTTGTCACCCGTGACCAACCGCCCAAGGTCACGTCCCGGGCCGGGGCAGGTGGTGCGGCACACGACCTATTTCAGGAAGCTCTCCAGAAACGCGGTGCGATCGAACATGGCGGCGGTGTCGCGCGCGGAGGGGCTGCCGGCGTCCGGATCGGCTCCGGCGGCGATCAGCGCCTTCAGAATCTCCGTCTCGCCCTTGAAAATGGCTCCCGCCAAAGGGGTTTGGCCCGCGTCATTGGTGACATTGGGGTCCGCGCCGTGCGCGAGCAGGGTGGCCACCGCGGCTTCGTTGCCGTGGTACGCGGCGAGCATGAGAATGCTGTCGCCGTTCTCGTTGGTCAGATTGGCCGGTACACCGGCATCGAGGTAGGCCGCCAATTTCTCGGCGTCACCCTGGCGGGCGAAGTCGAAGATCTGACCGGCCAACTCGAGGACCTTGTCCGCATCGGGGTCGTTCGCGCTCATTGGTCCAGTACTACCACCCCGGGCCGAAGTCCGGAACAGGCGATTCTCGGTGCCCGCGGCGGCGCACGGCCCGGATCGGGACGTAACGTCATCGGTATGACTGAGCGTCTGGTGATCATCGGCGGGGATGCGGCCGGAATGTCGGCGGCCTCGCAGGCACGGCGAATGAAATCCGCGAAGGAATTGGAGATCGTCGTCTTCGAACGCGGGCATTTCACCTCCTTCTCGGCCTGCGGCATCCCGTACTGGGTGGGCGGGGATGTGCGGGAGCGCGATCAGCTCATCGCCCGCACCCCCGAGGAGCATCGGGCCCGCGATATCGATCTGCGGATGCGCGTGGAGGTGCTCGAACTCGATGTGCCCGGCCACCGGGTGCGGGCGCGGGAACTGGAGTCCGGCGCGGAGAGCTGGGTCGGCTACGACAAGCTGGTGATCGCGACCGGCGCGACCCCGATCCGGCCGCCCATTCCCGGTATCGACGCGCCCGGCGTGCACGGGGTGCAGACCCTGGACGACGGTCAGGACCTCATCGAATCCCTGGAATCGAGTCCGGGCCGCCGGGCGGTGGTGGTCGGGGCGGGCTATGTCGGCGTCGAGATGGCCGAGGCGCTGATCAATCGCGGCTACGAGGTCACCGTGATCAATCGCGGACCGCAGCCGATGGCCACGCTGGACCCGGATATGGGCTCGCTCATCCGGAAAGCCATGGAGGGCTTGGGTATTCGCGTGCTGTGCACCGCCGAACTGACCAAGGTGCTTACCGATGACACCGGCCGGGTGCGCGCCGTCGCCACCGCCGAGGCCGAATTCCCCGCCGATGTGGTCGTGCTCGGCATCGGCGTGCGCCCGAATACCGAATTGGCCCGTGCCGCAGGGCTTCCGCTCGGCTCGCACGACGGACTGCTCACCGATCTGTCCATGCGGGTGCGCGGATACCGGGACGTCTGGGCGGGCGGTGACTGCGTGGAGGTGCTGGACCTGGTCTCGGGGACCGAACGCCACATCGCCCTGGGCACGCACGCCAATAAGCACGGCCAGATCATCGGCGCGAATATCGGCGGCGGCTATGCCACCTTCCCCGGTGTGGTCGGCACCGCCGTCAGCAAGGTCTGCGACCTCGAGGTGGCCCGAACCGGCCTGCGCGAGAAGGACGCCCACGCCGCGGGCCTGCAATTCGAGACCGTCACCATCGAATCCACCAGCCGTTCCGGATACTTCCCCGGCACCGCCCCGATGACCGTCAAGATGCTCGCCGAACGCCGCACCGGCCGCCTGCTCGGCGTCCAACTGGTGGGCCGCGAGGGCGCCGCCAAACGCATCGACATCGCCGCGGTGGCCCTCACCGCCCGCATGACCGTCGACCAGATGATCGCCCTGGACCTCGGCTACGCACCCCCCTTCTCCCCCGTCTGGGACCCCATCCTGGTCGCCGCCCGCAAGGCCGCCGTCGCGGTGGAGCGCAATCGCTGATATCGATGGGGAATACCGGCGAAGTTGACGGGAATAGCTCAGCGGAGGAGATTGTCGGGCATTGTTAGGGGCGAGGTCCGGGCAGCAATCTCCGTAGCTGTCCATAGGGCCCCGGCAGGAGTGTTGCGCGTGAAGTGGCGATGGTCTCGGGGTGAAGAAGAACCGGCGAAGCCCGCCGGGGGCGAGCCGGTGCGCAAGGTCGTGAAACAGCGCGGGCCTTCGGTTTTCGAGCAGGCCATGCGCGCGGCCGACGCCGAACCGGATTTCGAGACGCGAATTCGACTGGTACTGACCGCGATTCGTGAACTGCTCGGACGCGATGACGATGCCGAGCTGGCACGGGATCGGCGACCGGTGCAGGAACGGCTGGTCGAGGCGGCGCGCATCGCACCCGATACGGCGCTGCGGCTGCTGTGCGATGTGGCCGATCGGTGCGGGATAGAGACCGAGGCCGGGCGGCAGGCGCTCACGGTGTGGACCCGGGAACCGGTGGCGGCGGAGTTCGCGCGCACCTGGTTCGCGGCCGAATGCCTGATCGAGGACAATGCCGAACTCGGTGTGTGGCTGGCCAATTCGGTGCGCGCCGACGCGGTGTCGGCCGAGTTCCGGCAACTGGCCCGCGGGCATCTGACCGGACTGGTGGACCGGCATTTCGAGCGGTACCAGTTCTCCGGGTCATCGGTTCCGGTGTGGCAGGTGCTGTACGCGCTCGGGCCCGCGAGCAGATCCGAGTGGTTCCTGCGGCTGGCCGAACTGGCCGAGGAACGCGGTGACACCGGTGAAGCCGCGCGCAGATACGAACTGGCACAACGGTTCGGCGGCGCGCGCACCCCCGGGAAGCGATGACTACGCCCCGCGCGCGATGAGTACGGACGGCCCGCCGACGAGGTGACGGGCCGTCCATCCCCTCAACGCCGCAATACTCTGCGGGCCAACCAGTTCCCGAAGAACTGGATGCCTTGCACCCCCGCGATAATGATCAGCGTCGCCACCAGCGTGACCTGCCAATCAAACCGCTGATAGCCGTAGACCAGCGCGAAATCGCCGAGCCCGCCACCACCGACCGTGCCCGCCATGGCCGACATATCCACCACCGCGATCACCACGAACGTGTAGCCGAGCACCAAGGGCCCCAACGCCTCCGGGATCAGCAGCGTCGTGATGATCCGCAGCGGCCCCGCCCCCATCGACCGCGCCGCCTCGATCACCCCGGGATCCACGGTCACCAGATTCTGCTCGACGATCCGGGCGATACCGAACGACGCGGCCACGATCATGACGAACGCCGCCGCATCGGTGCCGATGGTGGTGCCGACCACCTGCAAGGTCACCGGTCCCAGCGCCGCCAGCAGAATGATGAACGGAATCGGCCGCACCACATTCACCAGGAAATTGAGCACCAGATTGACCGGCGCGTTCGCCAGCAATCCACCCTTGCGCGTGGTGTACAGCAGGGTCCCGAGCCCCAGCCCGATCACCCCGCCCACCACGAAGGTCAACAGCACCAGGTAGATGGTGGTCCCGATGGCCTCGGTGAGCACCGGGGTCAGCTTGTCCCAATCCGTCTGCACCGCCGCGTAATTCACGCAGACCTCCGCTCGTCAGCCGCCGGGCTTCCCGCCAGCACACCGGCAACCCGGTCCACCGCCTCCGCCGCGCCGTCGAGGGCGAGGGTCAGGCTGCCGAAGGTCTTGTCCTGCAACGTGCTCACGCCGCCGTACACGATTTCGACGGTGACGCCCGCCTGGGCGGCGGTGGCCAGGGCGGTGCCGATGCCGCGTTCATCGTCGATATCCACGGTGACGAGGCGGCCGGGGTGTTTCGCGCCGAGGCGTTGCAGCTCTTCGGGATTGGGCCGGTTGTGCAGGACCGTCTCCACGAATGAGCGGGTCGGGGCGGCCCGCGGGGCGGCGAAGACGTCGAAAGTCCGCGCCAGCTCCACGATTCGGCCCTCGGCCAGGACCGCGACCCGATCGGCGACGGCGCGGATCACATCCATCTCATGGGTGATCACCACAATCGTCACGCCGAGTTCGCGATTCACCTTCTTCAGCAGGCGCAGCACCTCACCGGTGGTCTCCGGATCCAGCGCCGAGGTCGCCTCATCGGCCAGCAGCAGGGCGGGCGAGGTGGCCAGCGCGCGGGCAATGCCCACCCGCTGCTTCTGCCCGCCGGAGAGTTGATCCGGATAGCTGCGCGCCTTGTCGGCGAGCCCCACGAATTCCAGCAGCTCGGCCACCCGCGCCTTGCGCCGCGCACGTGACCAGCCGGCCACCTTCAACGGGTACTCGATATTGCCCGCGGCGGTGCGTGATCGGAACAGATTGAACTGCTGGAACACCATGCCGATATCGCGCCGCAGCTGCCGCACCCGGGATTCGGGCACCCCGGTGATCGGATCGCCGGAGATGAGCACCGTCCCGCTGGTCGGCTGCTCCAGGGCATTGATGAGCCGCACCAGCGTGCTCTTACCCGCCCCGGAGTACCCGATCACGCCGAAGATCTCCCCGCGCTCGATGCGCAGATCGATATCGTCCAGCGCCGTATGCGATTGCCTGCCCGCCTTGAACACCTTGGTGACCGAACGGAATTCGACCGCGGCATGCTCGGACGCGGTAGCCCGACGCACGGCGTGACCCGGCTCGGTCACGGCGTGCGGATTCGGTTGTGCGGTGCTCTCGGTGGCGTTGCCGCTCACTTCTTCTCGCGGATGGTCTGCTGCACCCGCGACAGGATCTGCTCCAGCTCCGGTCCACTGCGCTTGACCTCGACCGCGGTCCCCTTGGAGGTCTTCGCGACCGCCGCCTGCACCTCCGGCCCGTGCCAGATCTCCACCAGTTTCAGATAGGTGGGGTTGGTCTTGTCCGCACTTCGCGTGACGAACGCGTTGATGTACGGCTCGGCCCCCGAATTCTTCGGATCATCCTTGTACAGCGCCGAATTCGGGTCGATGCCGGACTTCTCCAGGAAGGTGTTGTTCACCACGGACCCGTCCACCGACGCCAGCGACAGCGCGGTCTGGGCGGCGTCCACCGCGGTCACCTTCACCTTGGAGGCGCCCTTGTCGACATCGGCGGGGGTGGGCTGCTTGGCATCGCCGGACAGCTTCAACAGTCCGGCCGCCTGGAGCACGAACAGCGCCCGCGCCTGATTGGTCGGATCGTTCGGAATGGCGATCTCACCGCCCTGCGGGATCTCGGCCAGGCTCTTGTGCTTCTTGGAGTACAACCCCAGCGGCACGATCTGGGTCGCCCCGATCGGCGTCAGATCATCATTGTTGGCGACGTTGTACTGCCCCAGGAATTGCAGATGCTGGAACAGATTCACATCCACCTGCTTCTGCGACAACGCCGCATTGGGCTGCGAATAGTCGGAGTAGTGGGTGATCTCCAGCGTAATGCCCTGCGCCTTGGCCTGATCGGCGAAGACATCCCACTGCGGATCGGTCTCGGTGGTGCCGATGCGCACCACGTTTCCGGACGCGTCATCGTTCTTACCGCACGCCGTCGCGGTGAGGGTGAGGCCCGCAACTGCCGCAACCAGGACCGGGATCGCCAGTACCCGTTGGAATTTCACTCGTGCTCCCGCATGATCGTCGAAATCTAACCCGGTCATGCAACCCTGCGGGCAACCCTTCGGCAATGATTGCGATCCGGGCGATCCAAACACTCCCGGAGGCCGTGCCCGGTCGCCTACCTTGCCCAAAATGCGAAAACTCCGCCGTCTACTGGTGATTCCACTGCTGCTCACCCTGGCCATGAGCGCCGCCTGTGGCCGGGACCACCGCGAGGATGTGGTCCGCATCGGTGTGAATGACCTCGCACTCCCGCACTGGGATGTGTTCAAGAAGAAGGCGTCCGACGCGGGAATCGCCGTCGAATTCGTCAATTTCTCCGACTACAACCAGCCGAATCCTGCGCTGTCCCAGGGGCGGGTGGATCTCAACAAGTTCCAGCACATTCGGTATCTGGCCAATTACAACGCCCGCAACAACGACAATCTGATTCCGCTGGGCGCGACCGAGATCTTCCCGCTGACGCTGTACTCGAAGAAACACAGGAGCGTGGCCGAGGTGCCGCAGGGCGGCGAGATCACCCTTAGCAATAATCCCGCGAATCAGGTGCGCCCGCTGCTGAGCCTGGCCGCCGCCGGGCTGATCGTGCTGAAGAACGGCGCGAGCTGGGATTCCAAGATCGAGGATGTCGACAAGGGCGCATCCAAGGTGCGGCTGACCACCATCGATCCGACGCTGACCGCGCAATCGCTGGAGAGCGTCGACGCCGCTTTCGTGGACGACACCTTCGCCCAGCCCGCCGGGCTGACCCAGCAGCAGGTCATCTACACCGACGATCCGAATCGGCCGGACCTGACCCAGTACATCAATATCTTCGCCGCGCGGGCCGCGGACAGGGACAATCCGAAGCTGCTTCGGCTCACCCAGATCTATCACGATCCCGCGGTGGAGGCGGCCATCAAGGCCGAATCCGGGTATCAGGGCATCTTCAAGAACAATCCGCCCGCCGAATTGCAAACCGCCGCAACCGAACTCGAGGCCAAGTTCCGGAAGTAGGCTTTCGGAACCAGCTCAGCCGCGCCGGCTGCGCGCGGCCTTCACGCGAGCTGCGCCCAGAATGGTGAGGATCATGACCGTCATCATCTGGAGGGTGTTCCAGTCCTTCGGCTCCGCGGAAGGCATTGCGGCCAGGGGGATTTGATACGGGTGCGGCTTCACCACCGGCGGCGGCGAGGGCGGCGGTGTGAGCACCGGCGCGGGGGCCTCGGGCTGCGGAAAGGGTGCGGCGACCGGGGCCACGGCGGGTGCGGACGGGATAAGCAGCGGGATACCGGGGACCTCATCCGGGACCGGTAGCAGCAGTAGGCAGGTGAGCAGGGCGCTGCCGGTGACCGCACTGCCCAGTATGACGCTGCCCGCGCCCGCCGAACCCGGGCCGACGAGACCGCTGGAGCCCGGGACGAAGCCGGGGCCGATGAGCCCCGAGCCGAACCCGCTGCCGGTCATCACACCGAGACCGATTGCGGCACTGCCGATCACGGCGCTGCCCGCACACGCGGTCAGGACGCTGCCGGGTTCCAGGCCGAGGGTTTCGCCGAGCGTGCCCGCGGCGGGACGCACCCCGCCGCCGAAGGCTTCCGCGACGGCCCCGCCGGTGGGCAATGCGATTCCGGCCGCGGTGCTATCGGCGCTCCCGCTGCCCGCACTGCCGGTGGCCGAACTGCCGGTGCTCAGATAAGCGCCCTCGGCAATGGGATTCAGGCCCAGCGCACTGCCGGACGTCGCGCCGCTCGCACCGGTGCTGCTCCCCGAGGAGACGCCACCGTTCGCGGAGCTGCTGCCCGAGGCTCCCGCGCCGACGCCCGAACTGCTGCCGGAGCCGTTACTGCCCGAGCCCAATCCCAGTGAGCTGCCGGTGGGCGCGTCGATGGGGTCCGGACCATCCGAACCCGCACTGCCACTGAGGATCTCGCCGATCGAATCGGGTATCGGATCGGCCGCGGCCACCCCCGAATGCATGGCGATGATCGCCGCCGCCGTCGCCGCCGCGATTCTGCCCGCGCCGCCGTGGTTGTTCTTACTCATCTGGAGAACCTCTTCTCAGCGCGGCAATCCGGTCGGCGTAGCACCGGAGACAATGTGCTGAAACCGCGACAGCGCCAGCTCATAGGCGTCCTTGGAAATCGTATTGCCGCCCGCGAACGGCCGATCCAGCTGGTAGACGGCCAGAATCACCGCGCCGACCACGACGCCGAAGAGGCCGGTCATGATCACGCTGCGCTTGGTGACGACCACCCCGGAGACGACGGTGCCGAGCAGCAGCATGCCGGTGCCGAACCACAGCGCCACGTACAGGAAGGAGGGCAGACGATATTCGGCGTCGATCCCGCGGTCGTAGCGTGCGTCGGCGACGGCGTCGAGCCCGGTATCGAGCTTGTCCTGAACACCCTTCAGACTCGGGTCGGTCGTTGGCAGCCCCGAGACGGCCGCGCGCAGATCGTCGAGGGTGTCCTGGGTGTTCTGGCTGAGCTTGGCATCGCGGCTCATCACCTGCCACTCCTCGCCGACCACCCGCGCGGTGTAATCGTGCACCAGCCCCTGCACCTGCGCGCGCTCGGTATCGGGCAGATCGTTCGCGGCCTCGTACATCGCCACGAGCGCCTTGGCCTCGGTGACGGTATGCGAATGCGAATTGTCGTACTGCTGCCACAGGATCACGACAATGAACGCGACGATCGCCGCGAAGAACATATTCACCAGATCCAGCACCATGGTGCTGGAAGCCTCGTCATCGCTGTGCCGCCAGGACTTCGGCCGCACCCGATCCCCGGCCAGGAACACGGTCACGGCCACCAGCGCGAACAGAACGAGCACACCCAATTGCAACGCCATACTCGAATCCGCCTCCCAGTCCCCTGGCCACTTCGATCACGTGTTATTCGCGGCCACGGAGCGGTCGGATTGCACCGAGCAAACGACTGTTACCGGACAGCGCGATCCCGGGCACAGCGAGCTCAGGAAAGGGTGAGGACTCCGGCGGTGAGGGTGACGGCGAGTTCCAGTGCGGCGCCGAGCACATCGCCATTGAGGCCGCCGAACCTGCGCACACAGTGGCGGACCAGAACCAGCGACAATCCGAGCGCGGCGAGTACGCCGATCGGCCCCAGCCACCGGTGGCCACCCACGAAAACCGATGCCACGAGAGCGATTCCAACCCAGACCGGGCCGATCAGCGGCCCCTGTGTCCCGGCGACCAGCGCCCCGAATCCGGCCCCCGGCGCGGCCTCGACACCGCGGCGACAGGCCAGCACCACCGCGATCCGGCCGACCACGACCGCCAGCGCGATCGCCAGCCACCGCCCGTCCTCGGCGAGCGCGGCGAACGAAACAGCTTGAATCCCAATCACAAAGATCAGCGCCGCGACCCCGAACGGCCCCGCCCCGCCACTCTTCATGATCTCGCGCGCACGCTCCGGCGGCCCATAACTGCCGAGCCCGTCCACGGTGTCCGCAAGCCCGTCGATATGCATCCCGCGCGTAATCAACGCCAGCCCCGCCACCCCCACGAACCCGGCCAGCAGCCATGACGCCCCCGCGACCCCGAGCACCCATACGACCCCGGCCGCCCCGGCCCCGAGCAACACCCCCACCAGCGGAGCCCACCCGATTGCCCGACCGGCCCCCGCCCGATCCACCTCGTCCGGCCCCCGCATCGGCAAGACCGTCAACCACGAAACCGCCAGCCGCAGCCCGTTCACGAGCGCCCGAGCGCCAGCGGCCGGATTCTCACCGCATTCGGCACCACGGGCGGCCGCCCGATCATGCGCGGTCGGCCGCTTCGAGGTCGGCCGGATCGTCGGCGGTGCTGACTCCGGCTTGGGCGAAGGTGGCCATTTCGGCCAGGGTCGCGACGGCGGCGCGCAGGACGGGGAGTGCGGTGACCGCGCCGGAGCCTTCGCCGAGTCGCATATTCATTTCGACGAGAGGCTCGAGCTGAAGCTTCTCCAGGGCGATGGTGTGCGACGGCTCGCTGGAGCGGTGGCCCGCGACCCACCATTCACGGGCGCCCAGAGCGAGCTGGTTCGCGATGAGCGCGGCGGCGGTGACGACCACGCCATCGAGAATCACGGGGGTGCGGCGGGCGGCGGCGCGGGCGAGGAATCCGGCCATGGCGGCCAGGTCGGCGCCACCGGCTATGCGCAGCAGGGCAACCGGGTCCTTGACCTCCGGGCGCGCACGCCACATGGCGTCACGGATCGCGGCGGTCTTGCGGATCCAGCCCGCGTCATCGACGCCGGTGCCACGGCCGACCGCGACCACCGGTTCGGTGTCGGTGATGGTGGCGATCAGCACCGTTGCGGGGGTGGTGTTCCCGATGCCCATATCACCGGCGATGAGGAGGTCCGCGCCGGAATCGATCTCCTCGTCGGCGATTGCGGCTCCGGCCGCCAGCGCGGCCTGCACCTCGGCCTCGCTCAACGCGTCCTCACGGTCGATGGAACCGCTCGACCGCCGCACCTTGTGCCGCGAGATCTCCGGGGAGGTATCCCCCTGCACCGCAATGTCTTCCACCCGCACCGTGGCATCGGCCAACCGCGCCAGCACATTCACCGCGGCCCCACCGGCCAGGAAGTTGGCGACCATCTGCGCGGTCACCTCGCTCGGGTACGCCGAAACCCCATGCGCCGCAACGCCATGGTCACCGGCGAACACCACGATCCGAGCCCGCTCGAACTGCCGGGGAGGGCAGACGCCCTGGCAGGCCGCCACCCAATTACCCAAGGTCTCCAGCCGCCCCAAGGCCCCGGCGGGCTTGGTCAGCTCCAACTGCCGCCCCTCCGCGGCCGCGCGCACCCCGGCGTCCGGTCCGGGCACCGGTCCGAACGAAATCCGCACGGGTTTGGAAAGACTCATGGCCCCGGCCATACTCGCCGCACCCGCGATATCAACCGCTCCCTGCGCGGCATCGATCCCAGCCGTGGACCCGACAACCGAGGTCTCCTCGGCGTCCACCGCACCGGCCGGATCCGCCTGCGCGGCAGACCGATCCACCGTCCCTGCCGTTCCACCGAGGACGGCGGTGGTCCCAGCCGACGCAGCTGCTACGGCGACATTGTCATCCGATGCGGCCGAGCTGGTCCGAGTCTCCACGGCTGCGGTGCGAGCGGCTCCCGAGTCCGCTTGCGGGACACGAGCATCCGCCGCACCTGCGGCGAGCGCGCTCGGCGCCGCCGTGGTCGACTGGGCGTCCGCGGTCGCGGCGGCGTCGGTCAGCGCCGCGGCCGAGACGAAGGCGCGGTCGGGTTTGACGCGCATGGCCTGGCCCGCGACCACGAGGTAGACCTCATCGCAGAGCTGGGCCAGGCGCTGGTTGAGCGCGCCGAGTTCATCGCGGAAGAGGCGTCCGGAGTGGGTGGCGGGAATGACGCCGAGCCCCACCTCCGGGCTCACGACAACGAGGCGCTCGGAATACTCGGCCACGGCCGCGACCAGCGCGTCGGTATCGGGTGCGATGGTTCCGCGCGGCGCTTCCCACGCCTCGCGCGCATCGATCCGCGCGGTCAGCCAGGTGCCGAGATCGTCGATCAGGGTGGCGGGAGCGGGCTCGGCCAATGCCGCGACCGGGTCACCCTCCACCACGGTCCAATTGCCGGGTCGCCGAACCCGGTGTGCCGCAATACGTTCGGCGAAATCCGCATCCTCGGGGTCCGGAATCGCGGTCGCGATATATCGCACCGCCTCCGAGACAACCAACTGTTCCGCGAAAGCCGACTTCCCGGACCGGGCTCCACCGAGCACCAGCGTCCGTAGCGGTCGATCGGTTGACTGAGCACTGTGCGACACGTCAGCACGGTATCAACACACCCCGCTCCCGCACCGACCAGGCACGACCTTCGGTCCCCGAACGCACACGCATGTAATGACGCTGGGAAACGCCGAGTGACCTCCCGCGCCATTACATGCGCATCTGCCGAGGCAGCGGGGCGCAGGTCAGCTGGCGCGGATTCCGCCGAAGCGGCGGCGGTATTCGGCGGGGGCGATGCCGACCAGGCGCTGGAAGTGGTGGCGCAGCAGCGCGCCGGAGCCGAAACCGCAGTGGTGTGCGACGGTCTCCAGATCCATGTCGGTGTCTTCCAGGAGCTGCTTGGCGTGCAGGATGCGCTGGCCGGTCAACCATTTCACCGGCGTGGTGCCGGTTTCGGCGGCGAACTTGCGGGCGAAGGTGCGGGTGGACATATTCGAGCGCGCGGACAGCGATTCGACCGTATGCGGTAGCTCGAGGTTCTTCTCCAGCCAGTGCAGCGTCTCGCCGAGGCTGTCCGAACTGCAATCCACCACCGGCCGCTCGATGAATTGCCGCTGCCCGCCATCGCGTTGCGGCGGCACCACCATGCGCCGGGCGATGGCATTGGCGACCGAACTGCCGAGCTCGCGCCGCACCAGATGCAGACAGGCGTCGATCCCGGCCGCGGTTCCGGCGCTGGTGATCAGATTGCCCTCGTCCACGAACAGCACGTCGGGATCGACGGTCGCGAGCGGAAACCGTTCCGCCAGTTGATCGACATACCGCCAGTGCGTGGTGCATTTGCGTCCGTCGAGCAGTCCGGCCTCACCCGCCAGGAACGCCCCGGAGCAGACCGTCAAGACGGTGGCCCCGCGCTGGGAGGCGTCCCGCACCGCGTCCACGACCCGCGGGTCCATCGCCCCCTCGGTCGAGTATGGAAAGGCCGGAATCGCCACCAGATCCGCGTCCCGCAATTCTTCCAGGCCGTACTGCGCGGTCACCGATATCCCCGGTGAACTGGATCCGAGCGGCTTGCCGGGATCGGCCCCGCAGACCCGGAAGTCGAAGGGCGGCAGCCCATCCGCGGTCCGGTCCAGTCCGAAAACCTCACAGACGACGCCGAATTCGAACATGGCGAGGCGTTCGTTCAGTACGACCGCGACCTTCGACAACATGCATCCACCATACCTGGCTGAATCTTTGCGATCAATGTCAGAACTGCCACTGTTGGCAGGAACTGCATTGGAGAAAACTTACCGCCATGCAAGCGATAACCGCAATCACCGCAGCCGGAACCGCGATGAGCGCACTCGGCTATCTCACCTACGCCGCCATGGCATGGGGCACAACCGATTCCACCAATGAAGGCGAGGCCCGCGCATGACCACCCTGAGCACCGGGTTCGTATCCCCGACCCACAGCACCACCACCGAACACGAGGCATCGACGATGTTCACCCGACTCTTCGCCCTCTTCGCCGCCGCCGGCCGGGCCGTCCCCTTCCACCGCGAATCCGGTGGCGGACTCTTCGGATCCACCGGCATCACCGACCGCGACCGGGTCCGCGCCTCACTCGAACTGCGCGCCATCGCCTCCATGCGCGAGCACGGCTGATGAGCTGGCTGGCAGCGGCCCTGGTCGGTCCCGCACCGCGGCACTGGGGCACGGCGGCGACATCGTTCCGATTCGGAGACGAACGACCGGCCAACCCGCCCGAGCCGCGACCATCGTGTCGCAGCGCGGGTGGTGAGGATCCCGCGAACAACTGAGGGCCGCCGAATGATTCGGCGGCCCTCGTCGTTTCGATGCTGCTACTAGATGCTGTCCCCCGCGCTGACCCGCGGCTTCGGCGCACGCATGCGGCGAATCTGCGAGGCGCGCACGAACGAGTACCAGCCCAGCGAGAAGCTGGAATCGGTGGCATCCGGGAAGCGCTCGCGCACCCGCTTGCTCACGATGCGACCGAGGATGACGCCCTCGATGATCATGAAGACCATCATCACCAGCATGGCGAGCGTGACGATCGCCTGCAGCGCCGGCGAGAGAATCATGCTCAGGATCAATACGAGTGCAAGGGGCATGAACAAACCGAGCAGATTGCGGCGCGCGTCGACGATGTCACGCACGTAACCCTTCACCGGCCCCTTGTCGCGCGGCAGCAGGTACTGCTCCTCACCGGCGAGCATGCGCGCCCGGCGATCCTGCGTCGCGGCCTTGCGCTCGGCCGCGTCGACCTTGCGGTCCGCCCGCGAACCACGCAGCTCCTTACGGCGCGCACGCGCTTCCTTCGAGGTCAGGGGCGCGGGCGCGACCGGTCCGCGACGGCGGGCCTCGGCCTCGCGGCGCTTGGGGGTGGGCCGCCCCTTACCGGCGGTCGACGGCCGCTCCCGGACCGTCGCGGCGCCACCGGCATCGACGGTGGAGGTGTCGGAGGTGGTGTCGGATTCGCCACGGCGCAGGAACTTCACGGCGACCAGGCTATTCGATGAGGTGTCCGCCGGAAAAACCTGGTCCGTCCATCTTTGCTGTCCCCTCGGTGACGCGGCCGCTCTGCCGGCGGAATCACCGCCGCGTAGGATTGGGAATAGTCGTCCGCGAAGAGGCGTTGACACGCACCGAGACGTGCCCCTTCTCACGGGTTGAAAACAGGTCCTTTAGGAGAGTTCATGACTGTGCAGAACGAGACCACCACTCACGGTGCGACTCTGACGGACGCCGCTGCCGCCAAGGCGAAGGCGCTGCTCGACCAGGAGGGCCGCGACGACCTCGCGCTGCGGATCGCCGTGCAGCCCGGTGGCTGTGCCGGTCTGCGTTACCAGCTCTTCTTCGATGATCGCTCGCTCGACGGCGATCTGGTCGTCGAGTTCGGTGGCGTCAAGCTCGCCGTCGACCGCATGAGCGCCCCCTACATCCAGGGCGCCTCGATCGACTTCGTCGACACCATCGAGAAGCAGGGCTTCACCATCGACAACCCGAACGCCACCGGCTCCTGCGCCTGCGGCGACAGCTTCAACTGATCTGAGACATCCAGCGCGGAACGTTCCTTCACCGGAGGTTCCGCGCTGTCGCATGTCCGGGCGAATCCCGCCCCCAGAGTTGGTTTTCCCCGTCTCGGACAGTGTATTTTCAAGGTGCGGACCTGTCGGTTCGCGACCTCCACCCGGCCCCGCGTCTGCCCGTCTCGCATAGGTGTGCGCAGCGCACGTCACCGAAGGATCGACGCCCGTGACCATCGCCGTGTCCGCCTCCATTGCGACCGACCACCTCATGCGCTTCCCGGGGAAGTTCTCCGATGTCCTGCTGGCCGACCAGCTCCAGCACGTATCGCTGAGCTTCCTCGTCGACGACCTGGTAATCCGCCGCGGCGGCGTGGCGGGCAATATCGCCTACGCCATGGGCCTGCTCGGTCAGACCCCGCTGCTGGTCGGCGCGGTCGGCCCCGACTTCGGTGACTACCGGCAGTGGCTGGAGTCCAATGGCGTCGACTGCTCTGCCGTGCGCGTCTCCACCGAGGCGCACACCGCGCGTTTCGTCTGCACCACCGATGAGACCATGGCGCAGATCGCCTCCTTCTACCCCGGTGCGATGAGCGAGGCCCGCGAGATCTCCATCGGTGACCTGGCCACCGGCCGCGATCTCGACCTGGTGCTCGTCGGCGCGAACGATCCTGATGCCATGGTGCTGCACACCGAACAGTGCCGCACCTCGGGCATCGCCTTCGCCGCCGACCCGTCGCAGCAGCTGGCCCGCCTGGACGGCGAGCAGGCGCTATCGCTCATCGACGGCGCCGCCTACCTGTTCACCAATGAGTACGAGTGGGGCCTGCTGGTTCAGAAGACCGGCCTCACCGAAGCCGAAATCGGTGAGCGCGTTGGCATTCGGGTGACGACCCTCGGCTCCAAGGGCGCCAAGATCGTCGACAAGGACGGCACCGAACTGCATGTCGACGTGGTCCCCGACAATGCCAAGGTCGACCCCACCGGCGTCGGCGACGGCTTCCGCGCGGGCTTCCTCACGGGCCACTCGGCGGGCCTGTCCCTCGAGCGCTCCGCCCAACTCGGCTCCCTGATCGCCGTTCTCATCCTCGAGACCATCGGTACCCAGGAATGGACCCTCGACAAGGACGTCGCCCTCAAGCGCCTGCGCGAGGCGTACGGCCCCGACGCCGCATCCGAAATCGAAGCGATTCTTCGCTGACACCTGCCGGACTTGTTTGTACCGCACGCTGATCTCACGATCGGCGTGCGGTTTCTTCTGTGCTGAAGCCGCCGTGATCACCGCGGTCGCTCGACCGCGCTCGTTGTAGAACTTTATTCGAAGGACCTGATGATGGTGGTACGGGTCGGCGTCGTGGATCTGCTTTCACTTCGGCCGGACAGCATGACGAAACGGGTGTTCGTCGAGGCGCTGCGCGGGGCGACCGAGCGGCTCGGATGGGTGGTGCTCGAGTCGCCGTTCGACGGAGCCGCGCCGGGGACGGGAGCCGTTCTCGGACAGCATGATTCGCCCGGCGTACGGGCGGAGGTCGATAATGTCGGTCACAGCGAGCCGATCGAACTGCGGTGTTTCGGGATCGATCCGCTCGGGTCTGCCGATGCGGTCGACTGGTCCGCAGTGGCCTCGATGGATGCGCTGATTATCAGCGGTAGTGAGCCCACTTCGACGGAAATCGCGGATGAACCCTGCCTGGCGATTATCGATCGGTTGTTGCGGGAGTGCTCGGGCGTCACCTCGCTGTTGTTCTCGTGTCAATCCGCGCATGCCGCACTGCATCTGCTGCACGGGGTGCGCCGCTACCGCTTGGCCGACCGCTGCCATGGCGTGTTCGATCATCGGGTGCACCTCGCGCCGGGAGCTCTCGGGCTGGGCGAAACAGATGCGGCCGCAGCAGATTTCGCGACCGGGCCGGAGGGCGAGCTCACGGCGGGGCTCACCACGCCCGTGCGGGTGCCGCATTCGCGGTGGAATGTCATGAACTCCGCGGATCTGCGAGATGCCGGGCTCACCGTGCTCCTCGACTCCGAGGAGGCGGAGTGGCAGCTTGCCATCGGCTCCGAGGGGCTGCGGCATGTCTTCATGCAGGGGCATCCCGAATATCTGCCGGACACCATGGCTCGCGAGTATCGCCGGGACCTGCGACGGTGGATCGCCGATTCGACGCTGCCGTTCCCTCGGATCCCGGTGGGGTACTTCCCGGCGGAGGTGCATGAGCGGCTCATCGCGCATGCCGAATCGGTGCGCGTTCACCGCGACCCGGCCCTGTTCGACGAACTGGTCCTGCCCGCCGACCCCACCGAGGTGGCGCGCGACTGGTCCGCGCAGGCGCGCACGTTCTTCGCCAATTGGCT
The DNA here is from genome assembly GCF_001625085.1 of Nocardia acidivorans NBRC 108247. Classification (GTDB taxonomy): domain Bacteria; phylum Actinomycetota; class Actinomycetes; order Mycobacteriales; family Mycobacteriaceae; genus Nocardia; species Nocardia acidivorans. The sequence goes on from NZ_BDAW01000013.1 coordinate 170,653, forward strand.
GGAGGCCGTGCGGAATCGGCGGGCCGCGGCGTCCACGCACGCGACAGGACTGGCCTCGGCCGAGCCGGCCTAGCCCCCGCCATGCACCGCGGCCGGGGCTACGCATATTCAGCCGAGGTGCCGGTGGGGCCGAGGCGCTGGTCCACGCCGGGGCAGAACTCGACGTTCATCTGGGCGGCTCATCGCGCGTTCCGAAGCGGTACGCAACCACCGCGACCTGCTCGACAAGCTGGCCGCACCCGCCGACCACACCGAAGTAGCGCGCAACCGGTCCACACATGCGCGCACCTTGTTCACCAATTGGCCGGGCACCGTGCGGAATCGGCGTATCGAAGCGCGCTGTCATCGTGCGAGCCCGCCCACTGAGGTTCGGCCTGGAGCCGCCCCGTCATCCCGGCAAGCTTGTGGACGGGATCCACACAGCTTCCACGCGCAGGCACACAAGCCTCCGTCAGCGAGGCTGGAGCCCAGTTTCCGGCGCGGTTGGGCGGCGGTCCAACTTCGGTGGGGGTCCGGCACATTCGATCGTGTCCGAGGCAATAGGGTGTTCGCTATGGCCTCGGACCGTTTGTATTTTCGTCAGCTGCTCGCGGGTCGCGACTGGGCGGTCGGTGATCCGATCGCCACGCAGATGCGGAACTTCGCGTACCTGATCGGCGATCGGGAGACCGGCGACTGCTTGGTGGTCGATCCGGCATATGCCGCCGCGGACCTGGTGCAGCTCGCCGAGGCGGACGGGATGCGGCTGTCCGGTGTGCTGGCCACCCATCACCACCCCGATCATGTCGGCGGCACCATGCTCGGCTTCACACTCAGCGGGGTGAAGGAGCTGCTCGAGAAGGTCGATGTGCCGGTGCACGTCAATGCCGAGGAGCTGCCGTGGGTCGCCAATGTCACCGGGATCGCGCCCAGCGAGCTGACCGGGCATGCGCACGGCGACAAGGTGGCGGTCGGCGGATTCGAGATCGAGCTGCTGCACACGCCCGGGCATACGCCGGGCAGTCAGTGCTTCCTGTTCGAGGATCGACTGATCGCGGGCGACACCCTATTCGTCGACGGCTGCGGGCGGACCGACTTCCCCGGCGGCAATTCCGAGGACATGTTCCACAGCCTGCGCTCTTTGGCCGCGCTGCAAGGCAATCCGGTGGTGTACCCGGGGCACTGGTATTCCGAGGAGCCCAGCGCGGAGCTGACCAAGATCGTCGAGAAGAATTACGTGATGCGGCCGAAGACCTTGGACGAGTGGCAGATGTTCATGCCCGGCTGACTCGGGCTACGAATGGCAGCACCGTTTGCCGCTCAGAATCCAGCCGCACCGCTTCCGGCCCGAATACCTTGCGTCCCGGGCCGATGCGCATGATGGTCGGCCCCGGCCACCGCGTGCTGATCCCGCTGTCAGCGTTTGTGGTCGCGGTGGTGCTGGTCGCCGCACGCCACCATCTCGCTCCCTGACGTGCAATGCCCGCTCCGAATCCCATTCGGAGCAGGCGTTTTTCACGCGTGGAGGCGTTTACGCCATGGTGCGCAGCCAGCCGTGGCCATCCGCGAAGGTACCGCGCTGAATACCTGTCAAGGTGTCCCGCAGCGCCATGGTGACCTCACCGGGTTCCCCTCCGCCGATGACGAATTCGCGTTCGGCGGACTTCACCGTGCCCACGGGCGTGATCACCGCGGCGGTGCCGCAGGCGAAAACCTCGGAGATCTCTCCGGATTCGGCGCCCTTGCGCCACTCCTCGACCGAGATCTTGCGCTCCTCAACGGAATACCCGGAGTCGGCGGCGAGGGTGAGCAGCGAATCGCGGGTGATACCCGGCAGCAGCGATCCGGACAGCTCCGGTGTCACCAGCCGCGCCTGCGACCCGGTGCCGAACACGAAGAAGAGGTTGTTGGTGCCCATCTCCTCCACATACGCACGCTCGATGGCATCGAGCCACACCACCTGGTCGCAGCCCTGCTCGGAGGCTTGCTTCTGCGCCAGCAGCGAGGACGCGTAATTACCCGCGACCTTCGCCTCACCGGTTCCGCCGGGGGCGGCGCGCACGTATTCGGTCGACAGCCACACCTTCACCGGCTTCACACCGCGCGGGAAGTACGCGCCCGCGGGCGAACCCAGCAGCAGGTACTTGTACGCGGCGGCGGGTTTCACGCCGAGCCCCGCCTCGGTGGCGAACATGAACGGCCGCAGGTACAGCGACTCCTCACCCCCGGCGGGCGGCACCCAGTCGGAGTCGACTTCGAGCAGCTGGCGCACGGATTCGATGAACAGCTCATCGGGCAGCTCGGCCATGGCCATGCGCGCGGCCGAGCGGCGGAATCGCGCGGCATTGGCATCGACCCGGAAGGTCGCGATGCTGCCATCGGCCTGCCGGTAGGCCTTCAACCCCTCGAAGATGGCCTGTCCGTAGTGGAAGACCATGGTCGCGGGGTCCATCGACAGTGGGCCGTATGGCTCGACGCGCGCATTGACCCATTCGCCGTCGAGGTAGTCGATGGACACCATGTGATCGGTGAAGAATCGGCCGAATCCGGGCGCCGCGAGAATCTCCTGCCGTCGCTCCGCCGGGGTGGGCGCGGGGTGCGAGGTGCGGGTGAACTGCGCGGCGACTGTCATGACGGCGAGTTTAATTTGCCGGTCGAGCGGACACGCCGCCACCCACCCGGCGGCCGGAAGTCATGGCGTTTCGCCCGTGATGCACCTGGCTTTTTCGTGCACTTGTCACCATCTTCAGGCGGAAAACCACCAATCCGAAGCGACAAGTGCACGATTAGTACACCTACGCCGTATGCGGTTCGACGAACGGCGGCTTGACGACCTCACACTTGATGCGCCGCCCACGCACATCGACCTCGACCTCATCCCCGGGCTCGACCTTCGCCGCGGTATCGAGCAGCGCCAGCGCGATCCCCACCTTGAGGCTGGGCGAGAAAGTGCCGGAGGTCGTCTCACCGACCTGCTCGTCACCCCGCATGACGGCTTGCCCCTGACGCAGGACGCCGCGGTCGATTGCCTTGAGCCCCAGCAGGAGTCGCCGCGGCCCGGCCGCCTTCTCCTGCTCCAGCGCGGCCTTGCCCCAGAACTCCGGCTTCTTCCAGCCGACGGCCCAGCCGGTACGCGCCTGCAAGGGCGAAATGTCAACGGAGAGTTCATGTCCGTGCAGCGGATACCCCATCTCGGTGCGCAGGGTATCGCGCGCCCCGAGCCCGGCGGCCTGACCACCGGCAGCCTCGACCCGCGCCACCAGCGCACGGAAGACAGCCTCGGCGTCATCCCACTCGGGCAGCAGTTCGTAGCCGTGCTCACCGGTGTAGCCGGTCCGGCACACCCGCACCGGCCGCCCCTCCCACTCGGCGTCGGCGTACGCCATGTATTCCATATCGGTCGGCAACCCCAGCGCCGCAAGCACTTCCGCCGACTTCGGCCCCTGCACCGCGAACACCGCATACCCGCGATGCTCATCGGTCACCGTGATTCCCTCAGGTGCCTGCTTCCGCAACTCCGCGACAACGGCCGCGGTATTGGCGGCATTCGGCACCAGGAAGATCTCGTCATCGCTGACGTAGTAGGCAATGAGGTCGTCGATCACGCCGCCCTCGGGCGTGCAGCACAGCGTGTACTGCGCCTTCCCCGGCCGAATGCGGTTGAGGTCATTGCTCAATGCCGAGTTCACGAAAGCCGCCGCCCCAGCGCCCTTCACCGTGGCCTTCCCCAGGTGGCTGACATCGAACAGCCCGACAGCGGTCCGAACGGCGGTGTGCTCCCCCACGGTGCCCGCATACGACACCGGCATCTCCCACCCCCCGAACGGAGCGAAGGTCGCCCCGAGTTCGACGTGGACGTTGTGGATGGGTCCCTGCAACAGCTTCTCGTCGGTCACGCGCTGGAGTTTATCCGCCGCCGACCCCGCGGTTGTGATTCGGGCAATTCCCGGCAGACCACTCATAGCGGTCTGCGATAGAGTCTGCCGGAAGTTTGCAGTTGAGGGAGCGCCATGCCATTCGAAGTCAACCCCGACGGCCTCCGCGCCGCCGCGGGCGCGCTTGCCCTGCTCCCCGGCGATATAGACCAAGCTCCCCGCCTCGGCGCAGCACCGGTTGCCGCGAAGATGCCGGGCTCAGCGGCAGGAGCCGCCCTGGCTCAGTCCGACAACCTGAGCCGCAAGGCCAAGGACCTCCTGAAGGCCCGCTTCAACGAATTCTCGGCCACCCTCGTCATAGCCGCCGACACCTATCGAGGCACGGATACCGAGGCGGCCAACCGCATCGCCGCCCTCACCGACATCAACTCCGGCGATCCCCACGCAGGCCGCTGATGCCCACCCCACTCGATGTACTGAAATGGGACGTATCCGGCTACGCCACCACCGCGACCAACGCCACCCAAATCGCCGACGCCATAGTCAAAGCCTCCGGCACCATGCACGCCACCATCCTCGACCTCCTCTGGCAGGGCACAGCCCGTCAATCCGCCGAGGCCAAAGCCGACGCCGAACAAACCCAAATGCGCGCCATCGCCACCGCTTACGACGACCTGGCCACGGCATGCGCCGGAGCGGCAAGCACCATGGCCGACCCGATCGCCACCATCAAGTCGATCATCCTCAACTACGTCCACCCACCGGTTTCCATCGGCGACGACTGGTCCATCGAGGGCGTAGAAGACTGGAATTCCGAAGCAGGAGTACAGCTTTCCCGCCTGGCAGGCCTGGCCTCCACCCTCTTCGCCGCCGATGCAGAATGGGGTGCGAAGATCGCCGCGGCCAACAGCGAACTCGAAGCCATGGCCCCGGCCAACGCATTGGCCGCCGCCAACGCCGTCATCCAGGCGGACAAGAAGAACGACACCCGAGCCGACCCGGAACGAATCCGCACCTCGGCCGCGGCCTTCCAGCAGGTCTTCGGCCGACTGCCGACCACCGCGACCGATTGGTCGACCGCGGAGGTGCTCAACCCGAACAGCTTCGACCCCAAATACAAGGATCACGACGCGAGAATCGTCGTCGGCCGGATCAATCCGGTGCCCGGGCAGGGTACCGTTCGCACGGCCCTGTATATCCCCGCGGCCGAGGTGACGAATTTCCCGGCATACGATCTCGGCGACAATCGCAGCGAGAATGCGAATTTCGATCCTGAACACGCGCGCGTCACCATGTACGTCGACTACGAGAACGGAATAATCGTCGCTCGTCAGAATCCATCGGTCACCGTCCATGGCGATGTCGACGTGGCAACACCGAAGGTCGAGGCACAGCAATTGCACGACGGCTCGGTGCTCGTTCGCTACGACGCCACCAACCCCTTCGCCCCCGGTGCGCCGGTGGGACCGGAGATATCCGGCCACACCGTCAACGGCGAGCTGGTGCTGGCTCCGACCAGCGGTAATCCGGGTACTTCCCGAATCACCGCCGGTGGGCTGATCGGCGACTACCCCTCGGTCGAGATCTACCAGGACAATTCCGCAGGAAAGGGACGGCCCGTATTGATCGACGCAGCTGACTCCGGCAGCCAGTGGGGACCATTGGCCAACCTCCCGTTCCATCACGAGGTCGGCGGCGGCACCGCCATGTTCGACCCGTTCAAGGCCGACTTCAGCCAGCCCGACTGGATGAAGAACGCCCCAACCAAACTGGGCAGCCCTGCCAGTCCACCCTCGATCGTGGTCGTGAACAAATGACACAGCAGACATCCGGACTGCAGAAACTCAAGTCCGACAACGTCTTCTGGAAATGGGCAACCATCACGCTGCCCCTGGCTATCGCCTTGGAAGCGGCGTTGTTCGGTGCGGTAGTCGCCGCGATCACCGATTCCGACCCCACAGCCGATCCATCGCGCCATCTATTGTTCGGCATAGTGTCCGCCGCTATGGGGATCGCCACCGTAATGCTTTGGCGTAGAAACACATCCCCCACCCGAGGCGCGGCATTCGGCGTCGGTGGCGGCCTGGCCTTTCTCGTCATCTTCTGGCTGGTGACCCTATGACCACCCCCCTGAGTCATGCCCTCGCCCCCGGTTCCTACGGCCCGGAAAGCTTCCTCGCGACCGTCGCCGGACTCCTCTGCATAGCAGCCCCTTTCACGGGCTGGGCCCCGAACGACGCCTGGTGGTGTTTCTTCGCACCCGCCATCGCGGGCATCGTGCTGATCTTCTTCGCCGGACCGGCCCGCCGAGTCGGCATCGGATTCCTCTGCGCCACAGCAGGATTCCTGATCACGATATTCGCTTTCCTCGGCGGCTTGGCGGTCGGCCATCTCTTCTGATCACATGCACCGAGGACGAACGATGCACGAGAGCCGCGACGGTACGCGTCGCGGCACTTCTCATTGTGGAAGCGGTGGCACGCCGAGAGTCGCGATCATCGATCTGGACGGTCTCAATTTCCCCTGCGCGCCTTCCTTATTGCGACCGGCGTCAGCCTCCGAGACCACCGTTCCGACTGCTCAGCGCGCCGTCACCGGCTGAAGCGCCGCGAGGAAACGCTCTTCATCCAGGATGTGGATGGACTGCCCCTGAGCGCGGAGGTAGGCCGCGCGGTGGGCTTTGGTGGTGGTGAAGGCGGAGGCGTCGGTGCCGGTGAAGCCGTCGCCGATCACCAGGCAGGTGGTGCGTTTGGTGACGTTTTTGGCGGGGGTGGCGCCGCAGGCGGCGATGATGTTCCAGGCTTCCTGACGGGTGAGGGTGGCGAGATCACCTGTGAAGACGACCGTTTGGCCGTACAGGGGGTGGGTGGGGTCGGTGCCGGTTATTTCCGGCATCACCAGTTCCTCACGGGCGAAGAAGGATCGGCGAGGGCGAGGGGTTTCGGTTCGGAGGGTCTCCGAGCGGCGAGGTTCCGTCCGACGCGGGGTGGTTGAGCGCGGGCGATAGGGGCGATCATTTCCGAGGCGTTCGAGGTCACCGAGGGAATCGACGCCTGTACGGGCCGCCAGTGCCAGGACGATATCCGCGGCGGCCCTCGCATCGGCTGCGGCGTCGTGGTGGGTCAGCAGCGAGATATCCAGTGCGTCAGCGACATCGGGCAGGCGATAGCTGTCGAGATCGAGGTGGCGTCGGGACATCGCCAGGCTGCAACTGAAATCCCAGTTCGGGGCGGGGATTTCGCTGTGGCGGCAGGCTTCGCGGATGGCGCCACTGTCGAATCCGGCGTTGTGGGCCACCAGGGGGAGGTCGGCGACAACCTCGAGGACTTCGGGGAAGCGTTCGGCGAAGACGGGCTGATCCGCCACCATCATGGGCGAAATACCGTGTACGCGAATGTTGTGGCGCGAGAAGAAATCCACGGAGCGCGGTGGGCGGCACAGCCAGGAGTGGGTGGCCAGGCGTACGCCGTCACGAACGATCGCCACGCCGACGGCGCAGATGCTGCCGCGGGAGGAGTTGGCGGTCTCGACGTCGAGGGCCGCGAAGGAGAGTCCGGGCATCGTCACCGCACCACGAGGGGCAGCGGGCGTGCGGCGAGACCTCCTTGTTCGACCAGGAAATGTCTTGCCGCCCGTAAGGATTCGAAATCCGACCAGGCGTCGGCCAGGTCAGCGATGCCGCGCGCCAAAACCAGTGCGTCGTAGACGATTTCATCCACCGCACACGGTGCCTGCCGGGCTTGTGCGGGGTGGACGAACTCCGGCCACTCCGGACGGATCGGCTTATTCGACTGCGCTGCTTGATATTCGGTGAACAGCGCGTCCACGGCCTCGACCTCGGCCCGCGCGGCGGCGAATGTCGCGTCGAGATCCACGACCGCAGTGGTGGCGACTTCCTCCGCAACCCCGTCGCACCACACCACGTCATACCCGGCGGTGAGCGCCCCGATGACCTCCGCATCATCAGCGGCAACCACCCAAGCGCCCGATAACCGCGAAAGCCCAATGACCCGACCGACATTCACATGCCAAACGACCAACCGGTCTCCCCTCTTGTCGAGCACTACTACAAGAGACAACACGGTCTGAGTCGCACTGGTCATGACGCTCCGAGGTCGCTGCGGATGCTCTGCACCGGACACCGTAGACCATGGGTCGGACAGACTCGCCGATTCGGGTAAGCAGACCCGGCGGTACCGAACGCTCGGACATCGACCATCAAGCAGCCGCCGGAGGCTCGGTACGGCAATCGGACTGGCGGTAGCCCTGGTCACCCTCGTCACAGGAGGGAGACGACGCGACTCGTGATCTGCCAACCGAAACCGGAAGCAGCGCAATTGGGTTCAGCGCTTGAAGTCGCTGCCGAATTCCCCTGATCATGCCCGACCCCGGAGCGGCTTCAGGTCGGTCGACCACAGCACTTCTTGTATTTCCGGGACGACCCACACCAACAGGACTCGTTTCGTCCAGGGGGCCAAGCGATGTCGCGGCCGAGACGGCTCAATTCCGCGGCATAAGCTGCGCGGGTATTCGACTGAAGCGGATCCCGGTCGTGGGCTGCCGCATACTCGGCCAAGCCCGCGACACCCGCCGCGGACACACGCAGAGACAGCCCGGAATCAGCTTCCCTGAGTTGACTTTCGACCGATGCACGATGCTCGACGTGACTGTCGTACTGATTCCGCAGTTCCGGCCATCGGCGCATCGCGGCGTCGAATTCTTCCTCCGGGAGATAGAACATCGACAGAGCTGTGGGACGTGCCGATGAGGAGCCGCGACGATCGATGCGGTCAGCCCAACTCCGACGCTGCTGCTCGGCCCAGCGGTCATCGGCGTCTTCGGGCAACCCGAGCGATTCCCGGACACGGCTGCGGCCGATCGCGAGTCGATATTCGCCGAACCCTTCCGCACCGTCGTCACCGATCAGTCGTTGCCGAGCCAATCCGGCTTCGAACCAGTGCAACGCCTCTTCCAGCGCTTCAACAGCTTCGAAAGCCTCAGCGACGGACTCGTAAATGGCGTAATCATCCGGGCCCTCGGCAAGGATCGTGTCGAGCATCGCCCGACCCGCGAGGGCGTCGTCGTACTCGAGCAGGAACAGCGCGTACCAAACCCGCGCATCACCGGCGACCTCGCCGCCATCGGCGATCGCCGCGAGATGCAAACGGCGGGCGCGTTCCAATTCGCCTGCCATTGCCCAATATCCGGCTGCCTCATTGAGGTTCTGGGCACGTTCGTCAGGGTCGGCTTCGGCGGCTTGCTCGAACTGAAGAGCGATTTCCCGTGGCGGCTGCGAGTGGAGACCGAGATCGGCCGCGTGGGAGTCCAACTCGTCCCGCAAACGCGCGTGTTCGGCGAGCAGCCGATCGTGTTCGCGTTCCAGGGCCCGCAGCTCTCGCCGCTCGGAAGCTGACATGTCGTCGGACACCGGGCACTCCTCTCGTCGTCCCCACGATAGTTTCCGAATAGGGTCGACACCGCCTCAACTTCCGTGGAACCAGCAATCCTCGGCATCACATCAGCTAATGTCGCCCCGTGGCCGGCATGCAGCAGCCCTCCCGCCGCGGACCACGTCGCAAGAGGCGGTCACCCTCCGCCTGCGCGCGACAATCGTCGGCACCGAGCCGCCACTGTTCCGATGGCTGGACGCGCCCTCCGAGCTGTTCCTCAACAATCTGCGCGAGGCCATCGGCGCGTCCTTCGGCTGGGTCGACCGTGCCTCTCACGAATTCCGTTGTGGCCCAACCTTCGATGCCCGACTGTCGAGCGCTATATCTGCCCCGAGGCACTCGGCGACGGCGACACCGCGGTCCCCGAGGAACAGGTCCGCCTGGACGAACTGTTCTACACCCCGGGCGACACTCTGTTCTACCTCTACGATTTCGCCGATCTCTGGTTGCACCACATGGCGCTCGAGGAGAGCGGACCCCGCACAGCGAAGATGCCCCGAGCCCGCTGCGTCGGCGGTATGCGCGACTGCCCCGCGGACGTATACGGCGGGATAGCCAAGTACGAATACTGGTCTCGCAGAACCGATCCATACGACGACGGCAAATCGTTCCGCTACGTCACACCGGAAGACATCATCACCGAATCCGACGACCCGGTACCGAGCCCCTTCGTCATCGAGGAGATCAACTGGGCTCTGGCCAGCCAGGTTCGGCCACGGCAGGGACTCGAAGTAGGACGATCCCATTGAGAAGAAAGTATATCAACGCCAGTTCTAGCTACGTTTTTCCATGGATAAAGTGCAGTTAGTCGAGAGTTGGTCGACCTTTCGAAGGAGACCGCGTGAACTGGCCACCGCACCACAACGAAGATCGAATCTGGAACCCACACCAGCGCCAAGGCTCGCGGGCGGACCGGACCCTCGAGCGGATCACGGTCGCGATTCCGCCCAGAATCGGCAAGCTCGACTACGACCCAACCGGCAGCGTTGCTCGAACCCACGAAGCGGCATTGATCGCGATCGCCCGCCTCGAGGCCGGATTCGGCGAGCATCTGGCGCCACTGGCCGACTTCCTGCTGCGTAGCGAGGCCGTCGCATCCTCCAAGATCGAACATATCGATGCCGGCTGGCGAGCCTTCGGTAAAGCTGTTGCGGGCGGCAAAGCCAGCGATGAGGCGAGGCCGCAACTGGCGGCGGTCAAGGCCCTGATCGCGATGGTCGATGCGGCCGGCGCGGGCACGATCCAGCTCGACGATCTACTCCAAGCACATCGGCTATTGATGGCTGACTACACCTCTCGCGATGCGGGACAACTGCGCGATGTGCAGAACTGGATCGGCGGCAGCGACTACACGCCGATCAACGCCGCGCATATCCCGCCGCCCCCCGAACTGGTTCCCGAGTTGATCGCCGATCTGCTGGTCTTCGTCAACCGGGATGATCTGCCGATCCTCGCGCAGGCCGCCATCGCGCATGCCCAGTTCGAGTCCATTCATCCGTTCACCGATGGGAACGGACGCATCGCACGGGCACTGATCAGCGCTGTGTTGCGCCGCCGCGGCCTCACCCGCCGAGTGACCGTACCGCTGGCATCGGTCATGCTGGCGGACACCGGCCGATACTTCATGCACCTCAACCGATTTCGCACTGGCGACGTCAACGCGTTCGTCGAATACCTCGCAGTCGGCGCAATCCATGCCAGCGAGGCAGCCCAGGACTCCGCGCTAGCCCTGGCCGACCTACCGAGGCGCTGGCGAGACATCGTTCGCCCCCGGACCAACTCGGCGGACGAAACCCTCCTCGCAGCCCTGCTCGAAACCCCAATCCTCAACGCCGACACCGCACAACGGATCGCCGGCACCACCGACGCCAGCACCTATCGGGCACTGGGAAGGTTGACCGACGCGGGGATTCTCGAACTCCTTTCGGAGAGCAACCGCAACCGCATCTGGGCAGCGACTGATGTGCTGGCAGAGCTGGACGCGTTGAGCGCGGCGATTGGGCGGCGCACTATCGAGCACCTCTGACGGATACCCGACCCAGCGCCTTCCTCGACGAGTTGCCGTCTACGACCTCCCCGCCGACTCAGCCCCGGACCATATGGTCCGCCACGACTCGATGCTCTCCGGCGGCGTCACGGTCTCATTGAAGTAGCAGGCGTCTTCTGCCTCGAACTACCGGCTGGAGGCTTCGAAGGCGATTCACGCCTCAGCCTCCAGTTTCAGCATTGACAGGCGCGTCAGCCCGCCGGGTAAACCTGTGGCAGAGACTCGATTTCATGTCGGAAACCGTCGTCACCATTCGGATCGATGAAATACGTCTCCACCTGAAATTCCAATGCGAACGCCGAGGCGCTCTGGGCGATCGACTCCGCAATTTCCGAACGGGCAGCCGCAGTCCCCTGCGATTCATCGATACCGACCACGAAGACCGGCTGCGAATCACCGACCTGCATCAATCCGAACCTGGCCGACCGGACGGAACCGGTCGACGACAGCCGCGTGGCAAGCGCGTCGAGGAATTCCTTCGGGCGCCGGGCAGGTTCACCGATTCGAACCTCGGATCCCGCCGCAGTACCGCTCGAACCTGCTTTCAGCCGGGCGACCCCGGCGGGCATGATCGGAAGGCCAGGGGCCGAACCACGCCAATTGAGGGCGATACCAATCTGTGTCGGCAACAATCCGGCTAGCTCGCGCATCAAGATCTTGATTCGCGGGATCTCACCTGCCGCACCGACCAATTGTTCCTCGCTCGAGTAGGCGGGAACGAAAGGGGCACCGTCGATTTCGGTCGTGGCGAAGCTCGCGGTCGCGCTATGCGCGGAATCGGCTACAACGGGGGCATAGACGATCTGATCTGGCATGGCGCTCAACAACTCTTCCCCTGAAATCCGCCCGGCCTTCGCCTCCACCAGCAGTCGCTCGAAATCGTTGTCAGGAAACGTCATTGTCGGTCCCTTCATCCAAGATGCGCCCGAGCGTCTCGACCTTCTCCTCGAAGTTCAGATTGACGATGCGCTGCTCTTCGAAGTCCTCCCGCACCAGATAGAAGTCGCTGATGTTCCGACCACCGACATACAGGCGATCGAACAGATCCTTGGCAATCGCGAGAGCCGCACCGTCCGACTCCTCCGAATCATCAAGGGCCGCACCGATCTCCGCAAACCGGGTACTCCATCCGAAGACTCGAGGATTCTGCGGTTCATCCCGCAGCTGAGTAAGAATCCGACCGACAGCCGACGCGGCGTCTACCCGCCGACGAGACAACGAATCGCTGATCACTTTAGCGGCCACGCTCCTGCCACATCGACCCCCGGAATCTTCCACGGCTGCGGCACGAATATCTGCTCTGCCGCACCACCGAGATGAACCCCCGATTGATAGCCGACCGGGCCGACATACACCTCGGTACCCGCTGGAATCTTCACCTGGAAGACGGTATCAAGCGGAGACTCCCCGTCCAGCGACCCTGTCTTCGGGTCGACCCACTGCGGTTTGACCGCCGAATCAATCCGCACCTGAGCGACCGACGAAGGCGGTTCAGCGGTGAACCACTGCCCGAGCGGCTCGTCAGCGGTTCCGCCGCGGTACAGCGTGACATCGTCCTTCAATACCACCGTGTTGTACTTCCCGCCGGCGAAGTTGGCAGCCGGGTTATTACGCATAGCGGCAAGCGGACCCGGATTTTCAACCATATTGAACTCGTAGGCACCGGTGTTCTTCCCGGTCAACAGGAGACGGGTTCGCGCGGCCGCAACCCACTGACGAATCTTGTTCGCGAGTGCACCACATCGCTCGAGGAGCGTCGACGTGATCCGAGTAGCTACCGCGGTCGCTTTCGTCGCCAAGTTGGCAATAATCGTGGCGACACGGCGTGCTTTGAACGCGGCCCGTGCACCCAAGGCGGTGTTGCCGATCACCGCCGATGCGCCTGCGGTGACGGGCGTCAGAGCGGCGAAGAAGAGCTCGCCGACAATGGCTTCCGCCGCGAATTCCTTCAACTCATCAAGGATTTGGTGATGCGCTTCGTCGAGATGCTTGGCATATTCTCCACACGCGTCGCCGAGTGACTGACATACATCGGCGAGATTGTTCAGGTCGGCCTGGCGTTCAGTAGCCGCGGCGATCGTCGTAGGGATTTCCTCCGACTGCTGGTTCTGCAGGAATGTGAGGGCCGGTGAGACCTGCGTCGCCAGTAGCCGGTAGTCGATAGCAGCTGTGTGCCAAGCGGATTCGGCCGCATGCAGCTGGTCCTGATGACCGTTCGGCCAGGCAGCGCCGACGAGATCCTTGATAAAGGACCAGCCGAAGGGTTCGGGGATACCGTCGCCTGCCGCGGAAGGTGCCACGTCCACAAGACATGGCGTAGGGAGTAACTGCGGTGCGGGCGGCGGCGCCGCCTCGTCATGGTGAGCGGCCGCCTCGGCCACAGCGTGGTTGTGCACGGCGACAGCAATCAGGTCGCGGGTCTGGCCGCACGCGGTGGCGAGGTCCGCGGACGCCGTCAGTGCCAGAGCAGCGACCTTGTCGTATGCGGTTGCCCATTCCTGACCGACGCTATCGCTGCCCGCCATCCCCGCATTGGCGCTGAGCACCCCAATCAAACCGGTGTGAGTGGTTTGTCCATCGGCGCAGATCTGGCCGAAAACCTCTCCGGCAGAGTGGTATTCGTCAGCACGACACAGAATCAGCGGAACGGTCGGACTCACGGCCACATCCCCTGATTGGCCGGACCGACCGCGCTGTACGCGGAGTGCGCAACCTGCAGCTTGGCCCGAAGCTCCCCGAGTGCGGTGTGCATCTCGGCAACCGCGGCGATCCGCTCGTCATGAGCGTTCTTGTGTGAGGCGGCCGCCTCACCGGACCAGTCGACATGCAATTCGTCGACCCGCTGCTCAATCTCGGCAACCCGATTCTCGATAGCGGTTTCGAGCTTCGCGGCACCATCGATCAACCGCTGCAAGCCCGTCAGATCCACCCGATAGTCAGCCACGGCTACACCACCGGAGGAAGGTCAAGGCTCGACCCGGCCGCATCGATCGACTCCGCCCGTGCTCGATCATGTGAGGTGTACTCATTGGCAGCCCGCCGAAGTAGACCGGCGTCGACACCGAACGAACCAACTACGCGGCGCGCGCCCTCTTCCCAGTCGGCCCATGGGTTCTCATGCGACGTTGCCGCCCCACCCTGCCAGTCCACGCCGAGGAACGCGCGAACTTCACGCATCTGCCCGTCCAGCGCATCGCTGATCTCCTGCGCAACCCGATCAAGCCAGCCTGCGACCGCGATCAGTTCCCCAGGACTGGCAGCAACATCTCCCGCCACGAGCAAGAGGCTAACCTGCGGCTATCGTTTCTGCTACATCGGGGCGACAGCTCGCGCACCACCCGATAGGAGGGGCAGTTGCACCAGCTGGTCAACCTCGGGAAGTCCACGAAGCGGCCCTACCGTATCGTCAGCGACTGGTTCGAGCGACAAGCGGCACGCTTGTCCGATCTCACCGGATGCCATTCGGCCACCATCCGATTCCGAACGCGACTCCCGAGTACAACTATTGGTCCGCGAATCGGCACCAAACCGCAGGGTGGATGGTACTCGAGCGCGACGAGATTCGCGGGCGTACGCCCCGCACTAACCATCTTCGCTATCCCTGATTTCTCGAATGCGCTTTGGCCCAACCAACCCCGGGCAAGAGTCTCAGCGGACTGCACGATCGGCGGCAGCTGCCGGAAGTCGCCCGCCACGATCGTATGCCCAACTCCCACACCGGCCACGAGCATCGTCATAGCCGCGGTAATCATGCTTGCCTCATCGATGACAATCACATCGAGATCCTTGCGCCGCAACGACTCTTTGAGCACGACCTGGTGCGCGGTGAACGCGATGAGCCGTCCCTCATGGACCACTTGATCACGCACATCACCGAGCAATGCGACGAGACCCTTGGCGAACCCTTCGAGATCGGAGATCTTTCGCACCAACGCCGTCCGTTCTTGGACGCGATCCGCGTCATGTGCGGGGATGGCGCGTAGCGCTGTGAGTTCGCTGCGGATCTCCACGAGTCTGCGTGCCGGTTCCGCACCTTGATCGGCAGCGATCTCGCCGAGGAGAACGGCGGGACTCCGACCACGCAGAACCCCCGGACCTCCAGTTGAGCGAGTAAGTCCGCTGTGCTGATGGCGCCACTGGCGTCTACTGCACGAATGACATCCTGCCGCCCGTATTTTCGGTTCTGCTTCACCATTCCCCCGGTAACGCCCTCTGCATAGAACAAAAACCGTTACACACGTGTCCGGACTTCGCACTCCCCAGCAGCACTATTCGCACGATCAGTCCGATATCCGCTAACAGCCTCGACCTATCCGGACGAGGCGCTTACACCGGGAGACCAGAGTTTTAGCAGACCTTCGGGTTTGATCTGGTCGTCCAGGGAGCTGAAGTAACGCAGGCCCCGCCAATTCCCATGATCACCGACAAGCACCAATCGGCGACGGGCACGCGTCACCGCCACATTCAAAAGATTGGGCTTGTCCGAGGCCCATTCACGTGCCTTCTTCTCGTCGGCGGCAGTTCCGAGCACGAGGATGACGATGTCGGCCTCTTTACCCTGCGTTGTATGCACTGTCCCCAGGCAATCGCGGGACACCGACAGACCCGAGACAGTCAAATAGCCCTGGAGCCGTTCGACGATACGACGGAACGGACTGACTATGAACACCTTTCGCTCGAAGCGTTTCTGAAGCTCTGCCTGTTTCTCCGCCTCGCCGACCGCCCAATCCGGGAGATCCGCTCCGAGTTCGGCGAGTTCTTCGTCCATAGCCGCCGCCAAACGCGTACGCACCATTCCGAGGAGACTCAGAACCTGTTTCCCTTCCGCCTCATTCCATTTGTCCCCGCTGGCCGGTGCATCGACGTTGATCCACAAGTTTTGAGCGCCCAGACTGAAGTCGTCCGTCCGGACGACGCCATAGACCATCATGTTGTCGTACGCGATTTGGTTACTCACCTCGAACATGAGCCGATCGCACCGCCGGTGCACGCGCAGCGGTGAACCCACCCAAATCTGGCCTTCCCCATCGGGATCGGGTAACCATGTCCCGTATCGATTGACTCGATCAGAGACAGCTTGGACCGAGGTGGCTTGGGGCGCCCAGCGCACATCGACCTCGAACTTGCCGCACAGACGGCGTTGCCCGGACCAAGGCAACGTGACGACCGGCTCCAGCTGACGCGGATCGCCGACCACCACCGCACGCCGGCAGCGCCAAAGCGCACCGACGACGGCCTGCGGTGTGGCCTGACCAGCCTCATCGACGATGAGCCAGCCGAGAGCCTCCCGCCCGAGCGCGGCAAACATGGTCGGCATCGACGCAAAGGTCGTGGACACGACCGGGACCACCATGAACAGCATTTGCCAAGCAGCGAGAACGGTTTCCGCCGGGAGGTCCGTCGGAGCGTCGCCTTTAACGATATCGACAACCGCACGCAGGTTGTTCCAAGCGATCCGAGGTTCCGCTGTCAGTAGCGCCCGATGGAGATCCAGTGCGGCCAGGAACACACGCGACCGCGCCGCCGCGAATTCCTCATCCATCCAGGGGGATGATTTCTCTCGTCGCTCCATCGCCGCACGGTCGCCAACCTCGGCAGTCCACTCGTCCCCCGGCAAGGTGTGCGGCCACCGAACGCGGGCCCGCGCGAGAAGGTCGGCTTCGCGCTCGAGTTCGATCTCCCGTTGCCGTGCGCACCGATTGGCGTTTTCCACCTCCGTGAGCGCTTGGCGGATCTCATCGTCACAGCGAATGATCCGCTCCTGCCATGCGACAAGCGCACGGCTGGCTTCACTGAACTGCCGCTGCCGCTCCCTGCAGGCCGCGGCACGCTGGTCTCTATCCCGTTCCGCGGCCGCGACGCGGGCATCCGCCATAGCCACCCTCTCGACAAACGGCTGGGCGTCGCTCTCCCAATCACCGAGGGCATTCCGTGACCACAGTCGTTTGAACCAACCAGGTTTCGCGCCAGCATGCTGATAGAGCTCTGCTTGAGCACGCCGCTGCCAATCGTCAGCGATGCCCACCTCGACTTCGGCGGCATGCAACGCACGCCGAGAATCGTTGAGACTGTTCGTCGCACGCTGTGCCGCGGATTCGGCGGCATGCTCACTGGTCGCCAACTCGCGTCGATGATCCTGCAGGAGCCGCAACCGATCTTGGTGATTCGCGCTTCGTCCACGCAGTGCTGCCAGCGTTCGATCCGGCTCGACGATCCGCTCGAGAATATCCGCAACCGTTTGCCGTTCCTCGGTCAGCCGCGCCACCTCGGCGACAGCGGCGTCGAAACGCGCAACCGCATCGTCCCAGGACAAGACTTCAACAGCGGTGTCCGAAGCGGAATTCTTGAGCTCTCCGAGGATATCGCTCAGGCCGCGAGGCTCCGCGTCGGCCTGCTCAGCCGCGCGCTCGGTAGGGCCCCACCAAAAGCGCTGAACGAAGTCTCCTCGATTGCTACGGCGGCCCAGCCGAGCGGCAATGGCTCCCCAGCACGGCTCGCCTGCGAGTCGGGTCGCCGGCTCGGACAGGTAGTCCGCGTCTGGAAAGGCTTCGCCATCAATGGCGTCCACCGAGGGGACTTCCAACGTAATGTTCTCGACCGCACCGTTATTGGATGAGGCGACGACCATTTCGAATCCGGTCAGGTCTGCCACCAATGGCACGATCGTCCGCTGGTAAGGACCGTCAAGGCACGGCCACCGCCGGGCGTTCTCGTCGGATTGGAATGCCGCGCGCGGATTCGGCAGCCGCGCCAGCCTCGTCGCGCGCTCGACCACCAGTGCCGCGATCAAGTCACGCAGCATGGTCGTCTTACCGGTGCCGGGTGGCCCATTCACTGAATACAGACCTGATGAAGCCGGATCCCCCATCCCGCACAATATTTGGTTGATGGCGAACTGCTGACTCAGAGTCAGTGGGTGAGCGGGATCGGATGGCCAGCGCCCCAGCGGCATCATTCGCGGAGTCAGCGACCGCAGCAGTACATGGGGCTCCTTGCGAACATCGATGCGCCGGTTCAGGTCGTCATTGGTTACCTCGCACAAATAGGAGGTAAGAGCCGCACCCATGTTGCCGGACAACAGCTCCCCTGCTACCAGCTCCAGGTCCTTGGCGTAGAAGCTGTTGATGAATTCGTCGCTCGATACCTCGTTGGCCCGCTTCGATGGGACCTGGAAGCTCTTGACCCAGATCTCCGTCGGTTCGAGGACGTCATCGACGCCGAGTTGCTCGGCTACCCAACGTGTTATCGCAGCCAGGTCGGCGACGGTCAATACCTTGGTGCCGAGCTGATCTGGTGTGTTGTCGCCTTCGTCGCCGTCCCCAGCCTCCGTTCCACTGGCATCAGGCTTCTTGTCACCCCTCTTTTTGATTGCTCCGATCGCGTCATCGGTGACGGACTGGCTCATCTTCTCGGCAACGGTCTTCGCGATCGGCCCGAGATGAGACTCCGCAATCGAGCCGATCACCGCCGGGATCGAAGCCAGACCTCCGTTCACGACGTCGAGTGCGACACGCGCTGTCGTGTTCGCGATCAAGCGGAGTGCCCGCTGACCGCCGGTGGTCACGGCGCCCGACGTTTCCACCGCCACCCGGCCATCGCCGATATCGAACAGGACAGCCAGGATTCGCTTCTGTTGATCATCGAATCCATCGAGCCAGTCGTCTCGGCCCGGGCCGGGCGGCACCACGCTTCGACCCAGTGCCCACGCGCAAGACGACAGCACCACACCGTCTTTGAACAATCGACCGTCACCATCGACAGTGATGCTCAGCAGAGCGGTCCTGCCGCGGTTACGCGGGCCTTCATCATGGTCTGTGTCCGATGCCGGCAGCACCTTCTTCAGTACCTCGCGAACCTTCGCGGTTTCGAAGATTCCGGCGTACACGGTATGCCGCCACACATATTTGTCATCGATCCGCCGCACCGGCGGCTCCCACGGAAGCTTCGTTCCCTGCCGCACCTTCACAATCCCGTTCGAGGGCGACGGACCCTCGACATTCTGCGGACTGAAGTACTCGACAGCCCGCCAATAACGCAGAATCCGTGCCTGCCGCTCGACGTCTCCGCTTCGCCCCAAGACTCCCACCCCCGTGCCGCCGTTCTTCTACGGTAGAACAGAATAGCTGCGCTCGCACGGAAGGTATTGATAACCAATGGATTTGAGCGCCTTGCCTGAATTGATCAGAGCAGGGTCCGTGGCCGCTCTCTTCAAACTGGCGCTGAGCGCTCCCGTCCCACTCAATGCGATAGCTCCGCACTGCACCTCCCCCACGATGGGGACAGAAGCAATCTGATAGACAGAGCCTATGGATGTCGAAGGCTTGCAGCGCCTGGTCGCCGATTTCGCCGCCCGCCGAGAGTGGGAGCGATTCCATACACCGAAGAACTTGGTGATGGCGATGACCGGCGAGATGGGCGAGCTGTCGGAGCTGTTCCAGTGGCTCACCGCGGAGGAGAGCTCCGCGATCTGCCAGAACGACCACCGTCGCGAACGGGTCGAGGAGGAAGTCGCCGATATCTTCATCTACCTGCTGCGGCTGGCGGACGTGCTGGACATCGATCTTGCCGCCGCGGTCGAGGCGAAGGTGGAGAAGAATGAGCAGCGCTATCCGGCGGAGGCGGTGAAGGGCCGGGCGGTCAAGTACACCGAGATCGATCTGCTCTGAATCCGGTTGTGTCAGAAGGCCATTCGCTCCAGAAACTCCTGAGTTTCGGGATCGGTCGAGTAGACGCATGTCCCCTGCATTCCGCGAGTCAACAGCACCTTGTAGGTGTTGCGGATCAGGGCCATGAAATGCAGGGGGTCGGCTCGTTTGACGGCGGGGTCGTGGGAGAACTGCTGGCGAGCTTCCCAGCGATCACCGCGGCGCACGAAGTCGGGACCGAAAATCACTCCCGCCCAGTCATATTCGAAGCCCTGTGCGGTGTAGACGCAGCCGACCTGCCCGAAGCCGCGATCATCGGAGGCCCAGAAGTCAGAGATGGGCACGTCGGGAACCCGCTTGCCCTCCCTGGCATTCCAGGGCCGCCGCCACTCGCCGATCACTACATCGTCGACCAGTCTGCGCCCATCAGGCGTATCGATCGGATCGCTCCAGCGCCAGCAGTAGCCTGCCGCAATGCGAGCGGTTCCGCCTTCCTCGTCCTGCTGCGTGGTCAGCCATGATTCCAGGGCAGTGGGCGAAGCCGCGCTGGTTACCCGGAAGTCGTCATCGCTGCCGGAGATCAGGTCGCTCCACGCGATCGGCGGCTGCTGATGCAGACCGAGCAGTCGGGCGACCCAGGTGTCGAAGGCTTCGGATCCGCCGCAACGGAATTGGCCGGTAAGGCGGATGACTTCGAGGTCACAGCCCGCGGCGGTGGCTGCCGCGCCGATCTCGGTGAGCGATCCCATTTCACCGGGCCGCACGATCTGGTCTTCATCGAGCAGGAATACCGGAACCAAGGCCGCGTCGATGAGTTCTTCGATCTGACGGCGGGCCAGCGCACGCTTCGCCGCCGAGGTCCAGCGATTGGCGCTGGTTTCGCGAACCCGGTGCGCCTCATCGCAGATGATCACATCCAGAGCGCGAGGCTCCGCACCGACATAGTTGTTGAAGTACTTGAACAGGTCCTGCACACGCTTATTACTAGTGCCCGCCACGCGCCGCATGGTCTGGGTGAATGCCTTCGATCCGGTGGCGTGGTGCACGGTGCGCCCCTGCCGGGCAAGCTGCCCGAGCAGACTCAACGCGATGACGCTCTTGCCCGATCCGGGCCCGCCGAGCACCACGATCACCGTTTGGGTGCGTGCGGCCCGAGCGCTGGCGACTGCCTGCACCACCATCTGATAGGCGACGCGCTGTTCGTCCAGCAGCACGAACTGCTCGCGGTCCTGAATCTCCTTGGCCGCCAAGGTGAGCAGCGCCTTGCTGGGCGCATGGTGAAAACCGAGGAATTCATCGGCCGCGGCGCGGGCGTGGTCACGGTCGCTGTCGACAGCGAGCACTGCGCGCAGGCGATCGACCATGGCGCCGCGGTCATCCATGGTGAACAGCTGTCCGTAGTCACTGGGCTGGTATTGCAACAGTGTCGGAATGTCGGCGGCGTGCGCGTTGTGCAGGTAGGCGATACCGAAGACGCTGCCGTGACCGTCTGCGAGCGCCGGTGTGGCATCGACCAGGTACTGGCAGTAAGCGCGGACCTGCGCGGCCGGATGCAATACCGGATTCGTATAGGCTGCGACCGAAACAAGCTCCGCGGCAATGAGTTCCGCCTTCGTCCACTGCTTCAGCTCGACCAGCACATAGCTGGCCGCCCCGGTACGCGGATGCACCCCGCACAGAATGACGTCGACCCGCTTGGGGCTGTGCGGCAGCCGGTGCTCTAGCAGCACCTCGACCTCGCCGAGCCCGGCGTCGATCAGATCGGACAGCAGTTGCGGCAGGCTGCGCAGCCATGACCGAACCTCGCTCGCGCCGATCTTCTGCCCCCACTGGTGGCCGGCTTGTTCGACCAGCAGCTCCGTGAGCAGACCTGTCTGTGCATCGCTCAATAGTTTCCGGGCACTTCCCCGAACCAATGCCACCTTGTAATCCCCACTTAGGCACGCGAAATCGGCGTGCGGGTGGGGACAACAACGAAGGTGACTTCGGTGCCCGGCGGGCCGCGACGATCACAGTAACCGACGGGTAAGACATCTCGCGGCAGGCATGGGACCGGTTATCCGCTCCGAATCCGAGAAACGCCGATTCGGCAACCTGTCGGTTCGGCAGGATAGTGTTGCCACGGCAGGACGGCCTTGATCGGCGGCATTACCGCCGGTGCGGTCGGCATCGCCACTGCGGTAGCGGGGCGGTTCACTACCGGTACGGGGTGGATCGGCGGGAAGTCGCGACGATGAGAACAGGATTGTGCACGCATGGACCAGAATCGGTGGACCACGGTCACCGAATCGAGTTTCGAGCACGAGCGGCGCGGGCTGGACGCGATCCGCGCGCAGTTGCCGGATTCCGGTCCCTGGTACGCGTGGTCCAACTTCACCTTCACCGCCAAGACCGGACACGTGCGTGAGGTCGATCTGCTGGTGATCGCCCCCAATGGGGTGTACATGATCGAGTTGAAGGATTGGAGCGGCCGGGTCACCAGCGAGGGCGGCGACTGGGTGCAGACCCTCGCACGCGGTGGCCGCCGGTTCCATCGGAATCCGCTTCACCTGGTGAATCAGAAGAGCAAGGAACTCGCGGGCCTGCTCGCCGACAACGGCGCACGCGTATTCGTCGGTGCGGCGGTCTGCTTCACCAATTCGGAGCTGCGGTTCGAGCTCCAAGCCGGTGATCGCACCGGGACACACACCGTCCGGGAGTTGCTGGCGCGCTTCAACGCCCCCGTCCAGGATGTACGGCATACGATCGACGCCCAGCGCGCCAAGGCGATCAGGAAGGCGCTGGAACAGGCGGGCATCCGGCGCAGCGACGCCGACTTCACCGTCGGCCCATACCTGTTGGAGCGCAAGCCTTTCGACGCCGGACCTACCTGGCAGGACTTCCTCGCCTCACACACCGAGCTACGAGAGCCGGTGCGGGTGCGGATCTATTTGCGTGAACGCGGCGCGGATGCCGAAATCCGCAAGTCGGTTGACGCGGCTGCGCGACGGGAGGCCGCGGTATTGCGCCGGTTCCGGCATCCGGGCGCGGTGCAACTCGAGCTGTTCGATCCGTCCGGTCACATCGCCGGACCCGCGCTGATTTTCCGCTATCACCCGGAGACCCTGCATCTGGATGACTATCTGACCCGCTACGGCGAGCTCCTCGATGTCGGGGATCGTATCGAGTTGGTGCGCCAGTTGGCGGAGACATTGAAGTCGGCGCATTCGACGCGGCTGTATCACCGTGCGCTGGCTGCCCGTTCGATTCATGTGATCCCCCGGCGCGGGACGAGCGAAGCCGATCGCTGGCGTAAACCGGTGTTGCAGATCTCGGATTGGCAGGTGGCGACTCAGCGTTCGGCGGGCACCGCGCTCGCCATGACCCGCCACGCGCCGACCGCGTTGTCGGCGCAGCACCTGTCCACCGGATCGGACGCCTATCTCGCCCCGGAGCTTTCGGCGATATCGCCCGACCCGATCGCCATGGACGTATACGGGCTGGGCCTGCTCACCTATCTACTGGTCACAGGTAAGGCACCTGCGACGACGCAGGCGGAGTTGCTGGCGCGCTTCGAATCCGGTGAGGAACTGCGCCCGGGAGCACTGGTCGACAATCTGCCCTCGGATGTGGATCTGCTGGTGGCCGCGGCCACCGACTATCAGCCGTCCAAGCGGCTCACCTCCATGGACGAGTTCCTGGAGCTGCTCGAGGATGTCGAGGACGCGCTCACCACGCCAGACGAGATCGAACCGGCGGAGGAGGAGAAGGACCCGCTCGACGCGGTGCCCGGTGATGTGCTGGCGGGCCGCTGGCTGGTGCGCCGGCGCCTCGGCACCGGATCGACGAGCCGGGCGCTGCTGGTACGCGATTTGCAGGCGGAGGAAAAGCAGCGCGGCGCAAAGGCTTACGTGGTGCTCAAGGTGGCACTGTCGGACGACCGCGGCGAGGTGCTCATCCATGAAGCGGGAGTGCTGCGCGGTCTGCGCCGGCACTCCGGGGTCATCAACCTGGTCGATCCCGGTGTGCTGACATTGGGCGGCCGTACGACGCTGGTGCTGGAGTATGTCGGCAATGAGCAGGGTTTGGACCATGAGCCCCTCCCCGACGACTCGGGTGACCTCGAGACGCGACTATCGAATCACCGCACCGAGGAGACCGTCGCCCGCGAGCTGCGTGACAACGGCCGACTGCCGGTGGCTCGCCTCGAGCGCTACAGCGACTATCTTTTCGGCGCGATCGATTTCCTCGAGGGCGAGGGTGTCTGGCACCGTGATCTGAAACCGGACAATATCGCGATTCGAGTGCGCCCCAACCGAACTCGCGAATTGGTGCTGATCGATTTCTCGCTCGCGGGTTATCCGGTGCAGCGCACCGAGGCCGGTACCGACGGTTATCTGGACCCGTTCATCGGCGATCTGATCCGTTCGGTGTACGACGCGCACGCCGAGCGGTACGCACTGGCGGTGACGCTGCACGAGATGGCTTCGGGCGAACTGCCGCGCTGGGGCGACGGCAGTATGGTGCCGCGGCAGCTGAACGCCGAGGACTTCCCGTATCCGGAGATCGCGGCGGACGCGTTCGACCCGTCGGTGCGCGACGGTCTGGTCGAGTTCTTCCGCAAGGCGTTGCATCGCGATGTGGCGCAACGGTTCTCGGACCTGAAGCCGATGCGGGACGCGTGGCGCAAGATATTCCTGGATATGACGCGCACGGTGCCGTCACGTCCGCTGAGCACGCATCCGGAGCCGCCCGCCGATGTGGACACGGTCTCGCCGGATGAGCAGCGGCAGTCCTTCGCCGATCAGGCGACCCGCGACACCCATCTGTCGCAGGCGGGTTTCACCGCGGCCACCGAGCAGTTCCTGTACGGGCTGGGCGTCAACACCGTCGGTGAATTGCTGGACTACGGCCGCGGAAAACTGATCAAGACACCGGGTTTGGGTGCGCGCGGGCGCCGGGAGATCCTGGACCGGCTCAAGGAGTGGGCCCGCCGTTTCGGCAAGGCCGAGCCCGCGCCGCTCACGCCGGAGGCGCGCAAAGAGGCGAAAGAGGAGATCAGCGCCGCCGAGGCCGATCTCAGCGAAGGACTTCTTCGTACGCTGAGCCTGGACGCACTCGCCGCCCGATTCGTGCCCGAGCGCAACAACAACGGTTCGAATGCCACCAAGGTGGACGTGGTGGCGCGGCTGCTGCGAGTTCCCGGTGCCGGAGATCTGCCAGAGCTGGATGCCTGGCCGACCCAGTCGGCGGTGGCGGAGACGCTCGGGTTGACCGCGGCCCGGATCGCCCAGCTGCTGAAAGCGCAACGGCAGCAATGGAAGAAGGATCCGGCGGTGCAGGCCCTACGCTCGCAGATCCTCGAGATATTGGCGGGCTTGGGTCGGGTGGCGGCGGCGACCGAACTGGCCGACGCGTTGATCGCCCGGCGCGGCACCCGACTTCA
This sequence comes from Nocardia acidivorans NBRC 108247, assembly GCF_001625085.1. Classification (GTDB taxonomy): domain Bacteria; phylum Actinomycetota; class Actinomycetes; order Mycobacteriales; family Mycobacteriaceae; genus Nocardia; species Nocardia acidivorans. Next base: position 196,074 of record NZ_BDAW01000013.1, read on the forward strand.
TGAACGCGCCGAGCGCCGCGCCCTGGGTTTGGCCGCGGTGCGGGTCGTGGTGGAGGTGGAGCCGTTCGCGGCCGATGTGCCCGCGTTCTATGTCGCTCAGCGACGCGACACCGGAGCCAATCCCGTGGTGGTGCTCGCCCTGGAGGCGGGCGAGAACGCGGACCCGGGCACACCGGCCGGTCCCGGATTGGCGAATTACGCACTGCGCCTGGGCAAGACCGCCGACGCGCTGGCCGACCAGGAGACCTTGCCGACCGCGGTTGCCGTCCTGGACCGGCTCGGCGCGATCGAATCGCCCGGCGGCACCCTCACCTGGGATGAACGCCGACTCATTCAGATCGCGGTCGGCGCATCACGGAATGCGGCGGTCACCCCGCGCCTCGAGATCTATCCGCGTGATCTGCCGCTGGTGCGCGCGATCCGTTTGACGCAGGCCGGGCTGCTCGCTCCCGCTCCGGCCGGTGCGCCGCCCACGCATCAGCCCGGGTTGCGGGCGGAACGTGTCTTCGAACGGATCCTCGCCCGCTTTCCCGAACTGACCATCGCGGGCAGCGACAGCGATCGACCCACCCCCGAACTCACCAAAGCCTTACGCGAGGCCGGTTTCGCCCTCGTGGTGGCGATGCATCCGGTGCAGCGCATCCAGCGCTACATTCCGGAGCACTCCGACCAAGCCAGCTACACCGCCACCGGGACCAGGTGGTCCGCCCCGGTCAGCTCACACGCCGCGGGCCGCTACTCCGACGATGAGGATCTGGCCAAGGCCGCCCGCGCCGAGGAGTTGTTGATCGGAGCCGCGCCCCGGGACGGCTTCCGAGTCCTGACCTCACCGACCCTGGTCTCCCGTTCCCCCGCCACCCCGGACGCGATTCGTGAACTGCGGGAACGCTTCTCGGCGCGCCCGATATCGGTCACCGCGTTGTTCCTGGAGGTCATGCACGATCTGGTGCCGCCGGGCAGCAAACCCACCTGGGACACCATCCTGCGCGCCGATATCGCCCAACCCGGCACCAAAGGCGCGCTGCGCTTCTCCGAATACGTCCACACCGCCTGGGGCCGTATCGAACCGGAGATCGCCGCCAACGTCAGCGGTAACGGGCCGCTACTGCTCACCGACACCCTGGTATTCGCCCGCTACGACGCCATGGGCGTCCTAGCCCGCCTGGCCGAACAGGCCCGCCGCGGCCAGGGCGGCCTGTGGCTGCTCTGCCCACAATCCGACCCCATGCGCCAGCCGCACCTGGGTGCGGTAGCGGTCCCCTACCAGTCCGCTCTCAACGAGTGGATCCAATTGCCCGAGTCGTGGATTCGCAATGTCCACCGCGCGGTCCCGTCAACCGAAACAGGAGCCACCGCATGATCAACCCCGGCCCACTACTCGCCGACCTCAAGAAACAGGTCAGTGCGGCCGAGGATGATCTGAACAAGCAGCTACGGGCGCTACCCGAAGTGAAGTCGCGGCTGCATGACGAGTGGGCTCGGGCCCGCAAACTCAACCGGACCGCTGCTACGGAAACCTCATGGCTCGACGAACGCATCACCCAGGTAGCGGTGGCATGGGTGCTCGGCACCGTCTTCGTACGGTTCTGCGAAGACAACCTGCTCATCTCCGAGCCGTACCTCACCGCTCCCACCGACGATCGCCGTGAACTGGCTCAGGCGCGCTACGACGCCTACGTCGAATCCGACACGGACCCCACTTACCGAGGGTGGCTGGAGCGCGCCTTCGCCGAACTCGGTGCGGGACAAGCGGGAAAGCTGCTGTTCGATCCTGCTCACAACGCCCTCTACCAAATCCCGCTATCCCACGACGGTGCACGCGAACTCATCGAATTCTGGCGTGAGCGTGATGAACACGGCGTGCTCGTCCACGATTTCAGCGATCCACTCGATGAGGACGGCGTCAATGGCTGGAGCACCCGCTTCTTGGGTGATCTCTATCAGGACCTGTCGGAGGACGCCCGCAAGCAGTACGCCCTGCTGCAAACCCCGGAGTTCGTCGAGGAGTTCATCCTCGATCGCACCCTCGAACCCGCCATCCGCGAGTTCGGGTACGAGAAGATCGAACTCATCGACCCCACCTGCGGCTCAGGACATTTCGTGCTCGGAGCATTCAAGCGGTTGATGGAACGTTGGACCCAGGAACAGCCCACCAAGGACGCCCACGAACGGGTTCGCGCCGCGCTGAACTCCGTCCATGGCGTGGACATCAACCCCTTCGCCATCGCTATCGCTCGCTTCCGTCTGCTGGTAGCCGCGATGGCCGCCGCCAATATCCGCACCCTCACCGAAGCCGCACGATACGAATGGCCGATCAAGCTCGCTATCGGCGACTCCCTCATCAAGGCACGGCAGCTAGAACTCACATTCGACGGGGAGGTAGGAGATCCGCTCGCCGAATTCTCCTACGCCACAGAGGATGTGCACACTCTACCCGGAATTCTAGAGCCAGGCCGCTACCACGTCGTGGTAGGCAATCCGCCATACATTACGGTAAAAGACAAGAACCTGAACGAGATCTACCGCGGACTGTACAAAGCCTGCTCTGGGAAGTATTCATTGTCGGTGCCATTCGCACAGAGGTTCTTTGAGCTCGCCAAGCTCGGGGAGCCCGATGGAAATGGCTTCGGCCGAGTCGGACAGATCACCGCCAATTCATTCATGAAGCGGGAGTTCGGAACCAAGCTAATCGAGGAGTTCTTCGCTCACGTAGTGGAGCTCACCGAGGTCATCGATACCTCAGGGGCTTATATTCCCGGCCACGGTACGCCAACAGTAATACTGATCGGTACGCGGCGCTCAGGAAAGGCTCGAGGCACGACGATTCGGACGGTTCGAAGCATCCAAGGTGAGCCGAAAGCGCCAGCAAACCCAGAAGATGGATATGTATGGCAGGCAATCGTAAGGCAGATCGACGATATCGGCAGTTTGAGCCAGTGGGTTTCGGTTGACGATCTCGACAGGGATCGGTTCTTCAGCAAACAGCCATGGATCCTGCTAGATGGCGGCAAGGAAGTAGTCGAGAAGCTTTTAGAGGCCGCCGAGTCATTGCTACGATCGAAGGTTAAGCGAATCGGATTCTATGGCGTCACGGGGGCAAACGACGCCATGACCGCATCGTCTCGAGTTTTCACCCGGTTCGGCGCCGAAGAAGAGTTCATTAAAACCTTAACGGTCGGTGATGAAGTACGTGACTTTTCTCTCAAGAGTAATGAGAATGTATTTCATCCATACAATGCAAAACGCGAGATTGAATCCCTCAGTTCATTTCCCAGGCTAGCACTTTTTTTGTGGCCGTCACGAACTGAACTCGGGAACCGTGCAACCTTCTCGCATAGCACATACTTCGGAGATAATCGGCCATGGTACGAATGGCACCAGATCCCGAAGGATCGCGCGACTAGTTCGTGGTCAATTTCTTTCGCTGAGGTCGCAACACACAACCATTTCGCATTGGATCGTGAGCGGCGAGCATTCAATCAGAAAGCACCTATTATTAAACTCCCCGCAGAAGCAAGCGAGGAGGAGCACTTGCGACTACTCGGATTACTCAACAGCTCCACCGCCTGCTTCTGGCTAAAGATGGTGAGCTATCCCAAGGGTGGCGACCCTATCGGAAGCTCCGGGGCGCGAGTAAGCATGGTGCCCTGGTCGGACCGCTACGAGTTCACTGGTGGCAAGCTCGAAAATTTTCCTCTCCCAAAGAATTCCCCAGCAGCATTCGGAAGCGAGCTCGAGAAAGCGGCTCAAGCCCTGTCCATACTTAGCCCCAATTCTATTTGCACCATAGCAATCCCAACCGCCGCCTCACTGCGCGAAAATCGAAAGCAGTGGCAACAGACCCGAGCTCGAATGATGGCATTACAGGAAGAACTGGACTGGCAGGTCTATTCAATATATGGCTTGACATCGGAGAACTTGTGCGCACCTGAAGGATCGGTCCCTGAACTAAAATTCGGGGAGCGTTCCTTCGAGATCGCTCTTGCGCGCAGTGTCGCCAAGGGCGAGTCGACCGATGAGTGGTTCACTCGACACGAAGCCGCAGCAGTTGCCGAAATTCCGTCACATTGGCCAGATTCCTATAGGAAGGTCGTCCAACGAAGGATTGGTGCCATCGAATCCAATCGCGTGATAGGTATGATAGAACGCCCGGACTACAAGCGGCGTTGGGTCACCGACGGCTGGGATGCGATGCAGAACTCCGCACTTCGTTCCTGGCTTCTTGATCGCATGGAGTCTCGCGATCTTTGGTTCGGCGGCAATGGTCAGTCACAGATGTTGACTCTCTCCAGACTCACCGACCGCCTGGCAGCCGATCAGGATTTCGTCTCGGTCGCGGCCCTCTACGCGCCGCGCACTGAGCTTGCGCAGGTAGCGGCCGAACTGATCACCGAGGAACACGTTCCGTTCATATCGGCCCTGCGCTACAAGCCTTCTGGTTTGAAAAAGCGCAAGGACTGGGAGAACGTGTGGGATTTGCAGCGGAAAGAGGATACCGCACCGGATGAGCCCGCTCGGCGCAAGATTCGGGACTCGATTCCGGTGCCGCCCAAGTACACCTCGGCGGATTTCCTGCGCACGGCCTACTGGCAGGCGCGTGGGAAGCTGGATGTGCCTAAGGAGCGATTCATCTCCTACGGTTCCACCAATGTGGCTACCCCCGAGCTGTATGGCTGGGCTGGGTGGGATCACCGGGAACAGGCCATGGCTATCGCCATTCACCTTGCCGAGCACGGGCTTTCAACCGAGGAAATCACCCCGTTCCTGGCCGGGTTGCTCGAGTTGCAGCCGTGGCTGGATCAGTGGCACAGCGAGATGGATCCGGAGTTCGGTATCTCGCCGGCGGGGTTCCTGTCCGGTGATCGGCGAAACATGCAGGGCGAGCACGGTTTGACCGATGACGATCTGCGGAACTGGCGACCGCAGCCCGCCGTTCGCGGTGGGCGTCGCGCTACGAAGAAGAAGACCGCGAGCAGTCCCACACCTGACAAGTGATGACTGGATTGCGTCGGCACCTACGCGCCGACGCGATCATGCGGGCTCTGGCAGCGGTTGCGCGCGAGATCGGTTCAGCGCTGCCAGATCTCGCTGGCGAGGAAGCTATCCCACTGGTCAGCAGAGAACACCAACGCGGGTCCCGCTGGATTCTTCGAGTCACGAACCCCAACCGCCCCGGCCGAAAGATGGGCGATCTCAACGCAGTCCTGGGTCGGCTGGCTGTGGGTGCTCTTGAACCACCGGGCACCGGACATATCCACTGTCACGCCCCGTACTCCTTCGCTATCTGCTGCACCAACTGCTTGGTGTCATCCTCGCTCAACGCTACCCGCTGAATGTCCGCGATTACCCGGCGATGCCGTTCGATCATGTCCGTTCTCTCCAGATACAAACCGCCTTCGTACCCCTCGACGAAGACCACAGGCGGTTCCGCGAGATGGCTTGCCAGTGGCGGAAATTCGAGCAGGGTGAAGGCCTGCGCCAGTAGACCGAGATGACTGCCCGCGTCCAGGGGAACCGTTCTGATCGACAGGTTCGGCCGGGACCCGATCAGCTCGAGTATGTGGTTCAGCTGATTTGCCATGACGGGATGGCCTCCCGGAGTGTGGCGGAGCGCCCCCTCGGACAGCAGGAAGTTCACGCGAAAGTTCGGATCTACCAGCCGGACCTGGCGGTGAGCTGCCAGTTCCAGCCGTCGTTCGAGTGCATCGGCCGACAGGTTCGGGTCTCCGGCAAGACTGACGGCCCGCCGGTAACCAGCGGTCTGCAGCAACCCTGGCAAAAGGACAACCTGATGAGTGGTGAGGTGTGTGGCCACGGCCTCCAGGCCCAGGTAGTGGTCGAAATGAGGTTCGTACTGATCGGTGTACGCCTGCCACCAACCTTTGGTCGTACCTGCGAGTTTCGCGGCCAGCTGCTGATCTTTCACCTCCTGCCACAGGAGGAAGACCTCGTCCCGTTCCCGGCTGGGATCCGGAACCTCATAGAAGTCGAGCAGATCCCGGATTTGCGCCGTGCAGATCTTCACCTTCTGCCCATCTTCCATCCGCCCGATGCTTTGCGGCGATAGTTCGATATGCAGTCCGGCGGCCAATTGACTCTTTTCTGCTTGCATCCGGAAGCCACGGAGTCTGCGACCGAGAGCCCTTCGTGGAAGCGATGATCCGACCATTTCGTTAGCCTCGCTATCTGAGAATCTCCGTTCTGGAATGTGCCCAGCTGGAACGCCAACCGTTTGTCATGCAGTTGTAGCTGGACATTCCCAATTCTATTGCCGCAGGTGTCTACTGAAGTCACGAACGTGAAAAGCCGAGGGGAGCAACGAATGACGACCCACCTGCCATCGAAGGATCTGCTCCTGGAAGCCTGCACGGGCACCGTCGCGCTACCGCACCCGCTGCTACAGGCCGCGTACGAACTGGCCAGCCTGCACGAGGCCCGCCGCTCTGCCGATCGCGCTGGTCTGCTCGAAATCGACTGTGCTCGAGCCCAGTTGGTACACGATGTGGACTGCTGGATCGCCCGCGAACTCCCACGTCCGTACGCCGCCGCGGCCCTGCACACCGAAACCGTCGGCATGGTCATCGACCGCCTGGCCCAATTATCGGTAGACGCTCACACCGCGCTCGGCAGCACGGACGCCGAATGCCGGCTGCACTACACCTGGAAGCGCCTCGCTGAACTCTCACTCGCCTACGCGGACCTCTCCCACGACCTGAGCACGCGCACCCGCCGCATCCCGGACTGCATCACGCCACATCTGGAAGACCTTCAGCACCAGCAGATTTGAGCTCATCACCGAAGGAGGCGCACGATGACCGCAGTATGGCTGCCTTTCCTCATCGGCCTGACCACCGGCATCGCTTCGGCCTGGTTCCTGACCACGATCCCTGCCCACGGCCGCTCGCCATCTGCCGAAGGCTGGACGGTCGCCGCCATCACCTCACGACTCGAGCGCGAACACCAGCCCGGTGGCGGGCTGGGTGAAAAACCGCGCCCGAGCACACCGAGCCGCCACAGGCGAGCACATCCCGGCGACCGAACCTTGACGTCGTGACGTCACCAGGTAGAGAGGCGGTCGCGCGAATTAGCTCGATATGGTGAAACCTGCTGCGGCAGAATGTCTCTGATAGTGTTCGGCGGTATTCTTCGCCGGGCGGGCGATGAAGAAAACCGTGCTTGAACCCAATATGAACGGGGGGCGAAATGCAGGTTTCTCCAGACGAACTACGCGATGCGGCGACGACATTCGATGGAATCGTCACCGCGGTCGGGAAGTTACCGGTTATCGATACGGCATCCGGTGTCCTGGGAACGTTGGGATCGTTCATGCAGGGCTCGGACACCGGACCGGAGCTGGATCGGATAGAGACGGTGCGCGCCAAAGCGATTCCCATCGTCAGCGGGCGTTATCGGGAGTTCGCGGCGCTGCTGCGCGAATCCGCGGACGGCTACCACGGGTCCGATCTGGATGCGGCGGCCCGGTTCGAGGCGCTCGGCGACTTCAACTCCGGAGTCAAGGGATGAAGGTTCCCACTGTCGATCAGGTGATGCTCTGGAATATCGACATGGGATCGGTGGCCCCCAAAGCCGAGCTGATCGCCCAGGGCATCCGCGACGCCGCCGACACCATGAACAAGACCATCGACGGCCTGAACTGGTCCGGGCAGGGACGCCACGGCGCGGAGGGCCGCGCCGATCGGGAACGCACGCAAATGCGGTTGACGGCCGAGGCGTTCGACGACTTGGCCACCGCCTGCCGCAACGCGCAGAACGCGATGGGCCCCATGGTCACCACCGCCCGGCAGACGGTGACGACCCTGCGGAAGGCCGGTTACGAGGTCAACGATGCCGATTGGTCGGTGCGCGATACCTACAACTATCAGGCCGTCCGCGACACGAACCTGCATGACCAGTACGAGAACGACCTGAAGAACCTGCAAGCCACCCGCGCGAACGAGGCGAGCAATCAGACGGTCGCCCTGCAACGGCTGGCCGCCGATCTGGGTTGGGCCGACGATGCCGCCGCTACCGCGATCCGCACCGCGCTCAATTCCATCGAACAGTTGACACCGGCAACCTCCGCGCTGAATCCGACTCTCGCAGCACAGGATGAAGCGGCTCTGCGCAATGGGACCGCGACCCCCGAACAGGTCCAACGGCTCCAGCTGGCAACCCAACTGACCCAGCAGCAACTCGATGAACTGCTCGCCGGTGAGCAGGTGCACCTGCCCCAGGGACAGTTCGACTATCTGCGCGGACTCATGCGCTCGATGGACACGATGAGCGTCACCGATATCAAGAATCTGGGTGACACTCTGCCCGCGGACCAGCAGACGATCGTGCGCGCGGGCGTCGCCGACGCCCTGCAGATCATGTCGAATCCGCAAATCGACACCGCTGGCAATCTCGGGGGCGAGCAGAAGATCGTGGGGGACACCGGCGGTATGGGCTTGCTGCCCACCCAAGTCCGCACGCTCCTGACCGAAAAGCCTTACAAATCACTCAATCCCGCTCGCGGGGGCGGTGCGGGCGGCGTCATCGAAGTACCTCGAATGGGCGATTTCAATGCGCTGACCGATCTATTGGGCAAGGGCAATACCAGCCTGGCCCAAGGCGCCGACATCGACCGCGGTCTGCTCAAACAGGGCGCGGAGATCGCTGGCAGCAACGTGAAGAACATTCAAGGCCCCTGGGGCAGTACCGAGACCCCGAGTTCCTTGGCCGACAAGATGCTCAGCCGCGCCGGGATCGACCACCTCGCCGTACACGACCTGCTGACCGGCGGGGCGAAGTTGCCCGACGGCACGCACCGCATGGACGTCACCGTCGCGCAGGGAGGAAAGTACGACCCCGACTCGCATATCGGGAACCTGCTCAATCACAACTGGGAGGGCCGCGATGCCGGTATAGCCACGGTCGTCACCACCGCCGGAGAATTCGCGACCTCACCGATCGGGGCGCAACGCGTGGACGCAGGTGAGTCTGCCTATGCACTCGCGAGCTATATGAGCAAACACGAGGACGAGCTGTTGCATATCAACAGCTTCGAGGGACGACAGGAGATCGGCATCGCCAATCCGGCGCTTACCCAAGCGCTGGCGTCCACCCTGTCGCCCTACATCCCAGATATGGTCAGCATCAACCCTGATCTCCTGCACACAAGCGGGTTCACCCACGACTTCTCACCCCAGAGCGTCAAGAATATCTTCGCGGTAATCGACTCCGACCCGATCGCCGCGAAACAGTTCAATGCCTCGGCATATGCAGCCGTGTCGCAGCTGAACCAACAGTTCGGAACGACCGATGCTCACAACTACCAGTTGGTCGAATGGGCGGGCAAGATCGACGCCGCGGCCAGAGACGGCATGCAGCTCGAGCTCGACACCAGGAAACTCGACGGCAAACAGCAGCTCACGGCAACGACAGCTTTGTTCGATTCGACGAGGGAGGTCACCGCGTTCACCATCAAGCGGGTTCCCGTGATCGGCGACGCCCTGGAATTGGCGGTGAAGGCGTCCTCACCGGAGGTGAAGGCATGGTTGCTCGGTTCGGTGCCCGAAGTACATTCCACCATCGATCTGTCTGGGAACGCGAACCCCTCGCAGCGGTACTACAACATTCTCGAAGGCATGACACAGACAGCGGACCCTGCGGACTTCCGATCCGACCCCTATATCGGAAAATACTTCGACTCCGATGGGAAACTGAAGTCCCTGGAAGAGATCGCCGGCACCGATCCCGGTCGGTACCTGCCCGAGTTCGACAGCGCGATGCGGAACCGCCTGCCCGGTCTCGCGAATTACGACGCCAGCTGGACCCTCGGACACAACCCGAACGGACTGCCACCCAAATGAGAACCGGCACAGGCCACCAACTCACCGTCCGGGCAGCCGCATTCGTGTTCGCAGGCTGTCTACTAGCGGGCTGCTCCGCAGATCACGTTCCCACGAAATACCAACTCCCGGACAATGTGCAGTTCTCCTACCGCTGGACGGCAGCCCCCGAGTTGGACTTGAACTCCGATGCAGCCATCGTTACTCGGGCAGTCATCGAATCGGCATTCATCGCGACCATCACACGAACAACCGACAAGCAGACGATCGGCACATACACCTACCCTGGATACACACGCGCCGTTGATCCGGCCATCAGGGACGAAGACAATTCTCTCTACAGTGTTTGGGACGCCGGTAATCTCAACAGCTGGGCACCTCTCCACGGCACCACATACGCCTATCTCGTCTCGCTGCGGAAGCCATCCGGTGATCCCGCGGCTCGCACGATAGATGCGTTGACATGCGTGTGGTTCAACGGCCTGAGCACCAGCCTCGAACCTGGCAAATACCAATCACTGTTCGTATCGGCACTCCTGCCCCAAGCCGTCGAGCTGACGCTGACCGCCCCGCAAGACGAGACGCCGAGGCTCACCGCACTCGGCCACGGCACAGCCCGCTTCCCCACCGCAGACGTATTCGGACAATGGTCTGTTACATCGATGCAGGTCAAAACCCGTTGGAGCAAGAAGGATTCGGGATACCAGGATCCCTGTGCGACGCTGCCCAGCAATCCGGTTCCGCAGGAGCAGCTCAACTCCACCGACGTGACCTTCTACCCGAATCAGCTTCCAACCCTCGACCCGTACCCCGGTTGGCCGGCAGACACCGAGCCTCCGACAAATTCGACCGGTGTCGGCAAATGAGCTCCCCGCATCTGCCACCCGAAATCATGGCCCTGCTCAGGACACCCGCCGCCGAACCGACGGCCGAAACTCAACCCGGCGCGGACGCATCGGAGACCGAAGCGACGGATGATCCTCCCGACAGCGACGATTCGGACATCGATGCCGCAGCGGGTTTCACCGATGCGGTCACCTACGAACACTGGCACCGTGAACAGTCGTGGTCAATTCGCGAACCACCGTGGTCGTGAAATCGGGGTCACCGCTTCAGCCTGGCAGGTCTCGGCCGGATGCCGTGAAAACCACTGGCGCACCGCGAGCGTGGATCCTGGCGGAAGCATGCCAGGATGTCGGAGCCCGGCCACCCCTCCAGGCGGTACTTTCAGGGTCCGAGGCGTAGCTCGTGGCCCACTGTTTGGCCCCACCGTGGGAACCTGCCATCGGCCTGGTGTCGCAGAGCGCTCTGGTCAGCGTGGTGGTCGCGGGGTCGAGATGGACACCACGTTCGGTGAGGGTCTTGGTAGCGGCGCATTTAGTCCGCAATTCGAGTCCGGCGACAGAACGTTCACGCTGTCGGTTCAGCACGATAATGTTGACATTGCCCGGGCAACGATCACACCGAAGAGAACACACGGAGCCACCGCCACGGTGGGAGGGGATAGGTGATGGACCAGCGTCCGCTGCTGCGCGACCTCATCGACATCAAAGAGCATGTCGCAGGGTCGGATTACGTGCTCACACTCGCGGACGCGGTGACCGAGGAGGGATCGACCAAGGCCGTCCAGGACTATGTCCTCACCGAACGGTTGCTCGGCAACTTCGATGAGGCGCTGTCGCTGATCAAGTCCGCACTGGACGGGAACACCTCCAAACCGGCCTTCCTACACGGTTCGTTCGGTTCCGGTAAGTCGCATTTCATGGCGGTGTTGTACGCGCTGCTGTCCGGCAATCCGGCGGCCCGCTCCCGCTCCGAGTTCGATCCGGTACTCACCAAACATGATTGGCTGTTGTCCGAGGACAAGAAGTTCCTCATGGTGCCGTATCACATGATCGACGCCAAGGCCATGGAACAACGCGTGCTGGGCGGATACGTCGACTTCGTGCGCAAGAAGCATCCGGAAGCGCCTATCCCGCCGGTGTATCGCACCGATGCCCTGTTCACCGATCTGCGGCAATTGCGTACCACCATGGGCGAGGAACAGTTCCTCGCCGCGCTGAATCGCGACTACGCCTCCGACGAGGACGACGAATGGGGTGAGACCGCGGCGTTCTGGACCACGCAGCGGATCGACACCGCGCTCACCGCGGCCGAGGCGCAGGATGCCAGCGGCCTCAATATGGTGAATCCGACCACGCCGCGCGAGCTGCGCGCGAAGCTGGTGCACGATGCCGGCACCACTCTGCTGCCGGGGTTCACCCAGCGCGCCGCCGAGGACGAAAGCGGCTTCATCTCACTCGACGCGGGGCTCAGTGTCATTGCCGCGCATGCGAAGTCGCTCGGCTATGACGGCATCATCCTGTTCCTGGACGAACTGATCCTCTGGCTGGCCAGCCTCATCCACGACGAGAAGCGAGTGGCGCGCGAAGCCAGCAAGATCACCAACTTCCGCGAGGGCGGCGACGCCCGGCGTGCCATCCCGATCATCTCGTTCATCGCCCGGCAGCGAGATCTGCGCGAACTGGTCGGCGAAGAGCTCGCCGGCGCGGCGGAGTCCGCGATCCAGGACGCCCTCAATCACGCCTCGGGCCGATTCGATCTGATCAGCCTCGAAGACCGCAACCTGCCGCAGATCGCGCACGCCCGGCTGTTGAAGGCACGGGATGCGGCGGCGGCAGCGCAGATCGACGAAGCGTTCGAGAAGACCAAGCGGATCAACCCCAAGGTGTGGGACACGCTGCTCGGCTCGGACGAAAGCACCACCGGCGCGGACGAAGCGTCGTTCCGGTTGAGTTACCCCTTCTCCCCCGCGTTCCTCGACACCCTCGTGCATATCTCCGCCGCACTGCAGCGTTCGCGGACGGGCCTGAAGTTGATGGGGCAGCTCCTCGCCGACCATCGCAACGAACTGCACCTGGGCGACCTGGTCCCGCTCGGCGATCTGTACGAACAGCTCACGCGGGGCGGCGACCGGCCGTTCGTCGCCGACAAGAAGGTGCTCTTCGACGCCGCGGACAAGTTGTACAAGACTCGGCTGCGGCCCTATCTGCTGAGCTCGTGCGAGGTCACCGAGGATGACATCGACGCGTATGTGAATCGGCGCGACAGCATCACCGACGCCAAACTCGCGGGCAACTGCAAGAAGTTCGTCGGACAGAACCGGCTCGCCTGCACGGTGCTCCTCGCCGCACTCGCACCAAGCGTTCCGGCCTTGCGGGACTTGACCATTCGACGCCTCGGCGCACTCAACCACGGCTCCATCACGACCATGATCCCCGGGCGGGAGGAGGGCGTGATCAAGGATATGGTCGGCGAGTGGGCGGCCCGCTTCCCCGAGATCAAAGCCGTCGGCACCGATGCCAATCCCGGTGTGCGCCTGGAGCTTTCCGGCGTGGATGTCGAGATGGTGCTGGCCAACGCTTCGGTGAACGACAATCCGTCCAATCGGGCCGCGTTGGCGCGCGACCTCCTCGCGGAGGAACTGGGACTCGACCGCGCGACCGGCCGATTCGATGCTGACGAACTGCATTTCGTGTGGCGCGGATCGAACCGGGTGGCGGAGGTCGTATTCGGCAATGTCAGCGATGAGGACAACCTGCCCAACCACGATCTGCAACCCACGTTCGAGGGGCGCTGGCGGATCGTCATCGACCTGCCCTACGACGAGGGTGCGCATACCCCCGTCGAGGACGCCGACCGCATCCGGCGACTGAGGGAACAGCAGGGCGGCAACCATCCTCAGACGGTGGCCTGGCTCCCTACCCATCTGACCAAGCCACGCTGGGAGGACTTTCGGCGGCTGCTGGTCATCACCAAAGCGCTGGCAGACCCGTACCGGTTCGATACCCAGTACGCCCAGCACCTCAATCCCGACAACCGCGCCAGCGCGAAGCAACTGCTGGAATCGCAGCGCGAAACCCTGCGCAAACAGGTGCTGGCCACCTTCAAACAGGCGTATGGGCTCGCAGAGCGCAAGCCCAATGACGTCACCAACGATCTCGACCAGCACTTCTATCCGTTGCCGGACATCGACGGTCTGACCGTGTCGATCGGGCAATCCCTGCACGACGCCCTGCGCACCCTGGCGGACAAGCTCCTCGCCTACCAGTACCCCGACCATCCGAATCTGGATCCGGAACGAACCGGTACCGCCGTGAAACTGGTGGACGCGAAAACCGTTTTGACACATGTGCGTGGCGCGGCGGAGGCGCGAGACGGCCGCGTCGAGGTGCCGTCGAAGGACCGGCCGCTGATGCGGCGCATCGCCGAACCGCTCGGACTGGGTCAGCAGAAGGAAGCCTATTTCGAGCTGTCCCGCCGCTGGGCCGATCACTTCCGCAAGACAGCGCAGAACCTAGGCATCACCGGCGACCTGTCGGTCATCAAGCTCAACGACTGGACCGATCTGCCGAACAAGCGCGGTCTCGAACCGCATATCGCGAATCTGGTGATCGCGTCCTTCGCGGAAATGGACGACCGCATCTGGGTGCGCGGCACGCCCCTGGACGAAGCCCCGGAGCTCAACCGGATTCAGCCCGGTGACACGCTGCGGACACAACCCCTGCCCAGCGAATCGGAATGGGACACCGCACGAAACCGATTCGAAGTGCTCTTCGGAGAGAAAGCCCCCACGCTGTTGCGCGGCGGGCCCGCGCAACAGTTCGCACGCCGGATCGCCGCCGTTGCAACCACATTCCAGGATCCAGCGACCCGCTTGGTCGAACAATTGGAGAAGCACGCCGAATTCCTTCGCCTCGACGATTCGAAACCGGGTGAGCGGCTCGCCCTCGCCCGGCGTTCGGTCGATCTGCTGACGACGCTCAGCACGGCGGGCGGCGGCTCCGCGGGAGCGAAGAAGACCATCGAGACGCTCGCGCGGTACGACCTCGCCGATATCACGCCGGACCGCTACGCCACGTCCATCAAGTCGGCCGACAAAGTGATCTCCGCCCTCACCCACGCCGCGTGGGCCAACCTCGCGCAGGGCGAATACCTCGGCCCCGAAGGTGCGAAACTGCTGGATTCGTTGCGCACTGTGGCCCGCGCCGATCAGCGCTCCGCCGACCTGGCCGAGGCATTGCGTGATATCGATACGAAGGTCACCGCACTGTCGACTCGCAAACTGCGGGAGGACGCCGAGCGCGATCGGCAGCGCGCCGCTACGAGTGGAACATCCACGACCGGAACGCCTTCCGGTCACCAGACACGGGTGGCCGACGATATCGATCTCGCGACCGCGAGCAACGTTCCGCCGATATCCGATCGGGTCGCGGTACAGCCTTCCGGCACGCACGCCCACGCCACCCGTCGTTCCGGCAAATACACCATCACCGCCGGTGCGGCGGGCCAGGTGTTCTCCGATGATCTCGCCGAACTCGCCACGCTGGAGCCCGGGGTCACCATCGAAATCCTCTGGCGGGTCGTGGAATGACCGTCACCACCGTGCCGACCGCGCTGCGCCTGTCGAGAACGACTGTCGCCCAGTACCTCTCCGCGAACAAGCGACTCGCGCAGGCGCTCACCTCCACCGGTATGCCCGAAACGCTGCTGCTTCGTGGTGAACCGACCTGGGAAGGCGATCCGGTCCTGACGCTCGCCGGTGGCGGCACAGCCCGGGTGGTGGTCGCGCCGTCGCCGATGGCGGTGCACGAGACAGTCCTGGCGCACGCCCGCGAGACCGATCAAGAACCCCGGGTCTTGGTGATTCTCACCGATGTCGAGGAACACGACCTCGATCCGGCGATCCTGGCTCGCACCCACCGCGGGCGCGTCTACGCCGTCGATCGGTGGGACATCGTGCGGGAGACGTTCGGCGCGAAGGCAATCGATCCCCGGCTCAAACGCCAGGCCTGGGCGTGTGAGGCATTGTTGGACGCGGCCGGGGCGCAAGGCTGGCCAACCGAGTTGGCCGGCGGACTGTTGTCGCGCACCCCCGCGCTGGCTGCCCTGGCCGCGCGCCGCCTGCAACTCGGGCAGGTCGGCGATCGCATCGACCCCTACACCCTGCTCGACTGGTCGCAGCGTCCCGGCGGTCCGCAACTGCTACTCGACCTACGCGCGCCCGAGCGTGACGGGCTCATCGAATTCCTCAGTGACAAGGAACAATCCGGGCCGACCGCCCGAATGCTGGCGGCATTGGTGCGCACCGGGCATGGTGCCGAATCGGTCGCATACGGGCTGGTGTGCGCTGCGCTCTGGGAACATGCCAGCCCCAGCAATGCGGTGTATCAGGCGCGCGGCCGAGTGGAACGCTGGCTCGGAGATCGCCCGCCTATCGCCGGTGAGGCATTGGACAGGCTGCTGGCGACCTTCGGCCGTACCTGCGAGGAATATGTCCGGACGCTGCTGCTGAAGGCACGCACCGCCGCCGAGCTCCAGGAGGAGGCCGATGAGTCGGTCCAGCAAGCACGCAAAACAGCCGACACCATTCTCGTACAGGCGGACCTGCTGGTCCGCCAGTTCGGTGCAGGCGAGGCCGCTGCGGCCAGCCCCATCCTGACCACAGGCCTCGAGGCCCGCTTCACGGCAGTTGGACACGTCCTCGGCAACGCCCTCGAGCCCTCTTTCGACCGTCGGCGACGGCGCAAGGAACTCGACGAGGCGGTCAGCCGGTTACGCGATCACTATCTCGCCGACGACCATCGGGTCCGGATCAGCAGAGTTCGGATGGCGCAACGCCTCACCCGGTGGCTGTCCACCGATCCGGACCCGACTGCCGAGACCGTGGCCGCCGCCATCAATCGGCAGATGCACGACACCGCCTGGGCTGATCGGGCCCTGGACTACCTCGAGGCCGGCGGCGATGACGATCCCACCGTGCGCGTCGCCTATCACGCCATCATTTCCAAGGCCCGTGGCCTGCGCCGTGAATTCGATCGTCAGTTCGCGAAAACCCTTGCCATCTGGACGGAATCGGGCACCGATCCTGGTTCGATGCTCACCGTCGAGACTTTCCTGCATCGCGTTGTGCGGCCGCTGGCCACCACGCATCGCGTCATGCTCATCGTCGTGGACGGCATGAGCGCAGCCATCGCCACCGAGCTGGCCGGAGAACTGCGCGGCTACTTCGCCGAATACGATCCGCTGCCCGATGACAGCACGCTGCGCAGGCGTGCCATGGCGGCTGCGTTGCCGAGCCTCACCGCTGTATCGCGCACCTCCCTGTTCGCCGGCACATTGATGAAGGGCGATCAGAAGGTCGAGCAGCGCCTCTTCCCGGAACACAAGTTCTGGGGAGCGAAAAAGGCTGCCGTCTTCCACAAGGCCGATCTGCGCAGTGAACCTGGCGAGAGATTCGGCAAGGATCTCCAGGCCGCGCTCGACAACGCCGAATACCATGTCGCGGTCGTGCTCAACACCATCGACGACCGGCTGGCCAAAGAGCATCGACTCGATGATTCCGGCTGGGAGACAAGGGAGATCGGCGACCTCCGCGCCCTCGTCGGTGCGGCTGCCTCACGTGGCATGGCCGTCCTGATCACCAGTGATCACGGCCATGTCATCGACCGGCACGGTACGACCGTCGACGCCGCCAGCTTCGAATCAGCGCGGCACCGCCTCCCGGCTTCGGAACACGACCGCCTCGCCGACACCGAAATCGCGCTGTCCGGACCCCGAGTCGTGTGGCCGCACACCGACGCCTCGATTGTCGCGCTGTGGGATACCGATTCTCGCTACACCGCACTGAAAGCGGGTTATCACGGCGGGGCCGCCCTCGCCGAGATCACCATCCCGATCCTGGCGTTCCTGCCCTACCACGCCGAACGACCCAGGGGCTGGCAGGAATTGGGCGATCAACGCCCCGGCTGGTGGAAGGACGATGTGGACGCGATTCTCGCCGTGCCGATTGCAACACCGGCGGAAGTGGTCAAACGCGTCGACCGCAGGGCCAAGGAAAAGCTCGCCAACCAGATGTCGCTCGACATCCCGATGGCCGCCGAACCCAGTTTCGAGCCTACACAAAGGATCCCGAGCCCGGCCGACGATCTTCTCGTCCGGTTGCTCGCATCGGAGATCTTCGAGGCGCAGCTCGAGCAGCTGGCACGCAAACAGCCGATCACCAAGCTGGAGAAGGCTATCCGCATCCTGCTCGACGGGCCGCTGCCGACGACGGCCCTCGCGCAACGGATCGGCGACCCGCCATCCCGGGCCGGCGGTTTCGCCGCCATCCTCGGCCAACTGCTCAACGTCGACGGCGTTCAGGTACTCGAAACCCTATCCGACGGACGGACACTCAAGCTGAATATCTCTCTGCTGTCCGCGCAGTTCGCACTGGGCTGATCGCGACATCGCCGTCCACAGTGGCGGCGGTGTCCGCAGACCGAACGCCACCCATCGCACCAGACACGGCATCGGCGGCGCGCCATAGTCTCGGCGCTGCGGAGACGAATCGAACTCGTCATAGAAATCCTCTGCCACACAACGCTTTTGACGCGCATTACTTGAACAGTTGCCTTATTGTTGCCTATCGAATCATCGACATGACAACGCGTAGGGGGAGCCGCCTTGGCGATCGACAATGTGCCGCTGCAAGAGATACTGGAGCAGATCCAAACCGGAGTGGTCCAACTTCCGGACTTCCAGCGCGAGTGGAAGTGGGATGATCAGCGGATTCGCGAACTCATCGCCACCGTAACCCTCAACTACCCGCTCGGTGTGGTGATGACGCTGGAGACCGGCGGAAGATCGCCGTTCAGTTCCCGGCGGCTCGTGGGTGCCGAGGCCGCCGCGGAAACCGATCCGAACCAGTTGCTCCTGGACGGTCAGCAACGACTCACCTCACTCTTCCAGGCTCTGCACGTGGATCAGCCTGTGCAGACCACCGACAGTCGCGGCGCCGAACTGGCCCTGTGGTACTACGTCGACATCGCCAAAGCTGTTGGTGCAGAATCTGATCGAGACGACGCGATAGTCTCGGTACCGGCCGACAAGATTTTGAAGAAGAGCTTCAGCCGACGCATGGAACTCGATCTCAGTGACCCTCATGGTGAGTGCACGGCGGGATTCTTCCCGTTGCACATCATTTTCGATGAGGGCCGCATCGCGAAGTGGCAACAGCGGTTTGTCGAACTCGGGCAGGCCAATTGGGACCTCTGGCCGCGATTCAACAAATCCGTCATCGGGCGAGTGCAAGCCTACAACATCCCTGTAATCAAGCTGCCCTCCACCACCACGACCGATGCTGTCTGCTCCGTCTTCGAGCGAGTCAATACCGGTGGCGTTCCACTCAATGTCTTCGAGCTGCTGACCGCCAAATACGCCGGCGATCGTGAGTACGGTAGCGAGCACGGTCAGCACTACCAGCTGGTCGCGCAGTGGGAGCGGATCCGAAAGAACCTCTCGGACAAGTACACCGTGTTCGGCGGTTCCGACAATGACGAGTCGAACGGTTTGCTGAACAGCGAGTTCTTGCAGGCGGTGACGCTCGTACATACCTGGGAGCGCAAGCAGAACCGGTCCGCCGCCAGTGTCTCCTGCAAACGCCGAGATCTCCTCGACCTGCCGCTGGCCGAGTTCGATCGGCTCTACCCCGTATTGGAGCAGGCATTCGGCTGGGTGGGTGAGTTCCTCGCCCAGCAGTACATCGTCCACCCCGCTGACCTGCCGTATCGCAGCCAACTCATACCGCTGGCGGCAGTACGGGCCATCCTTACTCTACGTGGAGTGCAATCTATCGACGCCGCGATGATGGAGCGGATCACCCGCTGGTATTGGTGCGGGGTGCTCGGCGAAATGTACGGTGGCTCAACCGATAGCCGCTTTCCACGAGATGTCGAACAGCTCATCGCATGGACGGATGCCGACGCGCCGACGCCCGATACGATCGAGGAGGCATTGTTCCTGGACGAACGACTCAATACGCTCGCCACCCGCGTCAGCGCCGCCTACAAAGGGATCATCGCGTTACTGTGCAAGCAAGGCGCTATCGACTGGTACTACAACCAAACACCCTTCACACAGGCCTCCCTACTGAATCAGGCCGTCGACATCCGGCAGATCTTTCCCAAGAAGTGGTTCACCGGACGCAAAGTCACGGCACCGGCCAACCCGAATTCGATCGTCAACAAGACTCCGCTGTCGAACCGGGCCAGCCGCAATGTCGTCGGCGCTCCCAGCGCGTACATGCCTGTCCTGGCCAGCGAATCCGGCTGTCGCAATGAATGGTTCGACGATGTGGTGGCCACACATCTGATCGACCCGGCCACCTTGCGCAGAGACGACTTCGAGTCGTTCTATGCCGATCGGGCCAAGCAGTTACTGGGTCTGGTAGCGGAAGCCATGGGCCGCAGTACGGTGACTCGTGAGATCTCGGAGCGCTGACGATATGGCCGAGAACCTCGATCCCGATGACGTCGCGCGCTTGAAAGACGCCACGTTGACGCTGCCGGAACTGCTGGACCGATTCGGTTTTCGACTGAGGAACTACGAGTCGGTACCGGTCATATCGGCCGCGCTGGAGGCTGCGGGGCTCATCACCGACCCGCCGTTCACAGACTGTGGAAGAAAGACGCCTATACGCATCAAGTCAGTGGACGCGTCCGACCGAACCGACGCTGAACCGGCCGAAGAGTTCGACTCGGCGGATGGCTTCGATCTGAGCGCACCACCTCAGCAGAAGTTCACCGTAGGCCAACTGGCCGTCCCACTGACGTCCGTCTCCTCCACTGACGAGTTGTCCCACGCACTGACCTGCATGCGTACCAACAACTTCTCCCAGGTACCGGTAATTGACGGCCCGTCCGAGCCGAACGGCCCATCCGAGCTGAAAGGAACCATCACCTGGGACTCGCTCGCTCTGTTGCAGAACAAGCCACACCTGGAGCAGAACCTTACGAACGCCATCGACCCGAAGCCACCCGTCGCGGATGCCAATTCCGACCTTTTCCAACGGCTTTCAGAGATCTGCCACTACGGCTACGTCCTGGTGCGTGACAATCTCGGCAGGCTGACCGGCATCGTCACTACCGCCGATGTCACCGAACACTTCCATACGATCGCGTTGCCCTTCTTCCTCGTCGGCGAGATCGAGATCCTGCTCCGCCATTGCCTCAGCCCCATCACGGCCGACGCCATCAAGGCAGCCAAAGAGAAGGACGGATCCGGCAAGGTCCAGAACTTGATGTTCGGCGCCACTATCAGTCTGATCCAGCACGATCATAAAAACGCCACGCAGGCCGCGACAGCCGACGCCAACTGGAAAGCATTGAACTGGAAGACAATCAATCGCGTTGATTTCGTGCAGCGACTCCGCGAGGTGAAGAATATCCGCAACTCCATAGCGCACTTCGACGGCAAACCGCCCACCGAGGCGGAGCTGACCGAACTCCGGCAGTTCAAGGCTCTGCTCGAACAGCTGGCGTGAACGGCCGGTGAACCACCATCGCCGGATGACATGAAAGACTCAACACCGTGAGCAGCGTGCAGCCCATCCCTGTCAGCGCGGTCCGGCGGCGTGCGGTGATCGACGCACTTCGACGAGGCGCAGTGCCCGACAGCGGCCTGGATCTGCTCGCCACCGGCCTCGACAGGTTCGAAGCCGCGGTCGAGGCCGAGCTCGACGCCGTGGCGGCAGGGGGCGCGGTCTTCAAAGCCGTCCGCGGTGAGTACGGGTCAGGAAAGACGTTCTTCGCACGCTGGCTCGGGGAGCACGCCAAGCGCCGTAACTTCGCCGTGGCCGAAATCCAGATCTCGGAAACCGAGACACCACTGCACAAGCTGGAGACGGTCTATCGGCGGCTCACCGAACGGCTCACCACCACCAGCTTTCCGCCGAGTGCGCTGCGACCTGTCGTGGACGCGTGGTTCTACGCACTCGAGGAGGACGCGTTGGCCGCCGGCGCGTCCGAGGAGATACTGCCCGCAGCCGTGGATGCGCTCATGACCGCACGACTGACCGAAGTATCCAGGCACGCACCGGCTTTCGCAACCGCGCTACGCGGATATCGAAACGCGATACTGGCCGACGATGAGGCCACCGCCGCAGCCGTATTGGCGTGGCTCGGCGGTCAGCCGAACGTGGCGGCCTCGGCCCGCCGCGCGGCCGGCGTACGCGGCGACCTCGATCATTTCGGAGCGCTCGGCTTCCTTCAGGGACTGCTGACCGTATTGCGAGACAGCGGACATCGCGGACTGCTCGTGGTCCTCGATGAGGTCGAGACACTGCAGCGGGTACGGTCCGATGCCCGGGACAAGGCACTCAACGCGCTGCGCCAGCTCATCGACGAGGTGCACTCCGGACGATTCCCGGGTGTGTATCTGCTGATTACCGGCACCCCAGCCTTCTATGACGGTCAGCAGGGCGTGCAGCGCCTCGCTCCGCTGGCGCAACGACTCGCCACCGATTTCACGACCGATCCCCGGTTCGACAATCCGCGCGCGGTGCAACTGCGACTGCCCGGGTTCACTCTCGAGTCGCTGATCAGCCTGGGCATCACGATTCGCGACCTCTACGCCACCGGCACGGAGAACAGCGATCGCATCACCTCGGTGGCGGACGATGCCTACGTGGCCGAGCTCGCACGCGCGGTATCAGGGTCGCTCGGTGGCAAGGTCGGCGTCGCTCCTCGTCTTTTCTTGAAAAAGCTCGTCAGCGATGTGCTCGACCGGATCGATCAGTTCCCCGATTTCGATCCGCGACAGCACTATCGGCTCACAGTGACCAGCACCGAACTCACCGACACCGAGCGCAATCTCGTCAGCCCCGACGACATCGACCTCGATCTGTGACCGATCAGGTTGCGGCAGAGACGAATCCGATCGATCTACTCGATCGGGTTGTAGTGCATCACATTGTGAACACCCTCGGCTGGCCGGACCTGCGGCCCTTGCAGAAGGCGGCTATCGTGCCACTCCTGCACGGAGACGACGCGATCCTGCTCGCCCCGACCGCAGGCGGGAAAACCGAAGCAGCATGCTTCCCATTGCTGAGCGCAATGGCAGGGAACGACTGGCGCGGGGTGTCCGTGCTGTATCTCTGCCCGCTCAAAGCGCTGCTGAACAACCTGGTCACCCGGGTGGACGGTTACGCGCAGTGGCTCGGCCGCCGCGCCGCGCTCTGGCATGGCGATGTCAGCGATGCACAGCGCAATCAGATCCGGCGCGATCCCCCGGACATCCTGCTCACCACCCCGGAATCGCTGGAAGCGATGTTGATCGGAGTGAAGACCGACCACGGACAACTACTCGGAAACGTGCGGGCGATCGTCGTGGACGAAGTACACGCCTTCGCCGGGGACGACCGCGGCTGGCACCTACTGGCGGTGCTGGAACGATTGCAGCGAGTCACCGGGCGACCGATCCAGCGCGTGGGTCTGTCCGCGACCGTGGGCAATCCGCGTCAACTGCTGACCTGGCTGCAGGGCTCCGGCGCGGATACTCGGACGGGCATCGTAGTGGCGCCGGACCTTCCGATCGCGATCGAAAGTGCCTTGCCATCGAATTCCATTGTGACGCAGGGCAACACCCCAACATCCCGAACACCGCCCGGAGATGTGGAACTGGACTACGTCGGTTCCCTGGAGAACGCCGCCAAAGTCATCGCGACTCTGCACCTTGGTGAGAAACGGCTCGTGTTCTGCGATTCCCGCCGACAGGTGGAGCAGTTGGGCGCCGCGCTGCGCGCGCGTGAGGTCACAGTCTTCCTCTCCCACGCCTCGCTCTCCGCGGGGGAACGCGCCCGCGCCGAACAAGCATTCGCGGAGGCGCGCGACTGCGTCATCGTCTCAACCTCGACGCTGGAACTCGGCATCGATGTCGGCGATCTGGATCGTGTGATCCAGATCGACGCACCCACCACCGTGGCGTCCTTCCTGCAGCGCATCGGCCGGACCGGCCGCCGCACCGGCACCATACGCAACTGCCTGTTCCTGGCCACCAGCGAAGAGGCATTACTTCAGGCAGCGGGTCTGCTATTGCTATGGGCACGCGGCTGGGTCGAGCCTGTCATGGCACCGCCGGAACCCCGACATCTGATCGGGCAGCAACTGCTCGCGGTCACCCTGCAGCACGGCACCCTCGGCGATCGCACCTGGCCACAGGAATGGAATGGCCTCCCGCCCTTCGACCGCTCAGCCGAGCCGATCCTGCGCCATCTGATCGACACCGGCCACCTCGATCAGGACCAGGGGCTGCTGTTCATCGGCCCGGAAGCCGAAAAACGGTTCGGCAGAAGGAATTTCCTGGACTTGACGGCATCGTTTACCGCCCCACCGCAATTCACGGTCCTCGCTGGGCGCCATGAGATCGGACAGACCGATGCCGCCGTCCTGACCGATGACAAGCCCGGGCCACGCCTACTGCTCCTCGCCGGACGCAGTTGGCGCGTCACCTATATCGACTGGAAACGCAGGCGAGCCTTTGTAGAACCAGCCGATCATGGCGGCGTCGCCAAATGGTCGACACCTGGCTTGCGCGGATTGTCATTCGCACTCACGCGAGCTATGCGCGATGTACTTCTCGGTGCGGACCCTCCGGTCGGCCTGACGCGGCGAGCCCTCAATACGCTGACCGAACAGCGAACCACACGATCGGCCACCGTCATCACCAACGCCACGGTGATCGATCGCTCCGACACCGGAACACGTTGGTGGACATGGGCGGGGTTCCGCGCCAACGCCACCCTCGCCGCCACCCTGACGGGAATCTCCGAAGCCGACCAACGGCCCACCGACTTCTACGTCCGGCTACGCCCCGACCTCACATCCGAGATGCTCTTTGCCACAGCAGAATTCACCGACGGCGAAGCAGCTCTCACACTGCCGTCCGTCGATCCGCGCGCGGTCAACGGTTTGAAGTTCTCGGCCCTCCTACCCGAGCGGCTGGCTGCCGCCACTGTCTCGGCGCGACTCGCGGACCTAGAGGGTGCCAGGGTCACCCTGCACGAAAAACGGCAATTCCGGGGCTGAACTCGAAGCTGGGGCACACCACCGCGACTGCGACTCGCATGAGAGCGGGCCAGCTCACGTACCGCCCGGGGCATGGGTCGGCTTCCTGCGGCCCTTCTTCTTGGGCTTGCGGCCCTTCGATACCGGCACGGCAGTCGATGCTATCGCGTTCATGCCTCCAGTAGTTGCTGTCCGTCCCAGGTGAACCGTGCCGTTGTCACCGCGTCGTCTCCGTCGCCGGTGATGATCTGATGAATCCCGATCCCTCCCAATTCGGCATACGTGCACCACTCATGGTCCGAGGTGAGCATCAAGTCCAGATCGAGATCCGAAAGGAGAGCGAAGATTTGGCCGCGGTTGGTGGTGTCGACGCGACGAAGACCTCATCCAGCAGGATCAACCGGGGCGCTTGGGGTGCGGTTTGGTAGTGGGCGGCTACGGCGGCGAAGAGTGGAAGGTGCAGGGCTATGGCCTTT
The DNA here is from genome assembly GCF_001625085.1 of Nocardia acidivorans NBRC 108247. GTDB lineage: Bacteria > Actinomycetota > Actinomycetes > Mycobacteriales > Mycobacteriaceae > Nocardia > Nocardia acidivorans. The sequence goes on from NZ_BDAW01000013.1 coordinate 221,268, forward strand.
TCGCCGCCGGAGAGAGCACCGTGCAGTTTCTTGGTCAGTTTCTGGTAGCCCTCGCCCCTGCCGCGATCGACCTTGACGACGAATTGGTGCCAGGCGGTGTAGTCGAAGACCTGGGCCAGTTGTTGTTCCCAGCTGGTGGCGGTGCCGTCGGCCTTGGCTTCCTCGATGCGGTCGCGCAGGAAGCGGTGCAGCGCTTCGTGATCGGCCTCGGTGAGGCGGATGGGATCCTTGAGGAGGAGGTCGCGGGCAGACTTGGTGCCGGGTGGGAGATTGTCGGCGATCTGCCAGACCAGGCGGACGGAGACGCGGGAAGCGGTGCGGACGCGTTCCAGGCGTGCGTTCATTCCGTCTACGAGCTCGTGGCTTGGCGGATACGAGCGGCGAGGTGGCGGCGGGTGTCGCCGGTGAGGGTTTTGTCGAAGAGAGCGCGTTCGCGGTCGGTGATTTCGTGTTCGGCCTCCTGGGCATCGGTACGCAGAATGTGCAGCAGTTCGGCCGCACCGACACGGACACCATCGATGACGGCGGTGAAAATCTGGATATCGTCATCGGTTTCGAGATCCAGGTCGGCGCGGGCGCTGAGGGCGGTGCGGGACTCGTGGATGGAATCGTTCAGTCGGCGCAGGGCTTCGCCGAGGTTGGCCGCGGAATAGGGGATGGTCGGCCAGGCTGCCGCTACCAGACGGGCGGCGTCCAGTGCGGCGCGGACGCCTTCGGAGCTGGCCAGCACGGTGCGGAATCCGTCCAGGTCGGGAAGGTCCCCGTCTACCGGGAAGACTCCCACCGCCACATGGCGGAAGTGCTGTGCGATGGCGTCGCGCTCGGCGGAAGCGGCCTCATGCGCCCGGGCGTCCGTATCGCGTTTGGTGTCCAGCCTGCCGAGCTCACCGGTGAAACCGCTGACTTCGAGACGACGTGAGCGCAACTCGTCGGCGATTGCGCCGAGTCGTGCTCGGATGCTACGTATTTGGTCGAGCACGTCCAGGTAATCGAGTCCGATGACGGCTTCGACCGTGGCGAGTTTCGCCGCCAATTGCCGGTGTTCGGCCTCGGACGCCGAGGCTTCCGACTGTCGCTCCCGCGCCAATTTCGTTGAGCTATCAGCTTTTTCAGCGAGGTGAGCGGCGTTGTCGCGGGCGGAGATCCATTCCCTATGCGCGTCCAGCCAGGTTTCGGCATGGTCTCCGAAACCATCCAGGGCCGTGCCGACCCGCGTCAACGCCTCCGGTTCGGCGGGCAGGCCCGTCTCCGCGGCAAGCCGGGTCAGTTCCAGCAGCGCGGACTTCACGGCGGCCGCCTTCGTCTCGACCTCACCGAGCCGGGCTCGGACGACCGAATCCGCCGCGGCCAAGTCGGATTCGGCTCGCGTGAGCCGCAACTGAGCGGCGGCGAACTCGGTGTAGTCGCGTCGGGAAGCCACTTCCGCGCGAATCACATCACGGCGCCCGATCAGTGACCGCCTGTCATTGGCCAGAACGGTCAGTGTTTCGTCGCACTCGGCGATCCCCTCGCTCAGTTCACGGATGCGGCGTTCTCGCGCCCGCCGCCGGGACGAAGCACCGATGTATGCGGCATGGTCCTTGTTCCAGCTACCGGTCAGCACACCCACCCGCCAGCTGCCGTCCGCACCGATCGCCGCAACCGGCGCGGCGGACGCGACGCCGACCGGGGTTCGCGCACGCTGAGAGGATTCGATCAACAACCGATGTCCCCGTGCCGCGCGGCCCGGCCACGAGCACCGTAGATGACAGTTCGTCGCCGGCGAGACCGGCCCGCTCCCACAGTCGCCGCAACTGCACCGAATCCACGGGCACGTCGATACCGAACACAGCGGCAAGGGCTTTGACCACCATGCCGTGCAGGCGAACGCCCTCGTCGAGCGCGTGCGGGTCGCCGAGAACGGAGTCCGCGAAAACGGGCACAGGTATTCCAGCGCTGGGCAATTGAGCGACTACATGCAATGCGCGTTCCAGCTCGGCACGGGTCTCCGGGACCGAACCGTGCAATGGCCCGGACCGGCGCATCGCCGTTGCCCATCCCAGCAGGGCGGGCTGTGCGGCCACCACCTCATGCCCGGTCAGCCAGTCCCACAACTGCTTTCGCTCGGCCGCCGCCTGGCGGCGCTCGGCCGAACGGTCACCGATCGGACCCACGATCTGCTCGACGATTGACCGCACCGTCGAACCGGTTGCCGTGGCGACAACTTGTTCGAAGCTGTCCATCTCCACCGTGGCGAATTCCATAGGCAGCCGCGCCCACCCGAAGAAGTCGGCGATGGCGGTGCGCTCATGTTCGGTGAGCGGGCCCACCGTAACTCGCCGCACCGTCTGCCCCGACGACAGGCGACGATGCACTTCACGCCAGAGCGGCGCGAGCCCAGGCGAAAGGCGATGGATGGCGGGATCCGGCATCGGCCGAGACTACCGGGCGGTTCCGGACACTCGATAGGAGCCGATCGCGGACCGGATGACGTGATTTCGTAATCCTCAACTCGAACAGGGAATTCACCTCTGACCGTCACCAATCGGAATTTCGATCAGATTCGGAACGGATATTCGAGCTTGGTTAAGACCGACCGATCTGTCCAAGGGAATCAGGTATCAACTATCGCGGGTGGAGTGAAATGAAATTCAACGATCAATACTTCTCACGCGAATACCGGTTCTCTCCGGGTATCGAAGAGGAGACCGGTAAGCACTACCTGTCTATTCCGGCCAGCAGTGGAGTGGTCGACTACGAGGAGTACTACGAGATCGATCAGCCTACGTTCGATCGATACATGCAGAACCCCAGCAGTGCAGTCGATTTCGCCGAGAAGTGCCGCCGGCGGGAGATGGACTCGCTGCTCATCATCCCGGCCGCTACCAACCGCGGCACGGCCGTTTAGCTCACCACCGTAGGTTGCGATCGCAGCCCCACGCGAAACCTATTCTGTGCCAACCCATGTGACCGAGTGTGTCATTCAGTTCCGTTCCCGATCCGATGTCGACTCCATGTAATACGTTGCTAGCCATAGTGACTCGAATCTGACCCGAACTGCCGCACCGCCGATGTCGTCCCTGCGGTCATCTGATCAGAGCGCCGGAAAAGGGGATTCCGATGGTGGACATGCGGTTTGAGCAGCGTCGGCAATGGGTTGAACAGGTGTTGAGGGAGCTGCCGTTTCTGGATGCGGCGCAGAGGCGTTTCCTGTCGGTTCCACTGATGCGCACCGGTTGGCAGGTGCTGATCGATCGGCAGGGCGGGCTCGGGCGAGCGGGACGCGCGAACGCCTTCGCGGTGGGACCCTCGGGTGTGTTCGCGCTCGTGTTCACCGACACCGTCCCGGAGACATCCGAATTGCGGCGTATTCGCAACCGCGCCGAGGAGACATTCTCGAATCTCGGCGCGGGACGCGGACAGTATGTGCCACACATGATCGACATGTTGCTGCTCATGACCAGGGCCGTCGCCGCCAAGGCGGAAACCTCGTTCACCGCAGTGGATCTGAACAGTCTGCCCGGCGAGCTCTTCAGTGGAGAAGCGCGGCTGACCAAGCAACGAGCCAGGGAGATCGCGTACACGGTTGCTGAGCGCAGTTCTCGATACGAGTTGCTGTCCACCGATGATGCCCCACAGGGTCCGGCTGCCCAGGTATCCGAGGGCTTGTTCGCTGCTACGGACTTGCGCGAGGATCTTCGCGCCAAAGCGCTGGATCGCCCATTCGAGGAGTGGATGATCTTTCTCGACCCGAACCAGATGGAACTGGTGATCCGTAACTACAACGGTCCAGCTCGCTTCAGCGGGCCCGCTGGAACCGGGAAAACCGTTGTGGCCCTGCATCGAATGGCGAGGTTTGCCAAACATAATCCCGGTCGTCTGCTGTTCACCAGCTTCGTGCGAAATCTGCCTGACTACCACCGGTCAGGGTTCGTCCGGCTGGCACCGCATGCCGGCGATAGGGCCGAATTCGTAGGGCTCTATGGGTGGACCATGAGGTTCCTCAAAGATCGTGGGGTCGCGTTCAATCTGGACAACGGCGCTGCCGAGACAGCCTTCAGCCAGGCGTGGAGAGATCGCGCGCGGATGAAGCTCGAATCCATCGAATCCAACCCTGGCTACTGGAAGGACGAGATACAGCGCGTGATCAAAGGACGCGGGATCACCACACTCACGCGGTACCAGGACATCGATCGCACCGGGCGCAATGGCATAAGCCTCGATGACGCACGCCGAGAGACCGTCTGGAAGGACCTGTTCGTGCCCTATCAAGCCCGCCTGAAAGAGCGCGGAGTTTGTGATTTCATCGATGTGATCGCCAAAGCCTTCGAGGAATTGCGAGCCGCACCACTCGACGACCCCTACGGACTGGTCGTCGTCGACGAGGTGCAAGACTTCACACTGCTCGAACTGAAACTGGTCCACCAGATCGCGGGTGGGGAACCCACTGCTCCGCTCGTTCTCGTCGGGGACGGTCAACAGCAGGTCTACGCCGGTGGCTGGCGGCTGTCCGACGCAGGCATCCCGATCGTCGGTCGCGGCGCGGTGCTGAAGATCAACTATCGAAATCGGGCCGCGGTGCATGAGTACGCGAGAGCCATCGACGCGGGGAATTCCGTCGACGACCTCGACGGCGCACCGGGCGTCACACTGCGCGACACCGAAGTCGTATTACCCGGGGGCACAGCGAAATCCGAGACGTTCCCGCGGCGGGAAGCCGAATCTCGCCTGGTTCAGGCGATCCGAGCATCCGGACGCGCCTTGGCCGACATCGCGGTCATCCTCAATACGAACCGAGAGGTGGACCGGGTCTCCTCTGCGCTGCGCCGGGCCCAGATCCCCACGCGCCCCCTGGAAAGCTTTGACGGAACCTACACCGAGGCAGTCAAAATCGGCACGGTCCACCGCGCCAAAGGTATGGATTTCCTTGCAGTATTCCATCTCACCGACGCACCAGCTTCATCGGCGCAACAGCTCACCGGCGCAGAGCGTGACCGTGCCGAACTGGCTGCGCGACAACGCATGGTCGCTCTGACACGCGCGCGCGACTACATCTGGATCGGATACACCGAAGACTGATCGATGCCAACGAATTGGATGAAGGGGCAGTTGCCGGAGTCCGGCGCTGGTTACTGCGCCGTTGTGAGGGCTGATCAGCAGCGGTTCTCGGTTACCCCGCTCCGGATCGCGCATTCAGCCAGCTGTCTCCCGATGCCTGTCACTTCGGTCTAGAAAGTAGAATATCCCACCCATTTAACTGAGTTTATTAGCCGAATACTCAGCTATGATCAGTCCTAGTCGAGCTTTCCTCGAAGGAGGCACATGGACTGGCCGCCGCATCGCATCGAACCGCGCGCTTGGAAACCACGTCAGCGGCAGGGGTCGCGGGCGGATCGCACGCTCGAGCAGGTCATGGTTTCGATTCCGCCCCGAATCGGCGACCTCGACTATGACCCGACCGGACCTGTCGCCCGCATCCACGAAGCGGCATTGATCGCTATCGCTCGCCTGGAGGCCGGGTTCGGGGAACATCTGGTTCCGCTGGCCGACTTCCTCCTGCGCAGCGAGTCCGTGGCCTCGTCCAAGATCGAACACATCGATGCGGGGTGGCGGGCGTTCGGTAAGGCTATTGCCGGGGGGAAGGCCAGCGAGGAGGCGAGGTCTCAGTTGGCCGCGGTCAAAGCGCTCATCGCGATGGTGGATGCGGCGGGGTCGGGGGCTGTCACGCTGGATGATCTGCTCACCGCGCACCGGTTGCTGATGGATACCGACTACTACACCGCCCGTGATGGTGGTCGGCTGCGCGACGTCCAGAACTGGATCGGCGGTAGCGATTACACGCCGATCGATGCCTCACATGTGCCGCCACCGCCGGATTCTGTGCCCGAACTGATGAATGATCTACTCGTCTTCGTCAACCGGGACGACTTGCCGATACTGGCGCAGGCGGCGATCGCGCACGCACAATTCGAATCGATTCATCCGTTCACCGATGGAAACGGGCGCATCGGACGTGCTCTCATCAGCGCGGTGCTGCGGCGGCGCGGACTCACGCGGCGCGTGACCGTGCCGTTGGCCTCGGTGATGCTGGCGGATACCGGTCGATACTTCTTGCATCTCAATCGTTTTCGAGACGGGCAGGCAGACGCGTTCGTCGAGTATCTGGCGGTGGGGGCGATCCATGCCAGCGAGGCCGCACAGGATTCGGCTTGTGCGCTAGCCGAACTGCCACGGCGTTGGCGCGATCTCGCACGGCCGCGGGCTAACTCGGCGGACGAGGCGATACTCGATGCGTTGCTGGAGACTCCGATCCTCAATGCTGATACCGCACAACGCATCACCGGCACCACTGACGGCAGCACCTACCGCGCGCTCGGACGACTGACCGAAGCCGGCATTCTCGAGGTTCTCTCGGATAGCAAGCGCGATCGAGTCTGGGCCGCAACCGATGTGCTGGCCGAGTTGGATGCGCTCAGCGCATCCATCGGACGACGGACGACCGAACACCTTTGAGAGGTGGTGCGACCCAACGAATCGCGGAGATCATCTACAGCCGGTCAGGATTTGCCCTTCAGTTGGTCGATGTCGACTACGACGTTTCTGCCGGTGCCGGTGACTATGACGGTGGTGCCGTCCATGTGGATTGAGGTGGGGACTACGCCGAAGGGGAGGAGGCCGGCTACGTCGAGGAGGACCATGGGGCGGAGGGCGTTGAAACGGGCTGTGGCCTCCAAGCGGTCTACGGGGACTCGGTGGAGTTCACGGTTGGCCAGGTCGGTCAGGGGGAGTTCTACGCCGTGGAGGGTGGCTGCTACGTCTACGAAGCCGAATTTTTCGGTGCCTACGTGATTCGCCTTGATTTCCAGGTCGTCGTATTTGCCTTTGGCTGCCTGGAGTAGGACTGGGAAGCCTTTGATGTCTACCGACGGGTTGGAGCCGAGGTTGGCGGTGTTGCGCATGGCCTCGGCTGCGGCGTTCTCGGCGTAGGCGGCGGCGCCGAAATCGGCGGCTATGGCTAGGCCGGTGACGAGGACCAGGGTGACGAGGAGGGTGCGCACCTCCACATCATGCCAAGGTTGTTGGCGCGCACCGCGGGTCATTCGGTGACTCGTTGGATGAAGCGGGTCAGGTCGGTGGGGGTGTAGCCGAGGAGGCTGGCTCGTTCGACGGACATCAGGAGGAGTTGGGCCAGAATTCTGGCGCCCCAGGCGTCTTTGCCATCAGAGAGCCATTCGTCTACCTTTTCGACGCCGAGGTCGGTCAGGAGCAAGCCGTGGCGGGTGCGGATTTCGGCGCAGGTGGTGGAGATGGCGTCGAGGAGATCCGTGCCGGGACGGGTGCATTCGAGGCTGAAGCAGTGGGTGAGGGGTTCGGGGACACAGCCCTCGGGTGGGGCTGCCTTGATCGCGGTGTAGGCGGGATCGTCGGAGGCCGCGCCCTCGGAATTGAAGAGGCTGTCTATCAGGGTGAAGCGGTGCCAGCCGGGCGGCGGCTCGGGTGGCCGCGGAGATGCCTTGCGGCCGAAAGACTTTTCGACTTCGGCAGCCGCTACTTCTTTGGATTCGTGGGTGACGGTGATTGTTCGGTGGCCGTCTTCACCGGTAACCGTCCATCGGCCACTGTGCGGATCTTCGTCGTATGAGAGGTAGAGAGACACGGCTGATATTCGGAGCCGCAACGGATTTGGTGGT